>JBFLWN010000032.1:0-1069 GCA_040757555.1 Patescibacteria group bacterium | reverse complement strand
ACTCACCGCACGAAACCTGCGCCTGTTAAGCTTCTCTGCGGTGCGAGGGAGATAACCTTTAAAGCAGAACGATAGGTTAAGATTGATTCCGTTTGGTGCTTGAGGCACTCTTTCACCGAGTCCAGATGCACGAGGTGATTTGATTATGGCTAAGAAAAAAGTGAAAAAAGCAAAATACAGGGGAAGAAAGCCCAGCAAGAAGGGGAAGGAATCCAAAGTAAGAAAGCTGAAGAAGCTGTTCTCAAAGGGAAAAAAGAGGAAATAATGTTGTTTTCTATCTGTAATGTAAATATAGATGGGTGATAAAAATGGGATTATTTGCAAAAAAGTGCGAATATTGCAGGGAGAAAATAGAAAAAGGAAATGGAGTCAAAAGAGATGTTAAGATTCCGGGTTATGTAGGGACGCACTCAAAAAATTTCTGCTGCGATGAACATGCAAGCAAGTATGAACAAGAAATGGAGGAATACTTGAGAAAACCAAGAAAAAGCAGTGGATGTTGCGGATAGGTAGATGAAGATGAATGGGTTTGTTGTTGGAGCCACTTTTGATGTCATCGGAAAAATATTGATTGGAATTGCAGTTTTGCTTGTTCATGGGCACGTCCTAAAAGAACATAAAATCGACAAAGCAGTGTTTAAAGAGATGAAACGCGAACAAGTATTGGGATTATATACTGCTAATCTTTGTTTGTTATAATTGGTTATGTTATCCATCTAATTAGTGTATAAAAAGAGAAAGAACAACAATGGCAATCGCTGAATATGCCTACGGAAATTGGATTATAGTTATCAGTGTAATTTTATTGGCATTCTTTTTTATTGCGAGATATATCCCTATGAGGACTAAATTCCAAAAAAGAAGCGGGGGTGTTTTAGTTGCTTTTATAGCAGCTTTATTTGTTGAGATGTACGGCTTTCCCCTCACAATCTATTTGTTATCATGAATAAAAGCATCTTTGCAGTCAAAAGAACAAAAATAATAAATTTTGCCTTTATATTTAGCGGTTTTCTTTTGTTCTTTTGCCATGCTTTCGCTTATGTCCATACCGCATACAATATCTTTAACC
>JBFLWN010000031.1:0-1191 GCA_040757555.1 Patescibacteria group bacterium | reverse complement strand
ACATACGGTGCAAATATTCTACCAAAAAACAGCATGGAAAAATTTTCCCTAAACAAAAATTTCTTCGCGAATGAAAATTTTTCACAATTTCTGAAAAAAGAAACGTTTAAATATGATTAAATGCTAATAAAACATTGAAACAAGAAAAAAAATATTTCGCAAAATTTGACAAGGGGCGCAGAAAAAACATTTGCACCTTTGAAAAGTTTGTGAAAAAAATTTCAACGGAAAAAACATGAAAGTATTGGCATTGTGCTGCTCAAAGTCAGACACTGACGAACAGTTCTGGCCTGTTGACAAAGGCATTATCAATGAAATGAAGAAAAGCGGGCATGAGATTGCCGCAGTAATTTTTGATAAAAGCAAGAATTTTAATCTTTCTGAATATGATTTAATCTTCAATCTCTGCGACGGCTTTGATGACATGAGGGATGAGACGCTTATACCTGAGATGGCAAAAAAAGCCAATGTGCCGTGCACAGGAAACACTGCAGAAATAATCATGGCAAGCCTGAGCAAGCTTAACATAAAAAACCTCTTGTTAAAGAATAATATTCCAACCCCTGAATTCCAGGTGTTTGAGACGGGCGGTGAAGAATTAAAAATGAACCTTGACACCCCTGTTATTGTAAAGCCTGAGTACGGGCATGCAAGCGAGGGCATTGAAGCTGACAATGTAGTGTTTAACGAGGAGAATATGAGAAAAATGATAAAGCAGGTGATTGAAGAGAACAAATGCAGGGCGCTTGTCGAGAGGTTCATCCCGTCAAGGGAATTCTGTGTTCCAATGCTCGGCAACAATGAGCCTGAAGCCCTTCCAATGCTTGAGATAGCGTTTCCTGAAAGCCTTGAAGGCAAGCCCAAGATGCTTTCGTACAAGGCAAAGTGGAGCAAGAACAGCAATCTATACAAGAATACAGATTCTAAGATTGCAAATGAAGTTGAGCCTGAGCTGAAGAAAAAGATAGAGGATGCTGCAATGGGCGCATACAAGGCGCTTGGCTGCAGGGGGTATGCTACGGCTGATGTCAGGGTGGATGAGAATAATAATGTCTATGTGATTGATGTCAACCCAAACTGCTATATTGCAGGAGAGTCTGATTTTGTCAAAGCGGCTGCTGTATTGGGCATGGACCACACACAGCTTCTTGTGAAGATAATGGAGCTTGCGCTTGAGCAGAAGTGAGCAAA
>JBFLWN010000030.1:0-1257 GCA_040757555.1 Patescibacteria group bacterium | reverse complement strand
CTACTTTAACATCCATGGGTGATTAATGATACGAATGAAACCCTCATTCATTCTCAGTTTTAATATCGATAAAATTCATTACAAACCGTCATTTGATATAAGATTTCGCAGAGACTTCTCGACAAGAAATATTTATAACATGCTTTTTTTATTACCCTATTTTTGATTGACACCCATGAAATCTTTTTCAAATCTCAAGGAGAATGCTTCTGCGAAAATCGGTGATAAAAGATCTTTTGCTTTCGCTGAAGGTTGGGTTGGCAAGTGAAATTCTGCAAAGGTTTCCAAGACATAGATGCTCTTGTGAATTTTGCCAGAACGAATATCGCTTAGATAGAATAAATAAAAGCGCAAAAGTTCATTTTCTGCAGGTCCGACACGAAGAAATGAAATTAATTAATGACAAGAAGAATGAACCCTTTGTTAATTTAGCTAAATCAGCCAAGTCACGTTTAGATAGAATAAAGAAGGATGGTATTGTGCTGCCAACGTATAATCATATTGATTCATGGATCGAAGTATTCTCTGAGTTTAGGAGATAAAATGAAATACGAAAGAGAAATGATACCTATATTGAAAGACTATTTAAGTATCAATATGGGCTATTCAATAATTGCTAATGAACTTGATTCAGGATATGGAATAGCAGATATTGTTGCTACTGTCGGGGCAGAAGACTATAGGTACTATCCTTTTAACAAGCTGACAGATGTTTTCCTGTTAAACAGTATTCCATTCAACGTAGTAGTTCCATTTGGAGACATATTACAAATATCTTCGTATTCAGCAAAACACCTGAAATACGTTGTGTTAAAGGGTTTCGTAGATGGAGGCTTTTTGGTAGCAGAAGGAAAAGGTTACAGGCGTGTTAAGAGGCTGACAATAAAGAAGAATCCAATCATTGCTATTGAAGCCAAGCTGAAAAAATGGAAAGAAGCTTTTCTGCAAGCGGTAAGGTACAAGAAATATGCTGACTTTTGCTATGTTGCCTTGCCTGAAAAGACTTTTAAAAATGTGGACCTCAAGCTCTTTAGGGAAAATAACATTGGGGTCCTTGCCATATCTGCATCGCAATCTGTTTATCAAGCTCTTGGAACTCGAAAAAACAAAGACAAACATGATCTGTATGCAATTTTGATGTGCGACAATTAAAACTCCCGCCTGACGACAATTATAATTCCCGGAACTGAAGGGAATTGTAAACTGTCCGCCATCTTTAAAGAAAGGATGGCTGATATGGTAACTGATCAACAGGTA
>JBFLWN010000029.1:0-1285 GCA_040757555.1 Patescibacteria group bacterium | reverse complement strand
ATAGACCTTCACACCCTGATAACAGAAAAAAAGAGAGAATGAATATTGTACAAATAAGAGGTCTTTTCCCTGTTTTTTTCAAATCAACTGGAATGTTGTTTTTTTGCATAAAATACTCTTTTTTTCTTGGAATTAAATAGGGACACATCCCATTTTCCAAGAAAGGAAACTCCTTAAAATGGGATGTGTCCCTATTTAATTATTTAATTATTTAATTAATTACTTATTTGTATAGGAAACACTGGTTGATACCAAGAAAAATCTACAGTGTTATCAAGGTGCATTTGAGGGTTGGAATGGAGTTTTTTAACAGATAGACCTTCACACCCTGATAACAGAAAAAAAGAGAGAATGAATATTGTACAAATAAGAGGTCTTTTCCCTGTTTTTTTCAAATCAACTGGAATGTTGTTTTTTTGCATAAAATACTCTTTTTTTCTGATAATGATAATACACTCACAATCAAGAAATAAAGGATGAGGTGTTCCAAATTTAATCGTTTCATTGATTTTCCTCTATTATATTTAATCTTCTTGCATAATGCGGCAGTTGAGCAGTGCCCGAAGGGCGTCTGTCTCGAACTCCCCATTCTCCCCGCAGCGGAGTGAAGGGGAGATTCAGGAGTTCGCTGCTCAACTGCCGCATTCCCCCCGTGGGTTAGTAAATAGGGACACATCCCATTTTAAGGAGTTTCCTTTTTTGGTCTTCCCTTTGGACGCTGCAAAAGCCTTCTTTCAAGCTTCTTTTCCATCTCGACTACAAACCTCTCTTTCCCAAAAGGTCTTCCAGTTTTTGTCACGTACCGCAGATGTTCAATTTCTTTTCTGGGAATATCAGAGCGCAACAACAGTATATAATCCTCCCTCCGGTCGTCACTGAAGAGTTCTTCTCCCACAACAGAATCTTTGCTGCCGTTTACATGTGCGCGTGCGCTTGAATAGGGGTAATCTTCGGGTTTCTTAACCATCCCAGCACGCAGGGGATTTTGCTCAACATACCTGGCAACAGCCCATAAATATTTCTCCTGATCCACAATGCATGAATGATAGCGGCTTTCCCACAGCCTGCCTGTCCGTTTATATGTCCTGTTTATATATTGCGTATAGCATAGGGTAAGACCCTGCATCATTTTATATAATGATTCCTCAGACTTTGGTTTTGTCAGAAGATGTATATGATTACTCATAAGGCAGTATGCCATTATCGGAGATTCCCACTTCATAGAGTATTTCTTCAGCAATGACAGATACTGCTTGCGGTCATTTGCATCAAAGAAAACATGCTC
>JBFLWN010000028.1:0-1306 GCA_040757555.1 Patescibacteria group bacterium | reverse complement strand
AATTGTATAATCTCAACACAAATATTATTGGCGTGAACAAAACAACTGCATTGCTCTGCAATAATGGAGAATCTATTATTACAGCATTAGAAAGCTTTAACAAGAAAGGCATGTGGTGTTATTATCCGTTATTTTCAACACATGAGCATGCAGTACTGGGATTTGTCAGGCTTCATGCACTGTCAAAGCATGTGTTCAGGATTGAAGTGCCTATAGCAAAGAAAGAAAATATCAAGGAGTATGCATCAATTCTTGCATCAATTTCTTGTGACGGAGCATTCATCGGCTATCCGTATGGGTTAATTGTTGCAGACCAGCTGGCAAGAGTTTCCAACAGAGAAAAAGAAACACTGCAAACAATTTTCTTCAACCAAGCAGGCAAAGAATTCAGCACAGCACTGAATGCGCATGATATTTTAGATAGAATGCAGTAATTTCTTTAATTCTGAAAAATCCTTGACAATATAATCAGCTTTAGTTAAATCCCGTTCAGCATCATAGAGAGCAACACATACCATGCCAGCATTTTTTGCAGCAAGAACACCATTTTCCGCATCCTCAATCACAACACAGTCTTTTGGAGAAACAAGCAGTTTTTCAGCAGCTTTCAAGAATATTTCAGGATCTGGTTTTCCTTTTTTCACATCTGCTCCGCAAACAATCACTGAAAAATATTCTTTAAATCCAAAAGCATCAACAAGATTTTCTGTAAATTCTTTTATTGTTGAAGTTGCAATAGCAAGTTTGTATTTTTTTGCTAAATCTGTGAGAAGAACAGATGTACCTTCCCTGAGAGTAATATGTTCTTTGAGATGATGATGAATAATATCCCTTTTAAGTTGACGATAGAGAGTAATGTACCTCTCAATATCTCCAAGGGGGATGTTTTTTGCATGAAAACATGCTTCAAAACCATCAAGAGTCCCTCTACCTGCAAAGAATGTATTATATTCTTGTTTAGTAAGGGTATAGCCAAAGTGCTGAAGAGTTTTACGATAGAGAAATTCATGCATCTTCTCACTTAATATCAAAACACCATCCATATCAAAAATAACTGCTTTCATAAGATTACTCAGTGTCTTTTTCTATATATGTATTTTCTTTTGCAGCACATAGCCTCACATCGTAAACACGAAATGCAAGTATTGATAATAAAGGAGATGCAGCAAATACATAACCCCTTCTTGAGAGAAATTTCCAACAAGATTTATAAATAAACGCCATTTTACACATAATCGCTGAGGTGTCTCAGAGAGATAGCTGCCATGAAGGCATCGAAACCTCGGGGAGAGAGACTATGGTTGGC
>JBFLWN010000027.1:0-1370 GCA_040757555.1 Patescibacteria group bacterium | reverse complement strand
TGTAATGCACTCCCAAAGTCAAGACAAAAATTATTAAAAAAGAGTAGAGACATTTTCAAGCTGCCTTTTTTAGATTTAGTTTTTTAATAAAATCGACCGGGCTTATGTTTCCCAAAGCTGAATGAGGATAATCATTGTTATAAAACATTATAAAGTTTTCAACAGCTTTTGCAGCATCTTCAACTTTATCAAACATGTTTGCCCAGACTACTTCTTCCTTAAATGTTCTGAAAAATCTTTCGGTCTCTGCATTGCCTTTAGGATTTGAGTATGATGTTGTTATGTGTTTGATCTCAAGGTTACTGCAGTTGTTCTCATACTTGATACTTGTTGGTTGAGAACCGTTATCACTTATTAGCATTAATCCATATTCTCTGCTGCCGATAATTAGTTCTTCATCTACAGCTTGGTTTAAGGCAGCTAACCATTGATCTGTTTTGCAGCGTAACGATAAATCCCAGCCGACTATTTTCTTTGTATACCAGTCAAGTACTACTACAAAATAAATCCATCCTACAGTATCAATATAGAACTTTGTCATATCGGTTCCCCAGATTTGATTCTGTCTTTCAGCTATTGGCTTTGCTCTCTGGTCTCTTCGTTTTGCCTTGTATTGTTTGACATCAACCAACAAAGCATTGTCTTTCATTAGTCGGTATACATATTTTCTGCTTACATGGATGTTCAGTTTATACTGTAAATATGCCCTTGTTCTTCGATATCCCCAAAACGGATGCTCTGACTTTATCAAGCGTATTTTTTCCAGAATTTCCTCTCGTTTTTCTTTTCGATGTTCAGATACAACAACATCCTTAACACTTTGTCTTTGTCGATAATATTGTGAACGACTTAGCCCCAATACTCGGCAAATATTTTTTACTGTATGTCCTTCTATTACCAACTCGTTTATCATTTCCTTGCCACTCAATCCAGATTCAAATTTTTTTTTAATATCTGTATCTCAACTGTCTGACGACCTATTACTTTTTCCAACTCTTCAATCTTTGCTTTTTCCAATTTGTTTGTGCCGGAATAACCATTCTGTGTTACTGCTTTTTTACCACCTTCCAAAAACTTATCACGGAGCTTGTAGTACCATGCTTGGGACACTCCGTGCTTTGAACATATCTCCGATACTGCTGATTCCCCTTTAAGTCCTTCTAGTATGATGGAGAGTTTTTCTTCAGGTGATTTTTGTATCGTCTGCTTCATTTATTAACTCCTTTTTTTTATGTAACATATTGAGCTTTTCCAGATTAATCGGCAACTGTTTTTTGCCAAATACTGATGCACTTCGCTACGCTTCGTGCATCAGTATTAATCCTTTTTCTATACATCAGCTGTGTCTCTTATTTTAGGAGTGCAGTATA
>JBFLWN010000026.1:0-1389 GCA_040757555.1 Patescibacteria group bacterium | reverse complement strand
CAGTAGATCCGAAAGTCCTTTTTCTTTCTGATGGATATTTGTAGCCCAAATTTTAAATAGTCGCATCCCGCAGCCCCAGGCGGCCTTCACGCAGCCAAAAAGGGATGCGGGAAAGGCGACTAGTATGAAAATAGACGCGGAGGATAAAATACTTGCTGTTTTGAGACAGGAATCAAAAAATATTGCAAGATACGAACTTTTCGGTGTGTGTAGAAACGCCATCTTTGATCTCTTCACAATGCTGATGGTGATCACAAACGCAGCGATAGAGGAAACCTCACTAGAAATAACTTCAAAAAGCCCAATAGCAGACACCATTTTTTATCATCTCAATCAAAAGCTAACAATTGAAAAAATAGAGGAGATGCTAAAACATAGTGTAAGAAGGTCAGCCAAGCTTTTGAAGAGAAGATTTGGAGGTAGAAAATTTGCAATCGCAATAGACTTCACAGAGGAGATGTACTACGGTGATAAAAGTAACCCTTTTGTGGTGGGAACAAAACCAAAAGCAGGCACCTACTACGCTTACAGATACCTCACAACGAACATCGTTGTAAAGGGATGCAGATTCTTTTTATTTGCTTATCCATTTTTCAAGGAGACTGACAAACTCTGGCTTGTAAATAGGGCGCTAGTTTTTCTTGAGGAGTTGGGGATACAATCATACGTAATTTTGCTTGATAGAGAGTTTTACACAACCGACATGGTTGCGATGATGGGAGAGAAATACCGCTACATAATTCCGGTGAGACAAGATTCAAAATTTGAAAACTGGGTGAAGAGATGTGGAAATCTGCCAGCCTTGGTTAGCGGTTGGAGGCTAAGCAATATCCTCCATGAAGAAGTTGAAACAAATCTAGTAATTTTAGACGAAATGAAAAACAATGAGACGCATGTATACGGCTACATCACAAATCTCCCAGTGGAATTTTACAGAACGGACCCATACGTCCTTTCAGAGTTATATTCACGGAGATGGGGGATAGAAACCTCCCATAGAGTTGAGGATAATTTTAGGCTGAAAACTACTTCGAAGAATGGAATTGTGAGATACCTATTTTTTGCAATTGGTCTTCTCCTCTACAATTTATGGGTTCTCATCAATCTGCTTTTCTGTTTGGATGTGCTCAAATTTTCAATTCAGATTAAAGTTGATGAAATGAAAAAGATTGTTGCGCAAGTTTTCAATGATTTTTGGGATTTTGTCTGCTCTCCTGAAAGATGGTTTGCTTTTGGGTTAGGCGGCGAACTACAAAGAAGGGTATTTCTAGTGGGCGAACAGCTTACAGATGGACTTCAAGTAGGTATGCATGCGTTCAAACTACAGAGTAAGTCTAGTGGGATTTGAAAAAGCTAGGGGAAAGTTTTATCTACTTTCGGAAGTACTGG
>JBFLWN010000025.1:0-2064 GCA_040757555.1 Patescibacteria group bacterium | reverse complement strand
AAAGATATTGCCTTGTTAATCAATGGCCTTAAAACACTTATCCGCAAAGCAAAATACAATGCAGTGTATGCAGTCAATGCAGAAATGCTTAGAGTATATTTTGAGATTGGCAGAAGAATTGTTGAAGAAGAGCAGAAAGGGCATAAACGTGCTGAGTACGGCAAAAAACTGATTGAAACCCTGTCTTTTGAGCTGACAAAAGAGTTCAGGAGAGGATTCAGCGAGACTGCATTAAAAAACATGAGAATTTTTTATTTAGTGTATCAACATAAGATAAGCCAGTCACTGACTGACGAATTGTATAAACTGAGCTGGACACACTATTGCGAATTAATCAAAATACAAGAAGAGAATAAAAGAAACTATTTTGAAAAGTATGCAATCGCTGAAAATCTGAGTGTCAGAGACTTGAAAAGACAGATTTATTCACTGCATTATGAATGGCTGTTGATGAGCAAAGACAAGAAAGCGCTTCTTGCATTTGACAAAAAAGGAAATATTCCTTCAACCTCAGAAGAGCTCATTAAAGATCCGTATGTGCTGGAATTTTTGGAACTTGAAGAAAAAAATGTTTACACTGAAAAAGAGCTTGAAACAAGAATATTGAATGAACTGCAGAAATTCCTGCTTGAGCTTGGGCAGGGGTTTAGTTTCGTTGCACGGCAGAAAAGGATTACAATAGATAATGAGCATTTTTACATTGATTTGCTGTTTTATAACATTTACCTCAAATGCTATGTTGTTGTTGAATTAAAAACAACAAAATTCAGACATGAACATGCAGGGCAGATGAATTTTTATCTGAACTATGTAAAAGAAAGGCTAAATAAGCCTGAAGATAATGAACCAATAGGAATTCTCCTGTGCACTGACAAAGACACGGTGTATGTTAATTTTGCAGCACATCTGCCGTATAAGCTCTTTGTTTCTCAATACAGGCTCCATTTACCTAATAAAAAAGAACTAGAGAATAAAGTAAGAAAATTTCTTGCATAAACTCAGAAAAGCTTATATACCTTAGTTGCTAGAAAAACACCATGACAACGCAGAAAGACGTTATCCGTTATATTGTCAGACAGAGAAAAAAAGGGTATGATGATGAAGCAATACGCACAAAAATGTATGTCAACGGATATCGTCCAGAGGATATGAACAAATATTTTGCGTATATTGACAATCAGCACACATTTGCAAAAAATGCAATGATTGTAACTGCATTCCTTCTTATTATTGCAAGCTCAGTGTTTGTGCTTGGCAAAAATGTCAGCTTAACTGCTGCAGCTCCATGGAGCTGGCCGTGGAGCTCACCATCTCCTTACAGCACATATGACTGCGGCGAAGATTACCCTGCAGGTTCTGAAAAAGATTTATCAAGATGCATTGCTGATGACAGTGCAACAGAAAACATTCTTTTTTGTTATGTCAACAATACAGTCACAGCAGATGAAATTTCTCCATCAAGTGTAAATGATGACTGGTATTCTGATACATTAGGAAAAGATATTTCATCAATAACTGAAATAGACACATCTGCATTGCTGGAAAGCTCAATAGTTTTGCCGTGGACTGCTTCATATGATAATGTTGACTGCTTTTCGTGGACGCACGGCACAACAAGAACTTCAGATTGGCATTTGTGCAATAGTTCTCAGGAAAATTTAGTGTTTTATTATGGAGATTCTGCAACAGGAGATATTAATGAAACCTACGGTGGCATTTCAACAGAGTTAGGATTGAATAGCTCTTATTATCTTTGTTATGACGAATTGGAATGCACAACACAAACAACTGCATGTGATGAAAGTGCAAATGAATATTGTGTTGGAAGAATGAATGACACGTACGGCAGTGCATGGTATCCCTGCGATACAACATTGGATGCAGACTATTATAGATGCTGTGTAGGTGGATGCAATGGGATTGAAATGACGTGTGGGGAGTATCTTTTGCAGAGTGATGGTTCAGAAGTTGCATTCAATGAATGTGATTCTGACGGAACATCTGGGTGCTGTGATGCAGAAACAGATTGCGTCTATGACAGTGAATGCTATAGTGAAGATGATA
>JBFLWN010000024.1:0-2220 GCA_040757555.1 Patescibacteria group bacterium | reverse complement strand
CTATAGCGTCAAACAAAGGGTTGCCTATTCAAGCTTAATCAGCCATTTATTCACATCAATTTTATCCTTTTTATCAGAATGTTCCAGAATCGTAACAAACTCGTGAAGCAATGAAAATCTCTCTGAATCAGATGAACTCAAAAACTCATTGAGATGGGGTTTAACCAATTTCTTAGCCTCTTCCAGTTCCTCACCAGAAATACTCTGTAATTCATAAACAAAATCCGAAACATCACCCATTACACTATCGACGTAAAATTTATTCTCCAGATTAGACAATACTGCCGTCAGTGCCCCGTACTTTGCCATATCGTTTGTGGTTCTATTTCTCCCTGTACGCCTTCTCGTGTGCATTCTGCTCCACCGATGGTTGGTCTCCAGGATGCCATTATGTCGAACCACACGAATATCATTCCCATTAATGTCCTTTATTTCTCCGGTCAATTCTTCCCAGTGCTCTATGCATTCATGGATTATGATTTTTGAAACTTCAATGATTTTCTTATCCTTAACATCAGTTTCTTTCTTTATTTTAACAATCAAATCCTGCAGACTATTTTTAATAGTAACACTTGATTTTGGCTCATTTACCTGTTTATCATCTTTTAAATACTTGCTAACTTCCAGAATTTCTCTCACGCTTTCAAACCAATTCCATACTTTACCGAGTCTAAAGTGGTAGATTTTGATCTCATCGATATGTGTTAATTTCTCTATATATTCATAGAGCTCCAGAACAGCGTTCACAGCCAAATTTTGTTCGGCATTCCAATCAATAATTTTCTTAAGAAGAGTTTTAATTTCCAGTACACGATTCATAATTTCAAAATAAGGGAGAATAAATGGAAAACCTGACCGGTTTTCCCTTGGCGATGATATATATTCTACTGCAATAGCAACCCATTTACAGTTTGCCTCCACAAGTAGACTTTTGAAAGAAACAAGCTCTGATAAATCTCTTTTAAGTGCTACTAAATGTGCTAAAATCTTGGTACTTATCATTTTTTTACGAAACGTTTCATATTCTTCTTTGAAAATAAGTTTTCCAAGATTAGAAATAAAATGATAGTGACATATTAGCTGAGGAGTGCCAGGAAATATTTCGGAAGCAGCATCCTTGATTTTCTTGCTCATATCGCGGATTATGACTGTAGGAGTACCGATTGTGTTTTTCAATGATTGCAGAAATGGTTTAATGAATTCTGAACTTTCTGAAGGCATTATTTGTGCATCGATTTTGATACCTGTCCTGCCATCCTCGGCAGTGAAAACGATATCACCACCTGCCTCTCCAGTTCCATCCAGATGGAGAATCATTCCACCATTTTTATTAAAAAGAGTTTTAATCTGTTCCGCACGTTCCTTGTGGAATATATAAAATCTCAGTAGAAATTCTTCAGATAGATAAGATATTTCACCTGTGGAGATCTCAGTTCCTCTCGCATAGAAGAGCAATTGTATTTCTTCTCGCTGCATGTTGAGAAACCATCGGAGCAGTCCAACTGCTATCATCACTTTTGTGTCGAATATTCGATGTGGAGGACAGATTTCTCTTAAGATGACAGTTGGTATTATTTTTGGAGAATCGTGTTCTTCACATTGGAAAATATTGTATTTTAAAGGTTTTTCTCCGGATAGGGTTCTTATTTTTCTTGTTTTTGTTTTTTGAACGATGAGGTTTTTTCGGCATTTATTGCATTGTTTCTGAATTTTGAGGGCTTTGCGTAATATAGGTAGATAGAGAATGTTTTTTTTCCGAAATCATATCTAATTCCTATGCTTTCAAGGTCATTTTTTGTGACTCGGTTGCCCATTCCTTCCAGCATCTCAAATACATCATTTGCTGTCAGGCTGCCCTGCATTAGCCGTAAGGCAAGATATGAGAAATGCACGGGTTCAAGGGAAAAGTTATTTGGTGATTTAGGATCTGTGCCTAAGGAACGAATGTATCTCTGAATAACCTTGTTTCCTTTTCGAACAGATTCTACTTCGGCATAATATGTTTTGATTGTTCCGTCTTTGTTTTTCCTTGTAATTTTTCGATTGAAGCTCATAATTAGTAGTGATATGTTTCACTACGTATTAATAACTTCCGATTTTAGAAAGTGACTTTGATTTTGATATTAAAATTCAGGCTGTTTATACCGAATTTATGAGTTTGAAGTTCGGACGTTGCATAAAAATGCTGTTATTTTCCCAACCCTTCTATTGACGCTATAG
>JBFLWN010000023.1:0-2389 GCA_040757555.1 Patescibacteria group bacterium | reverse complement strand
TTTCCCTCCGTGCAATCCTTCTGAAAAATTCCTCCGAGGCATTCCCCTATATAAGGTCAGGCCCGCGGCTTCTTGAACAAAGGATTGAAAGCGACAAAAAGACGTCGCATCAATCCTTATTGGTTATGTGTTCAAAATATTTAATAATTTTCGCGACAAACTGGAGAATTGATAAACACCAATATTGCCTATTGTTGATTCAGCAGGGACCAAAATTCCCAGAGAAATTAAACCAGCCGCCAATGATCTTTCATTTGAATTTGGTTTGACACAAAGACATGATTCCTGATCTGTTTTTTCTGCAAAAATTACTTTATTGTATTTTATATTATGTTTAATAAAAACAATCTCTTCTGCTGAAATATCTCTTATTATTCTCGACAATTGAGTTGCTAACGTGATAGGTATAGCATCCTCATGGATGCTATTTTCAATTACTTGCTTCAAATAAATTATTTTTTCATCTTCTGTTGTTTGTAATATTGTTAATATAGTCTCATTTATCAATTTAAATTGAGAATCTGAAAGGTTCTTAATTTCATCTTCACACTTCACTAATTTCTCATTTATTTCTTTAAGTGTCTTTTCAACTCGTCTTGAATGTCTTCCATTAGCAAGTGAACCCAACAGAACTGGCAATAAAGCCGCAAGTGGCGTTCCAATATATGCAGCCAGACCTGTGGACGTTATTTGAGTAACTACATTGCCAGAAAACTTTTCTAATACTGATGGCGTTTCTATTTTTTTCATTTCTTACACATAACGCTCTGGTTCAGCAGCCGTGGCATTTTACGGTCTGCTGGAACCAATTGTTGTGCGATGTTCATCGCTTTTTATCTAAACAGCATTTTTTGTATTTTTTTCCCGAACCGCAAGGGCATGGGGCGTTCCGGCCAACTTTGACTCGTCTTGTGGCTTTTGTCTTTGTAGCAACGGGAAACTCAGTCACAGTTCTCTTCTCGACAACGCCGGTCTTAAAGAACCCAAGTCCTTCATTTGCTTTTTCATAATGCTCTCTTTGTTCATCTGGCCAATCGGTACAGTCCATTAAAATGAAATCTTCGGAGTTCGTTTTGGCATATTTGGGTGCATCAATCGCAATACCGACAACCGTTTTCAAATGGTCGAATTTGTTCTTTGCAGCACCACAGGCTACTTCAAGCAATGCTTGTCTTTTTGGTCGGTACTCATTCTCATAGTCGGTAATGCCGTCTACCTTGAGTTGCAAAAACACATACCCCTTGTCCTTGTAAAAAGACGGCATAAACGACAAATTTCTCATTACTCGTTGCTGTGACTCTGGGAAGTTACGAATCGACTGCAACATTCTTGCGGATAGCTCACGGCGGTGGAAGCGAGGTTCTTTTGCCATTTCATGAATGGCACTGCGCCCTCTCAATGGGGAAGAACCGCCAATAGTGCCGTCAAGTGTGTTTTGACAGGTGATTTGGAGAAGTTTATCCCAATGATAAGAAACTTTATCTGCTGCCTTTTTTCTTTTGTATATTTCTAATTCAATAAAGTCTTTCCATTCACCTTCACCAATATACAAACCATTAATGCCTTTTTCAGAAGTACCAATAAAATGCTTGTTTTTTATCTCATCGAAGTTGAGGAAATAGTGCGCTAATAAATCTTCTTCACCACAATAACACAACATATCGTACGTCTTTATTGCCTCAACCTTGGCATCAAGATACGACGTAAAATCGTAAAAGGTATCTAATTCTGAAAAGATTATTGGAAGGTTATGGCTATCAAACACATGGACAGGATTTTCTTTGTCCATGTGTACCATAAATGGAAAGGGAAGATCGGTAGTACCATTTACATAAAACATCCCTAAGCTTCCATAGACGTTATCGATAGAGAAATTTGCACATGCCTCTTTTGCGCCGTGAGCGATAATAATTTTGTGTACCACCACTTTTTGAGGGTCAAAATCCAAGGGAAAAGGAACCACCAACTCTGTATCTAAAAAAATACCTCGACCACTTCTAATATACCGTTCAGCCCCATGAGCTGTCTTTGTCTGAGCATCTATCGCCTCTTTCTTCCAGCGATTCCATTGAACCAGTGGGTCTTTGTTTCCTTTAGTAAGAGCACCGCTCTCACGATCAAAAAAAATGAATAAATGATTTTCAAAAACAGCAAGGAGGTCACAAAGTTCTTTTTTATCGTCCTTAATCGGATTGGGATAACTCCATAATTTCAAGAAAGATTTTTCGCAAAGATCTGCAAGCAATCTTTCCGTGGGTGTTACTCCTTTTGATTTAACAATTTTGGAGGTCATTTATTTGTCGCACAACGCCGCGCGGATGAGCGACGGAAGCGCAGGCGAGTGTGCTCGCCTGCGCTGGAGTTCGCTCGATCCGCTGGTTGGCCGGAG
>JBFLWN010000022.1:0-2499 GCA_040757555.1 Patescibacteria group bacterium | reverse complement strand
TTTAAACGACTGGCTCACTAATACACTAAAAAAGAGAAATAACACCTATTAACAACATTCCAATCCGCCAATTGGCGGATTGGAATGTTGTTGGAAAAAATATGAAGAAAAATATAGATACAAAAACAAAAAAAGATAAAAAAATTGTGGTGGCGGTAAGTGGGGGATTTGATCCAATTCATGTGGGGCACGTGCGTATGTTTTGTGAGGCAAAAAAACTAGGGGACGAACTGGTGGTAATTTTAAATAATGATAATTGGCTTATGGAGAAGAAGGGGTTTGTGTTTATGCCCCAGGCGGAACGAATGGAGATTATTAAATCAATAAAGGGAGTGGATAAAGTGGTGCCCACGAGCCACATAAAAAATACAAAAGATAGGAGTATTTGTAATGAACTTCGAAAAATTCGTCCACATATTTTCGCAAATGGGGGAGATAGGACATATGACAATATCCCAGAAGTTGCGGTATGTGACAAAATTGGGTGTAAGATGATATTTAATGTAGGAAGAGGAGGGAAGGTTCAATCGAGTTCATGGCTCACAAAAAAGTTAGATAAGAAGAAAAAATAAAAAATATTTATGGATAAACTCTCTGTTATTATCTTGACCTACAACGAAGAAAAACACCTTGCGCGTTGTCTTGAGAGTGTGAATGATGTTGCCAATGAAATTATTGTCGTTGACTCATTTTCAACTGACAAAACAAAAGAAATTGCCGAGAAATACGGAGCGAGGTTTTTTGAGCATGAATTTACAAATCAAGCCGAACAATTCAATTGGGCACTTGATAACGTTTCTATTTCCGGCGAATGGATTCTCCGCCTTGATGCCGATGAATATCTCACCCCTGAACTTGCTGCCGAAATAGGTGGTTTCATCCGCATCAATCAGCCCGATCCGCATCAATCAGCGTCTATGTCTATTACGGGATATTATATAAAACGAAGAGTGATTTTTATGGGACGTTGGATAAAACATGGCGGATATTATCCAACATGGATATTGCGTTTATTCAAAAGAGGAAAGGCGCGATCCGAATCTCGTGAAATGGATGAATATATCATATTGAAGGAAGGAGTTGCAGGGTATTTGAAAAATGATTTTGTGGACGAGAATACAAATGATTTATATTGGTGGACCGATAAACATAATAAATTTTCTTCGCGTGAAATTGAGGCAATTTTAAAAACAGAAAAAGAAACATATCGCGAAGTTGATGGAGATCCACTTGGAACACCAACTGAACGAAAAAGATGGTGGAAAGAAAGTGTGTATATGGGGATGCCACTTTTTGTGAGAGCATGGGGATATTTCTTATATCGCTACATTTTCCGCCTCGGCTTTTTGGATGGGAAAGAGGGCCTCATATTTCACTTTTTGCAGGGTTTCTGGTATAGATTTCTCGTCGATGCAAAATTATATGAGAGGACGAGAAATTCTACGAAAGTACTAAAATAAGTACGAATATACGAAAAAAGATAACGGGCCACGAAATAATGAAACAAGAGGTTAGGAATAAAGAATTATTATATCCCGATCTTTGTTATAAGATAGTCGGTGTTTTATTTGATGTTTGGAAAGAAGTTGGATGGGGACACAAAGAACATTTTTATCAAAAAGCAACAGAGGAAGAATTTAAAAACAAAGATATAAATTTTGAATCACAGGTTTCATCGAAAGTATATTTTAAAGAAAAACCAATTGGCATTTATTATTTTGATTTTCTGATAGATAACAAGATTGTTTTGGAACTTAAGGTAAGAAATTATTTTTCAAAGAAAGATATTGAACAAGTCTATTCCTATTTGAAATCAAGAGACCTAAGGTTGGGGATTATTGCACATTTCACTAAAGATGGTGTAAAGTTTAAAAGGATAGTAAATTTGGTAAATTCGTAATAAATTCGTAATAAATTCGTATTTCGTAGTTAATTATATGAGTATTGAAGAGGGTATAAAAAATAAGGTTATATTGGTTACGGGGGGAACCGGATCATTTGGAAACGCCGTAGTGGAACGGCTTTTGAAATTGGAGCCAAAACAAATATTAATATTCAGCCGAGACGAAAAAAAGCAATTGGATATGGCGAACAAGTTTCCTGATGAACGAGTTCGTTTCTTGATTGGAGATGTTCGCGACAAAGATCGTGTCACCTATATTATGAAAGGCGTTGATCTTGTATTTCATGCATCAGCGTTAAAACAAGTGCCACATTGTGAATTCTTTCCTACGGAGGCAGTGCTCACGAATATTATTGGTGCGGCGAATGTAATTAATGCGGCGGTTCACCACGGAGTGAAGCGGGTAGTGGTGTTGAGCACTGATAAGGCAGTATATCCAATTAATGCAATGGGAATGACAAAAGCGCTTATGGAACGTGTGATGATAGCAATTGGACGTGAACATCATAATGGGACAATGTTGTGTGGCACACGATACGGCAATGTGATGTATACACGTGGTTCAGTGATTCCGTATTTCGTGGAACTTATGAAAG
>JBFLWN010000021.1:0-2713 GCA_040757555.1 Patescibacteria group bacterium | reverse complement strand
GTCGACTCATCTGACTCGACCGCAATTCCAAGGGCTCAGTGTATACACCTCCAACTCTATCTAATTTGCTCTTATAATTCAAGTTATGTGAAGAGGTCAACAGGATATATAATAAACTCACGCTAGGCTATAAAAACATGGAGATGCTGATCCGGGTTTATGGAAAGTATATAGAAAAAAGAAACGGAACGGATGACGGCTCTCACTTCAACGGCCTCTATCAAGGAAGCAACAGTAAGAATGAGGGGCAATAATTTGGGCAAAAACGAGAAAATTGAGGAGAGGTTAAATCATCGTAAGTCCTATAAAATCAAAACGCGCCGGAGAGGACTCGAACCTCCAACCTCCTGATCCGTAGTCAACCAAAAGCATTTCGTAAGTATCCCTAAAATAAGCATTTACAAAAGGTTATTCACCTTGCCCCCGCGTTGACGACACCCTCAAATACCCCTTAAACTACCCCTGGATTGCACGGTTGTTGCACGATTTGTTTACAAGTATATCATTTACACGAGTCTAAGGGAAAAGAGATAGGCAAAGTGGGTGTCCCGTAAATGCAGGAAAACGGATGTCCCTAAACACAAAACATCCGGATTATTTCAGACATGGCGAGCATCTTCATAGTGAATTACAGTTCAATAAACAAGAGGATAGCGAAATCCAAACATGCCATAAATCAGTTTGACTTCTTCCACCATTATTGGCATGTGGATGTAAGTTATCTGCCGCGCGAACTCCATGGCTTCGATATTATTCGACATTTCTTGATCGATTTGCTGGAAAATTCTGCGAATGATGAACGCGGCGAAAAAATACGTCATTGCTTCGTTAAACATGCAATACTGCGTCTGATTGATGTTGATATATGGAAAAAAAATGCAGTACCGGTCATCTTCGCGTTCAAAGTATAATTCCGGACGCAAATTCTCTCCTTCAATGATTTTGTAAACTGCATCAAACGCAAAATCTGTTTTTTTTCCTTTTTGCATGCAATTCTCTCGTATGTTAAAAATGATCGAATCGACAGTGGGTATGTGGGTGTAATTTTTGATCCGAACGGAAATCTTGGTTGTTGATGGAGTGATGAAGTTCACGATAACGATAGAACCGGCACAGAAGAGAACACACCCGCTCGTTCCGCTCAAGATGATTACGGCGATGCTGCCTGGGCACGCCGTAGAAGCGATGATTACTCCCACAGTTGCCCCGCCAAACGATCCAAACAGAATCCAAGTCAAATACTTCTGATTGCGTTTATTTTTATTCCCTGCATTTATATGCATCTCCGCATTCCCCTTTCTAACTGCGGTTGGGCTTCATCCACATACCTCCTAGTGGAGCCAACGAGTCGCTCAAAGGCGCTGGACATTCATGGATAATTCCACTCAATTCGTCATATTCCTTTTGAATTCGCCCGCTCATGCAGTGGAATCGGGCATAGATCGCGTCCATATCCAATTGATCCTTCTCCAAACGAGATATAATCGACGAAAGAAAACTCGTGTCTCGTTCCAGATCGTACTCGAAGTAGTCCTCATACGAATTGGAAATGTATTCATAAACTTTAATGCACTTTTTAACAAAAGACGTGCTGGTTTTGAAGAAATTAATCGCGATGACACCGACCGATCTCAGCACCAAAACTCGATGCTCGTAATCAAACCAGCTCCTCGAAGATTTGTCGAAGCCGACTTTGAGAAAACGCTCCCGTAACGTCTTTACTTTGGGATAATCGCACTCGCATCGATCCATCACTTTATGAATGCGGGGAAATTCAACCAGTAACGCCTTCATGTCGGGTAAGATCAACTTTGCTAATTCGATTTTGTCGCTATGCGAAGGTTTTAGGCGACGCAGTTCAGGATGCCTTTTCATCAGTTGAACTGCCTGTTCGATTGTGTGATTAGCAAGGTCTTGCAACCCCTGGTAAAATCCTTCGAGCATTAACCGGCCGATGGGATTGAGATAGACTATGTGATAATCCTGTGGGTACAATAAGAAGGACAGAGTTAACACTTTGTTTCGGTTAGCAGGCCTCATCGCCATTTCTCCGTGATTAATAAGACATTCCAATGCAGCGCAAGAATCTCATTTATTGATTGAAAAATCAAGAAAAGATGATAAGAAGCTACTTTTGAGGAGTGTAACAAATTAGACTTGATACGTCAATCTCAAAATTGACGCAATACGACGATTTGAAACATTTTACGGGAGTACTTTTAGTTGATTTGGGGGAGTAAAAAGTAAATTTTTGGAGGGAGAGAAACAAGTAAAATAGTGAATCACATCGGTGATATTCGTTTTCATGATAAAAGTAAATCATTTTGATACCAAGAAAATTCTATGGTTTTACAAATTATACAATCTAAAATTCTTTTTTCACTAATCTATATTTTAAAGATGATTAGCCAAAAACTAAAAAATGAAATTGTGAGAAAAAAATTTTCTTTTTCATCCTAAAATAAGTTTCTTTTCCTAAGGAATGCAATCCTTTTTTCTGTATAAATCGTTTAGAGTCGCCCTAATAAAAAAGTGAATAAAATGAATCAATTTGCGGAAATACATGTTAAAAGAGAAAAGAAATTTCACTAGCGTCCGGTTATTACTCCTTGAAATTAAAGGAGTTACAAAATGCAGTATTGGAAAAAGTGTAAACTGCATTTGAAAAACCCACAAAAAAGGGGTTTTTTTGAAGATTTAACCTATCAGTACG
>JBFLWN010000020.1:0-2759 GCA_040757555.1 Patescibacteria group bacterium | reverse complement strand
TGATTATGAGTTTATTTTACTATTTAAAAAGTTAGGCAAAGCACCAACCCCAACAAAAGAACAAAAAGAAGAATCCAAACTTACACATGAAGAATGGGTTCAATATTTCTATGGTCACTGGGATTTTCCCGGCGAAAAACAAAATGGACATTTGGCGATGTTTCTAGTGTGGTGTCCCTAACAGTTCTTTACATTTGAAATTTTTCTCATAATACTTTCAACCGAAGCTGTCCAAACGAAAACTTTGGGATTTTGATTATGAGATTCAATATATTGCTTAATAGCCATAATTAGTTCTTTCACATTTTTGAATGAACCACGACGGATTCTTTTTGATGTAATCTCGGAAAACCATCGTTCCACCATGTTCAACCAGGAAGCGGATGTTGGAGTAAAGTGAAGGTGAAATCGGAGATGACGTTTTAACCACCTCTGAACCCGTGGATGCTTGTGTGTTCCATAGTTGTCTACAATAAGATGTAAGTCTAAGTCCTGTGGAGTTTTGACATTGATAAGTTGAAGGAACCGTATAAACTCCTGATGTCTGTGTCGTGGCATACAATCGCCAATTACAGTTCCATCGAGCATGCTTAATGCTGCAAATAGTGTTGTTGTTCCGTGACGTGTGTAATCGTGGGTTTGTCTTGCAGGAATACCGGGTCGCAAGGGAAGTAATGGTTGGGTGCGTTCCAATGCTTGAATCTGGCTTTTTTCGTCTACAGAAAAGACAATAGATTTGTCCGGTGGATTCATATAAAGACCAACAACATCGTAAAGTTTCTCTAAAAACTGCTTGTCCCTGCTGAGTTTGAATGTTTCTACCAAATGTGGTTTTAGATTGTATTGGTTCCAGATACGTTGAACTGTCATTCGGCTGACATTCTGAGCTTTTGCCATAGTGCGCACGCTCCAGTGAGTTGCGTTTGGCGGTGTTGTATGCAATGTTGCATTGACAATAGTAGTAACTTTTTTGTGTAAAATCTTTGAAAAACGTCCAGGACGAGGAGCATCTTTTTCCAGTCCAGATAAACGGAGAGCCAAAAAACGTTCCCGCCACAATTGAACTGTTGGACGGGAAATATCCAAACGCTTGGCTATATCGTGATTGAAAACGCCCCTGGCTGACAATTGGATAATTCGTGCTCGTTGAACTAAACGCAATGGAATACTTTTCCCTTGTGACCAACGGTCGATGGTCATCTGTTCTTTTGGAGTGAGTATGATTCGTTCTGCAATATTCATTCATAACAATTATAGCATATAAATATTCAAATGTCAAGAGATTTATGGGACACTACACTAGTTTCTACGTTTTCTACCTATCAGACTATCTTTATTTCAAGGTCAAGTTTGATGCCGGATTTTTCAAGAACTTTCTTTCTAACCTCGTTTATTATCTGCTGAACATCTCTACTTGTGGCTTTGCCATTATTCAATATAAAGTTTGCGTGTTTCTCACTGACGCTTGCGCCACCAACACGGTATCCCTTAAGCCCGCATTCTTCAATTAACTGACCGGCAAATTTTCCCTCGGGATTTTTGAAAATTGAGCCCGCGTTGAATGTTCCAAGCGGTTGTGTCTTTGTTCTTTCCAGAAGATTTTCATTTATTTTTTGAAGCACCTCTTCTTTTGTTGAACTTTTGATAAGAAACTCCGCCCAGAGGATTATTTTTCCTTCAAGATTTGAACTTCTGTATCCAAATTGTACTTCATTTTTCTTAAGTGTTTTTACAGAACCTTCAATATCAATAATAGTGGCACTTTCAAAAAACTCTGATATTGTACCTTTTGATGTTCCTGCGTTACTGACAAGTGCTCCACCAACAGTTCCTGGTATTCCTATGAGTGACTCAAAACCAGTATAACCATAATCAACACTTCTTTTTACCAGAAGTTGTAACATTGTTCCTGCCCCAACCCTCACTTCCACATTGCTTTCCGGTCTTTCATCTTGTGGTGTAAATTCAATATCAGCAAAATCACCTTTTAATCTTAAAACAATTCCATCAAAACCTTTATCACTCACAAGCAAATTGGACCCCGCCCCTATAACAAAAAGCGGAAAATCATATTTTCTTATTATTTTCAGAAATGACTGAATCTCTGACTCGGTACCAACTTCAACATAAAACTTAGCAGGACCGCCTATACAAAAAGTTGTGTATTTTGAAAGTGGCTCATCCGTTTTAACCTTCAGCAGGGCGTCCTTAAACTCACCCTTTATTTTTTCAATCTGTGAATCAGTTTTTCTCCTGTTTGCCATACATCTCCCGCTCCCAGGGTTAGAACAACATCACCTGGCTTTATTTCTTTCAAAAATTTATTAAATTCAAACATTTCAATATCTTTTTTATTTTTTCTGATTTCTTTAAGGATAAGTTCTGAAGATACTCCTTTAATTGGATTCTCGCCTGCTGGATAAATTTCACACAACCTAACTATATTTGCTTCTTTGAATACTTTACCGAATTTCCTGTAAAGTATTTTTGTTCTTGAATATCTATGCGGCTGAAAAACAACCAGCAATCTTCTGTCAGGAAAGTTCTCCTTTACGGTTTCTAAAGTAGCACAAATTTCAGTGGGGTGATGTCCATAATCGTCAATAAATATTATCTCTGAGTTTTTCTTTGTTTTTACCCCGTTAGAAGTCTTACTTGATTTCTCATTAAACCAGAAATTTTTGCGTTTAAAACCTGCAAAACTTCTAACGGGGTTTATTCTACCCTTGAGTTCAAGTCGCCTTTTAACACCGCTAAAA
>JBFLWN010000019.1:0-3731 GCA_040757555.1 Patescibacteria group bacterium | reverse complement strand
TTGATTTAGAATTAAGGAGAACTCTTGCATCAAAAGCATTTTCATATACTGCCTATTATGATTCAGTAATTTCAGATTATTTTACACTTGAGCAGTTCCCGGAAAAAAAGGCAATTGGGTTAAGCAGAATCAGTTCACTGCGATATGGAGAAAATCCACACCAGAAGGCGTCTGTCTATAAGACGGGTAATGTGTATGGCTCTGTTGTTCAATCAATAAAGTTGCAGGGCAAAGAGCTTTCTTACAATAATTATCTTGATATTGACTCTGCATGGGGTACCGTATGTGAGTTTGACCCGACAGCGTGTGTAATTGTAAAACACAATAATCCCTGTGGCGTGGCGACAGGAGATATTGTTTTAGATGCTTACAAAAGAGCTTTAACCTGCGATTCTGTCAGTGCTTTCGGGGGAATAGTTGCTTTTAATTGTTCTGTAGATAAACAGACAGCAGAAGAAATAATAAAACTTTTTACTGAATGTATAATTGCCCCGGATTACTCTGAAGATGCGATGGAAGTTTTTTCGTCAAAAAAGGATTTGCGTGTTCTTAAGGCGGGAACCAAATTGAAAACATCTGGGATTGAATACAGAACTATTTCAGGTGGAATGCTTATTCAGGATAGGGATTCTGTTCTTGGACTTGATAACATTAAAACAGCCACTGAAAGAAAACCAACAGAGCAGGAACTTGAAAGTTTAAAGTTTGCCTGGAGGGTATGCAAGAATGTAAAGTCAAACACAATAGTGCTAACCCGCGGAACACAGACAGTCGGGATTGGTGCCGGGCAGATGTCAAGGATTGACGCATTGAGAATTGCTGTAAGTAAGATGAATTCAATAACTGAAAAGTTGCAGGACGATGTCAAAAAAATGCCACTGGTTCTTGCATCAGACGCATTTTTTCCATTTGGAGATGTCCCCGAGGAAGCATCAAAAGTTGGGGTAACTGCAATAATTCAGCCGGGCGGTTCTTTAAGAGATGATGACTCAATTTCTGTTTGTAATAAAAATAAAATTGCAATGGTCTTTACAGGAATGAGGCATTTTAGGCATTAAGTTGCTCGGGAACTCTGTTCGCAGACCCGCTCACTTTGGGAGTTCGCTTAGTGAATACTGACTTTCTTTGATTTATTGGGTTAATTAACTTTGTTTATACCGTGTCAGTATTCAATGGTCTGCTCCACAGAGATTCCCTCGCTTTTAAGAAATAGGCGGTCACAAAACTAGTGGTTAAAAGTGGACATCGTCGGTAATGGTTCTTTGAAAAGCAGTAGTAGATTTTAGTGCTCGTCGGAAAGTATTTTTGCTGGCCCGTAAAAGATAGCAAAAGATGGAAAGAAATTACAAATATGGCAGAAATTTCTTAATGAACCTGATTTTGTCTTTGTGTCCAGTTTTAACAGCGGTGAGAGCCAATAACAATACAGAGATGTGAGCAATAGTGCAATGGTTAGCAACAGCATTAAGTCCTTTAACAGTTGGTGACTGCATAGATAGGGTTAGGAACCGAGAGAAAATTCTCTCAGAAGAAGTTCTTTGATTGTAAAATTTCTTAAAGGTTTGCGAACCATACTTAATATTTTTTCTAACATCAAAGTCGCCTCTGCGATAAGCATAACAACCAGTAGCATTGACAAATTTATAGTGGTTCCAGGGGCAGTATGGATGTCGCTTAGCAAACTTTTTAAGATGAGTAATCGGGCAGACAAATTTCAGACGAGTTCTGCCACGGTCTTTGAATTTGCCCCAGTAGGTCATTTCAAAGCCAGCGACACAGATAAGTCCACCTGAAGCAGAAGGTTTTACATCGCTATATATTGACCATCTGGGATTAGGGGCGATATAAGGTTTAGCATGAAGTTTATTGATAACGAATTTCAGAATATGTTCTGTGTCATACATAGCGTCAGCGACGATTTTTGTTATGTTAAAATGGAAGTCATGTTTAACTTGGGTGAATAGTGGGACAAACAAAGTTTGCTCAGAAACATTTGCAGGGCTTGTAATTTCAACAACAGGTAATTCAGAATGAGTATCACATATAACATGATTGCGGTAACCCCAGAAAAAGGAAACTTTTTTCTGAAATGGTTCTGGAAATTCTATAGTGACACCGAGTCTTGCGTCTGGGTCAGCAGCAGGAATTTTTAATTTATTGAAACGGTCTTTGACAGAAGTGTTGAGATTATTTTCCTTAACTTGAGAAAACACAGCACAAGAATCAATTGACAAAATATTTCCTTTGATTTGTCGTAACTTTCGCAGTTGTGTGACAAGATTACATCTAATCATTTGTAAAATTTGGTTAGGTGTATCTCTGAGGAAATTGGATAGTCGTTCTTGAATAGCGTGAGGGTTAAGATTGGTGGGTAGACCACATCTGAGAGAAAGCGTTGGATTATCAACCAATTCAACCGACAGGTCAAAGAGAGTAGGCAAAGGTTTTAGGTTCTTAAAGATGAGTGCTTTCAAAAGAGCGGATTTAGAAATTGCTGGTCTACCTTCGGAAGATGAGAAGGTTTCAAGAGGAGAGCAATTCAGATTTGAGAATAGGATTTCATATTTTCTAAGAGGGTTGATATCCAGTAAATATTCAGCAGAAAGAAGAAGTTTTTGGTTTGGATTTAAGTTATGCATAGGTTCACCTCAAGTTTTGTGATAGGCAATAAAATTAAATTGATTAGATTATACACAAAAATAGGGTTGAGGTGAAATTGATTAGACGGAAGATGAACAAAAAACAAGAGGGTATCACAAAACTAAGGGACTTAAAAATCTCACCTCACCCTACCAGTAAAAGTGGGTTTGGAGTGAGAAAAATGATTAAAATTGAAAAAATGTCGTCGGTAATTTTAGGTGAGGTGAAGTTTTTTTGAGGGATAAAAATTCTCCGACGATAAATTAGTTTTGTGATAGGCTATATAAGATTAGAAGGGAGGTGACCAATAATGAAGATAATTTCAACCATTGCAATAATCCTTGGAGTTATTTGTTTTGTGCTTGGTGCTATTTCTACGCAGAGTATGATTCTTCTTGGGGCAAGAACATGGGCCGCGGGTAGCGGTCTTTTGCTTCTTCTGGCTATTGCGTTGAATACTTCAAAATAATTTTTAAGATAAATATGGTTGATTTCTGTAGTTTATCTCACCTGAAATTGAGTGCAGGAAATGGTGTGTTGTATAGTGTTATATTTCAGAACCCCACAAATTTTCAGGAAAGAACTTTTCTTAAAAAAGTTTTCAGAAAATACAATACAAATACAGTTAATTCAAAAAAAAGCATAATACTCAAAGTTAAATTTATACCACTAAATCTAAATTCCCATTCAGATAAAACCTCAAAAGTCAATATACATTTTCATAATGGTTTTATTGAAACAAAAAGAAATGATTTCAGCGGTCATATTAAAATAAAAAACAAAGTAGTGCAAGTGTTATTAAAGCCAAATATTTATACATTTGATTCTTTTTTAAGGGTTGTTTCATCCTGTTTCGCTGTTTCAGAATTCAGTTTCTATTTACATTCAACGGGAATAATTCATAATGAAAAAGTTTATTTGTTTTCTGGAAAATCCGGTTCAGGTAAATCTACAATAGCAGGAAAATTCCCTGTAAATGATATTCTCTCAGACGAACTTGTTCTTGTTAAATGCTTACCAGATAGCAATATCTCTGCATATAGCACTCCTTTCTGGGGTGAATTGGGCTCAAACAGAACAGATTTATCAGG
>JBFLWN010000018.1:0-4050 GCA_040757555.1 Patescibacteria group bacterium | reverse complement strand
ATATTTTCAAGGGTTCGAAAAAGAGTTCTCTCTTCGAATTTCTCAAGATCAAAGGTTTCGAGAACTTCCCCTCGATTTATCCATTCACTGGCTTTACTTATGCTGAAATTATCTGTTAGTTTATAGCTCAAAAGAGCCTGAATTAAGGAGTTAATATCCCTCCCCTTCTTCTTGTGTTTTCCAAAGATACTGGAAAAATCTAATTTCTCATATTGTTTTTTTACCGCTAAGATTGTGCCAATGGGAAAGCATATATTATCATTGGGAATAATTTCATCTGTCCTTAGTCTTGTTTGTTTCATGCAAGATCAATACAAACATGCTAAGGACACTAATTTTATTTTCCTGTCAAAGTGAGGTTTTAAATCAAAAGGGTTACTATCTGCTTAAGTTCTCACTTTAACCCTTAACTCCGCCTGATTTACGCACTATTTTTTTGGAACTCGTCAACGCAAAGCGAAACCTTTATATCTCTGTATTACGTATATACGTAATATATGCAACATCCAGAATGGGTAATGAAACACAAGGCAAAAGGGACAGAAATAAGAAAACTCGGAAAACACTATTATCTCTACAAAATCAGAAGCGAATATGATAAAGAAAAGAAACGAGCAAAAAAAATCACAGAAAAATTCCTTGGCAAGATAACAGAAGAAGGACTCATAAAGCCAAAGCATGAAAGGATAATAGAATCGCAGAAAAACATAAGTGTAAAAGAGTTCGGAGCATCACAATTCATCGCCAAAGAGTCGAAAGACCTCATCCAGAACTTGAAAGAAGTATTTCCCGATACCTGGAAAGAGATATTCACATTCGCAGTCTTTCGGTTTTTCTCTTCATCTCCACTAAAGAACATTCGGTATCATTACCAAAGTTCTTACTTATCTGAAATCATACTTGATGCGAAAGTATCTCCCAAGTCACTCAGCAACATGCTTCACACGATGGGGCAGCAAAGAGCTCTCATCAAAAAATTCCTTTCAAAATATATCGCACAAGATGAATGTATGGCGGTTGACCTGACACATATTTTCTCGCTTTCAGAAAATGTAATATCAGCTACCCTCGGCAGAAATTCAGAACAAAACTATCTCCCGCAAATAAATCTGTTCTTGCTTTTTTCACTTGATAGAGTGCAGCCAATATTTTATCGACTTGTTCCCGGTTCGATTAGGGATGTTTCCAGTTTACTTTTATCTATGGAAGAATCGAAAATGAAGGACATAATTCTGGTGGGCGACAAGGGATTCTATTCCGCGGACAATGTTAAAGAACTGGAAACGAAGAAAATCAGGTACATTTTACCACTGAAAAGGAACAGCCAATTTATTGATTATTCTCCTCTGATGCAGGCTGGAAAGAAGCAATTCGGCGGTCATTTTCTTTTTGAGAACCGAGTTATATGGTATTATGAACATGCCGTTGATGGTAAAAAGATTGTAACATTCCTGGATGAAAGATTGAAAGTGGAAGAGGAACGGGATTTTTTGGTCAGAGTGAATGATGGGATGCTCAAAATAGAGGAATTTCATGAAAATGAAAGTAAGTTTGGGACAATTTCAATTGTTACAAAGACGGATTTGTCTCCACAAAGGATTTTCGAGTTGCTGAAAAGCCGTGTTGAGATTGAGGTCACTTTTGACACGTTTAAAAATGTGTTGAATGCAGATCGCAGTTATATGAGAGATGATTCTGCAATGGAAGGTTGGATGTTTGTTAATTTCGTTGCACTGCTTCTTTATTATAAGGTGTATGGATTGCTCATGTCCAGAGATTTTTTGAGCAGATGTTCTCCAAAGGATGTTATTTTACATCTTTCAAGGGTGTTTAATGTTAAGATAGGTGATAATTGGGTGGTTTCAGAAATTCCAAAAAAGACACGTTTACTTATTGAAAAATTAGGGATTGAATTGAGTATTACGTAAAAAAGGGAGAGTTACGGATCAAACGAATGAGGGCAATAGCAGAAAAATAATTGAACTGACCTGGTAAAATATACTGCTATTTTTTTCATTAATACCTGACTTAGACACTATATAGGCAAAAAGTCATCGGTCTATACTTTTTTCTATGTTTGATAATGCCAACCATTCTCGAAATTACTTTTTCTTCTAATTGTAACTAAGACTATTAAATATGTCATTAGATAACTATTTATACAATAGAATCGTATAAATAACTAAGACTAAAAGAAAGGAGGAAACCACCATTTTCCTATCAAAAAGACCAAGAAAAGGGATCACATATTACATAGTAGATCGAACCTACAAAGAACAGGGAAAGCTCAAACATCAAACAATGTTATACCTTGGGCGTTTAGACAACCTCACCAGAGAACGAAAAACAGAACTTGAAAAAGAGCTAAAAGAATTAAAAGAACCGAAGCTCATAGCCTCATTCCATCAAGAAATAAACCTGCTGGGATACAAAGAAAGCCGTTATTTAATAGACGACATCGGAATAAACGAAGTATTGGACTTTGGTGATGTAGCAGTACAACATAAGATATTTGAAAAACTCGGGATATGTGGCATCATAAATGCACATACAACAAAAGGTGGAGGGAAAATCGATGTGGGGCGATTAGCTGAAATAATGGCAATCAACAGGAACTGCGATCCATGCAGCAGAAGAAAATTACCATCATGGTTTGAAACAACCGTACTTCCAATCCTGCTGAATATCAAACCCTCTGAGGTCAACGATAAATTATTCTTGAGAGCATTTCACTATCTACAGGAAGAAACCACAATACCGATTCAAAAAGAAATCTATGAAAAAATTTCACAAATTTATGACATAAAAACCGAAAAAGTTTATTACGACATCACTTCATCGTATTTTGAGGGAAACAGTTGTGCTCTTGCAAAATTCGGCTATAACAGAGACGGCATAAAAGGCAAAGTACAGATCGTTATGGGTCTTGTGGTCAATCAGGATGGAATACTGATAACTCATTCTGTGCATCCTGGAAATACAGCTGATGTTAAAACAGTTGATGCGATGAATAAACGTCTTTGGAATACATTTGGTCTTGATAAGAGTATTCTTGTAATGGATAGGGGGATGATATCAACCAAAAATGTGGAACATCTTGACCTGAATATGCAGCCGTATGTGTTCGCACTTAGACTTCAAAAAAGGGAAAAAGAACTTATCGATATGCATCGGCAGAATTTGAAGCCGATTGATGATAACACATCATTGACCGAAGTAATATTGGAAGAAAATGGAAGAATGAAAAAATATGTTGTCGGGCATAGCAAAGATATTGAGAAACAGAGTGCTATAGGGTTTGAAGCAAGGTTGAAACGAGTTGAAGAAAAGTTAAAGAAAATCAAATCTGATATCGATAGTGGTAAGCATAATTTAACTGATAAGCGAAGAAAGAATATCTCCTGCATGCTGAAGACTGAAAAGGTCAGTAAATTTATAAAACAGGAGTTTACCGATAACGGTTTTATGTTTGAAAGAATAGTTGAGAGTATTGAAAAAGCCAGGAAATACAATGGTTTATTCATCATATCAACTACGGAAATCGATTTGAATGGAGAGGATATTTTAAAAATATATCGAGAAAAAGATATTATTGAAAAAGCGTTCAGGACGATAAAATCAGAAATCGATTTGAGGCCTTTTTTCTTGAGTTCCGATGAGAGTGTGACGGGTTATATTTTCATCTGTGCTCTTGCTTATCAGGTAAGGTCGATTTTGAGATTCCTATTGAAAAAATCCAATTCTGAAATGAGCATCGAGGAGGCTTTTGGGATTTTGGATCGACTGAAGGTAGTTAAGATTTCTGTTGAGATGGAAGGTGTTCAGGTTTATCGAAAGGTATCTGTTAGAGGGCAGAGGGCTATCGATGTTATCCATTTTTTCGATGTGGATACGGAATTTGAAAAGGTTTCAAGTTTAAATAGTGTCTAACTTAGGTAGTAATTATTACATTATTGAGGTAAGAACAAACAATCCAGATTACAGTAAATGGGATACTTCTGCACCAATTCCTTCAGGGCGTAACAGCGCTTTGGTATTATACCAGGTTGA
>JBFLWN010000017.1:0-4222 GCA_040757555.1 Patescibacteria group bacterium | reverse complement strand
AACGGAAAACAAGGAAGAAATGACAACATTTCTAAAAACAATCGGCTCGAACCATGTTTTAGAAAATCGCCAATTCGTTTTTGCCCCGAAAATTCAATACAAACTGGTCGCCGAGCGAAGCGAGGCGAACCAAAACTCTTTGACTTTTCCTACGTGGTGCGCGGGAGAGGATTTGAACCTCCAAGCCCTTGCGGGCGCTACCACCTCAAGGTAGTGCGTCTGCCAGTTTCGCCACCCGCGCATGTCAATAAGAACGTTTTCTATTATAATCTCCCTTACTTCTTTTTTCAAATAAAAACCCCAAAAAAATTGGGGCTTTTATATTTATGCAGTATGCTTCAATTTTTCTCTCACCTTTTTACTTGAGAGCGTTCTCAAAAAATACAATTTTGATCTCCTTATTTTTTTTGGTTCGGAAACAATTTCAACTTTTGCGATGTTTGGAGAGTTAATCGGAAATACTTTTTCAACACCAATTTCCTGTAAAATTGCCCGCACGGTAAATGTCGCACCAGGCTCCGTTCCATGCTTCCTTGCAAGTACAATTCCCTCAAACGCGCTCTGGCGTTCCTTATCGCCCTCTTTTATACGTTCCCAAACACGTATCTTTGTCCCGGGCTTTATTTTTTCTATAATTTGAGCTTCCATAGCCTGATTATTATACAAATAATCAAAAATTAAGCAAGAATCGCATTATACCTGGGAAAATGGCTCCTTTGGGAGTATATTGACAAATCTGTGTAATATGCTAGAATATATTCAGTCATTTAACTAAATTAACCATATAAAAAGGAGGCATTTATGCCTATTCTTTCATTGGAACAGCCATTAACTTACATTTTCGTCATTCTATTACTCGGCGTTGTTTATACCTTGTACAAGGTAGCAACAAGAAAAACTATTGACGAATCCGAACTCGCTACACCACTGCCGTTACAAGATCCAATCGGTCTTCAAAAACCAATGGACCTGCAGAAACCGGTCAGGTTACAAAGACCAGAAAAATATTTTTCCGATAAACACGGAAATACGAGAGAAATAAGAAAGGTATTGAAAAGATTTGAAAATGGGAGTTACTTGGTGCTTGATGCAGTCGGAAATCCTGTCCGCAAAAAACCAAGATATGTAGTAATATAAATTTTCAGAAAAAGTCCCCAAAAATCGGGGACTTTTTATTTTCTTAATTTTTTTAATACTTTTGCCAAATCATCCGGCAAATCAGCACTCGCGCGTATGCGCTTTCCCGAAGGCAACTCAAATTCAATTGAGTCGGCGTGGAGAAACTGACGCGAAAGATCCCACGGATTGTCTTTTCTTCCATACATCTGATCCCCCACTATCGCATGATTCACACTCGCCAAATGGACGCGTAACTGATGAGTCCGTCCTGTTTTTGGAAATAACTCAACGAGAGAAAATTTTTCTCCCTCATATTCAAACTGCTCCACTACCTTATATTCCGTAATCGCGGGTTTTACCATTTTCATATTTCGTGCACGAGTACTCCGTTTTGTCGTTCCTGGTTTCAATCCAATCGGCATATCAATCACCCCGGTATTCCGATCGAATACACCATGTACAAGTGCAATATATGTTTTTTTTGCGATTCTATTTTGGAGTAAATCCTTCATATAGGAAAAAAACTCCTGTGTACGTGCTACCACCAATACTCCTGAAGTATCGCGATCAAGCCGATGTACAATTCCCGGACGAAATTGCGGTTCATCCCCCACAGTGTTTATTTCGGGATATTTTTTGCGAAGTAAATCCACCATTGTTACCTCATCACTCGGGTGATGAGCCGAACCATGCACAAGAATACCTATAGGTTTATTGAGAATGACAAAATCAGGTTCTTCAAGAACAATTGATAATGCGATCTTTTCTTTTGTAGTCATAATTAGTCAAAAAGACGGATAAGCTCATTGAATTTCAGAATACGCTCTTTTACTGGTGCTCCAATCTTTACTCCATTCACATTTCCCGCTTTTGCAAGATGAATAATAAACACATCCTCAGTCTCTCCCGAGCGATGAGATACAATTGTTTTCACTCCCAAATTGTGCGCGGTTTTTATTGCTTCACAAACTTCCGACACCGTTCCTATCTGGTTTGGCTTTATGATAACCGCATTGATACAATTTCCTGCCGCATATTCTTTTATAAGCTCCGGGTTGGTCACCGTAAGATCGTCTCCCACTACCCATTTATCTCCCAATGTTTCTTTTATTGACGTAAATCCACGTTCATCGGATTCATCAAATGGGTCTTCAATACTACACAATAACTCGGCTGTTTCAAAATATTTTTTATATACATCATGCAACTTCTCCGAAGAAATCGTCTGTTCCTCAAAATGGTAAATCCCCTCATTAAAAAAACCAGAGGCTGCAACATCAAGTCCAACGGAAAAAGACTCAGATAATCCTTCATCAATAATCATGCTTTGAAGAATTTGTATCGGTTCAAAATTGTTCTTGAAATTCATTGAATATCCCCCCTCGTCTCCCAACGGAAGATTTTTTCCCTCATTCTTATCCCTTAAAAATACTCCAAGGTGTTTATAAAATTTCTCAAGACGTGCAATAGTTTCTGTACAAGATTTTTTCGGACGCGCTACCACCATATATTCCTGGATATCTAAATTATTTTCCGCATGCACCCCTCCGTTAATCACATTTGAAAAAATAGTTGGGCGACGGGTTTCTTTTTTATACGCACTAAAAAATTCATCCTGAAGAACCTCCCATAATTCTTTTTTCTCTGCGTCGGCAACGAGTCGCCCAAACGCAATAGAGGCACCAAGAAGCACATTACCTCCAAATTTTGACTTATTTTTTGTTCCATCTTCATCCAAAAGAAATTTATCAAACTCTTGGATCGAAGAAAAAGATTTTCCAATAATAAGTCTTCGTATGATCGCAATAGAAACTAAGCTTTCAGAAAAAGAAAATACCGTGACCTCTCGGGAACCCCTGCTCTTCCCCGATGGAACCTGCGCCAAAAATTTCTTTCCCCCACTTCCCATAATCTCAATCTCGATTGTCGGCTCACCACGGGAATCAAATATTTGTCGCACCTCAATGTTTTCTATAACTTTATTCATAAAAACTACTTTGCAATATTTTTTGGGGGAAGTGTATTATTTATAAATCCTCTTATATTCTCAAGTGTGGTGTTTAAAATCCTCTCAAGCGCTTCCTGTGTATTAAATGCATTATGTGGAGTGATAAGCACATTTGGCATTCTCATAAGAATATGATTTGCAATAACTGTTTTCAACCTTTCGGTTGTATTTTCCTCTTTGAGAAGATCTTTTACCGTCGAGATAGTTCCCCCTCCATCTTCTTTCAAAAACTTCATTTCATCTTTTACTTCTCCTTCTTCTTCAAGTACATCAAGTCCTACTCCCGCAAGGATTCCTTTTTCAAGTGCATATACAAGCGCCTGCGTTTCGATAATGCCCCCACGCGCAGTATTCACAAGATATGCCCCCCTTTTTATAAGACCAATATTTTCCATGTTTAAAAGATGGAATGTCCCATCATTTAAGGGAGTGTGAATGGTGATTACGTCAGAATCACTCAAAAGTTCATCAAGAGGCATGTATTTAAATCCGATTTGTTTTGCATATTCTTCGTTTGGATGTGGATCGTATGCGATCACATTCATCCCGAATCCCTTTGCAATAGTAATAGATTCTTTTCCAATACGTCCCGTACCAATCACTCCAATGGTCTTTTTCTTTAAATCGATTCCACGAAATCCCTTATAAGAGAACGCTCCCGTCTCTTTCAGGTGATCAATCGACTCATACATTTTTCTTGTAAGATTCAAGATAAGTGCAAATGCAAATTCCGCAACAGTATTGTCTCCATACCCCGGAACAAAAGCAACGACAATGTTTTTCTCATTGCAATATTCAAGATCGATATGGTCATATCCAGTCGAACGGGTAACAATAAGCTTTACATTCGGAAACTTTTCCAAAACTTCTTTTGTCACTTCCGAGTTTACAAACACGGAGATAACCTCAAATCCAAACTCACTTCCAGCATATTCATGCAATTTCTCTTTATAAAATTGAATAGTGTGGCCCAAAAGAGCATTACTAATCATCTTTTCTTCCCACCCCTCTAAATCAAAAAATCCAATATTCATCTTTGTATTATATAACCTCCTCACACTAAACAAAACCCTCCGAGGTGCCTCGGAGGGGAAA
>JBFLWN010000016.1:0-4929 GCA_040757555.1 Patescibacteria group bacterium | reverse complement strand
ACCTGAAATTCGCCAAGTTTTTTGCGAAGGAGTAGTTGCATCTTTATGCAAAGGAATCCATAAACCGCAAGATGATTTTGTTGCTTGTTTAGAAACCCATTCTAAACCCATTGTGTCATTCTCACCTGCTGGATCTGATTCCCAAACATGAATAGCAATATTTGTTTCCCCAGGTTGCCATTTATGAAATCCTGCTTTGTAATATTTCATATACTCGTTATCTACCCATTCATCATGTGGTACTGGCGCAACACAATAAGATCCAAAAATCCATAAGTCCAATACCCACGGACAAACACAACAATGAGGTCCTCTTAAGTGGCGATTTGATTTTTCCTTGTATGTTAATCCTTCGGGAGTATAAACTCTAAGATAAATACTCGCATACGGACCATGAGGCCAATCATCACCTTCAGCATTATCAATAATCCAGGCAGCCTCAAGGACAAGAATTTCATCACCAATCTTCCAATGAGTAATCCAGTTATCCGCATCTAAAGTTGCATTATAAACACCGTTTGTTACTTTATCGCTAAGCTCTTGATCGCTAAGTAAATAATATCCTTCTTGAGGATGAAGATAAGCTTTTTCGTCAGTGATAGAAGTAGAAGTAGCAAAACAAATAGTGCCATCAGGCATACAACTTTTCATACAGTCATTCCAATAACCCTGCTTACAACAAAATTCTTTACACGGACCACCACATTTTGTTCCCGGTGGACAATATTTTTTATTCCCGCAGTAATCACCCCCAGGAATCATACAAATTCGGCCATCGGGAGAACATTCATAACCTGGCCCGCAAACAACGCCAGAGCTACAAATAGTCCCACCCCAAGGCAAACAATAATATTCCCCGCCACTCAACTGGCATTCATATTCGATCGGACAGCAAATATTTCCACATAATTTACTGTAAACTGGGCAACACCTTGGGCCACCTGAAACATTAGTACAAAAAGTATTTTTAGGACAAAGACTCCCATCAAAACATTCATCTACCCCATTTTCAATACAATATTTTTTGCCACAATAAGTTCCGGCTGGACACCAAATTTGTTCACTTTTTCCTTGACAATATACAGCACCGAGAGGAATACATAAACTATTACTAATACATTTATAACCAGTTTGACAACACTGCTCTCCGCATAATGTCATTTGTGACTTTGGACAACATTTTTTGTTGTTAACGCAGACAAAATTAGGAGAACAAGCCTGACCTTCTCCACATTCCTGCCAACCAATGGGCATACATTTCCCGCTTGTCATACATTTTTCGCCTGGCGGACACCAAGTATTAGTATTCTTGCAATATTTTCCACCTGGCGGAATACAAGCCTTGCCATTTTCGATACATTGCCAACTGTTTGGGCAGCAAAGATTACCGCAGGTTGCTGGATAATTATATTCGCAACAAGTTGAACCTGTACAGTGAAGCCCTGGCGGACACCAATGCCCATCAAGACATAATTCACTATTTATCGGAATACATTTTTCACCCAAAATACAAACCTCATCTGGCTGACAATAAAAGCCGCCACAGTAAGTTGTATTTGGAGGAATACACATCTCGCCATTATTAATACATTGCCAATCTTTATGGCAACACAAACTTCCACATTTTTTTGGTGTTCCCTGTGGGCAACATCCATCAATAGTACATACATCACCAGGCAAGCAAAAACGGCCATTACCGCAATAATCGGCATATGATGGAATACATATTTTTAGCCCATCTGGCGCGCACTTGGTTCCTGCTTCGCAATAAAAACTATCACCACAATATTCGGCAGTTGTCGAAAGACAAATATTTTCTTCTGGGATACATATTTCATTGGAAAAACAACACTTATCGCCACAACTTATCGGTTCCTCTTTTGGACAGCATCCATTTTCTACACAAATCTCCCATTCTTCACACCACTTACCAGAGCCACAATAAATTTTATCTTTAGGAATGCATAAAAATTCATCTCCGTCCTGAATACATTTTTCATCTTCCAAACAATAAATGTTTTCTCCACAAGGAGTAGAGTTTTTTAGAATGCATAATCCCACTTCTTCATCAATACATTCACATTCAATAGGATAACAGGTGGATCCGCATTTAACTTTTGTTCCCTTTGGACAACAAATTCCATCAAAACAAACAAAGCCAGAGCCACAATAAGCATATTGGCCATCTACAATTGCACAGTAATCAGACCTAATCTCTTCATTTACGATTATTTCTGGGATGTTATAAATTTCCTGCTCAATTTCTTGTCCGTCGTCAGTTTTTAAAACATCGGGACTGGCTAATTCATCAACAGAAGTACAGCTTATCAAAAAACCAAAAACAAAAAAAATCAATAATTTTTTGCGATTTTTCATCACTACCCTCCTTGATAAAAAGAACTCCCTTTTTACTCCGCACTTAAATAACGTACGGAGTAAAAAAGAAGGGGAATTAACTAAAAAGTTTAGTTAATTCCCAAAATAAATATAAACTAACTATTTACAACATTTCGTCCCATTTTCACAAAGATTTGGATAAGCAGCAGGACAACATTTACCCCCATCTACGCAAACATACCCAGGACTACAATAACCATTTCCTAAACATTTCTCCTCACAACAATCAGCACCAACTGGCATACAGCTATCGCCACAACATTCCTTGCCAGGATTACAAGCATGATAAGTAGTTATAGGCACCACCTTTGGACACAAACCACCACAGCAGTGAGGTATAATCCAAGTGCAACATTTTCCTGTTTTTGGAGCACAAACTTCTCCACCACAACAAAAATAACCTGGGTTACAATATTTACCATTTCCGCAGTAATCCGCCCCTGACGGCACACAAATACCATTTCCGTTATAAATCTCGCAAGAATCAGTTGTTTGACAACATTTATTGCCGCAATGTTTTGGCGCTGTGGCTGGACAACATTTACTCCCATCAACACAAACTTTTCCTGGCTCGCAATAACCATCTCCAAGGCCTTTTGCTAAACAACAATCACTACCAGCAGGCATACATAAAGAGGTAACGCCGCTTGTGCAACATTCTTTCCCCGGTCCACAAACAACGCCATTTCCACAATATTCTCCACCAGGCGGCACACAATAATTTTTCCCGCTATCACTTACGCATTTATCCCCTGGCTCACAACATTTATTTCCACAAACAATCATATCATCCGCACAACATTTCCAATTGCCGCCAGCACATTGATATCCTACTTTACAATATGTCCCATCACCGCAATCTTTTGCATTATCAGGCATACACGCTTTTTTACTCTTCATACAGGTTTCACCAACTTTACAAACCAACCCATCGCCGCAATATTCCTCACCCGGCGCAACACATACTTTGCCATCATAACTACAAAAATTTCCATTAAGGCAACATTTCCCATTGCCGCAGGCAACCTGGGCATCATCAGGACAGCAGGCGGGAAAATCTGAATGAGCAATAGTTCGATGAGTACAAACTTCTCCTGGATCACAGTATCCCTTTTCTGATGCTAAACAGTCAACGCCGCCAAGAGGTTTACAACATTCTTCTATTTTTAAATTACTCGCCTTACAGATTTCCTCTGAAATGCATTCTTCTATAGGAAGGCAAAACCATTTTTCACCTCCAATAATTTCTGGATATATTGCTAAACAAATTTTAAGTTCTTCAGAATCCATTTCTTCATTGCACATCATTTCTCCACCAAAAATCCCACAAAAAACTACTCCTTGTAGAACGCAATCATTTATTACATACGGTCCTTGTTCAACTGTCGCGCATTGCTGATTTTCAGAACAACATTTATCTCCGCATAAAACCTCTTCTGACGAACAATTCACTTCTGGCAATATATCCTTTTGCTCTACACCATCATTACTATCTGTAAATATTTCAATTAAATCTATCTTGTTATTATCTTCACTTGAAATCTCCACAACCTCAATAATTTCTGCTACTCGAAAAACTTCTTCTTTATTTATTTCTTGATATCTTCCAATATTATCTCCCTGTCCGCAACCGATTAAAATCCCCAGAAAACCAATCAAAACAGCTTTAATTATTACTTCTCTTTTTATCATCTTTTTCCTCCTGTTTTTAAGGATAAAAAGAACCCGGGCTTTTGGCCTGAAGAAAAAAGCCAAGGCCCGGCTTGGCTTTTGATTTTCAGGACAAAATTTATATTTTTAGATACTTGGAATTATTTGATTTCAAGTAAAAAGCACCGCGCCACAGATTTGACATTTGCTGTCAATTTCAGGTAATTTTGTTTCTATCTTTTTTTAAAAACATTTTACGCAATATCTATTTTTGATTATTTGGCCAACAAATGGAAAAAATACCAATAAAATCCCCAAAATATTCATCGTGTAAAAAAGATATGAAAGAAATCCTTCCTGAAATGAAAAATTAAACGAAAACGGCATTTTAAAGACAAGGACACAAAATATAAAAATCAGTCCAAGCGGCATGGTAAGTGTCACTGTCAACAGCCACCCCAAAACACAAGTTTCATACAACTTTTTTATTCTCTTTGAGTTTTTATCTCCCATTTTACGCCTCCTGTTTTTTAAGGATAAAAAGATCGCCGGCTTTTGGTCAAGCTCCGCTTGACTTTTAGCCTAAAAATAAGCAAAAGTTTGTTTTGATTAATTTTAAGCCAAAAAAATCAGCCCTCCTAAAATTTAGATAAAGCTGAAACAACTACTCTACCTTTAAAGTAGTCTTATTTTCCAACTTGTCAAGCATAATTCCCATAATTCCCATAATTCCCATACTACTGCCGCCATTTATGGAAAACTAAGGAAAAAAGGAGTAGTAAAGATCTTGACAGATTTAAAAGAAAAAGGCTATTTTTTAGCTTCGATCTCTTTGATATTTAAATAATTCGGCTTTGACGATTTTTTAATGATAATTTTCGC
>JBFLWN010000015.1:0-5237 GCA_040757555.1 Patescibacteria group bacterium | reverse complement strand
TATGGAGAATTCTGCTAATTATACTGCACATATAGGCAGAATTCTCCGATAGATAATTCCCCCAATCATGCAGTATAATCAGGGAAATTATCTATAATCAGGGGAATTATCTATAATTACGAACTGATAACTACAAACTAATTACTGCTTAACCTTTTTAAGCAGTCATTCCTTGCATACACAAACTTCCCGCAGTCAAAGCAGCCGTATCCCGCATAATATGCTTTAGCGCCGCAGTCGCAGTCCTCAACATCAAAAAGCCCGTCCCTTGTAACAACCCATTTCCCGCCTGTTGTTTCGCAGAAGTGCCTTTCATTCCTTGCGCAGCCTGCATAAACATCCTTCAATGACTCAAGAGGGTCTGTTATAAGCACCTGCTTGCAGCCTTTTACATTACTGCAGTCCTCTTTTGCAATTATGCTGCAGTCAACATTGTTCTCTGAGTTTAATGCAAGTTCCGCCTTCAGCAGGCAGTCAGAAGCAATTGCAGGAATGGAAATCTGGCTGCATATTTCAATATTTTTTTCAGCAATCGCAAGCTGCTTAAAGCACTGGTCCCTGTTAATGTCAGCCTTAATATTTTCAGCGCAGATATGCCAGTCTTTCTGCTTCTGCGCAAAATAAATCATGCACTTGTCCATTGCATTTGTTGTGGAAATCTTGCTGCATATCGACATATTGCTTGTTTTCCATGCAACTGACTGGAAGCAGCTGTCTTTTATGCCTAAGTTAGTTATGCCTTCACACTGCGTTTCATCATTATACTTAAGCGCAAAATCATTTGCTATTGAATCCAATACTAAAATTTTGCATGCTGACTTCTGGCTTTCGTCAAAATTAGAACACATTGTAATATTGCGCTGCCTTACTGCATTTGCGATTTCAGCATTTGATATTGCAAGCCCCGTCGAGATGCAGCAGGCTAATTCGCCGCATTTTCCTGTTTCAGCCTCACCGACAAGGCATTCTGCCCTGCACGCGCCGCCAACTGCAGAGCACGGCGCTTCTTCAAGGCTTGTGTCCTGCATATAAAGAATTGCATACCCTGCTATAATTATTGCTGTTGAAAACAGAAGAAGCCATTTTGTGCGCCTGCGCTTCTGCATGGTATTATAGCGGGCAAGCAGGTATTTTAATATTTCTAATGTAAGTAAGTGGCAGGCAGCAGGTGGCTACTGGCTACAAGCTAACTGCTAAAGGCTAAAAAAGGCGGATGTGCTTTGATTAAGATTTACGCTTTTTGATTAATGTTTGCATTGCCTATAATGAGGGACGCAAATATTCTACCAGAAAAAATGTTGCGCCCCTTGGATATACTGGCGGATACGTATAAGATATTTATGTCCGCCAGTATATATTAAATTTTCCAGCATTTTTTATAAAATTACAAAAATTTAAGATAATGAATAGCAAAGTTAAAAAAGGACAGATTCATTTAGGATATTATGAAAAAAGAGGTTCCTGGTTTTGTTAAGTGGGCCGGAGGAAAAAAACAATTATTAGAGCAATTTAAAAAATATTTTCCTAAAACTATAAACAATTATTATGAACCATTTGCAGGAGGCGGGGCAGTTGCATTCTTCATAATAAAGAATTATAGCCCAAAAGAAGTTTTAATTTCTGATATTAATGAAGAATTGATTAATGCCTATGAAGCCATTAGGGGCAATCTAAATGAACTTCTTGAGTTATTGAAACATCATAAAAACGCCCATAGCAAAGAAAACTATTATAAAATAAGGGAATTACAGCCTGAAAAACTAAATAAAATTGAAAGGGCAGCCAGATTTATTTATCTCAATAAATCCTGCTTTAATGGGCTTTATCGGGTAAATTCAATTGGAAGGTTTAATGTCCCTATTGGAAGCTCCAAACATCCTGCGATATTAATGGAAGAGGATTTAAGAGAAATATCCCGCCTTTTGCAAAATGTTAAAATTAAAATGATGCCTTTTGAAGAAATTACAAATTATACCCGACGCGGAGATTTTATTTATCTTGATCCGCCATATTATCCTTTGAAAAAAGGCAAAAGTTTTACAACATATACAAAAGAAGCATTTTTGGAAAAAGAGCAGGAGAAATTGTCGGAAGTATTCAAAGCACTGGACCGAAAAGGGTGCAAAGTCATGCTGTCAAATAGCAACACAGAATTTATCAGGAAGCTGTACGAAGGATATAATATAGGTGCAGTCCGCGCTTCACGGATGATAAACTGCGATGCAACCAGAAGAGGCAAAATAAAAGAGCTGGTAATAACTAACTATGACAAAGAAGGGGCGAGCCAGCTTACTTTCCAATCTGGGTCGCTTTTGAAACGATAACAAAAATCTCTTTCCCGTTTATTATTGCATCCAGCAGATCCTTAAAAACAAATGGCTGCCTATGATTCTTTTCCATAATTATCATTAGTTCTATCAAATGCCCGATAAATTCAACTGTATATTCGCCATATTGGTTTAAGGGTTCAAATTCCTTTAGCTTTTCTTTTGTTGTTTCCTTTAATTCGCATCTCTGCTGCTCTGCCTTATTTTGAAATGGCTTAACCCTGTTATACATATCCCGCAAATACTTAACAAACCTTAAAGTTAGCTCCTTGTCATGTTCTTTCTTAATAAGCAAATCAATAACCCAATGAATATGTTTTGGGGTCCTTTTTTTGCTTTTGGTAAACTTATCCTTGTAGCAAATTCTTATATCAACCTGCTTTTCCATTCCCCTATCGCCCTGAAACACCCCAATAATTGTCCCGTCAGAAAGAGTAAACTCTTTGAATGCTTTATGGGTTTTGCATTTGCTTTTAAATTCCATATGCGCTTAAAGAATTATGCTATTTAAAAAGATTGCTGTTAAAAAAACCTTTTTTTCAAAGAATCTGAAATCTTTTCAGGATTCACAGAAGTTTTTCGAAAAAGGGAGAATTTTTCCAAAGAATACAGAAAACAACAGAATCAAAGGCAGCCTTTTTTCCCAGCCGCCAAAAACTGCTAACTGCAAACAGCTAACCACAAACCATATAAACTTCCATTAGATAGAAAGGCTTATGTTAATAAAAAAGGTGATATTAGACAACATAAGGAGCTATCTGCATGAGGAGATTGATTTCCCTGAAGGAAGCATCTTATTGTCAGGCAACATAGGCTCAGGCAAGTCGACTGTATTAATGGCTGTTGAGTTTGCATTGTTCGGCCTGAGAAGAGGAGAGATGTCAGGCGCTTCTTTGCTGAGAAACGGCGCTGAGAAAGGCAGCGTACTGCTTGAAATGCAGATAGAAGGCAAGGATGCAGCAATAGGAAGAACATTGAAAAGGACATCTTCAGGAGTTTCACAGGACTCCGGCTTTATTGAAATTGACAATGAAAAAAAGCAAATGACTGCTGTTGAATTAAAGCAGAAAGTGCTTGAATTGCTGAATTACCCGAAAGCAGCCTTAACAAAAAATGATTTGCTTTTCAGGTACACTGTTTATGTCTCGCAGGAGGACATGAAGCAGATTTTGCTTGGGGACAAGGAATCAAGGCTTAATGCATTGAGATATGTTTTTGGGATTGACAAGTTTAAGAGAATCAGGGAGAATGCAGGAATAATATCTTCAAGAGCAGGAGAAAAAAAGCGAGAAGCTGCAGGCGCGATAGCTGATTTGGAGCAGAAGAAGGAGGAAGAAAGCAAGGCAAGGGGAGAGTTAAGGCTTTTGAATGAAGGGATTTTGCTTTTCAAGCCATTTGTTGGAAAGGCAAAAGCAGATGTTGAAACAAAGAAGAAATCAGCAGAAGAGATAGAAGCTGAAATCAAGAAGGCAGACGCTGCGAGGCATAAATCCGAATGGCTTGCGCACAGGCAGAAGCTTGCTGAAAGCCAGAATAAGATCGACAATGCGGAATTAAAAGAGATTGAGGAAAGGTTAAAGCAGAATTTTGAAAAGCCGTCCGGCAAGGATTTTCCTGCAGAGATGAATTCAAAGAGAAATGAGTTGAAGGGAATTGAAGCGCGGATGGGAAAAATTGTTGAAAGCATTTATTCATTGAAAGCAGGGAAAAAGCATTCTGAAGAATTGAAAAAGAAGATTCTTGAGATTGACAGCTGTCCCACCTGCATGCAGAAGGTTGAGAATGAGCATAAGGAAAGGATAAGCAATGAGGAAAGCCAGAAGATTGAAAAGATAGAGAATGAGCTCGGCATGCACTTAAGGACAGAGGAAGAGCTGAAAAAGGCTGCTGAAAGGATTAATTCTAACATTGAAAAAATAAGAGAAGATGAAAAAAAAGAGATATTGTTAAAGGAGAAGCTAAAAGCCCTTGAAGAAGCTTTAAGGAAAAAAGAGAATATTATGCTGAGGATTAAATCAAATGAAGAAACCTTAAAGCAATTGAATAAAGAGGCATTAGAATTAAAGCAAGAGCTAAAAATGCTCCCTGAAATTGAATTAAAGCAGAAGAATGCAAGGCAGGAGCTTGAGAAAGCCATTGAAGAATTGAAAAAAGCAGAAGTGAAAATGGCTGAAATGCAGGCAAAATCATCAACGCTTGCAAGAATGGCTGAGGGGCTTTCTTTGGATATTAAAAAGAAGGAAGAAAAGAAGAAAGAGATGGAAAGAATGGCGGTTGTAAGGCAGTGGATTGATGATTATTTCATTAGCTTAATGGCTGAGATGGAAAAAAGCGTAATGGCAAAGGCCCATGCCGGCTTCAATGAATTATTGGAAAAGTGGTTTGCAATGCTTGTTGACAATGAGGCAATAACAATAAGGCTTGACCCTGAGTTTACGCCTATTGTTGAGCAGAACGGGTATGAGATTGATTATGGCTTTTTGTCAGGTGGGGAAAAGACAGCAGCAGCATTAGCTTATAGATTAGCCCTTAATCAGGTAATTAACAAGCTGATGAGCGATATAAAGACAAAGGACATTATTATCCTTGATGAGCCGACAGACGGATTCTCTGAGGAGCAGCTTGAGAAGATGAAGCTTGTTTTAAAAGAGCTTGACACTTCACAGGCAATACTTGTAAGCCATGAGCAGAAGATAGAGAGCTTTGTGCAGAGCATTGTAAGGTTTGAGAAGAGAGGGCATGAGAGCAACGTGGCTGGTGGGTAGTGGCACGTAGGCGGTAGCTATAGATAACTGCGTTACTTATATGACATAAGTCCCTACAAAGAATGAATTAATCACGCCCTTCTTCTGCTGTATACCCCGCATTTTTCTCTTCACAATTTTTCTGAGTTCTTCTGTATTTTGTGCT
>JBFLWN010000014.1:0-5854 GCA_040757555.1 Patescibacteria group bacterium | reverse complement strand
TAGTGATACGAGAAGGAAGAGAGATTGAGGTATCAGTTGCCGATGTTATAGTTGGCGATATTATCGTAGTGAAGCCAGGGGGGAAAATCCCGGTTGATGGGAAAATAATCGAGGGAAGTACATCAATTGACGAATCAATGGTGAGTGGCGAATCCATTCCCGTTGATAAAACAATTGGAGATGAGGTAATCGGTGCAACCATGAATAAACAGGGTTACATAAAGTTTAAGGCAACAAAAATTGGATCGGATACAATGCTTGCGCAGATTATTCGTATGGTGGAAGAAGCACAGGGTTCACGAGCTCCCATTCAAGCACTCGCTGACAAGATTTCCAGCCTATTTGTTCCTGTGGTACTTGGTATCGCGTTTCTTTCGCTTATTCTGTGGCTTGTCATAGGAATTCCATTGATTGGTCAGTCGATGGCCATCTCATATGGAATTCTTTCTTTTGTCGGTGTGTTGGTAATTGCATGTCCTTGTGCGCTTGGTCTTGCGACACCAACCGCAATTATAGTTGGCGTAGGAAAAGGGGCGGAGCATGGTATTCTCGTGAAGGACGCCGAGCATCTCGAATTATTAAATAAAGTGAATACGATTGTTATGGATAAAACGGGAACTATCACAAAAGGAATTCCTGAAGTAACTGATGTTATTACATTAGATTCGGCATTTAATGAAAATGAAATATTGAAACTTGCGGGGAGTGTTGAAAAAATGTCGGAACATCCACTTGCTCGCGCGATTGTGGAAAGCGCTATATCGAAAAACATATCTTTTCTCGAGGTAAAAAATTTTATTGCGTTGGAGGGTATCGGAGTAAGGGCATCGATTGATGGAAAAGATATATATATACATAAATCAGGCATAAGTGAAACAAATCTCGATATAAAGAAATTTCAAGAACAGGGGAAAACGACGATTATTGTAGAATTGGAAAATAAAAAGATTGGTCTCATTGCACTAAGCGACACATTAAAAAATGGTGCAAGGGAAGCAATAACAGCACTCAAAAAGAGGCACGTGAAAGTAGTGATGTTGACCGGTGATAATCATGCTGCCGCGGAATATATTGCTGGACTCGCGGGAATTGATTCCGTAATTGCGGAAGTTCTCCCCAATGAAAAAGCAGCAAAAATTAGGGAGCTAAAAGATCAGGGAAATATTGTTGCAATGGCGGGTGATGGGATAAATGATGCTCCCGCTCTTGCTGAAGCACATGTAGGAATTGCGATGGCGACTGGAACCGATGTTGCAATTGAATCAGCCGGAATCACCATTCTCCACGGTGATATTAGGAAAATTTCTCAAGCAATTGCACTTTCGCGTTTGACAATGAGAACGGTACGACAAAATCTTTTCTGGGCGTTTATTTACAACGTTGTTGGAATTCCAGTTGCTGCGGGACTTTTATACCCGCTTTGGGGAATTGTGTTGAATCCGATTTTTGCGGGACTTGCGATGGCATTTTCGAGTGTATCGGTTGTGGGAAATTCATTACGTCTGAAAACAAAAAAGATATAAATATATGCAAACAAAAAAATATATATTTCATGTACACGGAATGCATTGTGCATCATGTGTCATGGTGATTGAAGAAATATTAAAAGAGGTTGAAGGAGTAAGGAATGTAAATGCGAATCTTCACACACGCGTTGTTGTGGTGGAAGGAGACTGGGGAAAAACACCAAGTGAAGTGGGAGAATTCCTCTCTTCTTTCGTGAAAAAGCATGGATATACACTTTCACTCAAAAAGGAAGAAAAAGAAAAAAAGTGGAACGAATTTCTTTATGCAGTTCCAATTGCACTTGCATTGATTGTTGGATTCATATTTTTACAAAAGATTGGATTGGTGAATCTAATTACGGCGGGAGAGGTAAGTTATGGGACTGCATTTTTAATTGGTCTTGTTGCATCGGTATCTTCGTGTCTTGCGGTAGTTGGTGGCCTTGCACTTTCACTCTCGGCACAATATGCAAAAGGAGGATTAGGATGGAAGCCCCAGATATTATTTCATGGAGGACGTCTCACTGGATTTTTTCTTCTTGGGGGAATTATTGGTCTCGTTGGTGGCTCATTTTACATGGGACAAACGGGAATTGTGATATTAGGGGGATTGGTGGCAATAGTGATGCTTATTCTTGGAATAAATCTTCTTGATATATTCCATGGGATAAAGAGATTTCAATTTACTATGCCGAAAATAATAGGAAGAAAAATTATGAAAGAACGGACAGTAGTAAATGACATTACTCCATTTTTAATTGGCGCGGTTACTTTTTTTCTTCCCTGCGGATTCACTCAGTCAATGCAACTCTACGCACTTTCGACGGGGGATTTTATTCGCGGTGCATTGATTATGTTTGTGTTTGCATTGGGAACATTGCCGGTATTGAGTGCACTTTCGTTTAGTTCGGTAAATATAAAAGAAAAATCATGGAGTGGAATTTTCTTCAAAACCGCCGGGATAGTGGTGATAGCGCTTGCGTTCTTCAACATCGTAAATATACTTGTTGTTGCAGGAGTAATAAATCCCGTATTTAATTTTTAATTATGAATAAATCAATTATTATCTCTATTGGTGTTGCAATTCTTTTGATTGGAGGTGCAATCGCATACACATCAAATACGGTGTGTGTCGGAAATTCTTGTAGTGCTTCATCTTCCCAAAATAATCAAAAGGTAGAAAATGTAAAAATTGTTGGAGAGAAGCAAATTATTGAGATATCAGTGAAGGGTGGATATACACCGAGAAAAACCATTGCGAAAGCGGGAGTTCCAACGATACTTCGGATGAAAACAAATGGAACGTTTGATTGTTCTTCTTCGCTGATGATTCCACAATTGAATTATCGTAAAATACTCTCTTCGTCTGGAGTGGAGGATATAGAAATTCCCGCATTGAAGGCGACAGGAGTACTCCGTGGTCTTTGTAGTATGGGAATGTATAATTTTGAAGTGGACTTTCAATAAAAAATTCCCCGATATATATCGGGGAATTTTTTAATATAATCCGTGTTCGTTGAAGCACTTGGTATATTTTTTATCCATTGAGGAGAGGTGTTCGACGAGCCAATTTTCCATAAAATCGAGGATTTCAACCGAAACAGCGAGATGATCAGCATCTTTCTTTTTCTGCAATTCTGCTACTGCATTCCTAAAATCTTGGTGTGCTTTTTTGTGTTCTTCGGCACCCTCATAATTGAATTCGTCAAAATATTTTTCTTCAGTGGCAAAATGAAATTCTTTGTAATACATAAGTTGGGCAAAGGTGTCATTAAGTACCTTTTCCGCTTCTCCTTTTTGTATGGCGTCATATAAGGTGTCCAGTATATGAACAAAGTTCTGATGTTGTTCATCGATTTCCTTCACATTAACGCTATAATTTGGTTTCCATATAATTTGTTCCATACATAAATTATACCAAATAGAAAAAATCTCCCACTGGTGTGGGAGATTTTTATCTTAATTGTTAACAAAAATAGTCCAAAGGAAAATCAGAAGAAAGATTAGTGCCCAGAACAACGGTCGTGTGTAAAACGGTCTTTTCGATTGTTCATCCTCTGTTGTTTCATTGGTTTTTTTTAAATCTTCCATATCCTCAAGGAGACATGCATAATCTCTATCAAACCATATACGCATTCCTTCATAGCGAATAACACAAATTTGTTCTTCGCTTTTATTGTCGGTGAGTAGTGCGGTGAGTGTTTGATAGGTTTCCGGATCTTGTATTTCTATTAAGTTGGAAATTTCTGAAAGGGGATTTTCTTTGTAATCAAGTACTTCTACATTTCTACAAAGATAGTTCTCTTCGAGGAGTATATTCACTTTTTCACCTGGGATAAGGGTTCTTGAAATGCCCCCAATTCCAAATGGGGTATCGGGAAGGTCGCTGATTTGTTCATAGAGTTCCATCTCCGAGATGACAACCGCTTCTTCAATTGGGTTATTTTATTTGTCTCCGTTTGAGTTATATACATAAAGTTTTTTCTTGCCGTCGTGCTGTTCCATAATCCACCTCTTTTTTTGTTTGAATTTGCTATCCATATAGTACATGAAAAAATAACGCCCCGTCAACGACGAGGCATTTTTTATATTCTTATTTTCTTTCCGTCAAAATCGAAACAGCTGTGCACGCCGGTGCCTTTCCAAAAATCAAGTGGTGGGGGAATTTTCCCTCTTCCATCGGGAAGATCAATGATGTAGGTAGGATATGCGGGACCAGAGAGGCGTTTTCGAAGTTCGGTCATAATCTTTTCTTCTTTTCTGAGAGAGATAACAAAACGTTCCTTTTCCTCTACATAATCACATCGATATATGTAGTAGGGACGTATTCCATTCTCGTAGTAAAGTATGCTGCACATTTTTTCAAGTGTATCAGCATTATCATTTACCCCTTTCAAAAAAACGGTCTGGGTAAGCATTTCCGCACCCGTCCTTTTTATCAACTGAAGCACACCAAGTACTTTTTTTGTAAGTTCTTTTGGATGGTTTACATGAAAAAGTACAACAAGGTGTTTTTTCTTTGCAACATATCGCATTTTTTTCAGAAGTTCTTTAAAATGTTTTGTTTTAAAACTATCGGGGGAAAAAAATGGCATACGCGTTCCAATGCGGATTACTTTTACTGATTCAATTTTCAGAAGTTCGTTTAAAACAAAAATGAGTCTAAGTACAGTAAACATTGGATCACCACCGCTTAAAATCACGTCATTAATTTCCGGATGACTTTGTATATATTCCGAACATTTTATAATTTCTTCCTCGGAGAGATCACCGTCTTTGTCTCCGATTTGCCAGCTCCGTGTGCAATGTTGACAGTGTCCTGCGCAATCAAGGGTAAGTTTGATAAGGGCGCGATTCTTGAACTTGTGTACAAGTCCTTTTACTGGACTATATTTTTCTTCCTCAAGTGCATCGCTTTTAAATCGGAATGTTTTTTGTGCCCTTCTTGGTTTTCTAAATTGGAGTGCGATCTCCTTATTATTGCCATTTTTGATGAGTTTTCTCACATATGGCGGTATTCGCTCTTTCATTTCTTTTCTCCTTTCTTTTCAAATTTCTATTATTGATAATAGAACAAAATGTTCTTTTTTTCCATTTCAAAAACAAAACCGCTTTTTGGCGGTTTTAATTTTTTGCTGCAGCGCGTTTTGCGCGCATTCGGTCGTTTTCAGTAAGATATTGTTTTCTGAGACGCACGCTTTTTGGTGTTACTTCGAGGTATTCATCTTCATTCATAATTTCGAGTCCACGCTCAAGAGTAAGTAAGAGCGGAGGGGTGAGCATAATTGCATCATCAGATCCACTGGCACGCATATTGGTGAGTTCCTTACCTTTTGTAGGATTTACCACCATTTCATCTCCTTTGGAAACATTCCCAATGACCATTCCTTCATATATTTCCGTTCCAGGACCAATGTAAAGTGTCCCACGGTCTTGTAGATTTGCGAGAGAAAACCCAAGTGCTTTTCCAGAAGCCATAGAACTCATTGATCCAACATTGCGTTTTTGTATTGTTCCCGCATAGGGACGAAATCCCGTGACCCTACTTGAAAGTATTCCTTCTCCACGCGTATCAATAATAAATTCTCCGCGATATCCAAGAAACCCTCGTGTAGGCATATCGAAAATAACACGCGTGTGTCCATGTTCCGGATACATGTGCATCATAATTCCCTTTCTCTTTGAAAGTTTATCGATTACTCCTCCCACTGCTTCGTCGGGAACATCAATAATAACTTCTTCGAATGGTTCGAGTGTCACCCCATTTTCTTCTTTAAAAATAACCTGTGGTTGAGATACCTGCATCTCATATCCTTCTCTGCGCATATTCTCAAGAAGGATTGCAATAT
>JBFLWN010000013.1:0-7147 GCA_040757555.1 Patescibacteria group bacterium | reverse complement strand
CATTAATCTTATTCAAGAACCAGTACCGAACTGAATGTTTTAGAAGATTGAAAACTAACCCTTTCACCAAAATCATATAACTTAAGAGGCTTCTTCATATTTTTCCAAGGCAGATAAAATAATCTTTACTTGTTCATCAATTTTCTGCGTATCTGAATTTACTTTAACATAATAGTTAGAAGGGACCTGATACGGTTTATTTTTGTCCATTGGCAAGCTACGTTCAACATAAACCTAAGAAGGATTAGCAATTTCATCGATTTTCTTCCTTGCGTCTTCAAAGGGGGCTATAACAGAAACGATAACGCGAGTATTTTTTGAAAGTATTTTAGCGAGTCGTGCCACACGTAAATTATGAGATTCCCTATCTTTCTTTACAAAACCCAAATCCGTTGAAATGGAACTGCGCATTTCGTCGCCATCAAGAGTAATACCGCCTATTTTTTGCTGCAATATGTCGGCTATTGTGGTTTTGCCGCTCCCGCTTTGACCAGTAAGCCAAATTATCGTTTTGGTTACTTTCAGTTGTTTCCTGGTTTTCGTACCTGAAATATTTTCCAGTTGCTGATCAAGATCAATTTTTCGTATGCCATAACCAACATCACGGCCGTAACAAATCTCATCAATATCTGGAATAACGATAATTTTAACCAGGTCTCCGTACTCGGCAAGCGTTTTTTGAATTATGGACCACCGTTCAAAAGTGGAAAAAGGATTATCATGATCGATTTCTGTATCTCGTATTGCAATTACGACGGGTTTTCCTTTCTTTAACACCGTTTCAATTAGGGCTTTGTGACCTTCGTGAAACGGTTGCCATCTACCGACAAACAAACTTGATTTTTGCGACTCTTTTTTAGTCATAAAAGAAGAAAATTATAAAGTGATGGTAACTCCTCCGTTTTAAAGACAGAGGAGTTACCATGAACAAGAGACGAGACTCACAGCGTCCCCGACCGAATTATAAACCACTACCCCACAATTCGGTGGTTTGTCCCCGATGAGTTTTGTTAGAAAGTCACTTTCCGGCCACTTCTCAAGCTGACTGCGCAATAAACTGATGACACTGTGATGAGTTACAACTAGATTATCGCCATAGCGCGATTCGACTAGGATTTCTTGTAAGAGCAAACCGGCTTGAACCCGGACATCACGCAAACTCTCTCCACCCGGCGGTGCATAGTGCAAAGGCGGACATCGTTTTTTCTGTGCCAATTCGCGTGGATTCAACGCCAAGTAAAGCTGTAGATCGGCGAATGCCGCCGCTTCATAACCACGTTGACGCTCAATCAAACGGTCATCAAAAGCAACTGTTGCCTTGGCAAAATCTGGACAGAAAACATTTAGATGTTCAAGGGTAGCACGAGTGCGTCTTAATGGCGAACACCAAATGTTTTTTGGACGCGTTCCTATGGCCGCGAGGATACGGCTAAGGTTTGAGATCTGCTGGATACCTTCGAGCGTTAATCCTACATCGTTAATATCACAAGGCAAACAGTACCTGCGATGCAATTCGCGCGCTTGATCTTCTATTTCTTTAGTTATTAACTCTTGTTGTAATCTTTTTCGAAAAGCGGATCGCACCGCATTGATTCAACAATCACGTCAGCAACTGACTGTGCGTGACGAATCAGAATTAATCGTGACACTCTGCACCTCCTTGTAAAAGAACTATGGGTAATTTAACACAATAGATTCAGTTTGTAAAGTGCCAAATTTTTGTGTTATTATCAACTCATAAAACAATTTCTAAAAAACTATGCGAGTCGATAATGTCACTGACAAAAAAATTACAGTAATTCTTCTAAACTGGAAGCGTCCGCATAATGCTAGTAAGATTGTTAATAGCTATCTTCCTTTCCGTCGAATTGGTGAAATAATACTTTGGAATAATAATCTTGAATGCAAATTTAAAATTCACCACCGAAAGATAAAGTACTTTGAATCACAAAACTATTTTACCTTAAGCAGATACGCTGCAGTATTTTTCGCCAGTAATGATGACATAATGTTTCATGACGATGACTTAATTTTAAAAGAGGAACAGATCGAAAGACTTTTTGAAGCTCATCTTGAATATCCTCATTCAATAGTTGGTTGCTTTGGGAGAAACCTGAAAAATGGGGTTTATGTCAAAGAGTACTCTTTTGGGAAAGTAGATGTCGTGCTTGGCAGAGTAATGTTGTTTCAAAGATCATTAATTGCAAACTTTCTTAAAAACTGCCCGCCTTTTCATGGCGCGCTTGAAGATGATATTCTTTTCTCCCTAAGTCAAACTGAAAAACCTGTTGCAATAGATGTGGGCGCTGTCAAGGAACTTCCAAAAAGATACGCGCTTTCTAAACGCCCATATCATTTGAACAGAAGACAGGAGATGGTTGAATATTGTTTGGTTACAAGCGGCCATAAAGAGAAAAAATATGAAAAACGCTGATTTAGAAAAACCAGTTTTTATCGTTGGTGTGCCGCGGAGCGGTACAACGATGTTGTGGTCGATTTTACTTCGTCATCCGGAGTTTAAGGGGGAAAAGATGATTCCTTCTTGGAACTCCGAAACAAGCATCTTTCATAAATTCCCGAAAATACTGGAAGATTTTTTTACACCAGGGAAATGGCCATTTTGGAACGAATATTTTGTTGCCGATAGAAAAAGATTTGATTCATGGCTCGTAGACTGTGTCAGGGATTTTATTATCAAAGCGACGGAGGCCAGAAAAGCCAAAAGACCACTAGAAAAAACTCCTAATCATTTAGAAAATATTGATTTAATAGAAAGGGCGTTTCCTCAAGCAAAAATTATCCATATTGTGCGCCACCCACTGGATGTTTTTGCTTCAATGCGCAGAAGGTCTTTTGTGACTGCGCCAAGATTTGACCCCTGGTTAAAAGTTACAGCCGAACAATTTGCTCAAGATTATGAAAGAAAAATTGTGAAGGTTGATCATTATCGCGGAAGTTTAAAAATTTTTACAGTGAGATACGAAGATTTAACCAATGATGCAGAAGTTTATATCGCGCAAATATGTAAATTTTTAAAAACTATACTAGATATTTCGATTATTTACGGAGAAAAACCACTAAGAAAGATTCATAAATTTCCTTTCCAATCTCATATACCAGTGATAAATAGTAATACCCAGAGAAATATTGTTTCGGAAAAAGAAGAGTCAATCATTATTGAGGTTACAAAAAAAACAAGAGAAGCACATAGTTATGAATAGAACCTCTAAAATTAAGTGCCGCGTATTACCTTGCAGTTGGCGCCATCATCTTATAGGAGGTGGTTGGGGTGACATTTCTAAAGAGTTAAAGAAGGTATTCCACGATAATAGATCCCCCATAGATTTGTACACTGCTTATGAGTATCAAGTAAGAGAAAGGGTCAGCCGGCCTTTTGTGGCTTTTTTTCATCAAGTAGTATCTGGTTATGAAAGATCACTGAAAAAGATTTTGAACTCAAAAGTTTGGGAGCATAATCAAAAGTTTTTTCTCGGTGGGTTTGTTTTTTCCAAAAACCAACTAGCTTACATCGAAAAAAAGATATTTTCCCAGCCTATTCGATTGGTCCTACACCCCACGCCAATGAAAGTAAAAAGGTGGTATTTGAATTCTTTCTTAAAAGACCCGACCTTTTTGCATGCAGGAATACATTGCAGAAATGTTGATTTTTTTGTGGGAGTGGCAAACCAGAGACAGCAGAGAGAAAAATACATACTCCTAGCGCCAAGAAAACGCGATTATACCTCATATCTTTCCCGATACCCAAAAACAGGTATTGAAATCAAGTCCAGAATGAGTAATGTCGAGTATAATGAAGCCCTCGCTTCTTCAGTTGTATTTATTAATCTTTTAGAAGCAGCCGCTAATAATACCATACTTGAATGTATTGCGCGCGGTACCCCTCTTCTTGTTAATAATATTGGCGGTGTAGAAGATTATTTGGGGAAGAAATATCCTCTTTATTACGGGAGTACAAAACACGCTGAGCAGATTATAGGGAAAATAAAACGTGATCCAAGTATATTAAATCGTGCCCATGCCTACTTACTAAAAAGAAGACAAAAATTTTTAATGCAACGATTTTTACAACAGATAGAAAGTGGATTAAAAACGATGATAAAAAATTATGACTACTATTGAACAAACCTACGAAAATTTAGGGAGATTGTCAGCTATCAATAAAGAATTGGAGACAAGATGTTTTTATTTAGTGTTTGGCGGTTTTGCCATTGACGGAATTTTGGGGAAATTCACCCGACCCCATAAAGATATTGATCTGCTCTGTTTTAGAAGAGATTTTGAAACCGTAAAAGATGGTTTAAACAATGTCGGTTTTGAGATGATTGAAGTCGCGCATCATAAAGACGCGGAACTGATTTACAAATTGGTCTCCAGTGACAAAACATGCACTTGCCATATTTTAGATGAAGTACTTGATAATTGTTTTGAGATAAGCTTCTATCATTTTTTGCGTCAACGTTTTCCTCTCTATCTGCTTGCCCTGCAGTCGGTTACTTTACACAACATTATGTATCCGATCACTACTAAAGAATTCTTATATATTCTAAAAGAGCAAGAAAATGTTCTCTTGAACGAGATAAAAAAGAATAATCCGGAAAAATACCTCAAATGGATAAAACGACACAAATTAGTTAAACGTGATATAAAATTGCTTAAAGCAATTACCTAATTATAATCTGATGACAATTTCCAAAATATCTCTACAACGTTTGGAGCGAAATCCCGCCGAGATTTATCCCAAAGCGGTGTTTTGCGGCTATTGTAAAAGTGGCACAACAATAATCACAAAGACGTTTGCATATTGCGTTGCTTCTCCATGGAAAAACGAAGTAAAAGGACTTTGGGGTATAAGTCGATTAATCGATCGGGATAAATCTTTAGGGCAATTCCAGAATCAATTTTTAAAGGATCAAAGATGGTTAAATGCACAACAAGAAATACGTTCTCTTCCCTTACTAAAATTCCCCGAAGGTATTTTAATAATCGACATGTTTCCCGCTCAAACTTCTGTTGTTTGTATCGCTAGAAATCCGTTAGATACAATATGCGCATATTTGGAGAGACAACATAAGTTCAAAACATTAGTCTTCTCGCAAGATGAAATTTTAGAAAGAGCTAAGGATTGGAATTATCATTATTTAGCAACGCAGAATGCTAAAAGGCCGATCGTTTTCGTGAAATATGAAGATTTTGTTAATCACCCACAGATGGTGATTAATGTGATATCTCATGCTATTAAATTGCCTTTGGAAAGGGCAATACCTGAACAAGTAAATGAACAGGCTCTGCCATATTTTAAGTATGTCCCGGAAGGACATGAGGTCAGGGGGATCGGTAGATATAAACTGAGTATTAAACCACAAGAGATCGTCAAATCCGTTCTAGATGTGTGCAAGCCTGCGCTGGATTACTTAAAAACCCGCGGCATTAGTTTCGACGGCATAGTAAAAAAGTAATTATCAATAATTATGATTGCCAAAATACAATTATCAAAACGGTTTCAACAATTACATGATGATATCTGGCCTTTTACTCAATATGAAGCTAACAGTAGAACGAGACACTGGGAATACCCATTTGCTATAAGCCAGATTAATGACTATTTAAATAAAAAGAAGATATCTTCATTCAAGAATTTGTCCATTATTGAGATGGGTGCGGCAAATTCTTGCTTACAGTTTTACTATGCCAAGAAAGGTGTCGATTATACCAGCGTTAATGTATCTGAAAAAGCTTTTGATGGGTCAATCGAAAAAAGATTAAAAGTAAAAATTAATCACATTATCGGACGATTCGAAGATGTAAATATAAACAGAACATACGATTTAGTATTGTGTATATCGGTAATGGAACACACGCAGAAAAATAACGAAAGAAAGATATTAAAAAATATTTCACAAGCACTTAAACCTGGCGGCAGAGCAATATTTACCTTGGATTGGTTCTTTAACTATAAAATTGGAGAGTCATGTCGATGGGGCCATAATCCTGATTGTAAATCTTTGATTGATATTTCCAAAGAGCAGGGGCTAAATTTAATTGTCGGTGATAAAAATTATTTAAGCGGATTTGCTGAGTTTAATGAAAAGGAGATTAAAAAAGAAGCTTTTGTTCTAAAGGTTTGCAATAAGGGAATATGGTTGACGTCTCAAGCGTTCGTGTTAGAAAAGGTAAAATAAAGACGATATGATTAACAAAATCTATTACGCAGATCTGCATATTCATAGTCACTGGAGCGATGGATCTTGCGCTCCGAGAGAAATTGCCAAACGCGCGGCCGAAAGAAAAATTACTTATATTTGTTTAACGGATGTAATGAACTTAGGTGGCTGGGTTGAACTTAACAAAGCTTGCGAGGAGTATGGACTTAAAACGACTCCTTCGCTGGAACTGCAAGTATTTCACGAAAATGATTGGGTAGAATTGTTGTTATACGGTAAAAATGTATTTTACAAATCTCTCCGTCCTTTTTTGCAGCAAGCCAAGCAATCTTCAGATATTGTTGCGCTTTTATATACCGGGTATCTTAAATCGCAAGGTATTGTTGTTACAAAATCTGAAGTTGATGACTTCTTTAAAATTCCAAAAGAAAGAACATCATCACTTTATCGTATAAACGAGTATCTGCGGCGTGTCCGCAAAATTTCCCATGAAGAAATAGGCCGCTTGATAAGAAACGCTCACCTGCGACACATTGATCGCCGTGATATCTATCGAGAATGGCTGCCACGACTTGATGATGTTCTTAAAACAACGAATAATCTTGACATAGTAAGCTGTTACGCTTATCCTGGCATAACCGCCGAACGGAGAAGAAAAATGAAAGGCACGGATAAGACGCATGAATTTCAAAAGATAACAGAGGAGATATTAACATTGAGAGGAATGGGGCTGAACGCTGTTGAAGTCAGGCACCCCGAACATTCTTTAGAAGAAGAAAAAATACTGCTAGAGTTTGCGATAAAAAACGATTTAATAGTAATCGGAGGATCAGGATTCCACGGCGATAAAGAAACAGAGCATAAGCCCGGAATTAAATTAGGCAGTAAAGGAATCACGAACACAGAATATGAAATATATAGGCAAAGGGCTTCATAGGTAATTGAAGACTAATAAATCTTCATAT
>JBFLWN010000012.1:0-8380 GCA_040757555.1 Patescibacteria group bacterium | reverse complement strand
ATTTTACTTCATCAAGAATATGGTTAATTCTATAATCATTAACAGGACAATCCATAATCCGAACTTCATGCTTGTCTTTTTCAAGAACTGCAGCCATGGAACATAATCCTAAAGGCGGTAAAAATCCACCAACATTTCCTATTTTATGGCTGTAGCGTTCTTCAAGATTTTGCGGTGGAAAGATTAAGAGGATTTTCATATTTGTAGATGAAAAAGACAAGCATTTATATTGTTTATTGTCAGTTTTGAGATTAATAAAGTATATAAATTAAGCATGATTTTCCGCAATCATGACAGATACTTTTTTTGCTAAAGTCAAAAACAGACCTGTGCGGTTGATGCTTATCAATACACCATTTCGTGACATGTACGGCCCTATTAAAGTTGCAGCAGGAAGATATTTTCCTCTTTCTTTAGGATATATTGCTTCTTATTGTCTTTCTAAGGGATATGATGTCCAGCTTATTGACCCAGAACCGCAGAATATTGGATATGAAGGTATTAAAAAAAAAGTTAAGGAATATCAACCAGACATTATTGGATTAACCTGTGCAACTCCTAATTTTGGGAATGCAGTGACTATTGCAGCAATGGCAAAAGAGGTTTGTGGAGCAATAATTGTTGCAGGAGGAGTTCATGTAACAACATATCCAGAACCTGCACTGCGCACGTGCAAGGATATTGATGTCATTACTCTTCGCGAAGGCGAAGAAACAATGGATGAGCTCTGCCAATATTTGCAAGGTAACATTGAAAGCCTTGACAAGATCCAAGGGATTGTTTTCAGAGGCAAGGATGCTTTTGTCAATACAGGACTTCGGCCGTTTATCACAGATTTAGACAAACTCCCCTTTCCTGCATATCATCTTGTTGACATGTCATTGTATAAACCCAATGTGTATACATGTAAAGGAAGCAGAACTGCAACAATCATGACATCACGTGGCTGTCCAGGGACATGCATATACTGTGCATCGCATAAAGTTCTTGGCAGAGGATTTCGACCAAATTCTCCAGAATATGTCCTTAGATTAATTACACATCTTGTTGAAACCTACCATGCAAATCATATTATTTTTGAGGATGATGTTTTTACTTTTGATAAGGAACGTGCAAAAAAAATCTGCCGTGCCCTTATTGAAAAAGGATTGAACAAAAAAATACAATGGTGCTGTTTTTCCAGAGTAACAAGCGCTGAGGAGGAATTGTTTTCTCTAATGAAAGAAGCAGGATGCTATGCTGTTTCATTTGGTATAGAATCAGGCAGTGATGTGATGCTCAAAAATATGAAAAAAGGAACAACCACTGCCTTGAATAGAAAGGGTTTAGAGCTCTGCAAAAAAGCAGGCATGAGAAGCATTGCGTTTTTTGTTTTTGGCACCCCTGGTGAGACAAAAGAAACCATTGAAGAGACAATTCATTTTGCTCTTGAAACACGGCCAACAATGGCTTTTTTCAACATTCTTTCTCCATATCCAGGCACAGAATTATTTGAATACAGTTTTACAAAAGAAGAAGCTGATAAAATCCATGATTGGAAAGATTTTGTTTCTATTGGTATCAATCCACAATTAAAACATACAAACCTGACGCAGGATGAACTTCAGAATGCAGCGGCCTCTGCATTTAGGAGATTTTATTATAATCCCAAGGGAATGTATGGGGTTCTTTCTTCAATCAGTAGTTTTAATGAGTTCAAAGAACTCTCTATTGGTGCCTATGGATTATGCTTGCAGATGGGTGAATGGATGCGGCGCGCAACACTTGCAAAATTTCGTGGATGAGTTAGGATAATTCATAGAGATATACACTGTTTTTCTCATATATTTCTGTTAGATGTTCTTCTTTTAATTCTTCAAATAGCTGTGTAGTGTGTTCATTGTAATACTTATCATATCCAATCAAACCAGTTTCATATTCTTTAAACAGGACATGTGTGATGCCTATCTCTTTTAATCGTTGATACAACGCGTCTCCATCGCTCAGATGCGCATAGTCAATATATGTTGAAAATATACCATACCCTAAGGTATATTCCCTATCAAAATAATATCCCTTATCGTCATTTGCTAAAAAAATGAATGCCTCTTGCGGAAGATTCTTATTTGCCCATTGTGCAACAAAATAATTAGGGGTGTCAATTGTGATAAACTCTTCTCGTGTTATTTTTCCTGTCCACATCTGCACATCATTCCTGAAAATAACAAAAAAGAACAGCAAGTTTGAAAGCACTATTAGTGCCATAACAAGATATACAATTTTTTTTGTATACTCTTTGATATTTGTATCAATGAACAAAGAATCAATTGCATATCCTGCACTTAATGCAAGAATTGGAATAAGGTAAAATATATATCTCATATCTGGTGCAAGAATACACCACCCAAGCCAGCTGATGAACGCTATTGAACCAATACATGTAAGTTCTTTTCTTTTTTCACCTGCCCAAAACACAAGTAATGGAATGAACATAAGATAAATTGGGGAAAATCCATATATTGGTCCATTGATATTGGGGATATAGGTTAAAATAAATGGTTTCAGAATGAAGTCGGTAATATTTTTCCCCCCGCTGTAAGTGTTTCGAGCATCACTCCACCATTGGGCAAGTTCAGGACTCCAATATTTTCCATGGAAAATAGTATCAGCAAAAGGATAAATAGGATTATTCAAATGGATATAATTAAATATCATCCAAGGACCAAGAATGATAACCAGACATAATGCAAAAATGGTAATTCCTTTTGTTGCTTCTTGCATCTTTTTTGTTTTCCAGATGTGCCAAAGAAAATATAACATGCATCCTGCAACAAATGGGAGCGTCACAATTTTTGATGAAACCATAAAAGTGCACATAAGGGCCGTTATCCAGACCCAAATCCATCTTTCTTTTTGTGTTGCTTGCTTCCAATTCCATATTGCAAGAATGGCACACACTGCAAACAGGCCAAGAGGGATATCAATATATGTGGAAGGCATGTAAACCATTAATATGGGTGTTGTCAAAAAAATACATGCCCCAATCAACCCAGCTCTTTCTGAAAAAAGCTTTTTTCCAAGTATCCAGATTCCAAGCACAATTGTCAGATTACAGAGAAGAACAAACATCCTTGAAAGCACGTCAGAATTCCAAAGCTCTCCGACAACATACAGCATGTCAAAAAGATGCGGCAATGCTGCATGATATGCATAATAAATAGGAACTATCTGCTGGTGTTCAATATATACTTTTGCAGTTGCAAGATGAAAAGAAATGGCATCCCATTCGGTTTCAGGGCTTGCTGCAACAAGAACAAAGAGTAATGCGAACAGAATTAAAACACTTCTCATAATTTTATTCAGGAAATTTTCATTTTTCTTTGCTGTATTTTTAATGGATTGTGCAGAGATAATTATTTTTTTAACTTCAGAGATGCAGAGAATGCTGATAGCAACTGCTGTCAAGAGGATTATTTCTTTTGTATATGCACCCATAAACCCCAACACCAGAAGAAGACCTGCGCTTATTCCAACTCCAAGACCTGCACTGAACAAAAACCATTCCTCATCAGGCGCATTCACTTTTAATATTGAAAGCATCTTACTTCCTAAAAGAAGAGAAAAGAGGAAAAATACAATCCCGCCTGCCATTGAACACAGTATCCATAGTATTATGTTCATTTTGCACCTACATTTTTTTTATATAATGCATGATATCTATGATTCTTGCAATGTAATATGTGATGAAAATCAGCATAATCCACACAAGCACTAACATGTTCTTTTTTCTCTTGATGTTAAACCAATATACTTTTGCGATTCTATACAAAGTCATTTCCATTTTTGTCTGGAAGGCGCCAGTTACTATATTCCATGCTTGGCGAAGGATTTTTGAAGGATGATAAAGCATTTTATAGAGCATAAATCCTGCATATGTTCTTAACCGGAATTTTTTATAAACAGCATAATCTTCTCTCCATCGCGGCGAAAAACTCATCTCCTGCAATGAAACTTTTTTGTTGCTTTGTTCTATTTTTGTTTTGTATTCTCGATACGTACCTGCGCCAGGAACAGGAGCCATGACAAAAAGTGCAATCTCATCGCAGTCTGCTTGTGCAAGTTTTTTGCAGTATTCATATGTTAACTGTCTATCCTGTTCTGTTTCTCCAGGATATCCAAGCACAAAACAAGCTTGTGTTGTGATATGAAGTGCATTCATATGCCGTACAAGGTCAAGAGCAAGCTCATGATTAAACGGTTTGTTCATCTTTTTCAATACCTTTAATGAACCTGATTCTGGAGAAAATGAGAGAAAGGTGCATCCAGATTTGGCCATAATTGTCAAGGTTTCTCTATCTACGGTCTCAATTTTTGTTCCGGAGCCAATTTTCCAGGTTATATTGAGATTTCTTTTGAGAATTTCTGTAGATATTTCCTGTATTCTTCTTTTATCAATGGTTGGATTCAAATCTTCAAGATGAAACTCCATCACCTCAAATTTATTTGCCATGTATTCTATCTCATCTACGACGTTTTTTGCTGATCTTGGTCTCCACTTTCTCTGATTTGTGAAAGGAATAACGCAAAAACCGCATTGAAACGTGCATCCTCTGCTGGTCAAGAGTGGAAGATACTTTTTTCCTGTCAAGGGAGCATGGGCATAGCCTAATTTCCAATAGTTTTCAAGAGGGAATAATTCCCATGCAGGAAACGGCAGTTTAGAAGGGTCTGTGATATTTGCTGTTTTTTCATTAATATGAACGTGGTTGTTTTTTTCATTGATGATGATGCCGTCTATTTTTTTTGGTTCTTTTTCAAGATATTCTACAATGCGCTCTTCTGGTTCTCCGGTGATAATTGCAGATGCCCCCTGTGCGAAAAATTCTGGATAAATTTCTCTCAATGCATATGCAGAGACCGCCTGTGTATTCTCAAGAATGATGATGGGGATTTTTGGATACTTTTTTTTTGCGGCATCAATAATAGCAATGAGGGCATCATGACTAATAACCCGCTCTGCCGAAATTACAATATGGCTACTATATGAATTAATCTTTTGCACAACTTCTTCTGGAGTTAATCCCTGGATAAAATGGCCTTGCTGTTCTGTTACTTTTGTCGGCGCTTCTCCAAATGCATCGATGACTTGTACAAAATATCCGCTTTTTTGAAGCATTGCAGCTGCATATGCTGCAGTAAATGGCATGTAAGGGATCCCAGAACCAAAAAAATCACCTTTTTGTGTAACAATATTTGGAGAAATGAGTGTTACTGTTTTTTTCATTATTTTTGCGTTCATCTTAATCAATAGTTATATAATTCTCGAATTTTTTTCTTTCTTCTTTCCATTCACTCTTTTTTCTTTTTTGTGCAATGTATGCTGCAGTTGTTGCACCCATATCAATGCAGTCAATACAGCCGACATAGTTGAACATTCCTTGGCGACCGATGCTAAAAATGTTTTCTGTTGATTCTACATACGACAAAAACGTTGTAAGGGCTTCCTGATAGTTGATGTGATACACAGGATAGCCATCATCTATTTCCTTCTTCCAATAGCTCAGAACATCCTTCTCTTCTACTATATTGCATTCCTCTAACTGTCTAATCACTTCAGTGAACAATTCTTTCTCTGTTATTTTGCTGTGCGGATCTTGTGCATCGACCGTGATTTCTACACACAGCACTGTTTTTTCTTCAGGACCCATATGCTCAGAAAATCCTTTTTGTTCAGATAACCTGTTAAAAATATACTTTTTTTCTGGAAAAAAAATCCAGTTTTCTGGGAAAATTCTTTTTTTGTTTACCTCAAGATAGAGCAGAATTAATTTTCTGAACTTCATTTTCTCTGCTGCTTCTCTGACTTTTGCAGGAACTTTTGAAAGAAGGTTTAGGTATTCTTTCATGGGAATCGTGGAGATTATTCCTTGTATCTCAATCTTTTTCTTTTTTCCTTGATATTCATATTCTACAGTAGTTGCAGTATTTTGTTCTATTTTAATGGCAAGTGGGGCTGCGTTGCAGAGAACAGTATTTTCTTTTTCTTCAATAGCTTTTTTCATTTTTTCAGCCATTTCTCCTGCGCCATATTTTGGATAATAAAACATAGAAGCACTCAATTCTTTTTTTCCTTGATCACCAAAGAGCATGCGCTTGAGCATTTCAGTCATGCTTGGGATAACAATTCTGCTTTTTGCAAGACTTATATCCAGCTTTTTTGGGTCACCCCATGCTTTTTCTGCATACGGACCAAACACAAGATTATAGGTGCCAGAACCAAATCTATTGACAATATAATCTTCATAACAGGTGTCTTCTTTTGTTCGCACAATATTTAAAGCAGATGTTGCTGCGTATGTTGTTCCGCACTTCATTGCAATTGCCGGATGAAGGGCCAGTAAGAGGTCTTTAATGCCAAATGGATATGGAAGAAATTTTCCAGAGAGGCGTATTTTGCTTGATTTTTTCACAGCCAGTAAATCCTCTGCAAGAAATTTCTTTACTTCTTCAAAAATAGGAAGCTGGCTGTATATTTTATGCGGGCCATAGTCAAGCATGTATTCTTTATGGACAAATGTTCCTGCCATGCCGCCTATTGTCCTGTCTTTTTCGAGAACAATCACTGGAAGACCTGCTTCACTCAGCTTCCATGCTGCTGAAAGGCCTGTTATTCCTGCACCTAAGACTACATATGGTTTTTCCATGTTTTTCATGATATCACTTTTTTTGTGCAATCACATCACGCTGGCTTGCGTAATAGCGTATCGAAAGATTTTCGAGCTTCAATGCTTTAAGAAAAGATGATGTTAGTTTAAAAGGAAACTGCACTATCTTATTTTTGTTAAGCTTCACGAACATATCCAGCATATATACTACTTTCAATTTCTGCCAATGCATTTTATCGTCTATAATCCTGTATCCTGCTTTTTCCAGCATGCTCTTCATTGTTTTTGGCGTGAAATAATAAATATGATGTGAAAGAAGGAACCACCATCGTCTGCCAAATATTTTTGCAAATATGCTGCTGTAATCAGGATAGCTGATAATAATATAACCATTCTTCTGTGTAATTCTATTTATTTCCTGCAAGGTTTGCAGAGGATTTGGGACGTGTTCAAGGACATCCCATACTGTGACATAATCAAAAAAATCGTTTTTCCATCGCGCTTCTTCAAGTGTTCCTGTCATGATATTCTTCAGATTGAATTTTGTTCTTCCTTTTTCTGCAAGCCATGCATTTAACTCAACGCCATACGGTTCAAAACCCTGCTCTTGTGCAACACTGAGAAAAAAACCAGCTGCACAGCCAACGTCAAGTATTTTTTCTTTTCTTGTTGGATGTGTTTTGCTTTTTATCCAGTGCAGTCCTTCCTGAAACGTCTTTTTTCTTCCTTCTTCCTGCGAAACATAGACTTCGTCATCTCCTTGTGAGCAGGAATCAAGCATGATCTCTTGTTTTATTCTTGGATTGGTATACACAAGACCGCAATGCCTGCATTTTACAATCTGGTCTGTTGAAAGGATGCCTTTTGCTGCAGAAAATTTCTCATGAAGCGGTACTTCCAATGGGGTGTCTATTTTTTTGTATATTATTGTATAGTCATCTGCTCCGCACAAATTGCAGGCGACAGTTTCTTCTTGAAGAGGTGTTGTTTTCATTGTCATCACTCGATAAACTTGTATTTCAGCAGTGTCCAGAGGGCTTCAAAGCCATCCCTCCACCCTACTTTTTTTCCTTCATCAGGCCTTCGATAATTATATGTTACTGGCACTTCTTTTATGGTGTATCCTTTTTTAGCTATTTTTGCTGTAAACTCAGGGCAAAATTCAAATCTCGTGCATGTCAGTGTTATATTTTCCAGTACTTCTCTGGTAAACACTTTATACCCTGTTGCTTCATCTGTAATCTTTAATCCATAAAGAATATTTGCGGTTTGTGTTACGGCAACGTTTGCAAGCATGCTGAGCAAATTGACATATTTATTTTTAAGATATCTCGAACCATAAACAATTTTTGCATTGTTTTTTAGAATTGGTTCTAATAACAAAGGATATTCAGCAGGATTTAACTCCAAATCTGCATCTTGAATGATGAACACCTCTCCATGCGCGTGCTGAAGGCCTGTTCGAATTGCACTTCCTTTCCCTTTGTTTTTTTCATGCATCAATAATGTGATTCCTTTTATCTTTTTGAGAATTTCTCCTGTCTTGTCTATTGAGCCGTCATTCACAACAATAATTTCTTTTTCCAATTTCCAGCTTTCTGCGTTTTTTACTCTTTTAATGATTTCTGCAATAGTATTTTCTTCATTGTATACAGGGATAATAATAGAGACAGTTTTCATTTTTTTAATCCGTTGAGGTTTAACTCACTATCCTGCACATAAAGTATGCCTAATTC
>JBFLWN010000011.1:0-11926 GCA_040757555.1 Patescibacteria group bacterium | reverse complement strand
ATGGAACGTGTGATGATAGCAATTGGACGTGAACATCATAATGGGACAATGTTGTGTGGCACACGATACGGCAATGTGATGTATACACGTGGTTCAGTGATTCCGTATTTCGTGGAACTTATGAAAGCGGGAAAACCGATTAAAATAACAAACCCAGATATGACACGTTTTATGATGTCACTTCAAGATTCTGTTGATCTTGTGTTATATGCACTCACAAACGGAGTGAGTGGGGAAATTTACGTAAAAAAATCTCCAGCAGCCACCGTGAAAACACTTGCGGATGCAATAGTTTCGCTTTTTGATTACAAAGGAGGGGTAGAGGTGATTGGTACGCGTCCAGGTGAAAAGGTACATGAAACACTTATTTCATCCGAGGAATCGGTTCGTGCCGAAGATTGTGGTGAATACTTCAAAATAAATCCCGAAGTTCCGGGAATGGATGTAAAAAAATATTATTATACCCCAGTAGAAAAACCACTTTTACCGCCCGAAGGATATACTTCGTCAAATACAAAACAACTTTCAATTGAGGAAATGAAGGTATTACTTCTTACACTTCCTGAAATTCAAGAGGAACTAAAGAATTTCAAAAAATAAATCCATGAATATAGGAATTACCGGAGGGAGAGGATTTATTGGTTCGCATATTGCATTGTCTTTCAGAGAAGTGCACAATGCGAACGTTTTTTTATTTGATAGGCCGGGGGGAGATATATTAAATAAAAAATCAATAGAAAAATTTATACAGGGAAAGGATGTAATTATTCATACTGCTGCTGTGAATCGCGGAACAGATGAAGAAATTATGAGGGGAAGTGTTGAGGGCGCATTAAATCTCTTATCTGCGGTTTCAAAATTAAAAAAGAAACCAAAGATTATTTTTCTTTCATCAATACAAGCCGAAACGGATACACTATATGGAATCAGTAAGAGACTTTGTGAATTAATATTTGAAGATGCAAGTAAGGTATATAAAATTCCAGTGAGTATTTTTAGATTAACAAATGTATTTGGAGAAGGGAGTAGGCCATTTTACAATACGGTGGTGGCAACATTTTGTTATCAAGTAGCACAAGGGGAGAAATTAAAAGTAAATAAAAAAGGAACCCCACTTATGCTGGTATATGTGGATGATGTGGTGAGTGCTATTTCGGAGGAAGTATTTAAAAAAAGAAAGAAATTATTTTTTTTCAAAAAGATATACACGAAAAATATCATTACAGTTCCCGCACTCGCAAAACTAATTACATCCTTCAAAAATTTGAAAAATCCGAAAAATTTAAAATCAAAGTTTCATAAGGATTTGTATAAGACATATTTATCGTTTGTATATGGAAAATAAAGAACTAGAAATAAAATCGGACGACCGGGGGAACCTTATTGAGGTATTCAAATTTCCTGATGTGGGACAGGTGTTTTATTCGACATCAAAACCGGGAGTGATTCGAGGGAATCACTATCATACGAGAAAAATTGAACAATTTTGCGTGGTTGAGGGAAGCGCAAAAATTCGCCTTCGAAATAGAGAGACAAATGAGATAAAAGAATATATTGTTTCAGGGAATACACCTAAAATAGTTGAAATGACGGTGAATTGGACGCATAATATTCAAAATATTGGAGATGGGGAGATGAAACTTTTAGTGTGGTCAAATGAGGTGTTTAATCCCGATGATCCCGATACGTTCGCAGAAGAAGTATAATAAATAATATGAAAAATGATTCAAAACTTAAAATAATGACAATTTTCGGAACTCGACCGGAGATTATTCGCCTCTCTCGCGTACTCGCAAAACTTGATGAATATGTGAATCATGTCACAGTGCACACGGGGCAAAGTTATGATTACCAGATGAACCAGGTATTTTTTGATGATTTGAAAATAAGAAAACCAGATTATTTTTTGGAAGTGAAAGCAGATACGTTGGGAGAACAAATTGCAAATATCATAAAGAAAAGCGAAGAAGTGTTAATAAAAGAAAAGCCCGATGCGGTGCTTATCTTGGGGGACACGAATAGTACACTTGTAGCAATTATCGCAAAGCGAATGAAAATTCCGATATTCCATATGGAAGCGGGAAATCGTTCATTTGACGAAAATGTTCCCGAGGAAATCAATCGTCGTATCGTCGATCATATTTCCGATATCAATCTGCCCTATAGTGAGAACGCCCGCCAGTATCTTATCCGCGAGGGAATCCACCCGGGCACTATGTATGTAACGGGCACACCGCTTACTGAAGTGTTTGATGCATATAAAGAGGGTATTGATAATTCGCAAATTTTGAAGGAATTGAAACTTGAACCGAAAAAATATTTTGTTGCGACTATTCATCGTGAAGAGAATGTGGACACAAAAGAAGCATTTGTTGAACTCATTGAATCTTTAAATGCGGTTGCGGAAACATATGATATGCCGATCATTATGAGTACCCATCCGCGTACCGAAAAGCGACTTCAAGAGTATGGATTGAGTGCTCATAAATATATTAATTTTCATGCACCGTTTGGATATTTTGATTTTAATAAATTACAACGTGAGGCGTTCTGTGTACTTTCGGATAGTGGAAGTATCCACGAAGAATCTTCGGCAATGGATTTTCCGGCAATACAAATGCGTGTGAGTTCAGAACGTCCCGAGGCGTTTGACGAGGGGGTCGCAATACTTTCGGGACGAGGAAAGGATGCGGTATTGCAGGCAATTGAAGTCACTGTTGGAGAGCGAAAAAACGGGGTAAGGATGAATATTCCTCAAAACTACAAAGATAAAAATGTATCGAGTAAGGTGCTTCGGCACATTGTTGGGCTCACAAAGATTGTAAAACAGCGTCGAGGGAAAATTCAGTAATCTTATTTATGAAAATTCTTATTGTTGCGGATGTGTATCCTCCGGAAGTTTCTTCTGCAGCGCATTTGATGCACGAACTTGCGCACGGGTTGTTGCGTGCGGGTCATAGCGTTTCAGTGCTCACTTCATATCCTCGCCATTATCTCACTGAAGAATCAAAAGATAAAAAATTTGAAATTGTATCTTCTGATGATGGGGTCACGGTTATCCGTATAAAAACCCTTCCATTGCACAAGGTGAATTTTATCATCCGTGGGATTTCACAAATTCTTTTGCCTATTATTTTTTCCCTCAGGGTAAAAAAATACATGAAAGAATCCCCTGATGCGGTGATTATTTATAGTCCTCCAATTACACTTGGACTTGTGGGAAAGTTTATAAAAAAACGATATGGCGCAAAATTTCTTTTGAATATTCAGGATATTTTTCCTCAGAATGCAATTGATCTTGGAATTTTGAAAAACAAACCGATTATTAAATTCTTTGAATTAATAGAAAAAACCGTCTATGCAAGTGCCGATGTGATTACATTTCATTCGGATGGAGGAAAGAAATTTCTTATTGAGAAGAAAAATGTTTCGGAAAAGAAAATAGTGACACTGCATAATTGGGTGGATGCGAACGAATATACGAATCTCAAAAAGGATATTTCGTTTCGGGACCGATACGGATTGCAGGGAAAATTTATATTTCTATTTGCGGGAATTATGGGTCCTGCGCAAGGATTGGAGTTTTTAGCTCAGGTTGCCGAGCGCGTTTCCGACTTGAAAGATATCGTTTTTCTTCTTGTTGGTGATGGCACAGAAAAAGGAAAAATAGAGAGGCTTATTCAGGAAAAGAACATAAAAAACATTGAAATCCGTCCGTTTATATCGAAGGATGAATATCCGTATTTGGTAAAGGACTCGGATGTGGGAATAGTGTGTTTGAGTAGCGATAATAAGACCTCATTCGTTCCTGGGAAATTTTTGGGATATATGGCCGCCGGAAAGCCGGTTGTTTCCTTTTTAAACAAAGAAAGTGACGCATTTGCGCTTGTGAAAGAGGCACAATGCGGATATGCGGGACGTTCCGATGATGTGGAAGAAGGAGAAAAAATAATAAGGAAAATATATGCAGAGAAACAGAAGTTGGATGAATACGGAACAAACGGATTAAGGTTTGTGAAAGAACACCTCACTCTTGAGGCGTGTGTAAAAAAAATAGAAGATTTACTTAAAAAATAATCCCATACAATATGGGATTATTTTTTAAGAAGTTTGAAGAAATGTCTTACTTCGAGGATAAGTGGTTCTTTGAGAATAAATAACATAAGAAGATAAACGCTTCCGGAAATAATTATATTTAAAATTATATTTATTCCAAGCCAATTCATAAAAATTGCCACTACACCCATAAGGATCGAAGAAAAAATAATCTTTTTTATATTTCGAAATGTATAGAAATTGTTTATTTTTTTTACCATTCCCCACACGAGAGAGTTATAACCAAATTGCACAATTATTGTTCCAAGTGAAGCTCCAATAATGCCCCACATAGGAATAAATAGTGCATTAAAAAGTACGTTTCCAATTGCGGCACCAGCCACATATTTTGCGTATTTTTTCTGTTCGTTGTGCGCAATGACATAGTTTCCAAAAAGTGTTCCAGGAAACACAAAAAGAACCGTGGTAATAAGGATTTGAAATGCTGGCACCGCTGGCATATATTCCATCCCATAAATGAGTTGAATGATGGGCTTTGCAAGAATAATACCCCCAATAGCGAGTGGAAGTGCTACAAAAAATACCCCTGCAATCGCAGACTCCATAATATGTGAAATCTTTTCTTTTTCCCCCTTTCCAAAAAATCGAGAAAGTGCGGGGAATATTCCTGCGGCAATAATCCCCGGAATAATATAAAGTACTTGAACAATTTTTTGCGCTGCAGAATAAAAACCAATTTCCTCAGCACTGCGCCACCAGCCGAGCATGACCATATCGATATTTAACATGAAGACTCCAAAAAGACTTAGGATCGCAATAGGAAGAGCGGCTTTTATGATTGGTTTTATAAGCGAATGATTATAATGAGAGAAAATTTTAAAATATTCTTTTCGGAGAAAAATAATTGCGAGGAGTGCTCCCACTCCAGCACTTGCGGCATAGGTGAGTGTTATTGCCTTTGCAGTTGCAAAATATGAGAGGATAAAAAAGCCAGAAAGTGTAATGGTGATATTCATCATTATATTTACTAAGGCCTCGGTTTCCATTTTTTCTTTTCCACGGAAAAATGAGAGAGAAAATTCCCTCAAGTTATCAAAGAAGGTAAGTATCGCAACAAATGGGATGATAAGAATGGCCGCATCTATTTTTGAAAAATATGGAACAATAAATAAAATAATGAGACAGGTTCCAATAAGTAATGTTAATTTTATCAAAAATGACGTAGCAAAATATTCAGATGCTTTTTCTGGTTTTTGTGAAACTTCGCGTGTGAGAATGGAGTTAACCCCGATATCAGCAAAAATAGTGAAGAAACCCGCAAGTCCGAGCGCGTATGAAAATATTCCATATTCACCAGCTCCCAATACGCGTGCAGCATAAATAATAACTACAGCCCGAATAAAGCGGCTTCCGATTTGTCCAGTGGTGAGCCAGAAAATATTTTTCACTACCGTTTGTTTTGTATCAGTATTGGAAAAAAGCAGTCCTTTTATTTTTTTATACATACGTTAATGTGAGGTGAATATATATCGGATGGTGCGGAGAATAATAAGAAGATCAAGAAAGAGGGAGCGATTTTTTACATAATAAATATCGTAGGTAAGTTTTTCATAGGCCTCTTCAAATGATGCGCTTGGGCGGAAGTTAATTTGTGCCCATCCAGTGAGTCCTGGCTTCACAATGTGACGTACGTCATAGTAGGAAAATTTTCGATATTGTTCCGCAAGTTCGGTTCGTTCTGGTCGTGGGCCAGTAAACGAGATATCGCCTTTCAAAATATTCCAAAGTTGTGGGAGTTCGTCCAAGTGGGTAAAACGTAATATCTTTCCTATCCCAGTGACACGGGAATCTCCTTTTTCTGTCCATAGTGGTCCTTCGGAATTATTTTTCATTGTTCTGAATTTATACAATACAAATTCTTTTCCATTCTTCCCGAATCTTTTTTGTGGGAACACCGCCCACCCCTTGGATGAGAGGAGTATAAGAATTGCAATAAGAATTGCGAGGGGGAGAAAAATAATTCCAAGAAAAAGTGAAAGGAAAATATCCACAAATCGTTTCATAGAATCATATATTTTTCGTCGCGTTGAAATATGTTGAATAAACCATTCGGTATTAATTTCTTTAAGTGCTACCTTATCAAAAAGCATTTCATAAAAATCGAGAAAGTTGATGACGGAAATATTGAGAGGAAGAAGTGCAAAAAGAGAAGTGGTTGCATATGATTCATTTGCGAGTTGTGGAGAAAGAATAATTGTCCCCACCCCTGCTTTTTTTATTGCATCAAAAAGTGCCTGTTCGTGTTCTTTTGGGATTTCTTTCATCCATTCTTTTACTCGATATCCGGCCTGTGGATTTTTTTCGAGGTAGGTGACCGTTTCTTGAATGAGTGGAGAGGTGCCGAGCACAAGAATGGGAGTTCTCTCCGATTTGAGAAAACGAAAAATAATGACACGGAGGAGGTAATCAAGAATAAAAAATATTATTCCGACAATGACGAGATTTGTTTTTGGAGTGAGTTTAAAAAGTTCGGGAAAGAGATAAAGGACAACAACAGAAGTGATTCCCGAAACAATAAGTGCCTGAAGAAGTGATTTTGCGATCGAGAGTTCCGTACGGAATGTCGAAAAACGATACAAATCCACAAGATAAAAAATGATAATCCAAATAAGGAAGAGGAGAGAGAAGGCAGACACGTGGTCCATGAAGTGCAGGTTGAATGCCCCTGGATAGCGTATCACAATCATGAGTGCGACCGAAAAAAGGGCGAGTCCAAAGTCACCAAGGATTAATGCTATTTTCTTTGCGATATGCATATGTTCCTAGCGTTATTCTAGCAGGTTTTTAAGATTTTTCATCCTGTAGCGATGTGAGTTTATATATTGTATAATGAGCCTTACATTATAAAAATTATGGATACATTTTCTCAAAAAAATAGTGCGGGAGAGGGAAAGGAGGTGTCTCAGAAGAAAGATTGGTTGTTACCAACCAGTATATTGATTGCAGCGCTTCTCATTGCGGGATCATTAATTTACAGTGCGGGGAAAGGGGGGCCTGAAAATACGAATAGTGCTCCCCGTGATCGTGAGGAAACTGCGTCGGTGAAAAATATGAGGCCGGTAAGTGATAGTGATTATATTCGTGGTAATCCGGATGCGCCGATAAAGATTGTTGAGTATTCAGATCTTGAGTGTCCGTTTTGTAAATTATTTCACGATACATTGAAGAAGACTATTGATGTGTATGGAGAAAAAGTTGCGTGGGTATATCGTCATGCTCCACTTGATGATCGTCATCCAAAAGCGAGAAAGGAAGCTGAAGCGGTTGAATGTGCGGGTGAGATTGGAGGAAAAGACAAGTTTTGGTCATATATGGATGTTTTGATGGAAATTAGTCCACTGAACAACGGATTAGATCCAAAAAAACTTCCTGAAATTGCCACTATGGTTGGTCTCGATGCAACAAAATTTAATCAATGTCTTTCAAGTGGAAAATATGCAGAAAAAATTCAGGCAGATCTCGACAATGCGATAAATTCAGGGCTCCAAGGAACTCCGTTTCCGATTATTGTGGTAAACGGTGAGATAAAAGGATCTCTTCCGGGTGCGCTTCCGTTTGACGAAGTGCTTCCCGAGGGACAGGTAAATCTAAAGACAATTCTTGATCAGGAAATATCAGATTTATAGAGGAAATGTGTTTTTATATGTCACAAGGTGACGGGGGTATGGTAAAAATGGTATAATATGCCGATGAGGTGGAATCATTGGATATTAATTGGATTAGGAGCATGGCTTTTGTTATCGCCGTGGATTTTGGGTTTTTCCGAACTTAACCTTCCTGTGTGGAATGTGATTTTCGCAGGAAGTCTTGTCATTATATTTTCCTTATGGGAATCATCTCCCAAAGAATAATATGGAAAAAATAATTTTATATTCGACTCCCTCGTGCCAATATTGCAAAATGGCCCGAAAATTTTTCCGTGATAAGGGAGTTTCTTTTGTTGAATATAATGTTGCGGAAGACGAAAAAGCGAGAGAAGAGATGGAGGGGAAGTCTCATCAGTTGGGAGTTCCGGTAATCGATATCAATAATCATATTTTTGTTGGGTTTGATAGGCGTGCGATTGAGATTGAATTGGAAAAATTACATTCATTTTAACGAAAAGCCCCCCGCAACTGAAAGAGTAAAAAGGCGGGAAAAGGTCGGGCGTTTCGCAATACATCACATTTTTATGTTCAAATGTCCAGAATGCGGATATCTCGCCCAAGAGGATGGTGATTGTCCGAAATGTAATGTGCAAATGGAGCCCATGGAATATGATGATTTCCTCGATCCGGGCGACGAAAAATAATTAAAAAACGAGCGACGTTGAACGTCGCTCGTTTTTGTTTTAGTATTAGTGCAAAAGTAAAAATTAATTATGTTTGATCTTATTATCGTGGGAGGTGGTCCAGCAGGGATTTCGGCGGGAATTTATGCAGGAAGAAAAAAAATAAAAAGTCTTTTGATTACCGATATGTTCGGCGGACAATCGGTGGTGTCGGCGGATATCCAAAATTTTATCGGTATCAAATCGATTTCGGGATTTGAACTTGCGCGTCAAATGGAGGGGCATCTTCGCGCACAAGAAGGAATTGAGATAATGGAGGGGGATCGCGTGAATTCAATTGAAGAAAAATCGGAAGGCGAAAAGAAATGGTTTGTGGTGAAAACAGAGGGAGGAAAAATATTCGAAGCAAGAACACTGTTGCTTGCCGCAGGAAGCAAACGGAGAAAATTAAATGTTCCGGGTGAAAAAGAATTTGATGGAAAAGGAGTTGCATATTGTGCCACCTGTGATGCCCCGATGTTTAAAGATAAAAAAGTGGTGGTGGTGGGGGGAGGAAATGCGGGACTCGAAAGCGCACTTGATCTTTTGCAGTATGCGAGTGAAGTGAACATCTTTGAATATAAAGATGCATTAAAAGGTGATCCGATCACTATTGAAAAAATACAATCAAATCCAAAAACAAAAATTTTTACTGAAACTCAGTTACTTGAAATTACGGGGGATACGTTGGTACGGGGAGTAAAATATAAAATAAAAACTGGAGAGGAAAAAACAATGGATGTGGATGGGGTATTTATCGAAATCGGATGGGTACCAAATTCAGATCTTGTGCAGGGATTGGTAGAAATAAATGGAATGAAAGAAGTGATAGTGAATCATCAAACACAACAATCATCACACCCGCTCATTTGGGCAGCAGGGGATATCGCGGACGTGCGATATAAGCAAAACAACATATCAATTGGTGATGCAGTAAAAGCGGTATTGAATATTCACGAGTATCTCTCTAAAACTAAATAACTTGAATAAGTGAGATAATCAAATAAATGGAGAGCCAATATTCCATAACAAAAGTGTCGCGATCGCGACACTTTTGTTATGGGGGAAGATTCTTTTTTATTGCATTAATGTACCGTGTTTTATTACTTCAAAAATATGCACGTACTCCTTTAATTTCGAATCATATATACCTTTCAAGAATTCTTTTGGTATTACCACGTTTCCTTTCCACACACTCTTTTGTATCATTTCAAATCCCATTCCCCTTAATTCGTGTCGAAGCCAATACCTTTTTTCTAACATTTTTTCCGGGATATCAAATATTACAATGATTTTTCTTTCTTTTGGGAGGGGTGTGAGTTGAATAAATTTTTGAGAGCTTATTTTTTCTCCCTTTCTTGTTATTGTTATTTTTTTCTTTTTTCGTTCGATTAATCCTTCTTTTGCTAGCCTCGAAACCATCATAGAAAGCGCGACTTTTGACTTTAGATCGATATGTACATTTCTTTCTTTCGAGGCAGCCTTCCACATATAGTATGCGGATTCTCTTTTTGATGTTGTCCCAATCATTGCAATAGTCATATCTCCCAATCCCCACATAAGTTCAAACAGTCTTTTGAGTGTGATTTCCCCCGCGCGTGCGAGATGAAGTAGAACAACTTCTTTTTTAAACTTCGTTTTTTCTTTGTTCATATTTTTTCTTTTCTCCAAATTGGTATTTATTTAATTATAACAAAACCGTCACGATCGTGACGGTTTTGTTATAATTGAGTTATCCACAGAAGAGAGAAAGGGGGGAAATGTGGGGTTTGATAGAATATTGGTATATGTGAGTTCGTTAACGTTTCTCCTCGAGAAGGTGGAGATGTGGTTGTTTTTAACTTATGAACGAACAAGTCTCTCCAAACGGAAATGATTTTAATCCAACAGCGACAAAAAAGCCGCGCTCTTTTCGTCCTGTTTTTGTTGGACTTGGTGTTGTCGTAGTCGTCATTGTTTTGTGGTTTATATATCTCGTGTTTTTTAGCCCTGATGCGAGACGTGATTTTCAAATGCAAAAAAACTACAACCAGGCGATAAGGGCGATTAATACATATGAAGAAGCGATGCGGAATGATGCTTATGGGGGAAAAACTCCGCAGGAAACACTCAATCTTTTTATAGATGCACTTAAAAAAGAAGACATTGAACTTGCGAGTAAATATTTTATTTTGAGAAGTGATGGAAGTCCCGATTCACAATGGTTGGAAGGATTAAAAAAAGCAAAGGAGGAAGATAAAATACTAGAGGTTGTTGAAAAATTAAAACATGCCGAGCCATATAAAAAAGACATTACACATGAGATGGATTATAAACTTGTAGTTTTTGATCAAAAAAAAGAAATTGATATTTATATAGATCTTGGTTTCAATAAATATTCAGGTGTTTGGAAGATAGAAAACTTATGAGATAAAAGAGACATAAGCGCCATTTTATGTTTTGGAAGAGAACATTGGTGGGGTTGTTTATAGGAACATTTGTCCCATTATTCCTTCCTGTGTCTGTTTCGGCATACGAAATCGGAACACACGCGTATCTTACCAACGAAGCATTTAGTATTTTTAATAAGAATTTTTCTTCACAAAAAATCTCGTCTGAACTGCGAGATTTTTTAGTTGATGGAGCACGGAAGGAGGATGATATTCCTCGATGGATGAATCATTTTTACGATCCAGTAAATGAACATGGACTGACCCCTGATGTTTCGGTCGATCCTATAAATATTGGTAATTGGGACGCTTCAAAAGTATGGGCAAAAGATACGGAAAATCAGAATGGGTTGATGTATAAAGTTCCGGCGACCATTGCTTCGATGTTAAATGCCGTCCAGAAAAGAAAAATAAGCGAGATTTCCGATGAAACGGATTTTACGTGGCAGGAGGCAATTCGGTATTATGCAAACGGAGAAAATGAGAAGGCGATGTTTGCGTTGGGACACGTGCTCCATCTTATTCAGGACACAAGCGTTCCAGATCATACACGGAATGATCCTCATTCAGAGGGGAGTCCATATGAAAGTTTTGCTAATAAATATTCGCTTACGAGTATAGATAAAGAATTGATCAAAAGATTAAATAATAAACCTATTCCTGTTTTTCCTGATTTGGAAAGTTATTTTAAAGAATTGGCAATTTATTCAAATAATAATTTTTATAGTAAAGATACTATTGGTATACAAAGTGGATATAAGTTACCAGAACCAGTGGAATATGAGACAAGGGATGGATTTACGTTTTCTTTAAACAAAGATAGTGAGGGATATTTTAACTTATTTAAACAAAAAAAGTTGAAAAGTGTTTTTAGTACAAAAGGAGAAATAATTTTTGATTCAAAAGATATTCTCAGTGATTATTGGTCGCGGTTGTCGACGAAGGCGGTGCAATATAGTGTGGGAGCAATGAAATTGTTTTTTGATGAAGCGGAAAAAGCAAAGAACGATCCAAGTTTTGTAAGAACAAAAGAAAAATCTTTTATTGCGGCACTCGTCGAGGGAATAGGAAA
>JBFLWN010000010.1:0-12524 GCA_040757555.1 Patescibacteria group bacterium | reverse complement strand
ATTGATGTACTTCCCTCGATTATTTTCCCATCAACCGGGATTTTCCCCCCTGGCTTCACTACGATAATATCGCCAACTATAACATCGGCAACTGATACCTCAATCTCTCTTCCTTCTCGTATCACTATCGCAGTTTTTGCCTGCAAGTGCAGTAATTTTTCTATTGCTTCTCCCGTTTTTTGTTTTGATCGCGTTTCAAGATATTTTCCGAACACCACAAATCCAATGACAACAATGACAACATCAAAATACGTATAATCTGGAACACGAATAAATTCACGAATATTCGGCACGAGAGTAATCACCACACTATAGACATAAGCACCGAGTGTTCCAATGCCAATCAATGTATCCATATTTGCGACCCGATATCGTATGAAACGTGTCACTCCTTCAAGAAATGGGTATCCAATCCAAAACATCATAATCGTCGCGATAACCATTGAAATAATATTGAACAGTCCCATTGGTATTGGAAAATTGGGAATAAAAGAGAGGGTACGCGCACCAACATCCCACATCATAAGAAAAAATGTAAAAAGTGCGAGAGGCATCGCAAATTCCGCTTTATTTCTCTGTATCAAAAGCTCCTTTTCTTTTTCCCCGGCTTTCATGGTCATATTCATATGTACACCATGGTCCATACCATTCATTTCTCCCATAGAATTATTTCCTTCAAGGGAAACAATAGTATATCCAAGCACCCCCATCTCATTGTTCATTACATCAATAGATGTCTTTTTTTCGTCAAAATCTATCTCTGCTTTTTCAGTAGCGAAGTTTACACGGGCGTGTTTTATCCCATCAAGTTTCGAAAGTTTTTTCTCAATAATCAACGCACAACTCGCGCAATGCATCCCTTGTATGCGAAAAGATTTTTTATTCATGTTTTTTATATCGAATACCAGTTTTTTCTCCACTCCTTTACCATTGCGCCACTATTTACGAGAAATGATTCAACCGCATCCGCATTGTTTAATATTTCCGTCCGACTTGATTTTATACGAATTTCTTTTGTCATAAGAACCCCTGATTCGTGATGTGCAATAAGTGCATTCAAAAATCGAAGATCAAACTTCTCATCCCGTGCCCCAAGACGCGCCACAATAGGATCTCTGACGGTGCGAGTATCGCCGTACCATGCTTTTTTCCATTCATACAATTCTGCAATGAGTTTTGGTTCGTTTGCCTGTATTTCAACCGCAAGATTTTTTATTTCGTCACGCATCCCATTTTTTTCTGCCTGCTCCGCCAAAAGAATCGCACCGCGATGATGTGCAATCATTGCGTTTATATATCGCGCATCAATCCACCGATCTGCCGTACCAAAATCCATTTGTGTTTTATCGTACATCGAAAATTGATACTCCGGGGTAAGATAATATCCGATCCCAATTCCCAATACCAAAGTGATGAGAGATACCGAAAAGATTACATATATTGATGATTTCATATTATTTGCGTTTTAATTGATAGACTTTTAATACTTCCTTTTTTGCTTTTTCCACCTGCCCATGTGTCATTTGATGCATCACGCAGGTCCCCAAATGATTTGCAAGCAGGATATCTTCAATCGTCGAGAGTGCCCGTTTCACCGCCGACGTCTGTGTGATGATATCAATACAATATCGATCTTTTGCGATGAGTTCCTGTAATCCGCGCACCTGTCCCTCCACGATTTTTAACCGACGAATAAGTGTTGTTTTGTTGTCTTTTGCCATATCCCCACTATATACCCCCGGGGGGTATAGTCAAGACCCGATTATCCACACTCCCCTTTTTGTATACGACAGAAAGATTGACAGTATGTGTTGCAGATTTATACTACAGACAGCTTTTCAAAACATATATAAGAGGTATAACTATGGCGGACATAGTCACAAACGAAATGAGATGCTACCGCTGCATTTTGTGTAAAAAAGCAGTGATCGCTGAAGGAAGAACCAAAACATCCCCGACATTTGAAAATCCATCCGATGCTCCCGACCAATCCAATTGCGATCTTTCCCGCACATCGGATTATGTGGTTACCGGAGGGAGATTGATCAAAAAAAGACCACAAGAAGAATTTGGTAAATTGGAGGAAGGCGCTTGGACTGATAGCACTCTTATCCGATCAAAAATTAAAAAAGGAGATGTTATTTTACTTTCGGAGCTTCATAAATACTACCGAGAAATTCCGTTCGGTGGTGTATGTAATGATTGTTTAAAAGATGCCGAAAATAAAAAAACAGTAATTCCCTATCTCGAATTTGAAGAAAAAGAATAACAAAAAGCGCATTAAGTTGCGCTTTTTACATAAAAATCCTCCCTTCTCGGGAAGTTTTTATTTGTTTTTTGTTTTTCTGTCTGTTGAAATTTTTCCATCCGAAAGCACAAGAATGCGTTCCGTGAGTTCCGCATATTCCGGCTCATGCGTTACCATCACAATGGTTTGTCCTTCTTTGTGAAGTTCCAAAAATGCTTTTAATACTGAATCTGCCGTCTCGCTATCCAAATTTGCAGTTGGCTCATCGGCAAACAATACTTTTGGATTATGACTGATCGCACGCGCAATCGAAATGCGTTGTTGTTCCCCTCCTGAAAGCTGACTGGGTAAATTGTTTTCACGGTTTTCCAATCCCATGCGTTCAAGTGCGGTAAACGATTTCTTTTTGGCTTCTTTTATAGAAAGTCCTTGCATAAGAAGTGGCACCGCAATATTTTCAATTGCAGTAAGTTCAGGAATAAGGGCATAATCTTGAAATACATACCCAAGTTCATTCAGACGAAAATCTGTTCTCTGTTTCCTATCTAATTTCAATATATCAATTCCATCAATTTCTATAAATCCACTATTGGGATGATCAAGAAGACCCAATTGATATAACAATGTACTTTTTCCTGAACCCGATCTTCCTGTAATCGAAACAAATTCCCCCGTCTTTACCTCAAGTTCCAAATCTTTCAACACCGTAAGTTCAGTGTTTCCTGTTTTGAATGATTTATATAAATTTCGAACAATAATCATATGTTTATCTTCCAAGAATCGCATCTAATGTATTCTGACGCACGACAATGCGAGCAGGAATGTATCCGGCAACAAATGTTGCGATGAGAAGAATGCCGATGCGCCACAACGTACCATCCACCGTTGCAACCAAAATCCCGTCACTAAAAGGAAAATTAATGGGATTCGCATCAAAATAAGGTTTTAAAAACCCAAATACCAACAACACGCCAATTGCGGTTCCAATACACGCATAAAACAAAGATTGAAAAATATATGCAACCTCGATTGCACGACCATGAATTCCAACTCCTTTCAAAATTCCGATGAATTTTCTTCTGGTTACTGCATTAATGAAGATAACAATAAAAATAGTAATTGCCGCAACCACAAGACCGATAGAGCTGATGATTGCCCCCAAAATCGCAAATGTTTGTTTCATGTCCTTGATAAATTTCGGTTCGGCGTCCTCTTGTGTTTGCACTCGTGCATAAAGATCAGCACCAGAACTGACAATTTGTGATTTTACCACATTTGGATCAACTCCTTCTTTTAGGCGAAGCACAATTTCATCCGCATTATAATCGAAGCGACCGATAAGGCCTCGAAGTTGTGTGTCGACAAAAAACACGCGACGATCAACCTCGTCCACCTTACTTTTCACAATTCCCTTCACTATCACCTCTCGTACGTTTCCATTTACCGTCACACGAATTTTTGAACCAATTGTTACATTCTCATCAAGTGTCGAAAATACCGCGGAATCAAACGAAAGATATTTCTTCAACAACATTGCACCAATCACCACTTTGTCATAATCGTTTTTATTCAAATATTCACCCTCAATAAGAATATCGGAGAGATGACTCACTGAATTTTCTTTTTCTGGATCAATTCCTACAATTTGCGTCCCAACGCTTTTGTCGATGTCAGTTGATTTTTTTGTTTGAGGAAGATCTTTATAGTTTCCCTCAATTTTCCCCGATTCAATATAGCGAACTGAAAATGCAGAAACTTCGGGAATATATTGTATTGTCTTCACAATGGATGGAGTTTGTTCAATATAGCTTTTATTAAGCAAGTTAGAGATAAAAATATCCCCAAGATACCGCTCTTTCACGGCGACCACGGCTCCCTCAATTAACCCAACAAGAATTCCACTCACCACCACAAGGTTTAAAAAAGTGAGTGTCATAATAAAAATAATAAGAATATTCGTCCATATATTACTTCGCCGCACCTGTCTCACTGCCAAAAAGAAACCCACACGAATAGCAAGTCCGAGACTATTTGACGATGTTTTTAATTTCCTCTCTTTTTTCTTCATAACAGCACGGCTCATTCTACCATGAGCGATAGTTTTTTCAAAAACCGCCTTTTTTATCGGCGGTGGTTATTGAGTGAAAAGAAGATTTCTACTTTGATAATTTGTTCCTATTTTCCCTTCAAAAAAGAGTTTGTAGTTTTTTTCATCTATCTCCGATTGTGAATCATCAACACATCTCGTAAATGAAAATTCCTCACCGGGACGTATGATTTTTTTTGCAGACAACACATCTCCCCCGCCAAAATCAACGGTTTCATTATTGATATCGAGGAACGCAATAAATACACGAACATACCCAATGGTAGTGGTACCCATATTTATTCCCGCACCACTCGCACATACTCGAGGACCAATACGCTCAACACTTAATTCGGTAAGTTTTATAAATAACTCAGCATCATCGGTTTTTTGCGTAATTTCTTTTTTCTCACTTCCCCACCACCCAAAAAATCCCCGTTGATCTTCTATGGGGAAATAACTAAAAAGAATAAACGCACCGATCACAAGGATAACGATGAATATGGGGAGAACACAACATTTTGCCGTCTTCAAAAATCCCATACTGATATTCTTATTATAGCATATACGAGAGTTCATGTTTCTTTCATAAGATAAAAACAAGAAAATTCCATACGAAGAAAATAGTGAAAATCTCATTGACATAATAGATATTTTACTTGTATTATAACCACAGCAATTATTTATAATTTATTCATAAGAAAGGAGAATTCCTATGGCACTCCCATTCAAAAAATGGCCAGAAATCGTTCCACGCGTCAGAAAAAAAGTGCAAATTGTATTCGATAACGGACACGTATTCGAAACAACTGTAATTCAAAGAGGAACGCACAACGGTATTGTATTTCACGTTATACTTGAGTCACCATGCGTGACACTCTCTATCAACCCTGAAGAAGAAAAAGTGAGAATGGAAAGAGAAAAGACAGACAACGGACCCCTCTGGAAAGTGATCTCTGATACGCCAGGAGTGGAAAAAGAAGCGTCGGTAAATCTTTTTGTTTTGGATTGAGGTGCTGATGAAAAAAATACTTATTGTTGACGATGATGTAGTCTGGCAAGAAGTTTGGAGTAGAGCCCTAAGAAAAAGAGCAACACTCCTCCCTGCCCTTTCAATTAAGGAAGCGGAAAAAATATTTTCTGAGCATAGTGATATTGATCTCATCGCTGTCGATGCATGTGTGCCTGGTGACGAAATTAACACCAAACCACTCATCAGAAAGTTTAGGGAAACATACAAGGGACCCATGATCGCTATTTCAAAATCTTCTCTCAGTAGAGAATGTTTAGTAAGTGCAGGATGTGATCATGAGTGCGAGAAAAAATGGCTTCCCGGAAATGCACTAAGAATTCTTGAATTAACTTAAAAATAAAACCCCGAATATCTCGGGGTTTTTCTTTTGATTTGAATTATTTATATATCTATATTATTATAGTAACGTTCGTTTTTGTTGATTGTACATGCCCCTATAGCTCAGTTGGTAGAGCAGTTGCCTTTTAAGCAATTGGTCGTAGGTTCGAGTCCTACTGGGGGCACACTCTTAAAAATAGTGTCCGCTATAAAAAATGGAAAAACGTATTTTGATTATCGAAGACACGGTAAATGACCTCCCTCACTACGCATCACTTTTTGATGGAACACGTGAGGTGTCGTTTTTATTTCTTGCGCGTGAAGCGGATTTCACAAAAGAAAAATTGGAAAATCTCGCAGAACTTGTTTCTGAAGATTTATTTAAAAAAGTAAAAAGATTTTTTATAACACAAAAAGAAGATATTGAAACTTTTTTGAAAGATCATCCATTTGATTTTTATATTATCGATTCACTTGGAGGATTTGGAGAATCTCTCACAAAAAATTTACCGAAAGAACATTTTGCATTCTTTACCAGCACAAGCACATTCAAGGAATCTATGGAAAAAACAGGATTCCCTGCATATAAGAAAAGTGAGATGGAAAAACTTATCACCACACATAACTTGTAGTTTCATGTATCAACGAGTATCCTAAATGATAGTATTCTTATTAATCTCATAGGGGAGGCACCGATGAAAAAGAAAATAGTAAAAGACAAAGTTCCGATCTGTCTTTCTTGTGGGGGTCTTGTCCTTCCAAATCTCGGAACCAGTGCAACTGGATTTTTTTGGATATGAATGTTCCGCGTGTAATATGAAATATATTTTCCCCCCTCCAACCAATCAAGAACACTGGAATCGGACACGGGAAATATTCTCTAGGGCCCTTGAAAACGAAGCAGATGAAAAAAATGAAATATCCATGAATTTATCCGAAATAATAAAAGACTCTTATGAATAAACAATAGAGTCTTTTTTTATTGCATTGTTTTTTATTGGGGAGTACATTGAGTATAGAAATATAACAACCACATAGGAAATGCTATGTCTGAGAAGAAAGAATTAGCAGAACCCAAATGCCCTTCATGTGACGGCTTTATTTGCAAAAAAATCGATCAAAACGCAAGACTTCCCTACCAATGTCTTGGATGCGGACAAGAATTTTCCACCCTTCCCCCCACCTCTGTCCCTCACCCCATGTGGAAGATCATTGAAAAATTTTTGTATGGAAAGAAAAAAAAGTAACTACATTAAAAAAATCCCCGCTGTGAAGCAGGGATCTTTATTAATGAAATCTTGGATTGATACCAGTATATGCGGTAGCGAAAATTTTCATTTTATCTATTCCCTCGTCTTTCTCTCCCTCTTCTCTCTGAAGGGAAATACAGAATAATCTCACCTTTTTAAAAAATCTCGCTGTCTTTCTTTTCAGTCTTTCCATATATTCCTCCATTTAAAAATACTGATTGAATAATACTCTACATTTTTTATTGGTCAACATAAATTGACATAATATAAATATAATTGTTAATATGAGGATAGCAAATTTATTCATAATCAAGGAAATATGAAATGGAAAAATCGAGATATCCACTTTGTTATAGCGTTTGCAACCGTCGAACATCTCTAGGAAACCCGAATCAAAGGGTAATTATGAGTATTCCCCTTTCCCGCTTTAAAAAAACAGATGGGTGTATAGATTCTGGAAATGCCTCAAAACTTACTAATGATGATATTGGAAAAAAATTCAAAATGGAAATGCTTGATCCTGTTAAACCTGGAATTGTTACATATCTCGGAAATACCTTTGATGTAATTCCAGAGGGTAGATTTAAAAAATCTCTAACGCCTTTCCAAGTAGGATTCAACGGATATGATGATTGGCGTGTTTTCAAAAAAACCGGGAAAAACGCATGTATTATTCTAGTTCAGGCACATAAATGTAACGTAACACCAGTGTAATTAAAAAATCCTCCGAAGAATATCGGAGGATTTTTTTATGTATTCATTTTTATTACGAACACCCACCGGAAGAATCGCCACACTGGAGACACGTTGAACAGGTTCCTGTCCTCACCATAATGCCCCCACACTTTCTGCAGGCGATATCAGTCGAAATACTCCGCCTTTTTGGTTTCTGTACATTTAAAGGCACCGATTCATCGTTTAACATAGCACTTGCCGTTACTGCCGATGTCACTTTCATTGCCATTTCAGCCGCCTCTCCACCATTCCCCTGCACTTCGGTTTTCTCGCTTTTTATCGCATTATGATTATCCAAAAGAGGCGTCATTCCGAATTCATTCAAATCTTCAGCACCGAGGAATCGAAATACCAAATATTTGAAAATGTAATCAACAATACTCGTGGCAATATGAATATTTTCATTCTCGGTAAATCCCGCAGGCTCAAAACGTGTATAGATAAATTTGTGCGCAAGTTCTTTCAAGGGCACTCCGTACTGCAATGCAAGTGAAACTGAAATCGCAAATACATCAAGAAGTCCAGAAAGTGTACTTCCCTGTTTCGACATGCGCACAAAAAGCTCTCCTAACTTTCCATCTTCATACATGCTGTAGGTAAGATATCCCTCATGACCCGCAATCGAAAACTTATGGGTCTCGGAAATGCGTGTACTTGGCAAGCGATGACGATGTACTATTTCTTCTCTCCCCCCCTTTCCTGTTTTTGATTTTGAATTTGCCGAAGTGTTGAGTGGTTGTGTTGCTTTTGACCCATCACGATACACTGCGAATGCTTTAATTCCCAGTTTCCATGCCATCATATACGCATCAATGATTTCATCTTTCGTTATTTCATTCGACATATTAAATGTCTTTGAAATCGCGCCGGAAATAAATGGTTGTACCGCACCTACCATTTTTACATGCCCTTTCCACGAAATAACACGCGTTCCTTTTTCTGGACACACCGCACAATCGAATACCGCAAGGTGTTCGTTCTTTAGATGGGGCGCTCCTTCGGGAGTTCCCTGTTCTGAAATCCATGAAAGAATTTCTCTTCGTTCCATTTCCGGGTATCCAAGATTTTCAAGTGCTGATTCAACACTCGCATTTACAATTTTCATCATGCCTCCACCGACAAGTTGTTTATATTTCACAAGAGAAAAATCAGGTTCAATACCCGTGGTATCACAATCCATCATGAATGAAATTGTTCCTGTTGGTGCAATCACCGTCACTTGTGAATTTCTAAATCCATTTCTCTTTCCAAGTGTGTATGCCTTTTCCCATACTGTCCTCGCTTCTTCCATAAGTAATTCATCGCGAACAAAAAATGAATCAATGCTGCGCGATGCAATACCATGCATGCGAATCACATTTAACATTGGATCCTTATTTATCTCAAATCCCTCAAATGGTCCCATGCGTTCTGCAATCACTGATGAAAACCGATATGCCTCTCCCGACATTAAAGATGCAATTGCTCCCGACCATGCACGTGCCTCGTCGGAATCATAGGGAATACCTTTTCGCATCAAAAACGCTCCAAGATTTGCGAATCCAAGCCCCAATTGCCTGAATTTATTGGCATTTTCAGTGATTTTCTGGGTTGGATAACTCGATCCTCCCACAATAATCTCTTGGGCGAGAATGAATGTGTCAACGGCAGCGACAAACTCTTTTGTCATGAATGTTCCGTCATCGCGAAGAAATTTCAATACATTAATTGAAGCGAGATTACACGCGGAGTCATCGATATGCATATATTCCGAACATGGATTTGAAGCATTAATTCTCCCTGAGTTTGGACACGTGTGCCACCGATTAATAATCGTATCAAATTGCACCCCTGGATCACCGCATTCCCATGCTGCCTGCGCGATTTCATTCAATACCCATCGTGCATTGTAGCGATGTGCAGGACTTCCCGATGTGCGATGAATTGTTTCCCACTCTTCATCACGTTCCACTGCTTCCATAAATTTGTCAGAAATGCGTACCGAGTTATTTGCATTTTGATATTGAATTGAATTCCATGCTTCATCATTCAAATCAGACATATTATATCCAGCTTCTATAAGTGCACGAATTTTTTTCTCTTCTTCTGCTTTCACACGAACAAAATCAATAATATCGGGATGATCAATATCAAGCACCACCATTTTTGCTGCACGACGCGTTGTTCCTCCCGACTTAATCATTCCTGCAACTGAATCAGCACCACGCATAAATGAAACGGGTCCCGATGATTTTCCTCCTTGTGAAAGTGGTTCTGATTTTGCACGAAGTGGTGATAAATTTATTCCCGCTCCAGAACCTCCACGAAAAATTAATCCTTCGGTTTTTATCCAATCAAGAATCGATCCCATATCATCGTTCACTGACAAAATAAAACATGCGGAACATTGTGGATGTTCACGCGTTCCCACGTTAAACCATACAGGACTATTGAATGATCCTTTTTGATATACAATTAAGTGAATTAACTCTTCTTCAAAAATTTGTGCCTGTTCTTTTGTTGCAAAGTACCCAAATTTTTCTCCCCATTCACGAATTGTACGTGTCACACGACCGATTGTTGTTTTTAAACTATCTTCTCTTTCGAGGGAACCTAATTTTCCACGAAAATATTTTGATGTAGTGATGTTTACTGCATTCATTGACCAAAAATCTGGAAACTCAACATTTTTTTGTTCAAAAACTTTCTTCTCCCCTCCCACCGTCACATCACGACGCACCCACTGAATCTCATCAAATGGATGTATCCCTTCTTTTGTGAATGTTCGACGAACTGGAAGTGCGCGTTCTCCTTTTTGTGGAGCAAATAATTTCTTTTGTTTTTTTGATACTCTTGTTCGTGGCATAAAATTTTATCTGCTTTCATTCTAACCCTATTTCAAAAAAAAGAAATGTGGATAATTTTACATCACAAAGAATTTTTTTTGTAAAAAAATAATTTTTCATGATCACAAAAAAACTACGCAATAAAAAATACCTTTGTACAAGGTCTTTATGATGTGTTTATCCAAATAAAAATATTTTACAGTATAAATTAAAGAAAAAATCAACTTTTTTCAAAAATAAAAATTGAAACGATATTTTTAGTCGTTTTTCTCTGTTTTTAGTCAAAAAATGTCGTAACGTTTCAGAAAAAGTCGAAAAAAAACACCAAAAACAAAGTTTTAGTGTGGAGAAAGCTCCTTCATTTGTCTTCTTATTGAAGTTATCTGCATTGAATCCCTGGCAAATCCTACTTTCCCAGCCATAAAGACTAGTATCATCGGAATAGTACGCTTTCACTTCTCTGTTCGGAATGGGAAGAGGTGGGTCACATACGACTGAATTACCAAGGAATCAATAAAGACAACTTTTATGTTGGGCTTTATGAAGCTTTTGATTAATTATACATGGAAATCAACTTTATTGAGATAGAAATTAAACTATTTTCTCTTGAATTGAGTAAAGCATAATGTTTATTAGTACTCCTTGGCTAAACACATTACTGTGCGTACACCTAGAGCCTATCAACCTGATAGTCTTTCAGGAAACATTGTCTTGATTGCTCAAGACGGTATCTAATCTTGGGAGAGGCTTCCCGCTTAGATGCTTTCAGCGGTTATCCCGTCCGAACATAGCTACTCGGCAATTCACTTGGTAGTAAAGCCGATAGACCAGAGGTTCGTTCATCCCGGTCCTCTCGTACTAGGGACGACTTCCCTCAAATACCCACGCTGACAGCAGATAGAGACCAACCTGTCTCACGCTAATAAATATCACTTATTACTAAATGTATGGACTATACCACCACCCATTTTTATCATCTGATAATTATGGGGACTGACGTGTTATAAAATACCTTTGTATCTTATCTATTTGATCATATTCATATCAAATAAGTCTCTACGGGGTCATTCCGATTTTACATCGGAAGACTTCCCTCGGAATTGTCCATTTGTGCCAGGTTAAAACACTAAAAGGATTTCTCCGATATGAGTCAGTTTTCCCGCCTGCCAAAGCCTTGTTTTTTACATTGCAAAAAACAATACCCAAACAAACGAGTCCTACCTTTCACTACTTACCATAAATATGGCTAGTGGCGGGCAGGTTCGATCATGATTACTCATGAAAGCCGCCGTATCTTAACATACCCTCGTGGTTCATTGTTGACGGTTTGAACCCAGCTCGCGTACCACTTTAATTGGCGAACAGCCAAACCCTTGGGACCTTCTCCAGCCCCGGGATGTGGTGAGCCGACATCGAGGTGCCGAGCTCCGTCGTCGCTAGGGACGCTCGGACGGAACCAGCCTGTTATCCCCGGAGTAACTTTTATCCGTTATCTCCTACCTTTCTATAAAGAATAGTCGGGTCGCTAACCTCTGCTTTCGCACCTGCGCGACTTGTAGGTCTTGCAGTCAAGCCAGCTTTTGCGTTTGCACTTTAGGCGCGATTTCCATCCGCGCCAAGCTGACCATAATAGGCCCCTCCGTTACTTTTTAGGAGGGTTCCGCCCCAGAAAAACTACCCGCCAGGCACTGTCCCCGAACGTTTTTGCCGTTCAGGTTAGACAGTAACAAACATAAGATGGGTGTTTCATTGTCGCCTCCATCTCGACCGAAATCGAAACTTCAAAGGCTACCCACTACACTACGCATATGCCCATTACAATCAATACCAAGCTATAGTAAAGCTTCCGGGGTCTTTTCGTCTTGCTGCCAGTAACCCGCGTCTTCACGGGTCTCGCAATTTCATCGAGCTCTTCGTTGAGACAGTTCTCCGATCATTACGCCTTTCATGCGCTCCGGAACTTACCCGGAAAGGAATTGCGCTACTTTAACACGGTTATAGTTACCGCGGACATTGACGAGGGCTTCGG
>JBFLWN010000009.1:0-28537 GCA_040757555.1 Patescibacteria group bacterium | reverse complement strand
CATCGAGCTCTTCGTTGAGACAGTTCTCCGATCATTACGCCTTTCATGCGCTCCGGAACTTACCCGGAAAGGAATTGCGCTACTTTAACACGGTTATAGTTACCGCGGACATTGACGAGGGCTTCGGTCAGTGAGCAATAAAACCTTGCGGCCCTATCACCCCCAACGTTAACCTTCTCGCATCGGTCAGGCGTCACCCCCTATACATCCTCTTACGAGTTCGCAGGGAGCTGTGTTTTTGGTAAACAGTTGCCAGAGAGACTTTAGCTGCGCCCAGCTTGTGCAAGCACAAGTTGGGAAGGCTTATCCCGAAGTTACGCCTAGCTTTTTTGCCGAGTTCCTTAACGAAGATTCACTCGTTCCCCTGAGGCTACTCGCCTCATCCACCAGTGGCGGTTTACGGTACGGTTTCCAATATGTGTAACTTAGAAGTTTTTCTCGGAGATGTGCTCGTTCGACTTATCTTAGGAAAATCCTAAAACTCGCCTCTACTCTGGGATTCGTAATTAAATACAGCATCACGGATTTGCCTGTGACACATCCTCGATCAAGAATGCCAAACCATTAAGACACTCGATCTACTACACCTCGTCCCTCCATCGAAACATATGGAAGTGCAGGAATATTAACCTGCTGTCCATCAGCTTCAGCTTTCGCCATTGCCTTAGGACCGACTCACCCTCCGTCGATTTGCGTTGCGGAGGAAACCTTGGATTTGCGGGGTGCGCGGTTTTCACGCGCATTGCGATTACTCATGCCAACATTCTCTCTTCATTGCACTCCACAGGTCCTCACGGATCCGGCTTCAACGCACAATGAATGCTCTCCTACCACTTATCTTTCCGAAGAAAGATAAATCCGCGTCTTCGGTGATATGCTTTAGCCCCGATAAATTTTCGGCGCCGTGGTCCTCGAATAGTGAGTTGTTACACACTCTTTAAAGGATGGCTACCTCTAAGCCAACCTCCTATCTGTTTATGGAACACGACTACCTTTGACACTTAGCATATACTTAGGGACCTTAGACGGCGATCTGGGCTCTTCCCCTCGCGACCACGGAGCTTAGCCCCCGCAGTCTGACTGCCAGGAAACGGTATCTCGGTATTCGGAGTTTGATTGATCGCGCGAGATTTCTCCCTTTCACAATCATCCAGTGCTCTACCCCCAAGAACCTCTTACCTGACGCTAGTCCTAAAACTATTTCGGAGAGAACCAGCTATTACTGAACTCGATTAGCTTTTCACTCCTTACCTCAGCTCATCTGAAAGTGTTGAACAACTTACCAGTTCGGGCCTCCAGTCGCATTTCTGCAACCTTCACCCTGGCCAAGGCAAGCTCGTCCAGTTTCGGGTCTTACGCATACTGCTACCACGCATCTCACTAAAGTTCATTGCTCATCTCAAAGTGCAAAACGCAAAAAGCAAAACTAAAATTTAAAAGTTTTTAATTTTAAACTTCAATTTTGAGATTTGAGATTTGATTTTTTAATTTGAGCATCTCACCTTAGTGAGATGCGCAGAACGCGCTATTCACACTCGCTTTCGCTACGCCTCCGGGATTTGATACCCTTAGACTTTGCAATATACGTAAACTCGTTGGCTCATTCTTCAATAGGCACACCGTCACCCCGTGCGCGCTGCGCGCAGCAAATAGCATGTAGCAAAGAGCAAATATTTTTTTCCATTTGCAATTCGCCATTCGCTCCGTGCTGTGTGCAACGCACACTTAAGGCTCCGGTTCTTTGTAAGTAAATGGTTTCAGGTACTATTTCATCGCCCTCACCGGGCTGCTTTTCACCTTTCCCTCACGGTACTAGTTCACTATCGGTCACATAATGTATTTAGCCTTGGGAGATAGTACTCCCGGATTCCTTCGTGGTTTGTTTGCCTCGAAGTACTCAAGAACAAGAAAAAATTGGTCGCTCTGTTTTCGCATACGAGACGATCGCTCGCTATGGTTGTACGTTCCAGTACATTCTGCTAACAAAACGATTTGTCACCAATCTTTTCTGAATCGCAAAATTTTAGAGACTACTAAAACTTTGCGAGACAGAAAAACTTCCTAGTCTTACAACCCCTATCGTACCTCACTTCATTCGGTACTGACGCGGATATATGCTGATGTCGCTGATACATACTGATAACATTTCTGCTATCCGCATAAATCAGTTTCATCCGCATTGATCAGCGTGTGCTGAACAAAGTGAGGCACAATAAGTTTGGGCTCTTCCCGTTTCGCTCGCCGCTACTCAGGGAATAATTATTATTCTATTTTCCTCTGGTTACTGAAATGTTTTACTTCACCAGGTGCGCTCCTCGCATTCTGCTCAAAATCCCAAATCATAATTCCCAATTTCCAAATAATTTCGAAATCACAATGACAAAAATATAAAAAGTATATATATTTGAAATTTGTAATTTTCCGCCAGAGGCGGATCCGCCCTTGGCGGAGATTTTATTTATAATTTAGAATTTGAAATTTGGAGCTTTAAGCAAAACGCAAGGTACGAGCGGTTTGCGCTCGTGGGTTTCCCCATTCGGAGATCTTCGGATCGTAGGGTGCTACACACCTCCCCGAAGCTTATCGCAGCTACGCCGCGTCCTTCATCGCCATCATGTGCCAAGGCATCCACCATTCACACTTACGTGCTTTCTCATTAGAAGAGAATGTTGTCTAATTTCTACCTCAATAAAATTGATTTCCAAACTATGCAATTATTAATCTACGCAGATGAAAAAATAAAAACCGCCGTTTCTAGGGGCGGAGCTTTTTACACACGAAAACATCACCGATTAGGGCTTCGCCTTAATATGTATGGTATTTCTCATCAGCCTGACCATTGTACACGAACCCCCATAAATAAGTCAAGTGCCCCACCCAAACCCCGTTTATGGAGGCCCTATATAGCTTTTTGAAGCTTGTGCCCACTCGCAAAAAGTCAGATAATCTATCTATGAATAAAGTGTTTTTGATCCATGGATTTGAAGGAAGCCCGAACGGAGGATGGCGTCCGTGGCTCATGACAAAACTCAATGAACACGAGGCGTGGGCATGTTCACTCTCTATGCCGAGTCCCGAAAAACCAATTCTGAAAGAATGGCTTGATGAAATAAAACTCCACGTCGAAAGAAATCAAAACGATAATATTTATCTTGTCGGTCACAGTTTAGGAGGCACGGTAATACTCCGCTATCTTGAAATATACGATGATAAAAACATTAAAGGAATAATTCTCGTCTCAACTCCGTGCGAAAAAACTCAAAACAGAAAAATAGATAATTTTCTGGAAACTGATTTTGACTACAACCTAATAAAAAGTAGAGTGAAAAATATTACAGTGATTCACGGCGCCGATGATCCATGGGTTTCTCCTGAAAATGCGAAACACATTGCAGAAAAAACAAACGGAAAATTAATTCTTATTCCAAACGGAAAACATTTGAACGACTCCTCCGGCTTCCGCGAACTCCCCGAATGCCTCGATGTATTATTAGAAATGATGAAATAAAAAAACATGGAAAATGAAAAAACAAAAACTAACACAGGAATAGAAGCAAGAAAAATTGGCATTTTGGGTTTAGTATTAAATTCTTTTGGTGCCATAATATCTGCAATGTCTTTTATTGGTGGCGATGGAAGAATAACAAGTGAAATTTCTGGAATCGATTATCGTATAGCTCATATCAGTGAACTAGGATTCCAAATTGGACTGTTTTTCATGATTTTTGGTTTTGTCCTACAAATTATTGAAAAAATTAATAGAAAAAACGAAGTTAGTATCGGTGTTATTATTTTTTCATTTATAACAACCGCCCTCATATATATCACGGGAATAACTATCATCCCAAGAATTTTATTTATCTAAAATAATATGCACACAAAGCACTTTTTTGAAAATTTTTGGACTTCAGAACAAAAAAATGAATTGTTTGTGTGTATGCCTTTTCATAATGATTTTGATAGTAAGTTCAAAAAAATTGAGACAGTAGCAATTAAATTAGGTTTTAATAAGGCCACGAGGACAAAAGAAGGGTGGATGGCAAATGACATTGTACACGAGATATTAGATGGAATAGGTAATTCAAGAACACTACTCTTTGATCTTTCAAATGATCCTAAGACATCTTTTGTAAATGGGAATGTATTATATGAATTAGGAATTGCAGACGCCATTCGAGAACCCGAGGATATATTTATCATAAAAGAAAAATCAGGCACTCAAGTACCATTTGATGCCTCTCATATCAGATATAACGAATACGAGGGTGAGTTTTCAGAGGATTGGCTAGAAAAAAAACTTGGTACGATTATCGAAAATCAAAAATGGTATAAAAGCAGACGCGTGGAAACTGCTGCTAAATCAATAGACGGCCGTGGATTTGAACTAATTTTAAGTCTCTATCCAAAAAAACCAGTTGGAGAAGATCATTTCAATGATCAAGCTATAGGGAATGAACCAAAAAATAAATTAGCAATATTAAGACTAATAGACCTAGGAATACTATGGTTTGCAACTGAAAAAAAAGGACAAAATTATGGGTGGGCATATCATTGGACTCCATTTGGGAGAGAAGTTATAAAATATTTAAATATAGAAAAAAAATGAAAATATTTCTTATAATAAAAGATTATATCGCAAAAAATCATGAAAAAGAACCATGGCAAATCGCTGCCGCAAGATATTGTGTTAACAATTCTGAAAATGGATTTACTCAAGAAGAATTAAGGAATTATATTAAATCTTCTTATAAGGTAAGAGATAGCCACATAGGACAATTTTTTAGAGAAGAAATATCTCAACCAGCGGGAAGAGAACATTCTAGAAATTTTTTGAACGACGGAACTATTAATCTTTGGATACCACCATTGGATTTAGTGTCAAAAGTCACAGACTATGATGAATTAAAAGAGGCAAGAAAAAATGCCAGACAGGCTTTTTGGCTTTCTCTCATAGCAATAGTTATTTCAGGTATTACATTAATTATTTCTATATCTAAATAATTTCCCGCCCCCCTCAAAATCCAAAAGCAAAAATCTGTAAACCATACGCTCGCTACTAACCGCACACCATTTAAAATGTCCCGATACATCATCGGGGCATCTTTCTTTTTTTACCCCATCCTCCTCTCGTCCAATTCGTTGCCCCCCATTTTTTCTATTTTCTTTACCGATCACTAGTTATTTATTCCTACTTACTAGTCACCCTACCCCCGTGGCCAAGTTGACAAAGTTGTAACAATGGTGTATAATCATATCAGACAAAATTAATAATAAAACGGGAAGGAAAAATGGAGAAAGAGGACCAACAATCACCTTTCATCGACCCAAACAACACTGTGGTGCTTCTCATAGACATGCAAGAAACATATCTTGATGGGGAAAAAAGAAAGATAATCCCCAATCAAATCTCCGTCATACGGGCGTGCAAACAAAATAACGTACCGCTTATCGTCATCCGATTTGGTGGATACGGACGTATCATACCTGAATTGAGACGGGAAATAAGAAAACTTCGTACCGTTATTCGACTGACAAAATGGAGTAACAGCACTTTTGAAACAACGAGAATTGCAAAAATTCTCAAAAAATTCAAAAGAAAAAATTTACTTCTCATGGGAGTTAATGCATGCGCGTGTGTTTTGGAAACCGCAAAAGACGCGGTCGAAAATGGATACACCATAATAACAAGCGACACGCTGATTGCTGGATTTTCTTCCGACGAGTATTCGACAAAATACAGAGAAGCGGAAGAAGAATGGTATCTATGTAATGGCCAGTATTTTAAAAAACATCTCCCGCAAATCAAAGGATTGCCGGTAGGTATTTCAGAAAAAATTGACTGGAGAACAAAATTTGTTTTTTCTGTTCTGAATTTTGGAAAACAGATACGAGAAGCAATCAAGGCAGTGCCAGATCTAGTATAAAATTTAAAATGTCCCGATACATCATCGGGACATTTTTCTTTTTCCCCCATCCTCCTCTCATCCAATTCATTATCCTCTCCCCACTTTCTATTTTCTTTACTAATTATTAATTACTTATTACTACTTACTAGTCATCCACCCCCATGGCCAGGTTGACAAAACTGTAACAATTGAGTATAATCATATCAGTATAAAAGTGGTATATATCACTTAATTTTATAAACAAACACGAGGTTGAAATGAACGAACAACAACTAACACCGAACCCAAACATTCGTTTGGTAGTAAACGGCGGAAGCACCGTTCTCGATTCCGCGACAATTCCCGTAGAATGGCACCTCTCTGACGAACTAATTTCAAAAAATCCACAATATGTGGTCATCTGCGATCATGAAAATACCTTGGATTATTTCAAGGAAAGAAGAGGATTGTCTTGTGGAAACAGATATTTTTGTAAGGTCACTGATCTTGTAAAATACCTCCAGCTTTTCACCTCTGGAAAACATCATCTTGTAATAATGGTGTTCTACGGATGCGATGCGGAAGCAGAAGCACAAAAATACTTGAGGAGAAACAAAGATTCAGCGGGATGGAGAGAAACGGTATGGTATACCGACGTAGAAGGAAAATCATCCTATGGAAAAGAAACCACAGTATTTGAATTTGAAGTTCCAAAAGAACTGTTTGCGCAAAAACCGGAAACAGGATTCAGCGCATTGATTTGGAAATGGACAAACGGTTGGTATTCGGAAAAACCGATTGATGAATGCGAATACAGAAAAAGAAAAATCTTTGCATTCACCATCAAACCTCCCCTCTTCCTTCTTTTTTACAGCGTTGTTTTTGTTATCGGAATGCTCTACATGATTCTTACAGCGAAGATTGTTTATTCCATTATCTACAACATCATTAACAATCCTCCGTCTGTCTCTCTTCCCCACTCGTCTGTTTTTGTGTGGATAGTAATCGTAATAGCAACCTTCACTATCCTTTTCCTCGGCGCAAAAGCATGGGTAACATACTATTTTAGTCCGGAAAAGAAGCGGGAAAGAAGTATGAAGAAACGGGAAAAAGAAAGGAAACAAGAGGATAAAAAAGAACTCAAAGAAGAAAAGAAGGCGCAATTGGAAAGACAAAAGGAAGAAGAAGTAAAAGAACGCGTAGCAACATTCTTGAAAACAAATGCATCATTTAATTCGGTTTCTGCAAAAGTTGATATTCAGAGAGTAATCCCGGTAGTAGATAGAACGACACGGTTCACCATTCGCTTTTGGAATCTGAAGGCGAAAGTCTGTAAACCATTCGCCCGCTACTAACCGCACAACATTTAAAATGTCCCGATATATCATCGGGACATTTTTTTACCCGCCATGGGTGGGTTTCTTTTCCAACTAATTTCCTCCCCTTCCCTCCCCTAAGAGCCTTCAATGTTATAAGCAAAAATCCCGAAATAATTCGGGATTTTAAAATTCAATTAATCAATTGACTTTCTGAGTATATCTTCAGAAAAATTACCTCCTTTTAAGTCTCTGATGATACGCTCAGAGATGTTCTCAAAAGAAAGAATGAGTTTTTCTTCTTCAGATAGAAAAGAAACAACCTTCCAACCTTCCCGCAACGCCAATGAACAGTTATTCTTCAATCCGAGAGATCTCCGTATAGATTCCCACTGCATAGAAAAGTAAAGATCAATCTTCTGCTCTTTCTCTTTTATTTGCTCAGTGAGTTCTTTGCATTTTTCATTATCATGAGAAACTATCCCCGAGTGAAGCGCTTTGTGTTGTTCTTTGAGACTATTTGATTCGTTAATAAAACGTTGTCCAAGCACTATAAATCTTTTTGCTTCATCGCAAACTTCCCCGAGTTCCTTGTCTTCCGGTTCTACTGGTGAAAGTTGCGTTCCTGCTTCTTCAATTTCTTTTTCAGTTACATTAAGAAGCTCTTCGTTGAGTTCATACAACAATCCGTTTTTCATCTGAACATCTCCTCTATTAGTTATGGGTTATTTTTTAAATAGGTGTATCACATATGATATTCCCTATATGTGCTGTGTTTTACATTACAAGATATTCCCATTTTCGTCAATCTCCCCTCTTTGTTCTTTCATTTAAAACCTGCCCGCCTCGGGCGGGTTTAGAACTTGCCTGTCCGCTTTATCTGCCGAAGGCAGACGTAGGTGGAAAATTTAAAATTTCTCCTCCCTATTCCCTCTCTTACATTGCCCATCCGATCGGATACACAATGTAAGAACAGAAAATTTTCCATTTTTTCTCCCGTTTCTCCCATAACATTGAACGCCTGATCGAGCGCTCAATGTTATAAGCAAAAAGTGGCGTAATAGTACGCCACTTGTTTGATATAAAATTTATTGCCATCAAAAACTATCGAATCGCACTTCGCCATTTAGTAATACGACGAAAAGAATATTTCTCCTCGGCACCCCCACCCTTTTTAAGAGCGAGAAGTAGAAAAAAAAGAACAAAACAGAAAACAAACAGGGGTACATACAACTGATCTATGCAATCCGTCTGTTTCACCTTTTCGGCTTGTCCAAATACCAGCGAAGAAAAAAGAACGAGAAAAGCTAATATCTGTTTCAATAGACACCTCTTTTGATTGTTAATTGTTTTTCTGTTTTCACTTTATGACACAACACACCAATCGTCAATAAAGCAAAAACCCCGAAATTTTTTTGGTTTTTTTTACCCTTTCTGTTTCCTTACTTGCCCGTCCGTAGCTTTAGTAAAGGCGGGTTACTTGTTACCTGTTATGAACTTAAAATCCCGTTAAAGAAAGGAAGCGTTTCAGGCGATTTTTGAGATATCGTTTTCCTCCATTCCTCAATTCATTCATTCGAAAATTTATTCGAAATTCTTACTTCAAAATTAACTTCTCCCCTCTCTCTATATACTTAATACTTACTACTAAATACCTAATACTACATGCCACAGTTATCCGCCTTCCTAAACCCCGCGTTTTGTGCATCTGTTTCGGAACAGAAGTATTGTTCCCCCTTCCTCGTATCCACTTTCACATTATTATAATTGTCGCACCCCGGCACTAAATATGTTTTCCCATATCCTTTCTCCGAAATATTTCCTTTGATAATGCAATTCGGTGACGGCGGAGGCATATCAATTTCCCGATCATTCAAATTTGCTTTCTCGCTCTCCGACATCGGCATATCGCATGCACCCCAGAGTCCCCGATTTTCGTTTCTCGCCTCCTCTCCCGCGGATGCCAAAAATTCCCGATAGCGATTATCCGGCGGATGCGCGTCATACACCGCATACCCTTCCCGCACCAACATTTCATTCACGAATACATCATTTTCTTTTTCATCCCCACTCGGAATAAATACATATCGCAAAAGTCTCCCATATTGATCCGCTCCCGAAACATCTTTTTCCAAACGCACGTCTTTCTCTCCCACAAGTGACTTCAAATATTCCCCCGCTTCTTTCGCAAAGCACTCCCCCTCCTCCGGCGCATTGAGTCCGAGAAGACGAACGCGATCACTATCCGCATCTCCGATGCGAAAAGTGTCTCCGTCGATAATCTGAAAAACGCGATATATATCTTTATCCTGAGCAACTGATTTTCCCAAATCAGACTTTTTGACAATTGTGTAACCAGTGAGCCCCAGCGCCGCCATTAACGCCAAAATCGCACTAATTAATTTAACTTTGGTCATATAATTAGTCTTTTAAAATATTATATTCTTCATAATAAACATCAGCTATCCGTGGTTCGACTGAGTTAATAAAATCTATCCATCCTTTTAATCTTTTATCCTCCCAAAAAATTTTATCATCTATATCCGCCCGAATATCAAAATTATCCTCATATTCCCTATAAGTGACACCTTGTTTTTTAAGTTGAAACGATATTCTCCCAAATTTTTTCATAAAATATAAAATAAGACGAATCTTTTTTTTGAATTTCTTAGATATCCTCGGCTGAACATCATCAAAAACAGTAAGTCCTGTGACATATTGTTTTTCTCCTCGAAACATAAATTTAATTTTTTGTTCATTTATAGAAAATCCGCATTGCTCAACAATTTTGTGGAAAAATTCTATTTTAGGAATATCTAAGTTTGAAGATATAGTTATATCATCAGCATAACGCGTATATGTTGCGCCACTTTTAGAAATAAGATCGAGTATTTTTTGGTCCAACTGTTCGGCGGCTATATTTGCTATTATGGGACTTGTAACATAACCCTGAACCAAGTGTCCTTCCAAAGTACATAGTACCGCAAGGTCCCTACTTACTTCTTTTGAAAATCCAAACTTACTAAATACATCTACAACACTCTCTATATTTATAAATTCAAAAAAATCTTTTATATCAAAACAAAAAACTACGTTTTTTGCCAAGTGCTGTTTTGCATTTGAACAAATATTTCTTCCGGAAACGAAACCATGAACTACATCGGAGGGTTCATATATTTTAGAAAGTAGACTATATATACTCTTATGAATATTTCTTAAACTCGATTTTGCTTCGTAAACCACCCTAAAACCAAATTTTGGATTCCTTTTGGGAATAAAATGTTTTATTACCCACGATTTTAAAATTGATTTCTCTTCGTTCTCAATCTCTGTCTTGCTAATAACCCTGGGGCCATTAACAAGACACTCTTTGAGCACAGAGTCAGTAACACCGAGAAATTGTGCTAAGAGCTTTCTATCTTTTATTTCAGTAGGATTCATATTTTCTAATTTCATCTGTCCCTGGTAAGGTAATCTTATTGTGAGCACTTCATTGCAAGTACGAACTCATACCCGCATATTTTCTGTTTACTAGGGACAGATGAAATCGGAATCAAATAATAAGTGGTTTCTTTCTTGGTTGATAGAAATCTTTGGTAATATAATTATGTATCAATCCAATTTTTTTTTCTAATAACTCGTAGTTGCGGACATACATTGTTTCATTTCCCTCCTTTTTATTAAGATATGAAAAAAGTACGTGTCCCATATAATCAGCAACAGCAAGACGGGGTTCAGATTTTTTATTTCGTAGATTAATTCTAACAACCGGTTTTTTTGTGATATTCTTTTTCTTTAGATAGGCTCTCCTGATTGTTTCAGAAATAACCTCTCTAAGTTCTTTTTGACGTTCTCTTATACTTTGTTTTTTTTGATTCGGAAGATTTTGTTCAAAATTAAGAACAATATATCCCTCATCTTTGATAATTCTATCAATTAGAATTATTTTTATAAATTCATCATAAAATAACTCTTTTCCGACCCTGGGAACCATCTCTTCGAACTGAGATCCTTTCTCTATAAAGATAAAATATGCTCGAAAATCTATTGTGTTTAAAAGATTAATAAATCGTAAATAAATATCTGGATGATTTTCACTGGCATGAAACCCATGCTTCCTAAAATCTTTCCAATGGCGACTCAATATGGCTGAATGTTCTATTTCATATTCAAGTTTAGAAATTTTTCTTGATAAATCCCTCGGATTATTTACCGAAACACAACAAATTAAAAAATATTTGCTGCTTCCCTTTCCCACATCCAAATCTCCAGATTCATCAACAAAATAGAGCATAAATTTATTTTTTATTATAAAAAGCAGAATACTGTATGGCCCGTAATAACGGATAAGATTCTGGGATGGCATCTTTTTGTGGATCTTTATCTTTTAACTTCTCATATATGTCATGGAGAAACTTTGGAATATGAATAACCTCTATTTTTATTTTTCCATACAAAGATCCGGTGGGTGGTGAAGATTTCCAAGATTTTGTTTTATCACTGGGTTTTAAATTAAAACCTACAATTGCGATCTGTATTGGCCTTATATCCACATCCTTAAATCGAAAAACTTCCATATAATGCCTCCTTGCGGTAGAAAATTTTCTTTTGAACTTCACTTCTCTTTTTTTCCAAGAATCACTATCAGTGGAAGTTTCAACATGAATAAACTCGCGCGTTTCTGATTTGTAACCCACAACATCTATCTCCCCAAAATAACCTCCTCGTGCTCTTGGCCCAAATTTTATATTGGTACGAACAAAATATCCACTATATTCATACCACTCCGCCGCAAGCTGTTCCAAAAAATTCATAAAATTATTTTTTCTAATTTTAAATTTTAACTCTTATCTGAAATTTCAAATTTTGAATTTTTAAACTTCGCCACAACCTTTGCAAAAACTTTTGTCGGATGATCGTTGTTTTGATCAAAGGCAAATCTCTGATTTTTTGGATCAAGAAAAAGTTGAGTTTTGTCTTTGTTAGATTTACTACCAGCAAGAATCATTAGTTGGACTTCATCTTTCTTATTTTTTGAAATTTTAACATCAGCCCAATAATCCGTATCAGTGATTTGTTTTCGTTGGACCCTTACTAACTCTCCGTCTAAATTAATAATTTCGGCGTCTTTATATTTTTGGGATTCAATAATATTTACAAGATCAAGGGCTTTTTCTTCAATAGATTTTTCAAGTGTGATCTTAAAATCGCACTGAATACAATCATACTTATACTCTCCCATTGAATACTTTTCCTTTGATTTTTTTAACTCACAATGACATTTATTTTTTGGACAAAGTGCCACATAGTCTGGATTTCCATTCAAGTCATATGTAATATACCAATGAATATTCGCCCATCTATATAATTTTATTTTTTGTTCATCCATAGATTATTCACTCAAAAATTTGACCATGACCTCGATTTATTACTTCTACCCAATAAATATATTTTATATTTTCTTCTGAAGAATTATAGGTAATATTTCTAAAAATAAATCTTTACTAAAATTTAAAATCCAAATAAGTATACCCTTAATTTTCTCCCAATTTTTATCTTTTTTTTCTAATTCACTTTCTAATTCCCTCAATTTATCTTTTCCATTTTCATCGTTAATTTTATTTATAAGATCAGTTATTGAGTAATTAATTTGCAAAGAAATTTCACTTTGATTTTTGTTAAAAATAACGATACCCGGAGAATCCTCTTTGGTCTTATAAGAATTAAACCCATATTCCTCCTCTAATCGACTAATAACGCGACCAATTTGTGTTCGAACAATTGTACTTTCAAATCTATCTGGAAATGTTCGACTTCTTTGTGATTCTGGTATCTTATAATCTAAATAATTGGTCCCAGATATAACCGACAATTCATCTAAGACTCTATTGTATGTCTCTACTATAAAATCTTTTACAAATTTTTGTGTTTCTATAGAAGGAATTTGACTCAACAATCCCCTGATATCCCCATATATTGATTTAATTCTTGTGAGTTGTATTTCTGCCATAATTGTTCCTGATTACTTCCCATTAATTTGCCTGGTAATTTCTGCAATTGCATTTTTAGTCTCGACATCTTTTGTCCTTTCTATATCCTCTTTAATTTTTTGATCGAGAATAAGGATAATTGAAAGCTTCAATGCAGGAAAGTAGGTAAGACATTCTTTTTCGCTCAATTCATGAACTCCCTTACTTAAAATTCCATAAATACCCTTCATTTCTACCAATTGACTTGGTAAAAGCTCTTTCAAAATATTTACTTTTTCATCCATTCTCTTTCTTTGAAACTCTTCGTCTTTAACATCGAGAGTGTTTTTATTATTTCTATATGTATCTAAAATAATATTTTCAAATATCCTTCTTAGATATACAAGTGAACCAGCCCCCGCACCGTGCGCCATAAGTCCAATTGCTTTTTTTAAATCATGTAGGTTTTGTGAGGAAAGGATTTTGTCATATTTTTTACCAATATCTGCAAACTGCAGATCAGCGATAGATGGAAATTGTCCAACTTTCATAAGCCTTCTATTAAATTCATCATTATAGACAAAGAATCTTAGAATATCATTATTTTTTCTCTTACAGGTCAGAGTCACAATACAAAAACCAGAAATAAGATAACGATTACCTGAAATTTTTTCTTCTGTTTTTTTTACCCAATCAAAATCAATCCTATATGTTGTATCAGTATTATTTTTAGCAGAATAAGCATCTACATCACCATTAAATAAATTATCTGAATCTTCTAATTGAAAGTATTCAATCAATTCATATAAGGGAACCTCAAAATAAAAATCGTGTTTACTTATAGGTTTTTCTTTTTCTTCTGACATAAAATTTTTTGTTTATTTTCTGTAATCACAAAAACCGGGGTGCCCCGGCGTGAATTCAAGAGTTCATGTCGAGGCCCTTCGACCTCCTTACCCCTCTATTTTATCTCCCTTTTTCCCAATTTCAATACATCTGCGTCTGTAAACTGTTCATGAGCTCTGGATAACCCCTCTCCCCATTCACTAATTCAGCTTTTTGTACAAGTCACTCAACGCCAGGATTTTTATCATCTTTTTTGGATGAGTTAAAACTGTGTTGATGTAAATCTTTTTACTGCGCCATTATTAGCCACAGAAAAGATGGTTAGTTTATTTCGAGTGGCAAATCCTCTCGGAATTCTTTTGCGCGCAATTTCCGCAGACTTGGTTGGTAAGGCAATACCGTAATTCACACCCTTTGGAATTCTGTTCATTCTAGTAATAATTTGTCCGAGTGAATAGACAAAATTCACCTCGTGATGTGGTCCACCCTTACATTCAATCAAATACTTATGTCGAGTCTTCTCATTTGTTAGTTCAAGATCAACTCCTGCCTTATGACCATATTTAATTTGTGGTCTCAATCCCCAACTATTCTTATAAGCCCATTTAAGTATGGCATCAATAACTTTTGATTCTGAAATTGTTACTTCTTTTTTCATAATATCCTTTCCACAGACTTAAACTTTATACACTATCGATTTCCCTTTGCCCGATTGTGTGTTTTACACAACATCTCGCAATTTTTAACCGAAGTAGCGCCGCCCTTACTCCATGCTGATACATGATCTGCTTCCATTTCGCCAAAACCCCAAATCTTATTCTTACTAGCGTCGTGCCCAACTGCACAAAGCGAACAATTTGATCTCTTTTTTATTTCAGCTTCGCGAACCTGCTTTTCATAAACAGCTCTTTTGGTTGGTTCGTCAAAAATACGAATATTAAGTAATTTTGTGTTGTTGTTACCACTTAAAATATATTCAAAAATTCCTTTCTTATCTTTAACAAAAAAGTCACCATAGAGCTTGCGCACTTCAGCTGATACTTTGATTGAGTTATATGATTTTTTATGATATTCCTCGTAAAGTCGCCCCCACTCAAGTCCACGCATTTCGCTTTCTACATCAGTAAATACGCTAGATACCCAATTAATAACCCTGTTGAAATATTTTTTCAATTCATCAATATTTTTTTCTTTGCGATGTTTACTCATATAATCGCCAATATTACCCTTACTCACCCAATCAAGAGCACATTCTAAAAATTCCTGTCGGTTAGCACTACCGGAAACATACGCACTCCATTTTTGTATATTTGCGTTTTGGCTATTACTAAATTCCTCTTTGGCTTTGGTTACGAATGGGCCAGAATATACAGCATTTAGTAATTCTTGATTATTAAGTGGGATACCAGCAATATTTATGGTTTTGAACCATTCTTTTATCTGACTCTCTGTTCCTTCGCACTCGTAAATAAGTAGCTTTGTTTCCAAAATTCTTGTCTTTTTATCTTCAGCCATAGCACCAAAATATTGCGGATTTCCATTTTCATCTAAGATGGCAAATTTGTCATTGATAAAACGCCCAAGACTTGTTATGCGTTGCTGCCCGTCTAAGACTTCCAAATTGTTACCACTAACTTTATTAAAATAAATCAAACCTATTGGATAGCCTTTTAGGATTGATTCAATTACAGCCATCTCCCTTTTGCCGCCATCAGAAGCGTAAATATAATTGCGCTGATATTCTGGTTGGATAGTAAGCTTACCAGATAAACCAAATAAACCCTTGCCCTCAAGTTCGTTGTAAACAAACCCGTCGCAAATTTCTTTGATTGTTATATTACTTTTTAAAATTGTTTTCATACTATTTTACTTTTTTGTTTTTAATTAAAATACGAGCATATTGTGGTTTACCATTTATATAAGTGCAATCCGTTGCACTTTTTACTTTATTCATTAAATGTTCTCGCTCTCCTCGCACATTTGAATTTCCTAATATTTCGAACTGGTCGGGGTTATATTTATCAAGAAATGTAACTGGCACACCCATTACACCTTTATAATCACTTGGTATTGCATCTGTAAAGGGCACCTCTATCGCATTATAATTATCATATTTGTCATATGACTTTTTACCCTTAATTTCTTTATGCTTACTATACTTTAAGTTTTCCGCCATCGTCATAAGTGGCAATGGTCGATGACGGCGCCCATGGTCAAGGTTAGTAAGCCATAAACAATTATTAGTGGCGACAATTCTTTTTCCATTTTCATCTATTCGGGCCTCTGACCCATACAAATCATATGACTCAGGAACAATAAATCCAGAAATCCACCTTCCCATTCCATTACCAATCCACGCCTTATTTTGTTTAATTTTTTGAAATATTTCTCTATAAGTTAAGCAATTAATATTACCGATTATCAAAAACTTCTTTTGATAATCAAAAAGTTGTTTAACATATTCGCGGAATAAACTGAAAGGTGGATTGGTTACTACAATATCAGATTGTTCCAGTAATGCTATGCATTCGGGACTTCTGAAGTCGCCATCTTTCTCAAGGGGCATCCATTCATTGTTTTTGTTTACTTTTAACTGTTCGGCAACATCTTTCAAATTAAACTCACCATCTCCATCTATGTCTTTCACTTCATTAATAATAAATTTGTTGGCCGTTATTTTTTGACGTCCTTTTGTTTTTGTAAGTGTTTTGTCATCACCAAATAATCTTAGTTGAGTATTGGCAACAGGTGAGGGTTTATAACTCGTTGTGATGAGTTGTTTTAATCTAAGTTTGTTGAAATTGAGTATAAAATATCGAAAGAAATTACTTTCAAATGGATCATCACAATTGCAATATACTACTTTATTACGAAAAGTGCTTGGATTGTAATCTAGATATTTTTCGATCTCTTTTTGAATATCAATATACTGAGTATAAAACTCATCGTTCTTTGCTTTTCTGGCTTTCTTAAGATTTTTGATTGAAGATGTTCTAGCCATAAATTTGTTTCAAAAGCTCGTCCCACTGGTAACTTTTTTAAGTTTCCTCCCCTATTTTTCTCCGTGTTTTCATACGCTTTTTATGAGAAACTTCCGTAGATCTATCAGTAATTTCATTATCCCACCCCGCTCAAAATTCATCAAATCCCCGTTTTTCTCTCTCCTCATCTCCCCTCACTCCTTCCCTTCTTCTCTACATCTTCTCACCCTCTCGCACTCTTCCACTCTTTCACTCTTCCACTCTCGCACTCTTCCACTCTCGCACTCTCGCACTCTCGCACTCTCTCACTCTCTCTCACTCCCCACCCCTCTTCCCCCCTAACATTGAGCGTCCGATCGAGCCTTCAATGTTATATACTCTTATTCTCCCTAGCCCCTAACAAAACCGTCGCGATCGCGACGGTTTTGTTATAAAAGAAAAAGTCCCCTTTTGGGAACTTTTATTTTTAAAAACCTGCATCTCTTTTTACTACTTCGATAAATCCGAAGTGTATTTTTTTACCAATTCAACAAAATCATCATTATCAAACGGCTTCGATAAATAATCAGTTGCTCCGGCCTCGAGACACTCTTCTCGGTCCCCCTTCATAGAATATGCAGTAACTGCAATAATTGGGGTTTCCTTATATCCAGGCATTTCCCGAATCTTTTTTGTCGCCTCAAAACCATCCATCACCGGCATGCGTATATCCATTAAAATAAGTGAAAAATTTTCTTTTTCCACTACCTCAAGGGCTTCTTTTCCATTTTCAACCATCACCACATCCTTAAAGCCATTTTTTTGAAGAAGTCGGTTAATAATATACCGCGCATCTTTGTTATCTTCCACGAGAAGAATCTTCATTGCTTCCTCACCTTTGTTAATAAATAAATGTTTTATTGTGCTGAAAAGATAATAGCATAACTCTATGCCATTTGTCAACTATACCAAAAAGCTAAGTTTTTACTACAAAAATTTTTCCGAATGTAACAGTGTATATTCCGCTCCCGATTCGGACAATTCCGATTCCATAAGATCAATTTCTTCAATCGGAAACGAAACCCCTAACTCTTCATGAATATGAACGTCTTTGTGTGGGCGTCGAGAAAAACGCATGAGAGTGATGTGCGCAGTAAGTTTATCGAACTCATCCCTCCCGTGAATATGGGAATCCGAAAGACGGTGGGAAATATATTCTTTTATCTTCCCCAATCCTTCCGAAGATGTCTTATCCCCATGCGCCCACATCATTCGCTTCTCTATTGATTCAAAATCAATATGTTTTAACGTCACCGAGATTTTCGAATATGCGCGTTCCCGTGCCACCTCTTTCAATATTGAAATAATGTGCGGAATTTTCTCCTCATCCTGCTCCCCTAGAAAATTCAATGTGATGTGCCAATTTTTATCTTCCACCTCCTTCCCTGCCAAAAAAATCTCCGGATCGATGCGATCAAGGGCATATTGTATCTCCTTCCGTATCTGCTCCGGAAGCGGAATTGCAATAAAGAGTCTCCTTTTCATCGTTTTTATAATACCATACAATTGAGGTATGAAATGAATAAAAAAAGCCACACACGTTAGGTCACTATTTTGGGCCAGGCTGTACGTGTGTGGTCGAACTACTAACGTCTCCAAACCGGTCAGGGAGACTCGCTCTTACCTTCTGAACGAAGATCTAACATGAGGATAGCATAATATAAAAATATGTCAAGAGACACAATAAATAAAAACAAATATCTCGAATCACTGGATGAACGTTCAAAAAACAAGCGAGTGAGCAAAAACCATCAGTTAATTGGCCTTGAAATTGCCGATCTATTGGAAGACAGAGCTCACAAAGCACTCTATATAAAACTCGCAAAACAACAAAACGAACAAAAACTCCGAACGCTTGCAAAAAATGTCGCAGAGCGGAAAAATATAAAGAATAAGGGAGCATACTTCATGCGTGTGCTCTATGCGAAGGATGAATAATATATATCCATGGAAAAACCAATTGTCACCATAAAACAGAAAAAGGACGAGAAATTTCTTCGCGAAAAAACGAAGGAGTTTGACCTCTCAAAATTGAAAGACAAAAAACAGGCGAAAGAAATACGTGAACTCGTGCGAAAAATGCGCGTCATAATGAAAGAAGCAAATGGCGTAGGGCTTTCCGCAAATCAAATCGGAATTCCCGAACGTTTTTTTGTCGCCCAGGTTCCCGATGGACAGGGACATCAGAAGTTTTACGCAATTTTCAATCCCGAGATCATAAAGAAATCGAAAGAAATGGAAACAATCGAGGAAGGATGTTTGAGTGTGCCCGAAATGTATGGCCCCACCGAACGTCACTACGAAGTGACACTTATGGGATACGATCAACACGGAAAAAAATTGAAGATAAAAGCATGGGGACTTCTTGCCCGTGTTTTCCAACATGAGGTGGGTCATCTCGATGGAGGGTTATTTATCGATATTGCAAAGGAAGTGCACAAATTAGAAATTCCTCAAAACAATGAATTATAAATTCGCATTTTTCGGCACCCCCCGATTTGCCGAAATTGTATTGGAAGAACTTATTGCACAAGGATTGATTCCCTCGGTGGTGATCTGTAATCCCGACCGCCCTGTCGGAAGAAAAAAAATAATCACCCCTCCCCCCACAAAACTACTCGCACAAAAACACAATATCGCCGTTTCCCAACCCGAAAAACTTGAAGCGGAAACATGGAAAGCGGAAGTCGGCGAAATCGATTTTACCGTTGTTGCCGCCTATGGAAAGATCATTCCGAAGGAAATATTGAATACTCCGAAATTCAGTACACTAGGAATACATCCCTCCCTTCTCCCGAAACATCGTGGAGCAAGCCCGATACAAACCGCCATTCTGGATGGCGACGAAGAAACCGGCGTCTCGCTCTTTCTTGTGGATGAGAAAGTTGATCACGGGAAGATCATCGCAGAGGATGCAACGATAATATTGGCAAACGACACATATCTTTCACTCGAAAAAAGACTTGCAAAGTTAGGTGCAGACTTATTGATAACAACACTTCCCGAGTATATCGGCGGGAAGATTATTCCAAAAGAACAAGACGAAGGAGAAGCGACGTTCACAAAAAAATTCGAAACACAAAACGGATTCATTGCTTCCGATGTATTGGATGCCGCACTCCAGGGAGAAAAAGCATTTTGGATTCACAAAAAAATATGTGCCCTCAACCCAGAACCGGGAGTATGGACAATCAAAAATGAAAAACGCATGAAGCTCCTCGAATCCGAATTAAGAGGCGAAAAACTTGTATTGAAAAAAATCCAAATCGAAGGAAAAACTCCCCAAATATTAAATTAAAAAACCCCTCATACTATTAGGGGTTTTATTTTATTCTTTTTCACGGATATCTTTGAGACATATCCAATGTTTTATCTTTTCTAACAAAAACGGAAGGGGTCCAGAAAGAAAAAGACCAATCAAAAATCCTATGATGGCTGCACCCAAACCCGCGAGACACATCAGAAACACAATCCCGAATGGATAGAAAAGAGAAACCGGGAGAACACTTGAAATTAAAAACGAATCTCTGAAATCTTCCGAGAGTACCATTTCAAGATCAAGATTAGTCTCATGTTCCAAGATATACAGAAAAGCAAGAAGAAATGAAGAAATAATCGGAAATATGACAACAATGGCTTTCCCAAATGGAAGAAACAGGCACAACGTTGCGATAATACAGAATCCAAAAAAAGTATTTTCCATTTCCTCCCTTGAGTAAAAAATAAGGAAAAGAAGTATGGAATATACCAATGGAGCATAGACGATATTACCCCACCAACCGGTCAGCGCTAGAGACAAAAATGAGGGAAGTGGAATATCCCACCACAAAAGATCCAGACTCTTCACTTCACCCGCAAAACTTCCCCCGCAAATATAATTAACCAAATAAACAATTCCAATGACAACAAACGCGACAAGCGGCCAACGCCACAACATGGCCTTTTCTTTCTCTTCCATGACTTCCTCCTCGAAATAATAAAAATGTAAATTAAGCTATGATCACGATAATACTGGAAATATATTTCGTCAATTTACCACAAACACACCCTCTTACATTACTCATACGATCGTATGAGTAATGTAAGAAGTAATTTAAAACGAAATTTTAATCTCCCAAATGATTATACTGTCTCCAATACATCATTTTCTTCAACGTCGCTCCCAATCGGCAATTCCAATACTCTTTTATATTTTGGATTCCAAAAGAAAAACCTTCCCGGTTTCATATCTTTCTTTATCTTTTTTGCCGTATTATCTTCATCAAGCACTATTACATCAATCGGGAATTTCATTCCATACGTATGAATTCCCCATCGTGTCTCGAAATACATTGCATGAGACGTTTCATATTTCAGCAACCCCTCCGATTTTTCCTTAAACGTTTTTGCCACCTCAACCTTATCAGAAATTAAACAATTTTTTGTTTTATTAAATACATACATAGATAAATTTTTATCTTATTTCAAATATCTTTTCGTGCGCGGTCGCACCACTCACAAGCCAAATTCTGCTTTTTGCAATGCCGAGATATTCCGCGAGTAATTCTTCAACTCTTTTATTCGCCTTCCCCTCTTTTGCCGGCGCGTTTGCTCTCACCACAACATGGGTCTCATCTATTTTCTCCACTCCCTCGCGTTTTGAATTTGGTTTTACCGTAACAAATATTTTCACTTTATAAACTTTTAACTTTAAGGACTTTATCACTATTCGAAGAATGATTTGAGTATCTCCATATTTCTCTTATCCGGCCCCCCGTCATCAAACCCGGGAACCTCAAGAAGCCACGCTTTATCGAATAATCGCTTCTCCTTCGCAAGCACTTTAAATCCCTCCATACCGATATGTCCTTCCCCGATATTTTCATGCCGATCATGGTGCGATTCATATGCGGTTTTCGAATCATTCATATGCAGTGCCACCATATATTCCAATCCAATTTCTTTCTCCCACGTATCAAAAAGCTTCTTCACATTCTCTTTTGTATATTCTTGAATAAGACCCGCTTCAAACGCGTGTGCGGTATCAAAACACATTTTCACTCGATCTGAATTCATTTCTTTAAACAAAAAACCTATTTCTTCAATATTCGAGCCGATCTTATCTCCTCCTCCGGCCGAGTTCTCCATAATAAGGAACGATTTCCCGGGAACGTGCCGTAGCACTTCTTTCATCCCCGCAATCTCTTTTTTCAATCCTTCCTCTTTTGAAATACCCTTGTTTGATCCGAGATGAAAGATAAGTCCCTCGGCTTCAATCGATTCCGCAATCTTTAAATGCTCAGAAAGATTTTTTATTGATTTTTCGTATATTTCATCCGATGCGCTCGCAAGATTCACGAGATATGCCGCATGAAGATATACCGAGTTGATTGAACTTTTCTTTTTTGCTTCTTTAAATTTTTTTATCTCCTCCTCCGATGGAAATTTTGTAAACCATGTTTGCGGCGATGCACCGAATATTTGTATCGTAGTCGCACCAATTGCCTCACCATGTGAAATAGCATTTGAAATCCCGCCAGCAGTGGAAACATGTCCACCGATATATGGAGTGTTCTTCTTCATCATTACGGCTGAAGTGCCTCAGCTGAGTTCCCATTTACCGAAATTACTACCTCCGAAACCGACGGAAATTGACGAAGTGTATTTGCAATCTGCGAACGTATCGCTGCAACTCTACACGATCCCCCTGTTTGAATAGCAAGATTAAAATCAACTCTTGCGACTCCCCCCTCAATGGAAATACTCTGCAATACTGTCTCTTTTGGAATGTTTGTTTTTATACCCGCGAGGCTTTCATCGGTAGTGGTTCCCTTGAGTAATTCTTCAATAGCCTTTTTTGCAATTCCCGAAACTTTCGGAACCACACGGGAAACGGGATATGTTTTTCCGCATTCAAGTACCTGCGGGTCTTTATTGATATCACTGAAAAATAATTGAATAGTTGTCTTGTCCAATGAAAAACCAACCGGAATACTTGTTGATTTATCATACTCACGAAGATCGGATGGATTGTCCTTTTTGAGAATCAACTCGCCCTTCCCAACTTCCGGGGTATCGAACTCAAGTTCACCGATAAACGGAACAAAATCCTGAGTCATCCAGTCTTTTTGTGCAGTGACAAATCCTTCTTTTACTGTATTTCCATTTTCATCTTTCAGTACTACCGGAAAACTCCCTTCAAAAAACCACGTTCCTCGTGCCTCACCCGAAATTTTGAGAGGACTCTTTATTATTTCCTCCGCTTTTGGACTGAATATAGTCACGTCCGAAACTGCTGTTTTTTGTGGGGAAGGAGAAAAAAAATACCAATATACCGCGCCACAAAGCGCGATAAATAGTATGACAAAAATCCACACACGTAACTTACTTTGTTTTTCTTCCAGTTCCATTTTTTTGTGTAAGAAGTTTTTTTATTTCTTCGAGATCTTTTTCCATCTTATTTATTTTTTCGTTCATTTTCATAATTCCACTCTCTTCCATAGCCACCTCCGCCTCTGTTTTTTCGGTAACCTTCTTTTGCGATCGAAGTCCTGCAATAAGAATTGAATCACCGATGAATGAAGAAACGAATAATCCAATGACGAGAAGGAGAATAACGCTTGCGATTACCGACCCCAATCCGTCAAGAATCGAAAAATATTCAGCCGTTTCCCATACTCCCTTCCAGAACAATACGATGCCGATACCGCCAAGAAATGCGTACAAGATGGGTTTATGACTCAATACATGTCGTACCCGATCTTCAAGTTTATCAAAAAATTTCTTTATTTTTTCTATCATGTATCTATTTTAACTCTTTTTCAAAAATCCCGCACGTCTTTTCTTCCTATGAAATGCAATTGCGAAACGATGTGCCTCATCCCTCACCCGCACCAACATCTCATGCAATACCCATAATGGTTTTTTCCCTATAATATCCGTTCTCTTTCTTTCTACCCCTTTTGCCATGCCAATAACCGGAATGCGGAGATTGATCTTCTTTAGGGCATCTTCTATCGCATTCACTTGCCCCAGCCCTCCATCGACAAGAATCAAATCCGGATGCTTCCAATTATTACGAAATCTCCGTTCAATCACTTCCTTTAACATCCCCGTGTCATTCGAACCCTCAATAGTTTTTATATGAAACTTCCTATATTCATTTTTTTCTGGTTTATCACCTTCAAAAACCACCATCACTCCCACCGAATTCGTTCCCGATATATTTGAAATATCATACCCTTCTATCCGCTTTTGCTTTAATTTAAAATTCGAAATTTGAAATTCGAAATTCTCTTTTGAAAAAAGAGCTGTATCATTGATATGTTTTAATGCAAATAATTGGCGTTTTATTTTTTCGGCTTTTTCGAATTCCATTTTTTTACTCGTGACATTCATCTCCTTCTCAAGATTCTTCACAATTTTTTCCTTTTTCCCTTCGAAAAATAAAACAATATTTTTGATTGTTTTTTTATATTCATTTTTCGATATATCCCCCACACACACTCCGGGACAAAGTTGTATCTGATAATTAAAACACGCTTTCTTTTTTTCTATCTCACTTGGCAAATGATCGTTCCATGGAAAAATTTTTCGTATAATCCGAAGTGCCTCTCGAACACTTGAGGCGGACACAAATGGTCCGGCAGTGTAATAATAGTTCTCCCTCGAGTGATGCATATCCTTTCCCCGAATCAAAAGTATCCGCGGAAATTCATCGGCAGTAATTGCAACATAAAGAAAGCTCTTGTCATCCTTCTCTTGTACATTGAACGGAGGTTGATGTTTTTTTATAAGCGCCGATTCAAGAATAAGTGCCTCAAGTGCGGAATCCGTTTCTTTTGTCTCTATTTTTGCGATTTCACTTACCATCCTTTGAATCCGAGTATCGTGGGGATGCGTAAAATAACTCGAAACTCGTCGTTTTAAGTGGACCGCTTTTCCGATATATAAGATCTCCCCTTTTCTATTCTTCATGATATACACCCCGGGAGTCTCTGGAATGTCTTTATATAACTTCTGCATACCTATTCACTCTACTCCACCACACCCATAGTGCTCAAGGCAAGTTGAAAATTCATATATTCCTTGCTTTCATATGTATAGCAATTTTAAAAAATAAAAAGAGGTGTGTTATGACACGTGGAAAACTTACCGTCATTTATGGAAATATGTTCTCAAATAAAACGGGGACGCTCATAAACGATATTGAAACACTAAGGGAGCATGGCAAGGAACGTATTCTTGTCATAAAACCGAAAACTGACACGCGAAGTGGAGATGGATATATAAAAAATTCGAAAGGAATGAAAATGGAGGCATTCGAAATTCCAGGCGATAATATTTTAAAAATATTCGAAATAATAAGAGAAGAAGAATCAAAACAGGGATGTGGATTCAATATCATTGCAATTGATGAAATACAATTTTTCACCCCGTCACTCCAAGCATTTCAAACTGTAAATGAACTTCTCAAAAGAGGATATGACGTAACCGCCGCCGGACTTCCACTCGATTTTAGAGGCGAACCGTTTGGAGTCACACTCCAACTTATCGGATTATGCGACGACGTACGTGATGTAAAAAACCTCCATTCACGATGTTATAAATGTGGAAAACAAGCCGATTTACCACAACGACTAAATGACGGAAAACCCGCCCCCTACGATTCTGATCAAACAAAAGTCGGTGGAGAGGAGACGTATCAAGCTCGATGTCATGGATGTCACGAACTTCCCGGAAAACCAATTGTCGGATAAACAACTTTCATAAAATTCATATGCAAAAAAGCCGCTGATATTGCCAGCGGCTTTTTATTTTAATTATTCGTATTTGTACAGTACTAATTCTCCATCTTCAAAAGAGAGTAAATGTTCCGGCTGAATAGGTTTTGGTTTATCGCCTATTCTTTCTTTTGTAACCGGATCTTTATCCCATATTGTGACGGGTTTTAATCTGTCATTTCCTTCATATCGTGGAACCCGACATGAACATGCGATAGTGACATTATCTTCATGACCGAAAACCTTAACATTCCAAAAGGCATCTTCAAAGATCTTAAGAAATGAACTTTTCAGTGAATTCTCTTCTTCTGGATCTTTTCTTTCATTACCGAATTGGAACTTAATCATCGTAAAGAACATCTTGTTTTCGCCGGTTTTTTTCTGAGCAAAGCCGGATTGAATGAATAATCCATTTTTTTCAAGTTCAGAAAACATGTCCTCCAATGAAGTTTTTTCTCCAGATAATCCAGGGGTTTCAATTCCCTTAAATCTTACATCATTGTCTGGTTTTACCCATTTTAATGACGTTGGAACGTTCGTTGGGTTCGTAAATGATATTGCGAAATATAACTTTTTCATATGATCCCACCTCCGGGGGGGGTGTTTTTTAAATAATTAGTTGGTAATTAATTCTGGTGTAATTATAGCAAATAACTAGTAATTTGTCAACCCCGTTAGAAATAGCCCACCATATATACACAAAACCCATAAATATGCATATAAATAGGGCTAAAATCAGGCAAATAACCAAACCCGCAAAAGGGAGGGTGGGGGTGATTTTTAACGGGGTCAATAGTATGAAAAACCCCCTAAAAAGGGGGGGTACAAGTATTATTTGGAGTTAATCGCTATAGAAAATAAAGTCCATAAACTGCTCAAACGGTTTTTTAGGAGGAGGGGTGTAATTGGACCCCTTATAAATCTCACCCAACTTATTTCGCGTTTCATTCTCTCCGCATTTAATGATTTCTCTTGCATCATTAAATTGAAATATTCGATATCCCAAAACGGGTGGAGTAAGCACAACATTCGCCTGTGGAAGTATGCGACGCGCAAGTTGATACTCGATAACCTCCAACATTCGTGGAATCAAATTATATACCCTGGACGGACTAAATGATTCTTCTTCGAGGTTTAACCATTGACTCGATACATCAACCGCAATCACAAACTCCGCTCCCATGTTTCGCACCACATCCGCGGGAACCGGATTCACAAATCCCCCATCCATAAGAAGACGACCGTCAATTTTTGCAGGAGGGAAAATAATGGGAAGTGCCGTACTTGCCTGAATTGCGTCGCGGAGATTCCCCTTACTCAACACTACCTCATTTCCATTCTCGACGTCTGTTGCAACCGCGGAAAACGGAATTTTACAATCTTCTATGTTCATTTTCCCAATATGATCCTCAAGCGTTTTCATAAAAGATTTATTTTTGAATAATTCACCATCCTTCTTCAAAAGAATGTGGGAGGGACGATAAATATCCTGATCTTTTACATCCAAAAACAGGTTTTCCAAAAATGTAATATCTTTTTTTGCCGCATAAAAACCCCCGATCAATGCTCCCATACTCGTTCCCGCAATATAACTAATCTCGATTCCCGCTCTTTCGAGTACGCGAATAACCCCAATGTGCGCGAGTCCCTTTGCCGCTCCTCCCCCAAGTGCCAATCCAACCTTCTTCGGTTTCGTCATAGTATATAAATGATAAAACAAAAAAGAGCTTTTTCAAAATAAAAAAGCTCTTGTATTATCATAAAAATCCTAAAAACCTGATGAGATTGTATCCTAAGAAAAAAACCAGTAGAGATACAAAAAAACTCATCCCTGCAACTTCAAGAGCAGGAAGATCAGGTTCTCCATTTTTTCGCTTCTTAGGTTTAAATAGCACCAAAAGTGCTATCCAGAACGAAAAACCAAGAAATGGTGCTGCCTTGTTTTCTTCATGTAAATAGATAAATACCAATGCAACACCAGAAAGAAATCCTCCCAAAATCGTTCCCATAAGAAATCCAAATATCTTTCGTATCATCACTCCTCCATCTTTAATATTTCTTATCAGCCATTCCAATACCTATGACAGCTGCGAAAACTGATAACCCTTGGAATATTCCAAATATTATTTGTCCTTTTGCAAATCCTAGATATGCCGATAAACAATGAGCAAATCCATAAAGCGCCCATCCAATTCTTATTTTTGAATGCGCAAGCCAATAGGTGCCCAATAACATTCCAATGGAACTTATAAATTCAACAACCGTGAGAAGTCCCTGAAAAACCATATACATCAACACGATCATAAAAAGAACAATCGAAATATGAATGGTTTTTTCTATCTGTATCTCTGTGTATTTAAAAATTACAATAAATAAAAAAAATACAATAAGAGAAACAGAAACGTTTTGGAAAAAATAATACAGCGTTCCAGCAATAATAATGGCAAATAATACTGCAAAAAATTTTCTTATTTTCTTTGTATCGTGGGATAAATATCCATATCCCATAAGCATAAGAAGTCCAATCTCAAGAACGGTATAAATATACAGTTCTATAAGAAAGAAATATGCACAGGCAAGTGTTGCGGCAATTGCACCCGCGAGCCACCCACTTCTTTTACCAATAACCAATAAGACTTTATTGGTAAAGAAAATTACTGAAACTAATATCTGGAGAATAAGTGTAATTGTTTCCAATCTGCCACCTCCACGTATTTTTTATTATTTATATTCTGAATT
>JBFLWN010000008.1:0-49733 GCA_040757555.1 Patescibacteria group bacterium | reverse complement strand
GAACTTGGTATCTGATTTTTAATTGAATGCCGCCAAAGAAAAATTGGAAATTGTTAAATTTCGCGGCGAAGCTGCTCCGAATTCGCGGGGGGTTCCTCGCCGCCTGCGGCGGCGAAATGCGTTCGGATTAATTCAAGAATACTGCACTTCTATGAAGCAAGTTTTTATTATCCATGGATGGGATGGTTATCCTGAAGAGGGTTGGTTTCCATGGTTAAAAAAAGAGTTGGAGTTACGTGGATTTTCGGTTGTTGTGCCTCAACTTCCACAGTCGGAAGAACCTCGAATAAGGAATTGGGTTCCCGAAGTACAAAGAATTGTGGGGGTTCCAAATAAAGATACCTACTTTGTTGGTCACAGTATGGGGTGTCAGACGATTATTAGGTATCTTGAAGGACTTCCTGATGGAATAAAAATCGGTGGTGCTGTATTTGTTGCGGGATTTTTAAAGAGACTAACCAATCTTGAGGATGATGATACAGTAAAAGATGTAGAAAAAGAATGGCTCTCAACACCATTAGATCTCAAAAGGGTAAGTTTTCATTTATCAAAAAGTATTGCCATTTTTTCTGATAATGATCCATATGTGCCACTTGAAAATAAAAAAGATTTTAAAGAACAATTAAATTCAGAGTTGATTATTGAACGAGAGATGGGGCATTTTAGCGGAAGTACTGGCACAAAAGAATTGCCGATTGTTCTAGAGTCACTTTTAAAAATTACATCCTAAATTTGACTAAAAAGTATTTTCACTGTATTATATTTACAGTGATTTTTTTAATTAAATAAAGGAGGTCGCGATGGTTTTTGTTGCATTTGAGGGACCTTCTGGAGGCGGAAAAAGTACCGCAATAGAAAGTCTTAAAAAAATATTTGAACAACGTGGGTTTAGAATCGGTGTTGTTGATACCGACTCTGGAACCTATTGTCACACGTTGCAAAGAGTGGCAAAAAAATTTTTTGCACATAGTTCTTTACGTAACTTCATTTTTTGGATTATCCGCTTTAAAGAGGCAAAAGCGATACGAGAGATGAATAAAGAGGATTATGATATTATTTTTGCAGATCGTTATGCTGGTACATCTGTCGTTTTTTCTCTCTGTAGCAAGGTGCCCAAGGGGATTGTTATGTGGTTTTATTCAAGAATAAAACCAAAACCGGACATCACTTTCTTTTTTGATACTTCTCTTAAAGAAACAAGAAAGCGAAAACTTTCCGAGACGAATAAAAAAGGTATGAATAGTTTGTCTCTTAAAACTATTCGTATGTACAGAAAAGTTGCAAAAGATTTTAAATGGAAGTGGATTAATGCATCGCAAAATGAGGGTATGGTGGTAAGTGATTGTATTGCATTTATTTTTGAAAGGATGAAAAAATAAAAACCTGATAATATAACATCAGGTTTTTTGTTATAATGAATACAGATATTTTATATAAGGAGGGGAGATGGAAAAGAACACGAGATTTTTTTGTGAGCATTGTGAGGGTACTACAGAACACGAACTTCTTTATCCGACCCGCATGAAGGGAACAATTCAGTACACCGCTATATGTAGTGTCTGTATGTGGGTTTCCCCGCACAATATAAAGGCGAATGAATCTGAGATAAAGGCAATTCAACACGTTCGTTTCCTTTGTGGTGCATGTCATATGCACGTACTGGGAAAAATTGTTTCGGAAAAGGAAGAAGTAGCCGAACACAAGGGAAAACAGGAAAAATTCAGTGAGATTATAGTCGAATGCCTCAGGTGTCATAAAAAAAAGGAATTAATGCTTTAAAACGAGATAAAAATGAGCCCAATTTTGAGGCTCATTTTTTATTGTTATATATCGAAATTTATCAGCAAAAATGAGGATTTTTTAGTCTTTTTAAACTTCCATTTTTCTGTGAAATCTGATAGAATAAATGTGTGCCAAGAAGGCATTATTTTTATGGCAAAAGAGAGTAAAAAAGACGAAAAAAAGACCCAATCATCCTCATATAGCGCAAAGGATATCTATGTTCTTGAGGGGCTCGATCCAGTTCGGAAGAGGCCAGGAATGTATATCGGATCGACTGGTGTCGATGGTCTTCACCATCTTATTTGGGAAATCGTGGACAATTCGCTTGATGAAGCGATTGGGGGGTATGCAAAAAAAATCACTATTGAACTTTTGAAGGACGGAATTGTATCGGTTACCGATGATGGGCGAGGTATTCCTGTTGATATACATCCACAGACAAAAAAATCTGCACTTGAAACGGCATTGTGCACATTGCATGCCGGAGGAAAATTTGGCGGAGATTCATATAAAATTTCATCCGGACTTCACGGGGTTGGTGTTTCTGTGGTGAATGCACTTTCCACGTGGATGAAAGCAGAAATTCATAAAGATGGAGGAATACATGTGCAGGAATATAAAAAAGGAGTTCCACAATATAATGTGAAAAAAATCGGAAAAACCGATGCCACGGGAACAAAAATAACATTCCAGGCAGACCCGACAATTTTTCAAAAAATTGAGTTTGATATAAAGAAAATTACCGACCATCTTCGTCAACAGGCATATCTTACAAAGGGCATTCATATTGATATTGTCGATGCGAGAAAAGACCAACCCGCATTTCATGGTTTTTATTTTGACGGGGGATTGAAGTCGTTTCTTCATTACTTGGTAAGTGAAACAGAGGAGGTTATTCAAGACGAGCCATTTTATGTTCATAAAGAGATGGAAAGAATCGATATTGAAGCATCGTTTCTCTACACGAGTGACGTAGAAAGCGAAGAGATGAGTTTTGCAAATAATATTTATACTACCGATGGAGGAATGCATCTCACGGGATTTCGTTCGGCACTCACAAGAACGCTGAATGACTATGCGAGACAAAACGGTTTTCTTAAGGACGCCGATGAGAACCTCACTGGGGATGATGTTCGTGAGGGGCTTATTGCTCTTGTTTCAATAAAGTTGCGGGAGCCGCAATTTGAAGGACAAACAAAAGCAAGACTTGGAAATCCTGAAGCGCGTACTGCGGTGGAAGCAGCAGTAAACGAAGGATTGAAAGAATTTTTAGATAAACATTCATCCGATGCTCGTCGTATTATTGAAAAGAACCTTCTTGCAGCAAAGGCACGAAAAGCCGCAAAAGCCGCAAAGGATACTGTGCTTCGTAAAGGTGCTCTTGAGGGACTTACGTTGCCGGGAAAATTATCCGATTGTTCATCACGAAAAGCGGAAGAATCAGAGTTATTCATTGTTGAGGGAGATTCGGCAGGGGGTTCCTGTAAACAGGGACGGGATAGGAGAACCCAGGCAATTTTGCCACTCAAGGGGAAAATTTTGAATGTTGAAAAATCGCGCGTAGATAAAATGCTTTTGAATAAAGAAGTACGTTCGCTTGTGGTAGCACTCGGAACCGCTATTTCTGATAGGTTCGATATCACAAAACTTCGTTACCATAAAATTATTCTTATGTCCGATGCCGACGTTGATGGTGAACACATTCGAACACTTCTTCTTACATTATTCTATCGATATTTCCGACAAATTATTGATGGGGGATATTTGTATATTGCCCAGCCGCCACTATTTCGTATTCAGAAAGGACGTGAGGTGCAATACGCATATAGCGATGAGGAAAGGGATAAAGTGATAAAGTCGTTTGGAGGAGAAGGAAATGTTCAACGATATAAAGGGTTGGGAGAAATGAATCCTGATATGTTGTGGGAGACAACGATGAATCCGGAAAATAGGGTGTTAAAACAAGTGTCTATTGCCGACACAATACAAGCGGATAAACTATTCGATATTCTTATGGGAGAAGCAGTTGAACCGCGCAAGAAATTTATTCAATCACATGCAAGTACGGTGCGAAATCTTGACATTTAGGCTCTCAAATCTTAATCTAAGCACACATACACATTTCTATGTTTGAACGCATTAACATATTTTTACAAGAGTCCCGCCAAGAACTAAAACGGGTGAATTGGCCTACGCGTGCAGAAACTGTGCGATATACCCTTTTTGTCGTTGGATTTTCGATAGGAATTGCAGTACTTTTGGGGATCATTGATTTCGCCTTTTTGAAAGGACTTGATCGCCTCGTTGTTTAAATTTTTATGAATAAAAATATTTATAATCAAAAAGAAGAAGAAAAAGCGGAGCGAAAGTGGTATGCAATACATACATACTCTGGATATGAGGATGCGGTTTCGCGTTATTTAAAGCAGCGCGTTGAATCGTTACTTATGGGAGATAAAATTTTTGATGTGGTTGTTCCGAAGGAAATAAAAATAAAAGTGAAAAACGGAAAGCGACATACCACAGAAGAAAAAATCTACCCCGGATATGTATTGGTGAGTATGATAATGGATCATGATTCATGGTCAGTGGTGCGAAACACTCCCCGAGTAACAGGATTTGTCGGAGCCGACTCAACAACCCCAACTCCACTTTCAAAAGAAGAAATAGATGAACTTATGTCGAAAATGGGTCCACAGGAACCACGCTTCAATGTTGATTTAAAGAAAAATGATTTAGTGCGTATCAGTGACGGGCCATTCCGAGATTATGAGGGGAAGGTTGCTGATATTGATGAGGAGCGTGGAAAAGTAAAAGTTATCGTTTCTATTTTTAATAGAGATACAGTCGTTGAACTTGATTCGTTGCAGGTAGCAAAGCTTTAAATTTTTGACTGTAGAATAAAAGTACGGTACTATCTTTGAGCAAAAGGATAATAGAGTTATATGGCAAAACCAATAAAAACAGTATTAAAACTTCAAATTGAAGCAGGGAAAGCAAATCCAGCGCCTCCAATTGGACCAGCACTTGGTCAGCATGGGGTAAATATCCAGCAATTTTGTCAGCAATTTAACGAAGCGACAAAGGATATGATGGGTGATATCGTTCCTGCGGAAATCACGATTTACCAAGACAGAACATTTGATTTCAAATTAAAAACATCTCCCGCCTCTGCGTTACTCAGAAAAGCTGCAAAAGTTGAAAAAGGATCTCCGGTTCCTCATAAGCAGAAAGTAGGAAAGGTAACAAAGGCACAGCTTCGTGAAATTGCAGAGAAGAAAATGATTGATTTGAATGCGAATGATGTAGAAGCAGCAATGAAAATTATTGAAGGGAGTGCAAGAAATATGGGTATCGAAATTATAGACTAGAAAAAAATCCCGCTTTTAGCGGGATTTTTTATATTCAAATTTCACAAACTAAATTCCGTTTTTTGTAAACTTTACAATCGTTATCGGTGATTTATGCTGAAAATAGAATTTATTTACAATTATATTAATGAGGAGGAAGTATGAAAAAGGGAAAATTTATTGTTATTGAGAGCCTTACCTGCGGAGGAAAAAATTTACAAAGGGACAAACTCATCCATTTTCTTCTTGGGCAGGGAATTCGGGCGGTAGCAACAGAAGAGCCAAGTATATCGAATAATATCGTTGGCGAAGTTATTCGTGGAATACTTGATAAGCAATTAGTTTCAAAAGAAAGAATAGCAAATGAATTTGTTCCTGTTGTATCGTTGTTTCTCCAGTCTTTTCTAAAAGCCCCTGGGTGGCGCATAAACATGAGTAGTGAGGCTACGGCATTTTTGACCGATTTGGAAAATGCACAAGAAAAAGTATTTCTTGGAGAAAAGTTGACGGGAAGAGAATTTCAAACATTGTATGTGGTTGCTCGTTATTATCATTTAGTACGCTTGATAATCCCATCTATTGATAGAGGATTGTGGGTGATAAGTGCTCGTTATAAACAAAGTACGGATGCTTATGGATTTGGAATTCCTCTTTCAACTATTCAAATTTGGCATGAGGAGATTATTGGAAAATATTATCTTAATCCCGATATCACATTTTTTATTGATATAGATCCAGAGACTGCACTTAATCGTCTGAAAAAATCCGGAAAAATTGTCGATCAGTTTGAAGAAAAAAAAGAATTTCTGGAAAAAACGAGAATTGGGTATATTAACTCAATGGCGTTTATGGATCAGATATATTATGAGACGCGTAGTCCTTCACGACCAAAAATATTCACCATTCCTGGAGAGGGAAGTGAGGATGAAGTGTTCGAGCTTATAAAAGAAAAAATAAGTCCATTTTTGAAAAACCCGCAATAAAAGCGGGTTTTTTTCTTTTCTATTTTTTAAAATTTGGGTATGATGAATTATATGTATATTCCAGTCATAGGACTTGAAATTCACACGGAACTTAAAACAAACAGTAAGATGTTTTGTCCCTGCGCGAATAATCCCGACGAAAAATCCCCAAATACCAATATTTGCCCAATATGTATGGGTCACCCTGGTACGCTCCCCACGATAAACAAAAAGGCGGTAGAGGCCGTTTTAGAGCTTGGAATTGCCATTGGAGGGACTATTTCAAGAAAGTCCCATTTTGATAGGAAAAGCTATTTTTATCCCGATTTACCAAAGGGATATCAAATATCTCAATATGATGCGCCGTTTGTTGAAGGGGGATCTTTGGAGGATGTGCGGATAAAAAGAATTCATCTTGAGGAAGATGTCGCATCATCAAAACATTCTGATATAAAAGAAGAGAATTATACGCTTATTGATTTTAATCGTGCGGGCGTTCCACTTATGGAATTGGTGACTGAGCCTGATATAAAAAATGGGGAACAAGCGCTTCGTTTCGGAAAAGAACTTCAAAGAATTATTCGTTGCCTCAATATTTCCGATGCAGATATGGAGAAGGGTCAGATGCGCGTTGAGGTGAATATCTCTCTTATGAAAGAGGGGGCTAAGGAATGGGGAACAAAAGTGGAAATAAAAAATTTAAATTCATTTCGTGCAGTTCAAGGATCCATTGATTATGAAATAAAACGGCAAAGCGAATTGCTTGATTCGGGAGAAAAAATAATCCAAGAAACACGTGGGTGGAATGATCAGAAATGTATTACCGTGAGTCAACGAACAAAAGAATCCGCTCATGACTACCGTTACTTTCCAGAGCCGGATTTACCGGAACTCACATTTACCGAGGAATATATAACTTCACTCGAAGCTTCGCTTCCTGAACTTCCCAATGGAAAAAGAAAACGTTTTGCGGAGGAATTTGCCCTTACCCCTCATCAGGTTGATGATTTACTTGATGATCAATATACTGCAATATATTTCGAGGAAGCGGTTTCGGAATTGAAGGCAAAAATTGATTCTGCAAATGTACAACTACTGTTTAATTATCTTACGAGCGATTTGCGTGGGATAGCGAAAACGAAAGGGAAGGATATACGGGAGATGAATATTTCTCCTGAACATTTTGCCCACCTTATTTTTCTTATCCAAAATGGAACACTTTCAAGTAGAATTGCAAAAGATCTCTTGGTGAAGATGGCAGATACCGGTTCCGATCCCGAAACCCTTATCAAAGAAGGGGGGATACAATTTATGGGAGATGAAGGTTCTCTTCTTCCGATTGTTCAGGAAATTATACAAAAAAATGAGAAAGCGGTAGCGGATTACAAAAAAGGAAAAGAAAACTCCGTCGCATTTTTGGTGGGGCAAGCGATGGGGAAAACAAAAGGACAAGCAGATCCAGAAAAACTGAGGGAACTTTTCAAACAAGAACTTGGAAAAATCTAGTGTGAGATAAGAAATGATTTTATGAGGCCACTGGCCTCTTTTTTATTTTTTACCCAGTGGATTCTCTTATTTTTCTTAAACCATGTCATTTGGCGTTTTGCGTATTTTTTGATTTCGCTCAAAAGTTGTATTTCCATTTCTTCTCTCGTGATTTTCCCGGTGAGAAATCTCGAAATATATCGATATTCGAGTCCAAACCGCTCCATTTTTTTCCACGAGACTCCATTTTCATGAAGTTTTTTCACTTCTTTAATCATTCCAATTTTTAGGCGTTTTATAAGACGATCTTCTATTCTTTTTGAAAGCACGTGTTGAGGTAATGAAATCCCGAGAAATAGGATATCAGCTTTCAGCGGATTTTTTTTGAATTCAGGAACTTTTCCCAATGCTTCTACTACTTCAATCGCGCGGATGAGACGAACCGGATTTTTTTTGTCTATTTTTTTTGCGCGTTCCGGATCTTTTTTAAGGAGAATAGTGAATAATTCTTCAGTAGTTTTTTTAGAAAGAAAGTCGCGTAATTTTTTATTTGGTTTTACGTCGGGAATGACGGTCCCATCAATAAGTGCATCAATGTAAAATCCAGTGCCTCCACACACAATCGGGATCTTATTTTTTTTTATAATCTCGTTTATTATTTTTCTTCCTTTTTTTTGATAATGTGAAACGGTGAATGTGGAGGTGGGGGAGCTTATGCTGAGCATGTGGTGAGGTATTTGCCCCATCTCTTTTTTAGTTACTTTTCCCGTACCAATATCCATTCCCTTATAGACTTGTCTTGAATCGGCTGAGACAATTTCTGCACCCGATCTATTTTGTCTGTTGATAAAGTGAGCCATTTCTACTGCAAAATCAGACTTCCCGCTTGCGGTGGGGCCCACAATAACTATTACCTTTTTCCTCTTGACTCCGATTTTATTCATGTATACACTGTATAACAGATTTGTTTACAAATTAAGCGGAGCGGCTATGGGAATAGTTTCCCCTTTGGTCCTTCAGATTCGAAGGAAAAAGCGATGTTGCCCGCGTGAAAGAACCGGTAAATGCCAGAACATTGATTGCTTCTATGTCGGTTTTACTTAACGCGAGTAAACTATGTTTTTAACAATGTACAACCAGGCAGATTTAAAAGGCAAAGCTTAATAGCGGAACCCCTGCAAGAGTGTAGGGGTTCTTTTTTTTGCATAAAGTTATTGACTAATAAAATATTTAGTTTTATATTTTTTGTAGCACAAAAAGTATGAGGCTGATATGAAACGCCCATTTAAAATATTCTTTGGGATTTTCGCTGCACTTGCGGTTGTGGGTGGTGTTCTTAAATCTTTTGGAAAAGATTTTGATAAGGATATCAATTGGGAAAAGGGAGATGCGGCAACAAGTTAAAATAAAAACCCGAAATAATTCGGGTTTTTTCACATAACAAAACCGTCGCGATCGCGACGGTTTTGTTAGTTATTTCTTTTCTTGAATTTCTTTTGCTATGTCGTCTATAAATTGTGTAATTGGAATTGTGGATGTTTCTTTTTGGTGTCGCTTTCTTACATTCACCATTTTTTCGCTTTCTTCTTTTTCTCCAACAACAAGAATGTATGGAGTTTTTTTCATTTCTGCCTCGCGGATTCTTTTTCCGAGTGTTTCATTTGCTTCGCTCATTTCCACACGAATATTTTTTTCTTTTAATATTTTTTGAATTTCTTCTCCATAGGACATAAATTTCTCACTGATGGGGAGAATCGTTACTTGATTAGGGGAAAGCCACACAGGAAATGCACCTGCGTAGTGTTCAATTAAAATCATCATAAAACGTTCTGGGGAACCGATGATTGCGCGGTGAAGCATTACGGGATGCCTTTCCTTTCCATCGGTATCAATGTAGGTGAGATTGAAACGTTCCGGCATTACAAAATCAATTTGCACCGTGGAGAGTTGCCATTCACGACCAAGGGCATCGGTTGCCATAAGATCCATTTTTGGAGCATAAAATGCCGCTTCTCCTGGGCCGTCATAATAATCAATCTCATTTCGTTTCATGATTTCTTCCGCCCATTTTTCAACTCTATCCCATGTTTCGGGATTTCCGAGGTATTTTTCTGGATGTGCCTTATCTCGTGTGGAAAGCCGGTATCGATATTTAAATCCAAATGTTTTCATCACTTCTTTTGTCATTTGGAGCGCAACATCGATTTCTTTATCAACCTGATCTTCTCTACAGAAAATATGACAGTCATCTTGTGAGAACGAGCGTACACGCGCAAGCCCACTTAATTCTCCAGGCTTCTCGTCTCTATAAAGCATTGCAAAGTCAGTATATCGAAGTGGGAGATCGCGGTAACTTCTCGGTTGGCTCGCATACACTTGTGTGTGTTGTGGACAGTTCATTGGTTTCAAATAGAATTCTTCTTCCGAATAATTTGAGACGACACGGAACATTCCATCGCGATATTTATCGTAGTGCCCAGAAATTTTGAACAATTCAGCTTTTGCGATTTGCGGAGTCCAGATTTGTGTATATCCTTCTTTTGTTTGAAGCGATTCAATATAATCATTTAAAGTTCTGCGGATGAATGATCCTTTTGGGGTGTAGAGGGGGAGACCGCTCCCGATGTAGTCTGAAAAGGTAAATAAATCGAGTTGTTTACCAAGCTTCCGATGGTCTCTCTTTTTTGCCTCCTCCAAAAATGCGAGATACTCATCAAGTTCTTTTTTTGTTTCAAATACGAGGCCGTAAATGCGGGTGAGCATTTTATTTTTTTCATCTCCTCGCCAATATGCTCCCGCAATTTTCAAAAGCGTGAACGTATCGGGATTTATTTCTTTTGTGTTTTCAACATGTCCACCACGACAGAGATCAAAAAATACATCTCCCGTGTAGTAGATTGAAACTTCTTTATCCACTTTCGAAAATTCTTCAATGAGATCGAGTTTGAATGGTTGGTCCTTGAAAACCTTTTTTGCTTCCGCAATTGTTGCAACCTCGCGCGTGAAGGGGAGTCCCGCTTTCACAAGTTTCTTCATTTCTTTTTCCAGGTCTTTTAGGTCATCTTCAGTAATTTGCTCTGGAAGGTCAAAATCATAATAAAATCCGTTTTCAATCACGGGACCAATGCCGAATTTCGTTTCCGGATATTTTTTGAGCACTGCCGCTGCCAATAAGTGAGAGAGGGAGTGGCGAATATGGTCTAGTTTCTCATTTTGTTCCATAGGAAAATTATAAATAATATCGGCAAATTATGCACGTTTTACAGGCAAAATCATAGCATTGACTTTCTCTAATTTGTGTGCTATAATTCAAATACAGAATAGATCTATATCTGTTTTGTGTAAATTAAAATATTTCAAACAAAAAAGGAGGAAATTGCCATGGCAATTCCAACATTAGGGCAAGGGAATCAGGTCACAAATCTGATCCTGCAGTCGGGGATAACTTCTGAAAATCTTCAAGTAATTCTTCAGAATGGTTCATTATCAGATTTATTAAAATCAAATCCAAAATCAATTGATCGAATTCAGCTCAGAAAAATTTTACATCTTGATGGTTATCCTATTGCTGTTGATAGAACCAAAAGTCCGGTGGAAGCGTGGAAATCAACTGGAGCAATAGATAGTCATAAAATGGAAGCAATTCCAAGTAAGACGTATGAAGAATTTTATGAAGAAGTTATTTGCGAACCAGATCGAACCAACTTCTTTTATAAAGATCTAGAAAATTGTGTTGAAGGACATATTTTCCGTAAACATTCCCGAGTTGAAAAACTTGGGAATAAAAAGGAAGAAACTATTTTTTTATTAAGTTTTGATCATTCTGTTGAGGATTATCAAACAAGAATAAGAAAGATGGGATATCGCACGGCAGATTTCTGGGAATTTTGTTCTTTCTTGGAGCAATACCCCGACATCATGAACGAACTTCCTAATGGTGCCAATCTTATGACATTAGGGAACATGGATATTGATGGAAAAAGATATTATCTTAGCTCAAGGATAGATAAATCTTTAGATTATTCTCCCGACCGTCGCAGATTGTTTTGTGAATTAGAATATTTAATGCAAAGATGCACGAAAAACAAAATCTTTTTTGTTGTGATAAAAAAATAATTTTAGAGACCGGAAAAATCCGGTCTCTAATACTATCTATATGTCTGTAACTTCAATTGCGGTTGAATAAATTGGGGATTTAATGAAGTGGCGGTTTGCCAATATTTTTTTGCCATTTCTATATTTTTTTCATTTTCATATATATTTCCCAAGTTGTGATAGGGAATCGGATTTCGCGGATCAAGTGCGATTGCTTTAGAATATGCAACAATCGCTTTCTCATTCATTTTTTTATCCGCATATGCCATTCCAAGATTATTCCACACACGTAAACTTGTTGAAACGTGGTTTGTTGTTTGTTCGTAGAATGTTATGGGATCACGCCATTCGGCATTTCTCATAATTGTGCGACCAGAGAGAAACGTAATCCATGCAATAAAAATAATAATTCCTAGAGTGTATATCGTTTTTTCTCCATATTTTTTAACAAAATCAGCGATAAGTAATCCCAATATAATTGATATACCGATTATAGGTGCATACATATAATGTTCATATATAATCCCTGCGACGGGGATAAAAATTCCCGATGCGGGGAAAAACGCAATAAAGAGAAAAAGTGTTCCAAATGCATATTTTGGATTTTCTTTGAGTTTAAAAAGTGAGAGGAAAATGAGAATAAGCGTGATACAGATTCCTATAAGTACCAAGGGATCAAAAAAGGTTTCAGCATAGGAAACAGTTTCCGAGCGTTCCATAAAAAGTGTTTTTGGGAAAACATATAATTCGATGTAGGAAGGGATGGTTTTTAGGAATGTAATTGTTCTTGTGAATATACTTGTGGTGTATTGGGTTTCAATGTTGTAAATATTGAAGGTGTTTTGGAAATTGAGTGCGGTACCGCGAAGAAGGAGATAAATACATGCAATAAGGATAAACGGGAGGAGTGATACAACAAGTTTCTTTATAAACTTTTTAAAATTAATTTTCTCCTTATACCAATACCATAATTCAAAAAGAATGAGATATGCGGGAAAAATAACCGCTCGCTCTTTTGTGAAAAGTGCCAATATAAAAACAAATAAGGCGCCAAGATAAAAATAGGCGCTCTTTTTTTCTTCCGTCTTATTTCTGTATTTTGTGTAAAAAAGAATTCCTAGGAGTATAAAAAAGAAGGAAAGGGGATCGCCACGTCCCGAAACGTAGGTGATTGCTTCGGTTTGGAGTGGGTGAATAAGGAAGATAAGAGAAGGGAAAACTCTAAAGAAGAAGTCTTTTGAAATATACGCAAGGAGAAAAAACAATAATATGGCGTTTAGAATGTGAATAAGGGTGTTTGTGATGTGATACCCTGGGGTCCAATCACCCCATAACTTCCATTCCGATGCATAGGTGATGAGAAGTATTGGTCTCCAATAGTTACTTTGAAATCCAGCGCCCGCAATGAGATTTTCGGTGAAGAATTTTTTTATCTCAAAGTTTTTTACATATACGTTATTTATAATGCCATCATTATCATCCCAGAACATCTGATTCGAAAAACTATTTGCATAGATCCCAATTCCCATAAGACATAAAAATATAACCCCAATGAGGATTACGTGACGACGGAAGAATTGTGTGATTTTTTCCATACCCTAGAGTCCCTTTACTCCATTACAAATTAATTTTGGTTCTCCATTTCTCCACGAGAGCGTACTGTCAACGAGAATTGCCCTATTCATTTCCCATACACTTGTATTTTTTTCAAGTGTTCTTGAAAAGACCAGTATCTCGATATGATTCGTGAGATCTTCGATGGTAACAAATAACATTGGATCTCCTTTTTTGGTGATCATTTTTTGAATACCAGAAATTACCCCCGCTGTTTTTACCCGTGCTCCTCGTACTCCATCTTTTTCGTGCGGCATTGCCTCAATTTCTTTTATTGTTTTTATAGAGCCCGCAAGCATTCGTGAATATGCCGCAAATGGATGATCGGAAAGATATAATCCAAGTAATTCTTTTTCCCACCCCAGTCGTATATTTTTATGTGCGGGTTTAATTGGGGTGAGACGCAATGAGACAAGCGATGCGGTTCCTCCTCCAAAGAGACTTGTTTGATTACTTAGTGCTGCCCGTTTCACTGCTTGATTAAACTTAATGAGTTCTTCAATATTATGGAGTGCTTCCGTTCGTTCCACTCCCAGTGAATCAAATGCTCCGGTTTTGATAAGACTCTCAAGTGATTTTTTGTTGAGATCGCGATGATGAATGCGTGAGAGAAAGTTTTTTAGATCTTCATACTGCCCACCTCTTCCTCGTTCCTCGATAATTGCATGGACGATGTTTTCACCAAGATTTTTTATTGCCGAAAGTCCAAAACGGATATTTTCGCCATCCACTACAAAATCTTCAAAACTTGAATTCACATCGGGAGGGAGTACTTTGATGCCGAGTCTTTTTACTTCATTCACAAGAAAGTTAATGCGTTCGATTTCTGTTCCCGAAACATTAAGAAGGCTTGTCATAAATTCTACGCAGTAATTTGCCTTAAGATATGCAGTTTGATAACTCACCAATGCATAACATGCAGCATGACTTCTATTGAACCCGTACCGTGCAAATGGGGGAAAAAGATCCCAAATCGCTTCAGCGCTTTTTTTGTCTATTCCGTTTTGTATCATTCCTTTAATGATTTTTTCCTGTTGTTCATCAAGGAGACTTTTTATCTTTTTTCCGATTGCTTTCCGAAGTGTGTCGGCTTCAGCAAGCGTGAATCCTCCAAGATCGCGTGCAATACGCATCATCTGTTCCTGATAGATTCCCACTCCATATGTTTTTTTGAGAATTGGTTCAAGTTTTGGATGAATGTAAGTGATGGTTTCTCTTCCGAATTTTCTGTCGATGTAACTTGGAATAAGTTCAATTGGTCCCGGGCGGTATAATGCAACCATTGCAATAATATCTTCAAGTTCGTTCGGTTTCAGATCTTTCAGGTATCGCCTCATGCCCGATGATTCAAGCTGAAACACTCCGGTTGTTTCTCCGCGTTGAAGTATTTCAAATGCTTTTGCATTGTTGAGTGGAATAGTATCAATGTTGATACTTATTCCCCTGTGTTCTTTTATGAGTCGAAGTGTTTTTTCAATAATGGTTAAATTTTTTAATCCGAGAAAGTCCATTTTTAGAAGTCCAAGATCTTCAATGGTGTGCATTTCGAATTGTGTGATTACCGTGTCGTCTCCCTGTGGGGCTTTTTGTAGCGGAACAAAATCAGTGAGTGAGGTTGGGGAGATTACCACTCCACATGCGTGGACTGATGCATGGCGTACTGTTCCCTCAAGTTTTCGCGCTGAATCAATTAATTTTTTTGATTGCTCATCCTTCTCATATAATTCCTTCAATTCCTGGACATCTCGCAGACATTCATCGAGCCACCCCTCCTTCATTCCCTGTGTTGGGTTAAATGGAATCAACTTTGCAATTTTGTCACAGAAATCATACGAATACCCGAGTGCGCGTCCCGTATCTCGAATTGCGGCGCGAGCTGCCATTGTTCCGAATGTGATAATTTGAGCGACATGATCGTGGCCATATCGTTCTCGGACATACGCAAGCACCTCGTCGCGTCGGGTATCAGTGATATCAACGTCGATATCGGGAACTTGAATGCGGTCGGGGTTCAGAAATCGTTCAAAAAGAAGGTCATAATCGAGTGGATTTAGGTTTGTAATACCAAGCACAAATGAAATAAGGCTTCCCGCAGCGGACCCTCTTCCGGGCCCCACGACAATTCCATGATCTTTCGCCCACATGATGAAATCCTGAACGATTAAGAAATAATCCGCGAATCCAGTTTTTTCAATAACGGAAAGTTCGGTAATGAGTCGATCTTTTATTTCTTGGGTAATTTCCGGAAATCGATATTCCGCGCGTTCATATACCAACTTCTTCATATATTCAAAAGCGGACACTTCTCCTTCGGGGAGAATAAATTGGGGAATTTGTGTTTTTCCCAATTCGATTTCAATATTACATTTTTCTGCGATTCGCATTGTTTCATGCAACGCTTCCGGTATGTCGGAAAAAAGTTTTTCCATTTCTTCCTGTGAAGTAAGAGAAATATCATAATTTTTCAATGTCAGTCGATCTTCATCATCAAGTTTGCTGTTTGTTTGCACTGCAAGGAGAATTTCATGCGCCATCATATCGTCCTTCCGCGCATAATGAACGTCATTTGTCGCAACAAGCGGAATTCCGAATTTTTTTGAAAGCTGGATAAATGATTCTTTTAATTTTGGAGTGTGTGATTGTATTTCAAGATAAAAATCTTCTCCAAAAAGATTTTTATACCATTGTGTTGTTTCTTCTGCCTCTTCAATTTTTCCTCGTGAAAGAAGTTTTGCAATTTCTCCGGAAAAACATCCCGAGAGACAAATGAGCCCTTCATGATATTTTTCGAGTAATTCTTTGTCGATGCGCGGTTTGTAATAAAATCCGTCGATGTATGATTTTGTAACAAGATGAATCAAGTTTTTCCATCCGGTTTTGTTCTTTACAAGAAGAGTGAGGTGATATCGGGTTTCATCCATCTTTGGACGTTTATTCAAATGCCCGTTGGGTGCAATATATAATTCAGCTCCGAGGATTGGTTTGATGCCGGCTTTTTTTGCTTTTTTATAAAATTCTATCGCACCATATAAATTTCCGTGATCGGTAAGCGCGATTGCACTCATGTTCAATTCTTTTGCCCGATTCACGATGTCATCAACTTTCGCGAGTCCATCGAGGAGAGAATAGTGGGAATGGACATGAAGATGAGTGAATTGTATTTTTTTTGTGTCCATAATATTCCCAGTCTTTTTGTATATCATTAGTGTAGAAACTTTTTTCGCCGAAAACAATATTGCTTTTTTCTCTATTCCGTTTTTCAATTTGAATTTTTGTTCCGTGTTACAATAAATACCGAAGATGCAAAAAAAATCGTTCATTATTGGTATTGACGAGGTCGGAAGGGGACCCCTTGCAGGCCCCGTGACTGTTTGTGGAGTTATTATTCCTTCAAAATTTGACGTAAGAAAGATGAATGGAAAAAATCCACTGCGGGATTCAAAAAAAATGAGCCAATCACAGAGAGAATCCTGGTTTTCTTTTATAAAAAACGAAAAAAACATCTCTTATTCATTAAAGAGCGTCTCTCCGCGAGTTATAGATAGGATAAATGTTACCCGTTCAGCGAACCGCGCCGCTACGCGTGTCTTGGAGGAGCTGTATAAGAAGGTGAGATTTAATAAACTTCGCGTGTATGTATATCTCGATGGCGGTTTGCATATAGAGGGGGGAACATTAGGGGCTTTGGGTATTCCCTTAGGGCATGTAAAAACTGTTATAAAGGGGGATGAAAAAATTTCGGCAATAAGTCTTGCCTCTATTGTTGCAAAAGTGAGTAGGGATGCGTATATGCGCCGGTTGCATACGGAATATCCAAAATACGGATTTGATATCCATAAAGGATATGGGACAGAAAAACACAGGAAAGCAATACGACGGTATGGACCTTCAAAAGTTCATCGTTTGACGTTTATACGTAATTTTTATACAATAAAAAAGTAATTAATATAACAATATGGGTGGAGTACCTCCGTTTCGCCACTCCCGTTCAAAAGTGAGGAGAAGGCGATCTCAATTGGGATTAGAGAAAAAAACTATAAAAGCGTGTCCGAACTGTAAGGGTCCAGTAATGCCGCATCGTACGTGTCCGACGTGTAAAACATTAGTGAAGAAACCTCGGGTAAAAAAATCGTAAATTCACTTGTTTGTAACGTTCGTTTAAATTTTTTAGATTCATTTAATATGGCTACACGACATCTTGCGAGAACTATTGTGCTTCAATCGTTTTATGAGTGGGATTTTTATAAACAAAAAACCGATCTTATTCATGTCGTTGAGCGCAATCTTGCAGAGTTTGGGCCGGGTATTGATGAACCGGATTTTGTGTGGCGCATGGTAAAGGGGATTGTAGAAAACCTTGAAGAATTAAATGGGATCATTACGAAATTTGCTCCTGAATGGCCAATCGAACAAATCGCAATTATTGATCGTAATATTCTCCGCGTTGGGTTGTATGAATTGTTGCACGCGGATAAAAATGAAATACCTCCAAAGGTGGCAATTAATGAAGCAATTGAACTTGCAAAAAATTACGGGGGACAAAATTCTTCCCGTTTCATTAACGGAGTACTAGGAGCGGTGTTCAAACAAATGGTCAACACGGAAACTGTATAACAGTAAGAATTATTTATATTGTGTCGAAAGATTCATCCGATTTTGAAAAAAATATTGGCGTAGCGTTTAAAAATAAGGATTTCTTAAAAGAAGCGCTTACGCATCGATCGTATCTCAATGAACACCCTGAATGGGCGGTGTTTCATAATGAGCGGCTTGAATATTTGGGCGATGCAGTTCTTGAACTTGTGACGACGGAATATTTATTCCATTTTTATCCGAATTATCAAGAAGGAGAACTTACGAGTTTGCGAGCAGCACTCGTGAATTATCAAATGATGGCAAAGGTGGCTCGTGAGATTTCTCTTGAGCAGTATTTGTTTTTATCAAAAGGAGAAGCAAAAGATTCTGGAAAAGCACGGGAGGTGATTCTTGCAAATGCACTTGAATCGCTCATTGGTGCTATTTATCTTGATCATGGATATGATGTGACAAAAACTTTTATCGAGAGATTTATTATCTCTCATCTGCGTGAAGTAGTGGATCAAAAACTTTATAGAGACCCCAAAAGTGTTTTTCAGGAAATAATGCAGGAAAAGAAAAAAGTAACTCCGACTTATCGGGTATTACGGGAAACTGGTCCGGATCACCAAAAACAGTTTTTAGTTGGCGTGTTTCTCGATGAAGAACTCGTTGCACAGGGACAAGGGACATCGAAACAGGAAGCCGAAAGTAGTGGTGCAAAAGCGGCGTTGGAATTATTTGGATTGGAAAGCGATAAATAGAAAAAATATGATTTTTTTGAAACGTCTCGAATTACAAGGATTTAAATCTTTTGCGGGAAAGGTATCGCTCGACTTTACCGCACGTGTTGCGGGAATTGTTGGTCCAAATGGATCGGGAAAATCAAATGTTATTGATGCATTGAAGTGGGTGTTGGGAGAGCGCGAAGCAAAACAACTTCGCGGAGATTTATTGGAAAATCTTATTTTTGCAGGTACTCCAAAGCGCGCCGCGGTTGGGCTTGCAAAAGTTACGCTCTATTTTGATAATGCGCACGGACAATTTCCATTTGATGCGCCCGAAGTTGCGTTACAACGCCGTGTGGATCGATCGGGAACATCGGAATTTTTTATAAATGATGAAGAAGTAAAACTCCGTGATCTTATGCCGATGCTTGCACGTGCAAAACTCGGTACGCGCGGACTCACTATGATCGGACAAGGACAGAGTGATATGTTTGTGAAAAGCTCTCCGGAAGAAAGAAGATTGATGATTGAAGAAATATTAGGACTTAAAGAATTTCGTATCAAAAAAAATCAGGCGGAGCGGAGACTTACGACAAGTGCAATTAATATGGATAAAACCCGTGCGATGCTTGAGGAATTACTTCCGCATTTACGTTTCCTGCGGAGACAGAAACATCGTTGGGATAAACGAAGTGAAGTAGAGCGCGAATTAAATGAACTTGAGAATACATATTATGCATTTCAGTATCACAAACTTCTTCGTGCTGAAGGAATGCAAATAAATCCTCCTGAAGAATTGGAGAAATTAAAAAAGCAAAAAGAAAAAGAAGCACAAGATCTCGAGGGGAGTGTACGCGAAATAGAACAAAAAACCTCGGTACAGGAAAAGATACGTGCGATTCGTGACGAACTTGCACAATTGAATACACAACAACTTACCCTTGAACGATTACTCGCTCGTATTGAGGTTCGTATAGAGTTTGAATCGAAAGAAAAAAATATTCCTTCAAAAACATCCGAAGAATTATCCGGAGTGATAACGTCGGCGTCGAAAGATGTTGAAGAGGCGTTATTGTTGAACGACGTTGAGGGAATAAAGACAATACTTCGCAAAATATTAAATACATTTTCCGGCGTATTTAAAAATGAAGAAATAAAAGAAAAGACGGAAAACTTGGATGAAGAGAGAAATAAAATAAATGGCGAATTGAAGAAATTAAATGAGGAAATTGGAAGATTACAGAAATCCGAGGACGTCTTAACGCGCGAGCGGGAAGAAGCAAATAAGCAATTTAGAGAACAAATTGAAATACTTGAATTGAAGAAAAATGAGATACGAAGACTTGATCAGCAAATTCAAACTCAATTATTTGAAAAAGAAAAAATAAATATCCGAATGGGGGAACTTGAACGAGAATGGCACGCACTCGGACGTGAAGTTTCGGAATTAAAATCTCTTCCGACACCGATAGAAACGACGATTCAAACTGAAGAAATGGAAAGAAAAATGTTTCGATTACGAGGAGAACTTGCTGCGATTGGAGAAATTGACCAAAATCTTGTGAGTGAGGCCAATGAAAGTGAAAAGAGGTATGAGTTTTTAAGTACCGAACTTGCGGATCTTGAACATGCAATCACCGATCTTCGAAAATTAATTAAAGATTTAGACGAAAAAATAACCGAAGATTTTAAAGGTGCATTCAAGCAGATTAATGAAGAATTTAATACTTATTTTCGTCTTATGTTTGGAGGGGGAAAGGCGCGTATGTTTATCGAGAAAAAGAAAAAACCAGAACCTCAAGATGGAGAACAAAAGACTGAAGGAGAGGGAACTCTTGTGGTTTCAAAAGAAGAGGAAGAATCAGATTCAACTTCGGGGGTTGAAATTGAATTAAATCTTCCAAAGAAAAAAATAACAAACCTTGAAATGCTTTCGGGAGGAGAAAAAAGTCTTGTTTCTGTGGCGGCGTTATTTGCGCTTATTGCCGTCAGTCCACCTCCATTTCTCGTGTTGGATGAAGTCGATGCACCACTTGATGAATCAAATGCCCGCCGTTTCGCGGATCTTATTCAGGATTTTTCGAAAAAGACACAGTTTATTATTGTGACGCACAATCGATCGACTATGGAGGCTGCTGATATACTTTATGGGGTGACCATGGCCGATGATGGGGTTTCAAAAATACTGTCACTGAAGTTCGAAGAGGCTCCAAAGGCGTAACAATTGACTGTGGGGAATAGATACGGTAATATACTATCGAAAAAACAAAGACATGTTAGCGATCAAGTTAAAACGAGTAGGAAAGAAACATCAAGCAACATTTCGCGTGATTGTCGCTGAAAAGCGTCTGAAAATAAACGGCCGTTTTGTTGAGGATTTGGGATGGGTAAATCCCCACACCAACACATTTGAAATAAAAAATGATCTTGCAAAAAAGTGGATTTCGCAGGGAGCTCAGCCGACTGCGACGGTACATAATCTTCTTATAAAAGCAGGAGCAATAGAAGGGAAGAAAATTCCGGTGCATAGCAAATCAAAAAAGCAGGAGAAAGCCGGAGAGGCAAAGGCGTAGGTGTGTTTCCATACAGAAAAAATGAAATCTGAAAGCAAAGGTCGAATGTGCTGCAAAGCAACTCAAGAAACGTTATGACACAATCAGTTGATAAAGATTTTCTCGAAGCACTCGTTAAGGCGATCGTTGATCACCCGGACGATGTGGTTGTAGAGAGGAAAGTCGACGAGATGGGAGTTTTGCTTTCGCTTCGAGTAAATCCTCAGGATATGGGACAAGTTGTCGGTCGTGAGGGTTCTACCGCGAAAGCTATCCGATCTCTCTTGCGTATCGTTGGTATCAAAAACAATGCGCGGGTTAACCTCAAAATTGAGGAACCAGAAGGATCGACGAGGCAACCTCGCTCATAAAAACCACAAAGCACACATTTCGTTTGCTTTATCCCGCCACTCCATGGAGTGGCGGGATTGTTATTTGTTTATTAACAAATTTGCGATATGATAATTTTGTTATGCGTTTTGATATTATTTCAATTTTTCCCGAATCTTTTGATTCATATCTCGACACTTCAATTCTAAAGAAGGCGATTGAGAAAAAGATAATAACGGTTTCAACCACAAATCCACGCGATTTTACGCGCGATAAACATCATACGGTAGATGAATCGCCGTATGGTGGTGGTCCGGGAATGGTATTGAAAGCGGAGCCGATATGGAAGGCGGTATTGTCCGTGTTAAAAAAGAAAAAAGCTGATTCAAAAAAAAAGAGAATTGTCCTTTTTTCCACACGGGGAAAAAAATTTGATCAAAAAGTTGCGAGGAGATTTTCAAAATATGAACAGGTAATTTTAATTTGTGGAAGATATGAGGGGGTTGATGAACGTGTTGCCGAATATCTTGCTGATGAGGAAATTTCGATGGGTGACTATGTATTGTCGGGAGGTGAACTTCCCGCTCTTGTTTTTTTGGAGGCAGTGAGTCGTCATATTCCCGGTGTACTTGGAAAATACGAATCTCTTGAAGAAAAAAAGGGGTCGTATCCCGTATATACACGACCTGAGATATTTGAGGGATTAGTGAAGGGGAAAAAGAAAAAAATGAAGGTTCCCGAGGCACTTTTGAGAGGAAATCATAAGTTGATAGAGGAGTGGAGGAAGAAATATGGAATTTCGGGTAAAGAATGAATAAAAAAGTTGACCCCGTTAATGATAATCTTTCGGTAAAAGACAGAGCTTGTCTCACGTATAAAAAGTTTTCAGAAAAAGAATAATATGCATAAAATGTGAGAAAGATGTACGAAAATGCTTTTTAGAAAGCATTTTCTATCATTAACGGGGTTGACTTTACCCGGCATTTTATTTAAGATGAATTACGCGTATTTTTTATGACAAAAAAGATGACACAAGAAGAAATAGTAAAGGAAATGATCCGAAACGGGGTCGTTTTGGGGCACAAAAAATCAAAAACTCATCCGAAGATGAAGCCGTTCATCTCGATGAATAAAAATGAGATCGAACTATTAAATCCAATTACAAGTTGGGAAACAATTGAGAAGGCAATTGAGATATTGAAGGAAAAACTTTCAGGCGATGGATTTATGCTTGTAGTAGGAACAAAACCTGCTGCGAAAGCGACGTTGAAACAGTTTGCGGATGATATGGGATATCCATTCGTAATAAGTCGATGGCTCGGAGGGACACTTACCAATTTCTCTGTCATTAAGGGGAGAATTGTGCATTATGAGACGTTGAAGGATAAACAAGCACGAGGGTTATTTGCAAAATATACAAAAAAAGAACAATTGAATTTCACAAAGGAAATCGCAAAAATGTCAAAAACATTTGAGGGACTTTTGAAATTAAAGAGATTACCAAGCGTGTTGTTTGTGGTTGATGGAGAGGCACATATCACTGCAATTCGTGAGGCACGACGTCTTCATATCCCCGTTGTTGCAATTATCGACAGTAATGATAATCCGACACTCGTTGATTATCCGATTGTCGCAAACGATCACAGCAGAAAGAGTATTGAGTGGGTGATCGGACATATAAAAGAAGCAATTGTTTCCATTCCGAAAAAAACGGAATAAGGTATAATAAAAAATAATATGAAAGAAGATGTAATTAAATTAAGAGAGCTCACGGGAGCCGGGGTTATGGAGTGTAAGCGTGCACTTGAAGAAGCAAAGGGGGATTTTAAAAAAGCCCAAGAGTTAATCAGTGTATCGAATGTCGCTCGTGCGGAAACAAAGAAAGAAAGAAAAACGGGTGCGGGATTTTTGTATTCGTACATACACAATAAGCGTGTTGGGGTGTTGCTCGAAATGCGTTGCGAGACGGATTTTGTGGTACAGTCAGATCCATTCCAAACACTTACCCACGACATTGCAATGCACATTGCAGCGATGGGTCCCGAAACAGTTGAGGAATTACTTGCACAACCATTTGTGAAAGATGAATCGTTGACTATTGCGGATCTCATAAAACAAGTGATTGGAAAGGTAGGAGAAAATTCGAAAGTAGAACGTTTCTGCCGCTTTGAGGTATAATCCTCATATCCATGTTCTCATTTATTCTTGAAATAATTATTTTTGTGAGCCTTTCGGTGGTGGTATATCTCCTTGCGCGTACATTACCACGTATTGACGATTCGGCAGTCACAAAAGATCCATCAATGTTTAAAACACACTGGCTCATGGCTTATTTGGAAAGATTTGATGAATGGTTGAAAGTATTTTTGGAAAAATTCTTGAGACGAGTGAAGGTCTGGATTTTGAAATTTGATAATGTGGTGAGTGAGCGGTTGAATCAATTCAAGAAAGAAATACCGAAAGATTTGAAATTACAGATTGAGGAAAAAAGAGAAGAGAAAGTATTGGAAGAAATAAAGGAAGAAATTGAAGAGGAAATTGAGGAAGAATTGGAAGAGTTGGAGGAGAAGAAAAAATAAGGAGAAGATTGAAAATTGAATAATGCGCAGGTGGCAGAGTGGTCAATTGCATCAGACTGTAAATCTGACGCCTCCGGGCTACGAAGGTTCGAATCCTTCCCTGCGCACAAATATCAAAACCATCAAATTATTATTTGGTGGTTTTGTATTTCCTTGCATAGTGTTTTTCTTGGTTTACAATAAAAACCATGGATGACAAAAAACTTGATATATTAAAAACTGAGTTTTTACTCACTCAGCAGCAGATGGATAAATATGATCAGTTTTCGACGACCATTAAGACGTGGGCAGTGACGTTGTGGGTGGCCACTTCGGGATGGGCGCTTCAATCGGGAAAAAAAGAAATGATGTTTTTGAGTATTGTGCTTATCCTCGCATTTTGGTTTTTTGACGGAATAAATAAAACGTTTCGTACAAATTACAAAAAACGTCGCGATGAAATCGCGATGTTATTGGGGAAAGTGTTTTGTGGAGAAACTATTGGAGTGGAAGAATCTGCCCCAAAGCTTCCTCTCTATAGCTTGAAAGGACTTTTTAAAAACTCATTTTTTATCCATCTATCTCTTCCATATATAGTATTTTTTGTGTTGTCTCTTGTATTTATTTTTATGAGTTAGTCATTATATAAATATAAAATCCCGCTTTTCACGGGATTTTTTCTTATACAACACTGAGATCAATATTATTCTCTCCTGCCCATTCTGCGAGAGTTGGTCCAGTGCCTTTAAAACTGAACCCTGCAGGTCGATCTTCTTTTCTGTCATGTTTTCTTACTTTTGTAATATCTTTAATGTCATCGCCTATTTTACGATAGCGCGCAACAATCTCGTTCCATTTTTCTCTGGTGTCCACAGTTCCATAAAAAAGATTTACATCAAGGTCAAAGACGACCCATTTTTGTTCTAGTGCGTCCATTACTTACTCCATTTTTTCTGGTTAATTTTCTGGCTGTATTATGGAATATTTTTTAAATTGAGTCAATAATTTTTTCAGTTCGTTCATATATGCTAATTCGTACGAATTAGCCTATATGGAGAGTGTTGATGAATGTGCTTGTAGGGGAGATAATTGAGATATGAGATCATTTGCGGAAAGAGTATACAACGTTGTCCGTAAAATTCCGAAAGGAAAAGCATTGACGTATAAACAAGTTGCCGAAAAAGCAGGTAATCCATTAGCGAGCCGAGCGGTGGGGAATATTTTAAATAAAAATTATAATCCGCATGTCCCGTGTCATCGGGTGATACGTTCGGATGGAAAACTTGGGGGGTACAACAGGGGCGAAAAAGCAAAAAGGGAAATTTTAAGAAAAGAGAGATTTCTATTAAAATAAATTTATGAACAAGAAAAAACTTGTTGATTTTCTCCTCAAGGCACGAACAAAAACATACGCGGGAAATGGGGGAAAAGTAAAACCACTTTTGAAGAATTCCAAACAGTTGGAATATAAAGAAGGGGAATGGATTTATCGTGATGTCTATTATGGGGGAAATGGAATATTTGTTGGAATTGAGACAATTTACTTTAAAAATAAAGTAGTGTGGAGTATGTCGTACTATGGCAATTTCAAAAAGATGACGGAGAAAGAAATAGACTCAATATTGCGCGTGGCGCTTTTAGAAAATTGGAAAACCGCACGAATATGGAAACGAGTAGTATGGGAAAAGGGGAAATATAGATATATTTGCGAACCAGACTTTGGAAGATCAATAGAAGAGATGGGTGGCTTGGAATATATTCTCAAAAACAAAAGGGAAGTATACAAATTCTTCTACACAGGAGGGTTGTTTGTGAAATAAAGATATTATTTACTCCGCCTTATTTTTTGTGGTATATTTTTAGTACTAATATACGTCCCGTTAGAAGTCGCGATCGTGTTTCTATAGGGGCCAATAGATATATAATAAACATAAGTCGTTAAATTAAACTTAATAAGTCAGGTCGTATAATCGCGATCTACTTCTAACGGGATGAGAATACTAACAAAAGATATTGGGCAGTATGAAGGGAAGGAAATAGAACTCTTGGGATGGGTGGATGTGCGACGTGATCATGGGAAGCTTATTTTTATCGATCTTCGCGACCGAACAGGAGTCGCTCAGGTAGTGTTTCTTCCGAATAATAAGGAGCTCCGTGAGGTTGCTGATACACTTCGGTCAGAATGGGTGGTATCCATCAAGGGAACTGTCGCAAAGCGCCCAGAGGGGATGATCAACGAGAAGATTTCGAGTGGACGACACGAAATTGCGGCGACTGGGCTGGAAGTGATTACACAAGCGAAAACGCCTCCATTTGACCTCCAAAATGACGGAAAGGATATTGGCGAGGATGTGCGGTTAAAATATCGATATCTCGACCTTCGACGTCCCCGTCTCCAAAAAAATATGCGGATGCGTGCAAAGGTAAATCAGTTTATCCGTGAATTTCTTTGTGCACAGGACTTTGTGGAGGTGGAAACACCAATTATCAGTAAATCAACACCAGAAGGTGCGCGTGACTATCTTGTGCCAAGCAGGGTACATAGCGGAAAATTTTATGCACTTCCACAATCGCCACAGCAATATAAGCAGTTACTTATGGTTGCGGGAATAGAGCGATATTTCCAAATTGCGCGATGTTTCCGCGATGAAGATACGCGTGGTGATCGTCAACCGGAATTTACTCAACTTGATATTGAATTGAGTTTTCCAACTCAGGAAGAAATTCTTTCAATTATTGAGTCACTTTTTGTGAATCTTGTGAAAGTGTTATATCCGGAAAAACATATTACACAAACTCCATTTCCACGTCTTTCGTATAAAGAAGCAATGGAAAAATATAATTCGGATAAACCCGATTTGAGAAAAGACAAAAACGATCCGAATGAACTTGCGTTTGTGTTTGTGGTTGATTTTCCCGCATTTGAATGGAAGGAATCCGAAAAGCGATGGGATGCAACACATCATCCGTTCACAAAACCGAACGTGTTGAATGCGGAAGATTTCAAAAAGAAATTTAAAGAGGATGCGGGTGCAATTTTTGCCGAGCAATATGATTTGGCATTGAACGGATTTGAAATTGCAGGAGGGTCGATTCGTATACACGATTCAGCATTATTACAGTCGGTGTTTGAAGCAATGGGAAATAAAACAGAGGATGTGATCGCAAAATTTGGACACATGCTTGATGCATTTCAGTACGGAGTTCCCCCACACGGAGGAATCGCTTCAGGACTCGATCGGGTGATGGCAATTTTGGAAAATGAGCCGAATATTCGTGAGGTCATTGCGTTTCCAAAAACAGGGGATGGACGTGATGTGATGATGGATGCACCATCCGATGTGACCGACGATCAATTGAAAGAATTACACATAAAAGTCAGAGAAAAATAAATATATGCAAAAAAAAGAACAAACACTTGTTATTATAAAACCAGACGGAATACAACGGGGGCTCGTTGGGGAAATTATTCACCGTATTGAGCGCACGGGACTCAAGTTTGTTGCGTTTAAAATGTTTATTCCAACCGAAGAGCAGTGTTGGACACATTACAATAAAAATGATGAATGGTTTGAGAAGAAGGGCCAGAATACAATAAAAAATCGTGAGGCGTCAGGACTTTCCATTGAAAAACCTGCGATTGAATACGGAAAAGATATTGTGCGTGCACTTGTGAAGTTTATGACTGCTGGTCCAGTTGTTGGAATGGTGGTCGAGGGAAATCAAGCGGTAGGAATTGTGAAGAAAATCACCGGAGGAACAGAGCCTCTTACTTCTGATGTAGGAACAATTCGGGGTGATTTGACTGTTGATTCTTATGATCTTGCGGTAGGTGATGATCGTGCGGTAAGAAATCTTATTCATTGTTCCGATCAACCCGATGAAGCGGTTCGTGAGATAAAGATATGGTTTAAGGAAAATGAACTGATTTCCTATAGATTATTTACTGAGTCAACTCTTTATGATGTAAATTTTGATGGAGTACTCGAATAAAAATGAATAGTGTATAGAAGGTTATACACAGGAGCCTCTCGACACGAGAGGCTTCGTGCTATAATAAGGGAGTCCCGCTTATTAGGTTTCGGATCAAATAATTTTTCAAAGGGATTCCTATATATCGTGATGTGACTGAGGATTTTATCTTCTTGAATATCGTGATGCGGAAACCCACTTGGCTTAGACGCCGGAATCCTAATGCGGGATTTTTGTTTTATAAAGGAGTTGATTGGAGTGGAATTTCCTGTAGGGGAAATTCTTTTTTTGTAAAAATAACCGCGTACCCGTCAAAATAAACCGCTTTCCAATTTTTATCCTGAATCATGTGTCCTAAAAATTCCTGTGCCCATGGAGTGAGGTCTTTATGTGAAAAAATAATTGATTGGATATTATATTTTTGGAATGCGACATCACGTATTTCTTTATTGTTTTGTATGGAGATATATTCATCAAAAAATTCTTTTGGAAACGCTTCGGGACGATTATCGACAAATGTTTTATATTTCGGATAGAGGCGGTAATCGAGGTATCCTCCGATATCAAAATTATTGAAAATGTTTCCGGGTATATTTTTTTGAATAAAAAAATCAACTGCATATTTTCCCGATTCGTATGTTTCCATTTTTATGTTTCCGTTTTTCAAAAAATAAAATGGAAACCACAAAAGTCCGAGTATCAGAACGGAAGTGAGGAGTGTTTTTAGCTCTTCGGGGAATAGTTTGTTTATTTTTTTGGGGAATTGGGTGTGGGAAAGAATAAGTGCTAATGTCGGGATGCCTGAGAGAATAAAGAATGGGATATTTTTTACCATTACAATTCCCCCTATGCCACAAATGAGTGTGAGGAGCCCGAGAGAAAAGATGTTCCAATCCGTGGTTTTATTTTTCTTTGCGGAGAGGAACCACCACACAAAGAAGATGAGAAATGTCCCTACTGCGACGAGGTGATATATATAAATCCAATTGAATAATCGTGGAATAAGGAAAAAGAGATTTTGATTTTCAACAATTCGATACCCATAATTTCCGAATATGGAAAGTGGTGCAAGGGCGCCTTTCCACCCATTCGGATTTACGAAAAGTACCGCAATACATAATCCACCGAATAGAAATAGATTTTTTATCACCGTACCCTCTTTATGTGAGGTAATAAATTCTTTCAGAATAAACGCGGCAATAAGGAGGCCGCCAAATGCGAATGTGATGTGGAGATTTATCCAAAGAAGAACGAGAAGGGGAATAACCCATATGGTATGTTTCGTTTTTTTGAAAAACAAAAAGTAGAGACATAGTGCAAAAAGAAAATATCCAAATGATTCGGGCCGCACCTTTATTCGATCACTTATAAGAGGAATAAAAAGAAGAATACTAAAAAGAGAGGCAAGGAGAGTCGATTTTTTTATGGCGATATAGGAAACAGTGAAAAATGCGGAGAATAAGAGAAAAATTGTGAGTATCTCAAGTCCCGTAGAACCAAACCGTGAGTAAAGATAAAAATAGATAACCTCGGAGAGCCAGTGATGATTAATAAATGGAAAATCGGGATTCGTGTAGGTAAAAAGATTTATATTGGGGACTGTATGTGTTTCCGAAATGATTTCTCCCAGTTTTATATGTCTTCCAAGATCTTCATTAAATTCCGCATTAGGGCGGATAACAAAACTCATGAGCGCGAGAGCAATCACAGTGATGACAATAAGGGTAATATACCGGGGTTTAATATATTCCATAAGTCAGTTTACGGAGAAGAATTCGTATAATCTTTATTCCATGTGAAAACGTCAGTTTTTTCCCTTTTTTATACCATCGGGGGGCATAGGAAATGGGCACCTCTTTAATAGTGAGCTTTTCTCTTGCAATTTCTTCACTAAGACGAACTACGTCAAAAACAAAGTCATTTTCTTCTATGGGGAGTAGATTGGGGATTATTTTTTTTGGAAAAACCTTATAGCAGGTCGCGAGGTCGGTAAGATGGGTCTTGTAGATTCGATTAAACATAAAGGTAGCCACAATATCGCCAATAACATATAAAATACTGTTTTTTCTATTTTTTTTGAGAAGTCGTGATCCAAATACAACATCAGCCTTTCCTTCTTCAATTGGGGAAAGGAGTGTCTGATATTCGTCCGGGTTATATTCAAGGTCGGCATCCTGTATGAGTATCCAATCTCCATTTGCGAAAGAGAGGCCATGTTTGAGAGCCCCTCCCTTCCCAAGGTTTTCCTTTCCATAAATGACGGTTACATCGGAGGTTTTTTCAATTTCATTCAGTATTTTTGGTGTTTTATCGGTTGATCCGTCATCTATTACTATAATTTCTCTCTCCCAGCGGGGGAGTGAAACCGAGGACACTTTTTTTATTGTTTCTGATATTGTGTTTTCCTCATTATATACAGGGATGAGGATTGAGAGTTTATTTTTTTCCATATCTATTTATCGATTATACCATACTATTCTTTGTAATAATTCTGATGTTTTGTCAAATTTGACTAACAGGCTTCAGAAGCTAGAATGAAAGCCACTCTTAGTATGGATATCATAAAACCAAGAAAATTGAAGACGGGAGACGTAGTGGGGATTGTTTCCCCCTCAAGTCCCGTTGTCTCGAAGCGAAATTTGTCCCGCGGGATGAAGATTTTGGAATCTTTGGGATTTAAACCAAAGCTGGCTCCGCGAGCCCTTGAAGTGCATGCAAATTACCAGGCAGGAACTCGCGAGGAACGTCTTATGGATTTTCATGCTATGTTTGCCGATGATGAGGTGAAGGGAATATTCTGTACCGGCGGAGGATATGCATCAATACAACTTCTTCAGGATATTGATTGGGACATTATCAGAAAAAATCCAAAGGTATTTGTCGGGTATTCCGATATCACCACACTCTTGAATCCGATGTTTGAGAAATCCGGTCTTATCACATTTCATGGTCCGACAATCGAGGGACTCATGAACGAAACGAAAGGAGCAAAATATACGGTGCGGAATTTGAAAGAAGCGGTGATGAAGGGAGATACAAGAAAACTTCCTGAATTTACCGAATGGAAAACATTGAAGCCGGGAAAGGCGGAAGGACATCTTGTTGGGGGTAATTTAAACATACTTACCGCGCTTTTAGGCACTCCTTATGAGCCAAAGTGGGACGGAAAAATTCTATTTTGGGAGGAAGTAAATGAAACAATCGAGGGACTCGATAATTATTTATGGCGTCTTAGAATTTCAAAAGTGTTTAAGAAAATCGAAGGAATGGTGATCGGAAAAGTAACTGACGTGCAGTCCATTGATGATGAAGACAACGATAAATGGGCGACACTTGAAAAACCACCCGTGCTTGAGGATGTAATTCTTCGCGCAACGGAAGGATTTAATTTTCCAATTATCTATGGTGTTGATTTCGGTCACGATGTTCCGAGTCTCACGCTTCCCGTGGGGGCGAAGGTGAGCCTCAATTGTCCCGCTCCGGGAAGAATAGGGTCAATATCAATTCTTGAAAAATATCTCGACTAAAAATCACCCGATCTGAGGGTGATTTTTTTTGACAAGTAACCCAAAAAAGAATTATTCTTTATTCAGTATTTTAACTTTCTTATGGAGGTTGTGTGGAAAAGGGAATTATAAAACCAAGAAGACTCGAACACGGAGATAAGGTTGCAATTATTTCTCCATCAAGCATTGTGGTATCGGATAGAGAACTAGAGCTCGGAATGGATACCTTGAGATCTTTAGGATTTGATCCGGTGCGTAGTAAAAATGCATTGAAATCTCGTTTCAATTTCCAAGCGGGGACGCCACAACAGAGACTCTCTGATTTACATTGGGCGTTTTCAAACAGAAGCATAAAAGGGATTTTTTGTTCAACGGGAGGATATTCTTCTATTGATCTTCTCTCAAATATTGATTGGGGGCTTATCAAAAAAAATCCAAAAATATTTGTGGGATATTCCGATATTACTACCTTATTGAATCCAATCCATGATCGTACGGGACTCATCACATTTCACGGTCCGATTATTGAGGGATTAAATGGGATGCATAAGAGACAGGGAAAATATACGCTTCAAAACATGGTAAAGGCAATTTCGGGAGGGGTTGAAGAAAAAATGCCGAGCTATACCGAATGGAGGGTGTTAAAAAAAGGTGTTGCCGAAGGAGCGCTTGTGGGAGGTAATCTGAATATTCTCATGTCTCTTATTGGCACCCCTTATGAGCCAAAGTGGGACGGAAAAATTCTGTTTTGGGAGGAGGTAGATGACACCATTGAAGGATTTTATAATTATCTTATTCGCATGCGTATCGTTGGTATTTTTAATAAGATTTCTGGGATGATGATTGGAAAGATTACCAATCTTCAGTCGATAGATGACGAAGATGAAAATCCAAAAAGATTTGAACATTCCCCATTAGTTTCAAAAATGATTTTGTATGCAACAAGGGGATATAAGTTTCCGATTTTGTACGACGTTGATTTTGGTCATGATGTTGCCAACCTTACACTGCCAATTGGAGTACGAGCGAGACTCGAGTGTCCTGTTGTTGACCGAGTCGGATCCTTGGCTCTTATTGAAAAATATTTAAGATAGAAATTATAAAAACGCTTTCATATAGGAGAGCGTTTTTTCTTTTTCAGGGGATATATTGACTTTATGTTATAAATATGGTAATATCAAAATGATATAATATAAAGGTATGATCCGCTGGTTTAAGAAATACTTTATTCCAAATGAAGAGAACGACCATCAGCCGTATGTATTACGCGTGCAGTCAATGGTGCGAATTCTTTCGGTGGTATTATTTTTAGAAATTATTTTCCTTGTGCAGATTCTTTTTGTATTTCCAAAAACGAATTATTTTGCGAGTATTCTTCCTTCCGTGGTTATTGATTTAACAAATAGAGAACGTGAGGACGTAAAAACAAATGCACTTACCGCGAACACCTTGCTTGAAAAAGCAGCACAAATGAAGGCTGAGGATATGGCAACTCGTGGTTATTTTTCGCATGAATCTCCGGACGGAAATACTCCGTGGGAGTGGATTAAAAAAACAGGATATCAGTTTGCATATGCGGGAGAAAATCTTGCAATAAACTTTTTTGATTCGAAAGATGTGGTCAGTGCATGGATGAACTCTGAAAGTCACAAGGAAAATATACTTGATAAGCATTTTACTGAAATTGGAATAGGAACTGCACGGGGAATATATAAGGGGAAAGAAGCACTTTTTGTGGTGCAGTTTTTTGCCGCTCCATCAGTCTCGATGAAAGGAGAAGAAATTGTATCGCGACCAATAGAACGCGGTGAGGGGATTGCCACCTCAAGAACATCACAAGAAGTTGCTGGAGTAGCGGTTTCGGCTGAAAATACTCCGATAAGTCCAGCAGCTCAGTCATCCCTCCTCCAAAAGATATTTTCCACTCCGCGAGGAACAAACACATATATCCTTCTCGTGTTGCTTACCATCATTGCACTTGGATTTGTTTTAAACGTCTTTGTAAAAATAAGAATTCAGCACCCCCCCGTTATTGTGCATGGGGCAATGATGCTTATGATTATTGGATCCTTACTCGCAATAAATCAGTACCTTGCGTTTCTTCCAACAGGGGTACTTTAAGGTTGTTTATTTTTTTTCAAGAATATCAAGAACTCTTTGAAGGAGTTCATTTTGATTTTCGAGATGTTCAAGAACTGTTTCCACCTCATTTTCTGATTTTTTATTTATTTCAAAATCTTGTTCCGCGCGCATGTCGGAATATTTATTTTGTATATTCTGCCCAATAAGAAGAAGGGGAAGGAGAAAAAGTTGCATCATATTTGAAATGAAAAGCCAAAGTTCAAACGCGGGAACTTTATCAAATCGTAGTTCCGATGGGGCAAGTATATTCCAAAACATCCACAATACAGTCCAGATAAAAATAATAAGAAAAAATCCAAGGGTTCCAATTTTCTCAGTAACAAATAGAGCTATTTTTTCGGTTTTTTTTAATTTCCGTAACGGCGGAACAACGGGTTTATGGAGTGTTTTTATTTTTTCTAATGGAAGGGGAGAATGTGTCATGGAGTTATATTATGTGTTGCATATTTTTATGCTCCCAAACGGTGACCGCGTTTTACAAATTCATGGAGGGCCTTCTCAAATTCTTTTTTTCCGAATGCAGGCCAAAATGTTTCCGTAAAATAGAATTGACTGTCGGTGGTGTGCCACATCATAAATCCCGAAGACCAATGAGGTTCACCACCGGTACGGATGACAAAATCGACGGGGGGAAGATCTTTTGTCCAAAGGAGCTCTTTTATTGATTCGTAATTAAATTTTGAGGTATGAGATTTTACTCCTCTTTGGAATGCTTCAATCATTTCATCTCTCCCATCATAACCAAAGAGTATGGTGAGATTTCCTTTTTCAAAATGAGCGGTATCACGTTCGGCGTCATCGATTAATTTTGAAAGTACTTTGCTTTTTGCGATTTCTTTTCCTTTTCCCACGACTCGCATACGAATTTCATTTTTTCTGAGTGTTTCGGAATTTAATATATTTTTTAACTCTTTTTCAAATAGTTTTATAAGAAAAGAAACTTCTGTTTTTGATCTCTTTTTTAGGTTATCCACTGATGCGCCCCATACGGTAATGTAACGGACTCCATGCTCAAATGCATTTTCCGCAATTTCATGAACTCGTTTTGCCCCCTCACGATGACCTTCATAGGGAAGTAATCCTTTCGATTTTGCCCATCTCCGGTTTCCATCAGGGATAATAGCAATATGATGTGGAACTTTTTCCATGTTCATTCATTATACTAATTTCCTTTTGTTGTGTGTATTGACCATGATTTTTTTATATGGTTTAATTCACTTCAGTATTTTTACAGAGGAGATATAAACGATGATCACCACCCTTTCAGTGCGAGAAGAAGTGTTTGATAAACTGAAAAAAGAGAAAAAAGTGCAGATTCAGTGTAAGTCCAACTTCGATATGAACGAAAAAATATATGTCTCAAACAGAGGGGTGACTACAAACCCGATTTTTGCGGAGATTATCGGAAAGGGTAAAATAAAATCACCCTTGCACGGGAAAATGTTTCTCTATACGATTAAATGTAAATAGATAATACCCAGAATAATTCTGGGTATTTTATTTGATAAAACAAAAATTCTCTGTATACTATCCCTTGGAACTCAACTTATTATGCGTACAAAAATCATTGCCACAATTGGTCCACAATCAGAATCAAAAGAGGTGCTTGAAAAACTTGTTGATTCTGGACTGAATATTGCACGATTGAACTTTTCGCATTGCACCTATGGACAATATGATTCGATTCGGAAGAAATTAAAATCAATAGAAAGGAAAACGGGAAAACGTGTTGAAATTCTTCAGGATCTTCAGGGTCCGCGTATTCGGGTCGGAGAATTACCGAAAGAAGGAAAAGAAATGCGTGTGGGGGAGATTGTTGTTTTTTCGACAAAAAAAGAAGAAGGGACAATTTTTGTCGACAGCCCTTATCTTCATTTTGATATAAAAACAGGACATCCAATATATTTGGTGAACGGAGAGATAGAGCTTTTAACTCGGTCGGTACGAGGGTCTCGTATTACTGCGGAAGTGATTCGTGGGGGGGATGCTTTATTCCCGCAAGGCAGTGAATGTGCCGGACACAAAATTAAGTATTTCGGGTCTTACAAAAAAAGATATAAAAGATTTAAAATTCGGGTTATCAAAAAAAGTTGATTATATTGCAATTTCGTTTGTGCAATCAGCCGACGATATTTTAAAGGCGAGAAAGTATATTGGTACAAAAGCAAAGATTATCGCGAAGATTGAAACCGCATTGGCACTTAAAAATATCGATACAATTATTCAAGTATCCGATGGAATTATGGTGGCACGCGGTGATCTAGGAATTGAAGTCCCCGTGGAAAAACTTCCTTTTATCCAAAAAAATCTTATTCGTCACTCTATTTGGCACAATACGCCGACTATTACTGCCACTCAAATTCTCACTTCGATGATCAATCATCCCCATCCAACACGAGCGGAAGTATCCGATATCGCAAATGCAGTATTTGATGGAACTGATGCAATTATGCTTTCCGACGAAACTGCATCGGGAAAGTATCCGGTGCAGGCAATAAAGACGGTAGCAAAGGTGGTGCGTCAGGCAGAATCATACATGCATCGGGAGAATATTCTTTAGATATATTTGACGCCTTCCGTGTTTAATTATATTGTGTTGATTAGTTCTTTTCTTATTTTAAAAAAGAGGTTGTGGTGAAAGAAATATTTATTTGGATATTGGTGTCATGCCAAATGATCGTTTGGGTTTTCTTTACTTACAAAAAGGGTAAATTGAACGACAAACAGTTCTATATTTTTACCATTTGTCTGCTTTTGGGACAGATTGGTTCCGCCATTGATTCTTATGGCGTTGCGTGGGCGGCATTTGCGGTACAGATATATTTTTTTATTTTTACTTTTTATGGCGGATTAAAAAGATATCTCAGTGCACGTAACACCACAAAAAATACAGATATGATCGGTTTTGACTCCATAGATGAACTCTTTGGATATGTGCGAGCTTTTGGATATAAGAATGAAAAGAAGCTTGAATTCATGGAGACTTTTATTGAAAAAGAAATGAAAGCCGAACTTATACAGCTGCAGGGAAAATATTATTTTGAGCCCATACAGTGAATTTTGTTAACCCGCTTTAAGGCGGGTTTTTTGTTGGAGTGAAATAAATCCGTATTTTCGTTGTATTATAAGAAGGTATGGATGCGAATTACAAAGATGAAGATATAGTGAAAAAAGTACAGGAAGGAGATGCAGAGGCATTTGGGATTATTGTCGACCGATATGAAGATAAGCTACTTCGTTATGGGAGACGATTTCTTTCGGATTATGACGACATTGCGGATCTTGTTCAGGATGTATTTCTGAAGACGTATGTCAATATAAAAAATTTCGATATTGCATTGCGTTTTTCCCCGTGGATATATCGAATTGCCCATAATGAATTTGTGAATGCACTAAAGAAAAAGACGAAGAATCCGTTATCTTTTTTCGACGTTGATATACTTTTTCCGCACCCGGTTTCCGAAGAGAATGAGAGTGATCGAATCGATAAACAAACACTAAGTCTGATGTTTGAAAAGTTTTTAAATACACTTGATGTAAAATATCGTGAACCAATTATTCTTTATTATTTTGAAGATATGGGATACCAGGAAATTGCCGATATTCTCCATATTCCTATTTCGACCGTTGGGGTACGTATCACCCGAGGAAAAAAGATACTCAAAAAGTCCTATGATTCTTTTGAAGGGAAAAAATAGTCGCACACACAAAATATTTTTATGGAAGAAAAAAAATCAATAAAAAATTCAGTTCTCGAAAAAATTAAAAGCGGACAAGCCGCAATGAAACCAAAATGGCACTTTGTGTTAAAGGCCATTCTTATTGGTATTGGACTCGTGATATGTATTCTTCTTACACTTCTTGTGATAAGCCTTATTATCTTTATCCTCCATGATAACGGTGCGTGGTTTATTCCTGCGTTTGGTATGCGTGGAGTAGGGAGGTTTATTATTTCTATTCCTTGGCTTCTTGTACTTGCATGTATTGCGTTTATTATAGTGCTTGAAATTTTGGTGAGGAAATACTCATTTGCCTATCGAAAGCCATTTTTGTATTCAATTATTGGAATTATTATATTTGTCATTGTGGGGGGGATTGGAATCTCTGCAACGCGAATACATGATAATTTTTCTCGTCTCGCAATGGAAAAGCGACTCCCGTTTGCTGGGCCGATATATCGGGGATTTCGTGCACAACGTCCTGCTGATGTGTACCCGGGAACAGTAAGAGAAATAACGGGAGACGGATTTTTAATTGAAAACAGATCACATGAAACATTTCGTATTGTGGTAACACACGCAACGCGTTTTCCATTCGGCTCGGAGATTGTGGTGGGAAACGAAATTGTAGTGATGGGAGATTTGAAAGATGGAGTGGTCCATGCGTTCGGAATAAGAAAAATAGGAGACGAACTTCCATTTCCCCCAGGTCCAGGGCAAATTGAAATGAGAAGACTAAATTAAAAAACAATATATGAAAAATTTTTTTATTACGTCAAAGAAATGGATTGTCGGTCACAAAAAACTTTCGATCTTTATTCTCGTTCTTGTGGTTGGGGGTGGTTATTATGCATATGGAAAATTGAATGGAACAATTATTGAAACGCGCTACGTGCTTGCAAAAGTCGAAAAAGGAATGCTTATTACTTCTGTTTCCGGAAGCGGGCAAGTTTCCGCGTTGAACCAAGTGGATATAAAACCAAAAGTTTCTGGGGATATCACCTGGGTGGGAGTAAAAAATGGGCAAGAGGTTCGTGCGGGTCAAGCGCTTTTTAGTTTTGACAGCACAACTGCGAAAAAGAATGTATCCGATGCCGAAATTAATCTTGAGGAAGCGAGACTTCAATTTGAAAAGGATAGTGCACAGGCACCAATTGATTATCAAAGAAAATTAGAAACTCTCGCGACCCAAAAAGATGATTTACAAAATGAATACAATAGTGCGTTTAATGTGATGTCCGACGCTTTCTTAAGTCTTCCATCTACAGTGACCGGCGCGGAAAATGTTCTTTATGGGACAAATCTCAGTAGAAACTCCAGTCAGTGGAATATTAGTATGTATAGGGATATATTCACTGCGGAACGCGATAAGGAGACGGTAAAATCGTTTGCGGACATTGCGGAACGAGACTATAAAGATGCGCGGGCTAGATATGACTCGGTATTTCTTAAATTTAAATCAGTGACGAGAAACTCGGATCAGGCGACTATCGAAGACATGCTTTCGGAAACGTATGATACGGCAGCCGCAATAGCACAAGCACTAAAGAGTGAAAAGAATCTTGTTGACACCGTAATTGATATCGCGCAAAAAAACAAACAGACCATTGACTCATTTATTACTACCACACAATCAAGTCTCACCGGATATTTAAATACCGCAAATAGTAAAGTGAGTGCTTTGTTAACCGAAGAGCGTTCCTTGAGTAGTGCAAAACAGGCGATACTAAATACACAGCGTGATATTGATATTCTAAAGATTAATAATTCTACCGGATCAAATCCAATTAGTTTGCAGAGTTCACAAAACTCGATAAAGAAACAGGAGAAAACACTTTCGGATCTCCGCGATGAGCTTGCGAAGTATACAGTGTATGCACCGTTTGCAGGAATAATTTCTAAGGTAAATGTTGAGAAAGGGGACTCCGCATCAAGTGGAACGGCACTTGCGACAATTCTCACAAAAAAGAAACTTGCAGAGATTACGTTGAATGAAGTTGATGTTGCAAAAATACAAATAGGACAAAAGGCCACGGTGACGTTTGATGCAATTGATGGGTTAAGTATTACGGGAGAAGTGAGTGAAATTGATTCAGCCGGGACCGTAACACAGGGAGTAGTAAATTATAAAGTAAAAATTAGTTTTGACACCCAGGATGATATCGTGAAGGCGAGAAAATATATCGGCACAAAAGCAAAGATTATTGCAAAAATTGAAACCGCACTGGCGCTTAAAAATATTGATGCAATTATTCAGGTATCCGACGGAATCATGGTGGCGCGTGGTGATTTGGGAATTGAGGTGCCCGTGGAAAAACTTCCTTTCATCCAAAAAAATATTATTCGCCATTCCATTTGGCACAATACGCCGACTATCACCGCCACTCAAATTCTCACTTCAATGATCAATCATCCTCATCCGACACGAGCGGAGGTATCCGATATTGCAAATGCGGTATTTGATGGAACGGATGCAATTATGCTTTCCGACGAAACTGCATCAGGAAAGTATCCGGTGCAAGCGATAAAAACGGCAGCGAAGGTGGTACGTCAAGCGGAATCATACATGAATCGGGAGAATATTCTTTAAATATATTTGACGTTCCCCGCGTTCAGCTATATTGTATTTATTAGTTATTTTTTCATTTTAAAAAAGAGGTTGTAGTGAAAGAGATAATTATTTGGATATTGGTATCGTGCCAGATGCTCATCTGGGCATTTTTTACTTATAAAAAAGGTAAATTGAACGATAAACAATTTTATCTTTTTACCATTTGTTTACTTTTAGGACAGATTGGTTCTGCTATCGATTCCTATGGTGTTGCATGGGCAGCATTTGCAGTACAAATATATTTTTTTATTTTTACCTTTTATGGTGGATTAAAAAGATATCTCAGTGCATATGACAGCATGAAAAATACAGATATGATTGGCTTTGATTCTATAGACGAGCTATTTGGATATGTACGAGCTTTTGGGTATAAGAATGAAAAGAAGCTTCAGTTCATGGAAGATTTTATTGAAAAAGAAATGAAGGCTGAACTTATACAACTGCAGGGAAAATATTATTTTGAGCCCATACAGTAAAGTCTATGAAACCCGCCTTAAGGCGGGTTTTTTTGTTGGGGTGAAATAAATCCGCATTTTCGTTGTATTATAAGGAGGTATGGAAGTGAATTATAAAGACGAGGAAATAGCGAAAAAAGTACAGGAAGGAGATGCAGAAGCATTTGGAATTATTGTCGACCGATACGAAGATAAATTACTTCGTTATGGGAGGCGATTTTTTTCGGATCATGACGATATTGCGGATCTTGTCCAGGATGTATTTCTGAAGACGTATGTCAATATAAAAAATTTCGATATTGCATTGCGTTTTTCTCCGTGGATATATCGAATTGCCCATAATGAATTTGTGAATGCACTAAAGAAAAAGACGAAGAGTCCGTTATCTTTTTTTGACGTTGATGTACTTTTTCCGCACCCGGTTTCCGAAGAGAATGAGAGTGATCGAATCGATAAGCAAACACTAAGTCTGATGTTTGAAAAGTTTTTAAATACACTTGATGTAAAATATCGTGAACCAATTATTCTTTATTATTTTGAAGATATGGGATACCAGGAGATTGCCGATATTCTCCATATTCCTATTTCGACGGTGGGAGTGCGTATTGCAAGAGGAAAAAAAATACTCAAAAAATCATATGATTTCTTTCAAAATAAAAAATAGTCGCATACATAAAATATTCTTATGGAAGAAAAAAAATCAATAAAAAATTCGGTTCTCGAGAAAATCAAGAGTGGACAAGCTGCAATGAAACCAAAATGGCACTTTGTGTTGAAGGCCGTGCTTATTGGTATTGGGTTTGTGATATTTATCCTTCTTACGCTTTTTGTCATGAGTCTTATTATTTTTGTGCTCCATGATAATGGTGTGTGGTTTGTTCCCGCATTTGGCATGCGTGGGATAGGAAGATTTATTGTTTCTATTCCGTGGCTTCTTGTACTCGCGTGTATCGCGTTTGTTGTGGTGCTTGAAATTTTGGTGAGAAAATACTCGTTTGCCTATCGAAGGCCATTCTTATATTCAATCATTGGGATTATTGCTCTTGTCGTTGTTGGGGGGATTGGAGTTTCTACAACACGCATGCATGACAATTTTTCTCGTCTTGCAATGGAAAGGCGACTTCCGTTTGCTGGACCAATATATCAGGGATTCCGCACACAGCGTCCCGCTGATGTATATCCTGGTACGGTGATAGAAATAACTGGGGATGGATTTTTCATTCGAGATAAATCAAATGAAACATTTCGTGTTTCTGTTTCACGGATGACGCGTTTTCCATTCGGTTCTGAAATTGTTGTTGGGGATGAAATCGTAGTGATGGGAGATTTGAAAGATGGGGTAATTTACGCATTCGGAATAAGAACAATAGGAGATAAAATCCCATTTCCTCAAGGTTCGAGATAAATTGAGTTACAAAAAACAGTCTTTTTTAAGTTTCGCACCAGTGATGAAGTCGGTGCAAGGATCATCCGGCGATCTTTTGGTGGGGGAAAACATGATGATAACCGGAACTACCAATTCTGATGGAAGCGTCACTGCCCAGTCGATTCAATTACGGACCCCGTTATCAACAGTAAAGTAGTATTGATTTTTGTTCCTATTTTCTGTAATAATGAAATAGATATGAAATCAGTTTCCACAAAATATCGAATACCAATAATTGCGACGAATGTCGTTCTTATTCTTGTAGTCCTTATTATTTCGGTATGAACCGGGAACTTGTGATTTTATAAGAATAAAAAGCAAAATCAGAAATTTCCCGGTTTATCCGGGAAATTTTGTTTTTATTTGAGAAATGGAAGGAATATATTCTTTTTATCTCTCAGGGAAAAACAAACCTGAAGATCTTTTATAAATAAAAATGGAAGGGAGGATGTCATGGTTGCAAATGAAAAAAATCACAATAATCTCTCTCAGGGAGATGACACAAATAAATCTCCTGGGAATGAAAAAGAGAAAAAACCCGAAGAAAATACTTCGCTTTTTTCCGAATTCATTCAACGCTCTATACAAGGATCGTTTGATGGAGATTATTATCCGATCGATGAGCACTATCTACGCATACGAGGGTAGCGCTTATATAAGAAACATTCCCCTGGAGCAGGGGAATTTTTTTATCCAATTATTTCTGATTTGAAGAAATTACTTTCCATAACGAGTGCTGTCCAGGATTCCGGGGTTCCTCCGCGCTCGGTGAGGGCGATATATTCTTCCGTATCAACAAGCGATCCGAATTCATTTTCGTAATCATCTTTGATCTCAACGTCTATGGAATCATCTAAAATACGGGCGACATAAAAAATTCCGAAATGTACTTTTCCAATGTCATCTGAATCATTTTTTATAACTCCCTTTATCTCCACAGAGATGATTTTACTGAGAAGTGAGATATCCACATCTTTACTTCCATTCCTAAAGTCAAGACGAGTATTGTCTTTTACAAATACCACCTCCTCATCTATCTCCCGATAGAGCGAATCAGTGAAGTTTGTATCAAACGGTTCTATGTGTCCACCTACTCCAACGGCTATTTTCCCGGCAATACGTTTATCTCCAAATCCCTTGTTTTTTTCCGGGGTACCTCTTGTATAGGTAAAAAACTTTTTTCCCTTGACAATAAGCCCATAGAAAACAATCTGCTGCCATTCAGAATCGGATTCAACTCCGTTTTCCCCATACCGCTCTTTAAATGTTTTATTCTCTTGTATGGCGTTTATGAGTTTTTCTATTTCTTCTTTTCCAAGCGGAAGAAACACGGAAAGTGTTTCGGAAGATTCTTTTTCTCTGGTTATTTTCTTCCACACATCCAATGATTCTATTTTACTTTTGTGAATTGCAAGACATTGTGACATATGATTACCTCTTTTTTTATTTACTTTCCAAAGTATATATTATTTTTTATTGTTCGTAAAAGATGATATGATAGGCGTATAAGGGTATGGTTAATAAGAAACGTCTTTTCATTATAGCGGGAGTATTTGTGCTACTGAGTGCAGTCGGAAGTGGGGGATTTCTTTTTTGGAATCTCTATAATGAAAATTTGATATTAGGAGATGAAATCTCCAGAATTAACGAATCGTTGAAATTTAATAAAGAGAATTTCCTTCGTGCGAGAAATGAAAATATTGATTTAAATGACAGAAATAGAAATCTCTCTCAAACCGTTCAGGAACAACTTAGTAAAAATGCTGCGCTTGAAACGCAGGTTACGGATATTTCTGGGATGGTGAGAGATATTTCGGGAACTGTGGGGACACTTCAGAAATTAAGTCAGACCGATAAAGAACTCCTACAGAAATATTCAAAGGTATATTTTTTGAGCGAAAACTATATTCCTTCAAGGCTCACCGGTATCTTTAAGGATTACGTTTATGATTCGAGTAGTGAAAAGAAGATTCATGCAGGAGTGGAACCATTTCTCGTGGATATGATTAAGACAGCAAGTGGTGTAGGAATTGATTTGAAGATTGTTTCTGCATATCGCTCATTTGAAGAACAAATGTCGGTAAAAACGGGATATAAGGTAATATATGGATCGGGAGCAAACAAGTTTTCTGCCGATCAGGGGTATTCAGAACATCAACTTGGCACCACAATCGACTTCACCACGCCAAAATTGAAAACTCTCTCATTGCAACTTGAAAATGATCCCGCATATAAATGGCTCACTGAGAATGCATATCGATTTGGATTTGTGCTCTCATATCCGAAGGGGAACGCATATTATCAATATGAACCATGGCACTGGCGATTTGTCGGAATTCAACTCGCGAAAAGACTTCACGATGAGAGTAAATATTTTTATGATTTAACCCAGCGTGAAATTGATTTATATCTTGTTTCTATCTTTGATAGATAGAAAATATTAAAAATGAGATATATTACAAAATTTTTAGAGTCATATATTGCAGTTCTTTTTGTTTCTTTGTTGGTGGGAATCGGATTATATAAATACACAATTTACATTGCTCCGTATAGCACTATATTTCTTGGTATTATCTTCTTTTTTAGTGCATTGAAAATTAATCTCAAGGAAGCATTTCTATATTTTTCTGATTTTAAAATGGTTATTGTTTCGAATATATTTATGCTGATTGCGCTTCCCGCAATTACTTATGTAATAATGCAATTTATTTACCCTCCGCTCGCTGTTGCGTTTTTGATACTTGCCGCTATGCCATCAGGAATGACCTCGCCCTTTCTTTCCGAAATTGTCGGAGGAACCGAAAGCTTGGCGCTCGTGCTTACTATTTCAACTTCCTTTTTTGCACCCATTACTGTTCCGCTTATGATTCAACTATTTGCGGGAACCGAAGTGAGTGTCGGGTTTATGACAATGTTTTTATCGCTCGCGAAAGTGATTTTTATTCCGTTCATTCTTGCCAATATCGTAAAATATTTTTGGAATAATGGAGTTCAAAAATTAAATACGAAAACAAAACCAATATCTATGATTTGTTTGGGGCTTTTGATTATTGGGATTGTTTCGAAACAAGCGAAAGTCATTCTTTCAAGTATTCAAGGAGGGGATTCATTGATATATCTTGTTGCACTATTTCTGCTTTTTGTCGCGTTTCATTTTCTAGGTTATTTCACTGTGTTTTGGAAAGACAAAAAAGAACGTGTCACTATTACGGTGTGCCTCACTTATCTTAATTTTACACTCGCAGTGTATTTGGTAGACCAATTTTTCCATGCCCCGAATATTCTCATTCCAGTTATTCTTTCGGTTCTCCCGTGGTCTATTCTTATAATTCCCTTTAAATATTTTGCTCGGAAAATCGTTTGAAGATTGATATTTCTTCTATTTTATTTTCTTACCACAATAAAGGTGGTGAGATTTGGATGATTATCCTGAATACTTGGTGCGATGATTGAGAGTCCATAAATATACGCGGAGCGGGCAGGGGCAATGACGGCAGTATCTTTCGGAAGAATTCCTCCCGCAAGATCTTTTGCGGCTTTTGCGGTATCTTCCCATTCAGTGAGGGGAATACCTTTGAACTCTTTTGAGAGATATCGTTCGCATTGCGAAAGTGCTTGCGGATGACTGGTGATATTTTTTATTTCTTCTTTTTTCACATTTGGAAGTACCATGAGGCATTGATGAACGTCGAGCCACACTTCATCAATCATAGTGAAGAGGTGACGTCCCATTGCTTCAAATGCAGTTTGCACAAGTCCTCCGCGCGAATTTACCACTGGAAAAATTCCCAATTCAACTTCACCTTTCTCTACACGAGAGAGCACCCCTTCCATATCAATCGCAAAAACGAATTCCATTTCTTTTCCTAATCTTTGTGCATAAATAAGTCCGGCTTCTTCAGAGAATGATCCGCTTTCTCCCGATACCGCGAATTTTATTTTTTCCATATAAAAATAATAGTGTATGGGACACCTTTCATCAAATTTTTGATTTATGGAACCAACCCCGCTTTTCTGTTAGGATAGCGCTAATGGACGATAAAAAGTTGTGGGATGTGATTGTTGTGGGAGGGGGGCCGGCAGGTATGATGGCGGCTGGGGTTGCTGCGGAAAAAGGGGCAAAAGTGGTGGTGATCGAAAGAAATGAAACACTTGGCAAAAAACTTTTGATTACCGGCGGGGGACGATGTAACCTAACCAATTCCGAATTCGATAATCGCAAACTTCTCGAAAAGTTTAAAAGTGACGGGAAATTTCTTTTTTCGGCTTTTTCGCAATGGAGTGTGAAAGAGACGTTGAATTTTTTTCACGCAAAAGGGATGGCAACGAAAGTGGAAGAGGGTTTACGTACGTTTCCCGTATCAAATTCTTCACAGTCTGTACTTGATGTGCTTTTGAAATATATGCAAAAAAATAAAGTGACAATAATTTCCAATTCACCCGTGGCTGAAATCGCACAAGAAGGAAACGAAATCACTGGGGTGATATTGAAGAATAAAAAATTTATACGGGGAAAATCTATTGTTATTGCAACAGGGGGAACATCACATCCGGAAACGGGTTCGACAGGTGATGGGTTTCGATGGCTCAAGAAAATTGGGCACACAATTATCACCCCAACTCCTTCCCTTGTGCCGATTGCAATAAAAGATAGATGGGTGAAACGACTTTCGGGAACGAGTCTTTCCGACATAAAACTCACGGTATTTCTCGATGATAAAAAACAGAGTGTGATAAAAGGGAAAATTCTTTTTACGCACGTGGGAATAAGCGGTCCCACCGTGCTTAACATGAGTAAGAGTGTTGGGGAATTATTGAGATATGGCAATGTGGTACTTTCACTCGATTTACTTCCAAAGGAAGATTATGGAACGCTGAATAAAAAACTTCAGGATTTATTTAAAGAACATGATAAGAAAAAGTTTCAAAATGCTCTCGTAAATCTTATTCCTTCTGCAATGGTTCCGCTTGTTGTGAAGCTCTCTCTCATTAATCCGGATATTCAGTGTAATAGTGTTACGCGTGAAGAGCGTTTAAAACTTGTTACGGTATTGAAGGGTATTCCAATGCACGTGAGTAAGCTTCTTGGAATTGATAAAGCGATTGTGACGAGTGGGGGGGTTGCACTTCATGAAGTAGATTTTAAAACAATGTGTTCCCGGATTTTTCCGAATTTATACCTTGTAGGCGATGTATTGAATATTGATCGACCCTCGGGGGGATACAGTCTCCAAATTTGTTGGACCACCGGATTTGTTGCGGGAACGGCGGCAGCGGAACATATATAATAATTGTTATGGAAGAACCAATATTCCCAATGCGGGTGAATAAATATTTGGCACGTGAGAAAAATTCCACACGAAGGGAGATTGATGAGTTGATTAAGAAAAAGCGAGTGTTTATAAATGGAAGGTGCGCGGTGCTTGGTGATAAAGTGGAGGAAAAAAATAAGGTTGAAGTTCGATTTCGGGTATAATAAAAATATCTATGGAAGATCAGAAAGAAAAAATTTTTACCGTTTCGGAATATATTGAGATATTGAACACGTTTTTGAAACGTGAAGAAATTAAATTAATTGGTGAAGTCTCACAGGTGCAGAAAGCGGTGTCGGGTCATGTGTATTTTTCATTGAAAGACCAAAATAGTGATGCAGTGATGAGTTCGGTGATATGGAAGGGGAATTATATGCGATGTGGAATTAATATGGAGGTGGGAATGGAATTGGTGCTCACTGGCCATCCGCAAATATACGCTCCAACGGGGAGATTTTCTTTTGTGGCAGATACCATCGAACTTCGGGGAGAGGGGGCGCTTAAGAAGGCATATGATGAATTAAAAAAGAAATTGGAAAAGGAGGGAATTTTTACTCCCGAGCGAAAGCGTCCACTTCCGGAACTCATCCATAAAATCGGAGTTATCACATCTCGAGAAGGAGCAGTGATTCATGACTTTATAAATAATTTGGGAAAGTTCGGATATCAGGTTAATTTGGTGGATTCGCGGGTTGAGGGACAGCAGGCGGTGAAATCGCTCATTGAGGCAATACACACGTTGAAAAAGAAAGATATTGAAGTGTTGGTGATTATCCGTGGGGGGGGATCGTTGGAATCACTTCAGGCATTTAATAATGAAGCACTCGTGCGGGAGGTAGTGAATTTTCCGGTTCCTGTGATTGCGGGAATTGGGCACGATAAAGACGTTCCCCTTGTGGCACTTGCTGCGGACGTCATGGTTTCAACTCCCACTGCCGCAACGCACTTGATTAATTATTCGTGGCAGGAAGCATACGCAAAAATTGGGCAAATGTCGCAAATTCTCGCGCGTGTTACGCAGGAGATTAAAAGAATTTATGCGGATGTGGATTTATCGTGGAGTTCAATTATCGACCACGTAACAGAGCGGATGGAGGCGATAAAACAAAAAATTGTGTTTGCCGAACAGACAATAAAATTCAACGATCCGACACGCCAGTTGAAATTTGGATATTCAATCGTGCGAAAGAATGGGAAGGTAGTGAAAAATGTTCGTGGGTTGGAGAAGGGGGATTTATTGGATGTGCAATTGAGTGATGGAAGTGTCGAGTCAACGGTCGATCGTGTTACTATATAACTATGCCAAAAAAGGAATCAAAACAATTTAAAGATCAATTAAAAGAGATAGAGAAAATTTTGGAGTGGTTTAATGCACAAGAAGAATTGGATGTTGAAGAAGCGCTCGAAAAAGTGAAGCAGGCATCCGCGCTTATCAAACTCAGTAAAACAAGATTGAAAGAAGTAGAAAACGAATTTAAGAATATAAAACGGGAGATTGAGGAAGAATAACAAAAAAGCGACACAAAGTGTCGCTTTTTTGTTATTTGGTTTTATTTTTGCGACATACCTCTCATTCCTCTTCCTCCACCATTTTTCAATCCTAATCCGAGCTCTTGTTTTATTTTTTGAGATCCAACCATATCGCCTTTTTCCGCTAGTGTATGCGCTTGGGCAAATTTTGCAAAATTATCTTTATTAATAACTTGCGTAACTCTGCCTTTGTTTTGCATAAGGTTTTTCCAGGCGGTGTAATCATTCGTCTCGAAGGCTTTTTCCATTGCAGCGTGACGTTCTGTTGAATAGTTGGGACCTTTTATTGCTGGATCTCCTTGATATGCACTTACTGATTCAGCAAAAATCATGGTCACACCCATCACCAATACAATCATTCCAAGGCTCAATACCGTTTTTTTTGTTTTGCTCATAATAATCATGTTCCATTGTATGAACCGAATCGACCTTTCATAAGTAATACAACTGTGGGGCATTTTTTCTTTCATGCCCTATTGACAGAATAAATAGAAAATATATCATTCAAACATGCATTTGAATGAGTTGGCACAATTGATGCGTACCGCTGGGGATGAGAGTAGGCTCAGAATTTTGTGTGTGCTCTTCAGAAGGAAGAAGGTATGCGTATCGGATATGGCAAAAACTCTTCACGCGAGTGTTGCAATCACCTCCCACCATCTTCGGGTTATGTCGGGAGAGAAGTTGGTTGTTCCGGTGCGCGAAGGCAAAAAGATCTGTTATACATTGCCCAAAGGGGTCTTTGTGAGAGATTTAAAAAAGTTTATCTGCAAATATAAATAAAATGTCGTTATTAATTAAAAAATATGGAAAGTAAAAAAGTGATTGTGTATTCAACCACCACGTGTCCGTATTGTGTGTATACGAAGGATTATTTCAAACAAAAGGGGATTTCTTTCGAAGATAAGAATGTGGGAGAGGACAGGTCAGCGGCACAGGAGATGATTTTAAAGAGCGGACAGATGGGGGTGCCCGTGATCGATATTGAGGGGGAAATCATAATAGGATTCAGACCCGATGTCTTTGAAG
>JBFLWN010000007.1:0-73492 GCA_040757555.1 Patescibacteria group bacterium | reverse complement strand
TTATTTGGTTTACTCACGAACATTTTTAGTCGTCCTAATCAATGCGGCCGATATTTCCCTTTCGGGAAGGAGATTCGGCTCAGATCTCCCGTATGCGCACAGTGCAAATCGCAAACAGAGATTCGCCAACAATACGATTCGGCGCCTCACTTTTTACGACTTGCAATCGACTTAATTTAATTGATCCACGAGCAGCTTCCGCTACCCGTGCCTTGTTACGACTTAGTCCTCATCACCGAGCTTAGGCTGACCCCGTGAGATAGGCCTTTGGCTGATGTGCCAACGGCACATTTCACGGGGCTTCACCTACTCCCAGCTCCGCTGACTTGACGGGCGGTGAGTACAGGACTCGAGAACGTATTCACCGCGGCGTGCTGATCCGCGATTACTAGTGATTCCGACTTCATGAGGGCGAGTTGCAGCCCTCAATCTGAACTGGGGCCAATTTTATGGGATTAGCTCCGCCTTGCGGCTTGGCAACCCGCTGTATTGGCCATTGTAGCATGTGTGTAGCCCAGGGCATCAAAGGGCCATGCTGATTTGACGTCATCCCCACCTTCCTCCGTCTATGCGACGGCAGTCCTCTCTGACACTTATAACAAAGAGTAGGGGTTGCGCTCGTTACCCCACTTAAGGGAACGCCTCACGGCACGAGCTGACGGCAACCATGCAGCACCTGTGCGCATGTCTTCGTGAGAAGAGGGCCCGCCTTTCGGCTGGCTTTCATACGCATTTCAAGCCCTGGTGAGGTGTCTCGTTTACCGTCGAATTAAACCACATGCTCCACCACTTGTGCGAGTCCCCGTCTATTCCTTTGAGTTTTAAGCTTGCGCTCGTACTTCCCAGGCGGCTGACTTAACGCGTTAGCTACGCCACCCCGAGGGTCGATACTCGAGACGGCTAGTCAGCATCGTTTAGGGCGTGGACTACAAGGGTATCTAATCCTTTTTGCTCCCCACGCTTTCGCGCCTCAGGGTCAAGAATGTCCCAGCAGAATGCCTTCGCCTTTGGTGTTCCGCACGATATCAACGGATTTCACCCCTACACCGTGCGTTCCATCTGCCTCTAACACCTTCTAGTCCGATCGTATCTTCTGCATATTCACCGTTGAGCGGTGAGCTTTTACAGAAGACGCATCGGACCCCCTACGCGCCCTTTACGCCCAATAAATCCGGATAACGCTTGTGGCCTTCGTATTACCGCGGCTGCTGGCACGAAGTTTGCAGCCACTTATTCCCGCCGTACTATCAGTCTTGCGACTTTCTCCGGCGGAAAAGGAGTTTACACACCGAAATGCTTCATCCTCCACGCGGCGTCGCTCCATCAGGCTTTCGCCCATTGTGGAATATTCTCGACTGCTGCCTCCCGTAGGAGTAGGAACCGTATCTCAGTTTCCTCGTTGGGGAACAGGCTCTCACCTCCCCTACCGGTCGTAGCCTTGGTGAGCTATTACCTCACCAACTAGCTGATCGGGCCTAGGCCGATCCCAAAGCGACTTGCGTCTTTACCCAGCCTCACTTTTGATTTCAATTATGCTTTTGTGAATTCGTTTCAGTAATTCACGTTTACTACTGCCGTGTTGTTTTAGTTTCAACTCCCTCTGTATCGCGTCTGATTTTGAATAATATGCTTCCGCATAGACAAAAATCCAATGACCGACATTCCGTCGAGTTGATTTATTTAAATTATTATTATGTGACTTCAAACGCTTTTCTAAATTCGAAGTCTGACCGATATATAATGTACCCCTTATACTATGCCGAAGTACATAAACTATATGCATAATAATAATTTTAAAGAATTAAAACCAAAAGTGAAGCTGGGACCATCAGGAATTAGTTCGCCTTTCGGCGAATTATGCCTGACTCTGGGGTACATACCAAGGTGTTACTAACTCGTTCGCCACTAACTTTACATAGAGCACAAGAAAATCAAAAAAATAATTTCCTTGTGCTCCACATAAAGTCCGTTCGACTTGCATGCCTTATCCACGCCGCCAGCGTTCATCCTGGACCAGGATCAAATCCTCTAAAGAAATGAAAATTAGGGCAACTAAAAATGTTTATTATTTAGTATGCTATATGCTTGCAATATATTGGAATATATATGCTATTCGTTTTTCAATCTACATTCGATATTCCGAATCCGAAGCCATTTTTTTATGGCAAGTAACAGTATAGAGAAAGCCGTGGATGATTGTCAACCCCATATCCATCCTCAATATTTCCTGTTCAATTAAGAAAAGATATGGGGTTGCTATTTCGAAAAAGACGTGTAATAATGAGCTCCACGTAAATATATAATATGAAAAAGGACATTCATCCAAAATACTTTCCAAAAGCAAAGATCACCTGCGGATGCGGGCACACATTTTCCTTTGGAGACACAAAAGAAGATATCAAGGTAGACATTTGCAGTCACTGTCACCCATTTTATACCGGATCACAACAACTTATCGACACTGCGGGACGTGTTGAACGATTCAAAGTACGTCAATCAAAAATACAACCGAAAAAAGAAAAGAAAGTGGTAAAGAAGGCGACAGAAAAGAACCACAAAACACCGGTAAAAAAATCAAAGTAATATCTGTATATGGAACTTAACACTCAAAACAGAACAGTCTTAGGAAAAAAGGTAAAACAATTAAGAGCTACAGGATTTGTCCCTGGAGAAATTTTTGGACACGGGTTCAAGAATGAGCACGTAAGTGTGGCGATAAAAGAATTTGAAAAAATATATAAGCAGGCAGGAGAAAATACCGTCATTACACTTGTAAGCGAATCGGGAGAAAAAACACCAGTACTTATTTCGCGTGTCGAACGTGATTTGATAAAAAATATTATTCTTTCCATTGATTTTTATCACGTAAGAAAAGATGAGAAGATAAAGACGAGGGTGCCTATTGAATATATTGGGGAAGATGCGGTCATAAAAACAGGAAATCTCCTTGTAAAAGTGCTCGATGAAATTGAAGTAGAGGCACTCCCCGATAAAATCCCCCACTCATTTACCATTGATGTATCTCTCCTCATGAATCCCGGAGAAGGAATAAGCGTGGAAGATCTAAAAGTAGGAAAGGAGGTAAAAATTCTCACTCATAAAGAAACAATTATCGCGACGATAACGGAAAAAGCAAAAGAAGAAGTAGCCCCGACGCCAGAAACTACTACCGAAGAAGTGCCAGAGACACAAGAAAAAACAGAAGAAGAAAAAGAATAAACGAGACAGAAAAAATCCCCTCCGACATACATCGGAGGGGATTTTTAATAAAATAAAAATCAGTTATACTGATGATATATTCTTATGCAAAAGAGAGTTTTTGATATTGTAACAAACGGAGAACAACGGATACACGTTGGATACAAAAAGGGTATACACATTCCTCTCGTTAGGATTTTAAAGATACTTCTCCCTATGGGAGTGGTAGCGCTTCTTTTTTTTGGTTCTGTACAAGCGCCACAGCGACTTCCTCTTGTTTCCGCACAAGAACAACAAAAAACGGAAACACCAAACCCAACAAAAACCGAAAGTGAAATAAAATTCGATAATTTACAGACACAACGCACAGAGCTTGAAAAACAGCTTGCGGAATATGAAAAACAAATCGAAGATACACAAAAAACAATTGATGAATATAAGAAAAAAGGAAGCACGTTAAAAAACGAGATATCTACCCTGAACGCAAAAGTTGATAAATTGAATCTTCAGATACGGGCAGTAAATGTAAGTCTTTCAAAGATAAACCAGGATATTATTGAGACACAAAAACAAATCGGCACCACCGAAAATAAAATAGACACGAACAAGGAAGCACTTGCTGAATCGTTGCGGGTAATTTATCAAAATGATAATCAAAATATGATGACCATCCTCCTTGCAAACAACACCTTGTCTGATTTCTTTGGAACGCTGAACAATATAACACTCGTACAAAATAATCTACGCCTCACACTTGAGGAGGTCACAAAATTGAGACAAGAATTATTAAATCAAAAAGAGGAACTCACGCTCCAAAAAGAGGATGTTGAAAATCTAAAGGCAATTCAACAAGCACAAAAGAAAAACGTTGAAATAACACAAACGGAAAAAAATAAAATACTCAAGGATACCAAAGGAAAAGAAACGGAATATCAAAAAATATTGGTAAAAACAAAAGAAAGTGCTGCCCAAATCAGAAGTAGAATCTTCGAATTATTGGGAGGGGGGCAGCTCACATTCGAAAAAGCATATGATTATGCAAAACTCGCCGAGGGTGCAACAGGAGTTCGTGCCGCCCTCATTCTTTCCATTCTTCACAGAGAATCATTACTTGGGAAAAATGTTGGAAAATGCACATACGAGAAGGCAATGCATCCGACACGCGATATCCCCTATTTCCTTGATTTGTTAAAACGTTTGAATATTGATCCAAAATCTGATTTTGCAAAAGTATCTTGTGCAAATCAACACGGCGCATACGGTGGAGCAATGGGACCAGCACAATTTATTCCTTCAACATGGAAACTATATGAGGATAAAATTTCAAAGGTAACCGGAAGTAATCCTCCATCTCCATGGAATAATTCGGACGCATTTGCCGCAACAGGAGTATATATAAAAGATCTCCTTGATTCAAAATCATGTATTGAATATGGAAATCAAATCCCATCGCAAAAAAACAAACTCATCGAACGATGTGCCGCAGCAAAATATTATGCGGGAGGAAGATGGTACACCTATCGCATGTGGTATGGAGAACCGGTGGTACAAAAAGCTGATGAATTCGAGGATGATATCGCAGTACTTAATAAAAAATAATTCCCACAAAACGTGGGAATTATTTTTACTTACTTTCTTGAAATGCTTTTACAATTTTATCCATATTTCCTTCCAATATCCCCTCAATGTTCGAAAACTTCTTTCCGATCCGATGATCGGTAATTCTGTCTTCGGGAAAATTGTAGGTACGTATTTTTTCCGAACGGTCTGCGGAACCAACTTGATCGCGACGAATTTGATCCACTGATCCCACCGACTGTTCTTTCTGTATTTCAAAAAGTTTTGCACGAAGCACTTCCATCGCTTTTTCCCGATTTGCATGCTGCGTCCTCTCTTCGCGACAATTCACTACAAGTCCTGTTGGTTTATGGGTGATACGCACCGCACTCTCTACCTTATTTACGTTTTGCCCTCCAGGACCTCCCGCTCGTGAAAATGTTACCTCAAGATCACTATCACGTACATCGACTTCTTTTGCTTCAACAATGGGAAGTACCGCAACTGATGCGGTTGAGGTATGAATTCTTCCTTGTCGTTCGGTGGTAGGCACACGCTGTACACGATGCACCCCTGATTCATGGTATAACGCTTCATATACTCCCTGTCCCTTTACTTCGGCAACAAGTGTTTTATATCCTTTTGCTCCACTCTCGCTTGCATCAAGAACCGAAAAACCCCATCCGCGTTTTCCCGCATATCGTTGATACATACGCGCCAAATCCCCCGCAAAAAGTGATGCTTCATCACCCCCCGCCCCTGCTCTAATTTCCAATATGATCTTTTTTATTTCAGTAGTATCCATAACCAACTCATTAAACACGAAAAATGATTACTCTACAAGTTTAAAGAAAATCCCCATATTTACAGGGATTTAAATTATTTCATCAATATTTCTTAAAGTTTCGAAAAAAGTCTCACTCTTTTTTCTACCACTTCCTCAATTGCTTTAATCACTTCGGGCATCACTTTATATGGCGCGATCTCCAATGGATTTTCGCGAAGTGCCTCTTCAAGTTCCTTTCTCCAAATATATCGAAGTTCGGTTGAAATATGAATGATTGAAATTCCTGCATTGATCGCCGCGATAAAATCTTCATCCACTATTCCCGATCCCCCATGAAGTACGAGTGGTACCCCAGCAATCTCACGAATTTTTTTTATACGTTCAATATCAATACGCGGATTTGGTAAATCCTTAAACATTCCATGTATATTTCCCACCGCCGGCGCCAATAAATCCACCCCCGTTTCTTTTACGAATCTCAAAGCATCTTCTGGTTTTGTGAGATCCTCGGGACGAATGGCGGCACCAGTGGGAACTCCTGAAAGAATCTCCGATGAGGAACCAATATATCCGAGTTCGCCTTCGATAATCACATTCGGATTTATTGATTTTGCAACTTTCACCGCTTCTTTTGTTATCTTTATATTTTCTTCGAGAGAGTATTTTCCCCCATCGAAAAGCACAGCATCAAACCCCGCCTCAACCGCTTCTTTTATTTTTTCCACTGAGTGGGTGTGATCAGCATTCAAAAATAATCTAAACCCCCCTTCCTCCGCGTGTTGTTCGTTATAACTCTTCACAAAATCAACAACATGCTTCACACCGAGATATGCGCGTTCCCCCTCCGAGACACCAATAATCACCGGCACATTCAATCTCCCCCCAACATGCGCGATCGCCTTTAACTGCTCAAGGTTCCCGATATTAAAATGTCCAATTGCGATTTTCTTCCCTTCTACTCCTAAAATTAATTCCTTTAACGATTTCATATGTTTAGTATAATATCAAACGCATAATTTTAATATCTATATTAGATTTCAAAATATCCACGAAGTAAATGCTTCTTCATCGCTTTTTCGAGTAATCTATCGCCGAAATATTTTTCAAACACCTTGTTCCATAACGCTTCCTGATGATGATAGAGATATTTGATAAGCTCTTTTTTCTGAACAAGTGACATCACGGTATCGACGACATTAAAACTCACCAATACATCATTTCCCACATCATCCTTAAAATAGTCACCTACCCAATCGAGATCTTCCCAAAAAGAGAGTCCACCACCTTCAATTGGCACCACATCGCTGATTTGGGCAAGATCCGAGGACGCGCGCGCCCAATGGAGTGCCTCTGGATTTATGCGAGGCACGAATAAACGCCATTCGTTTTCATCATCTTTTGCCAAATACCGCTGTACCACAAGCCACAATGTTTTTTCTCCTTCAATAGGACGTTTTTCAACTACATCACCGCGGAGAAGTGAAATAAGATTCTTCGAAAAGGTTTTTTTGTCTGTGCCTATTATTCGAAACATGTCGGAATAAAATGGCACCTCATGTAAATAATGGAGCACTAAACTCATCATACGTAACAACTCTCCAGAAATTCCAAGTGAGATGGGAATAATAAATACTACCCCCAATTCTTTTAAGTGGCTGATGTTGTGCCATTTTTTCATCACAAATACCTGCGCTACGTTATTCCACTTTGACGAAAGTGCTTTCACTTCAATTTCCCGTTCTTCAAAATCCTTTGGGGTCAATTCTTCGTAAAGTTTAAAAAACTTTTTATTTAACCACTCACTCCCCTCCACAAATCGAAGCGCACAAAATATCTCACATAAATCCTCTTTTTCAAGCATTTTCTCAACGGAAGTATATCCTAAATATGCAAGTATTTTTCTTGGTGGTTCTCGTCTCAATAGCTCCTCCGCTTTTTTCTTTTTGAGAAAAAAACCACGTGTTGGTGCACCAGAGTTTTTTATCACTTCTTGAGCAACCCCCGCCACGCGTTCACACCCCCTTTGTGATGTCCACGATGGTTTTCCAAGTGCTTCATGGAGCGTATGATCATCGGCCTCAACTTTTGATATCAATGCATCATACACTTCTTTTGCGCTTGCATGCATTGAAAGTCCAAGTCGACGCATCCTATCTTCAACAACAATCTTATTTTCGTTAAAAATCGTATCAAATATATGTTTCTTCCCCGTCACTTCCGAAAAATGGGTATCAATTTTATAGAGATAATCTTGGTCGCATCTCAGTATTTTTGCGATATGTTTAATTGCCTCATCCATATCTATTTATTGTACCAGTTTTTTAAGTGTAAGCGCGTGTGAAATGAGTGCGTATTCATATTCTTCGAGCACCGTTGATTGTGGCGCAATCAACCTCCCCCGCTCTATCTCATTCAAAGCAATCCCTATGTGCTCTTTTGTGATATTCCCTACATTCCGAAATGGATTTGCCACAAAATATCCCCACTTCGCAATTGTATTCTTGTTTATTTCATTATTCCGAATAAGCACAACTGCCGCATCATCCCAATACACAAGTGCAAACTTATTTTCACGCAAAAGACTCACCACAAGATTATTTGCAAAGACATCAAGGGGAGGACGATACCATAAAATCATTCCGTTTATATTATATTTATCATCAATTATTTTTCTCCAATCCCCTTCCTGTCTCGCAACCGAGATATACTCTTTTGTGGGAAGTCCCTTGTATACTTCATTTCGTCCATCAAGAAAAACTTTTTCTTCCGGCCAAAGTTTCCAAATAAGATATCCGCCGTGTTCAAGGTTAAAGAATGGGCCCGAGAGATGTTCACGAATGATAAAATTAACCGCCCCAACAGGAAGAACACGCTCGTCCACCGCGCCAAATACAACATCACGTTTTAACAGAATTCCTCCCGCAATGGTACAGAGGATAAGTAAAGAAACAAGTGGAATTGAATAGGAATTACGAAGCAATCCTTCTACACGAATTACCTCTTTTTCATAGTGCCACTCAAGTGTCCAAAGAAAAAGCGGAAAGAGAGCAATGGGGAAGAAAATAACATGACGTATCGAAATAAACGGGAGAATGAACATAAATAATACCAATGCAATTTCAAAAAAATCAAAACGTAAAAAATTCTTTTTTCTTTTTACGATATTCCACAACACAAATACAACAGAAACACACATCAAAAGAATAAATGCTTTTGCCTGCCACGTTGAAAAACGATCGAGAATCGAAAACCATTCCATTACTCCAAGTTCTTTTGCGGTGGACGCAATGTCCTGTGAATACGAAAGAAGAGAAAATCCATTCGGATTTAAGAGCGTGAGAAAAATTGAAGAGAAAACCACAAATCCCTTATGCAATAATTCCTTGCTATAAAAACGCCGTTCTCGAATAACCTCTGAAACGAAAAAAATGAGCAATAAAGCAATACCCAATATAACCCCCGCATGCATATTCGCCCATAAAAACAAAAGAGGGGGGAAAAAAAGAAGTTTTTTAAACACACGATTTCTTTTAAACGAAAAAATAATATAGAGGAGGAGAGAAGTAAATAAATAAGAAAAAATTTGTGGACGCGCCGACCATAAATCAAATGTAAGAGAAAAGAAGAAAAAGAAAAGAACAAACGGAATCCACAGGGTATTACTGAATAAACGCGCAGTTTTGAATATAGTAAAAAATGTCAAAAACCCAATACCTCCCACAAACAAAATAACTCCCCACGCGCCAAAAAGAGAATAAAAAAAGAAAAAGAAAAGTCCGGGCAACCAATAATGGGCCACCCATGGAGCATGAGGAGCGGTAAACGAAAAAATGTCCGCGTGAGGTATCAAACCCGTCTTCCATACGTACTCCCCTGTCCGTATGATAAACCCCGTATCGGATTCACGAATCGGATGAAGTGAAAATAAAAAAACCGCAACAAAAAATATTGCACATACAATAAATAAAAATGTCTTAGACGTTCTCCACATCCAAATTAAGAAATCCCCAACGTTTTTTCAGAAAATCTTTCTTTGTGAGAATCCCTTCGGTTGCACCAATGTGTTCAACCACTGATGTCGCATTTGCCGCCGCAAGACGAAGCGCAAAATGAATATCGTTTTTTTCAATAAGTCCCGCAATAAACCCGGACCCGAACGCGTCCCCCGCTCCTGTTCTATCCATAAGAACCTTTTCTTCAAAAACTCCTGCACGATACATATATGAACCATCTGATACAATCGCCCCGCGTCGCCCATCGGTAACCACAGCAATTCCATCAACTAACTCATCAAATTTTCTGAATATTCCTTTCTCATCGGTATATTTCATATCGGTAATGTATGCCGCCTCTTCGCGGTTTACAATCACCACATCAGATAATTCAAGAATTTTATGAAGATCTGATTTTTTCATATCAAGATAAAAACGGGAGGGGTTGATTGCAATTTTTGTATTTCTTTTTTTTAAAATACTGAGTGCCGAAAATAATACAGGAAAAGCGGTTGCACCGGGTGCAATATATGCCCACCGTGAAGAAAGTTTTGAAGAAGGAATATCGTTTTTCTTAAAAGCACTTGACGCACCATGATATACAAGAATCGTTCGTTCTCCACTTGGAGCAAGAAGGATGGTTGAATATCCAGTCCCAATAGTTTTATCGCGAATAATAATCGGAGTAACACGTTCTTTTTTAAGAGAATCAATAATTCTATCCCCAACGGGGTCATCTCCAATTTTACAAATTGCAGCAGTTTTAAGTCCTTGCCGAGCAAACGTTACTGCAGCATTATGTGCACCTCCCCCTGACGCAAAAATTGGTCTCTGAACTTCAAGTTTTGCTCCAAACGCAAAACATTCGGCCTCACCGGTTTTGAACCCCATTTTTTCCAAATGCTCGGGATCCCGAAGGACCTTAAAAAGATTACTCCGCAAAAACACATCTTGTGTTGCGGTGCCAATAGTAAGTACATCAACCATATATTCAATTATATCCCAAAAACACTAAAACACCTATTCCATCAGTAAATGAGACCCGAGGGCGCAACAATAATAGTGGAAGTAGGGGTGCTCGAAGAAACAAGTATAATTGTCGAAGTTCCACTTACCGTACCGCGTATTTTCTGAAACAAAACCTCAACCGGCGTTGAAGTTGGGGCCGAAAAATAAATTTGCCCCGGGAGGTAATATGATTCCTGTATGGTTGTCGAAGCGCTTGCATAATTGGTCGGGGTAGAAAAAATCTGATAATAATCATCCGTGGAGTTCACAAAATATACTCCCCACACCAATCCGGAATCTCCCGCCATTGCCTTTCCTTGTGCTTGTTTTAGATCAAAGATAATTTTGTTTTTTACTGAATCAATTTCCGTATTTTTTACGAATTCTTTAAAAATACCAGATCCAACAGCGGTAATAATGCCTAATATCCCAATAACAATAAGTACCTCAAGAAGGGAAAGTCCCGCATCATTTCGTTCTTTTATATACATAACTTACACAAAATTACCGACAAGACGATAAATAGGAAGAAGAATCGAAATCGCGATGGTTCCCACAATAAGTCCCATAACAAGCAAAAGAACTGGTTCAATAAGTGTACTTACATCCTTCAATGCATTGTCAATTTCTTCTTCATATATTTGAAATACCCAACGCATTCACTCCATTTGCTACAGAAAATTGAATTGTTTGTCCTGTCTGACTTACTGTGATCCTATTACTTCCGGAAAAATTTACTGTACCCGACGTGATGGTACTTCCCGACGATTGTTCTTTTATCCCCGACACAATCGCCTGCGGATTACTTAGGGTTTGAATCAAACTATTTTCACATACAAGTGCTCGACTCTGTGATGAGTTGTACCACACCGTACCATTCACCGAACATGACCCACCAATTGTGTCCGCAACATTTTTTACATCGAGATTGAAAAGTATGGGACTCACTCCCCCCGCACCCGTTCCAATTTGCACTTTTGAATTTGCGTTATCCGTACGAAGTAAACTTCCATACACATCGCGCGCGACACGTGCGTAAGCAACTGCATCAAGTCGCTGACGCGGTGCAAGTGTTTCCCACGAAACCCCCGTGCAACTTCCCGTGACTTGCGATGCAACATCAACATTTAAATATACCGTGTCATTGTCATAAAAATTATAGGTGCTCAAATCGTCTACCTCCCCAATCCCTACATTGAACACCCCATTCACTACGTTTATGGTATTTGTTGAAGGAGTTCCTGTAGGCCATAATTTACTTCCCCCACTCGCCGCATCATAAATACCAAATCGAATACAATAATTAGTTCCCGATCCCCCTAATGGATTCCCACTTGAATCGGTGAGGCGCCCTTGATAGGAAAGGATATCCGAAACACCAGTAACCGCCTCAGTACGTACCGGAAAAAGCACAATATTCGCAAGAAAAAGAAAAAAGAGGACCGAAAGTATCTTCTCAAACACCCTTTTACACACGCCCATAAACGTGTTTTTGTGATATCTCCTCTGTTCAAATTTCACTCCCTCTTGGGTAAATGACATATCTCTTTATATTATACGCGATACTGTGTAATGAAAAAAGCTAAATTTTTATACTCAAAACCATACTATCAACATCTTCATAACAAGCGAGAAAAAGTTCCTTTATTTTTTTCTCTTTTGGTATTTCTTTTGATGAAAAGTGTCTATTTAAATGTACTGAGAGCTCAAGGGGAGAAACAATTTTGAAAAAAAATGTATCGGTATATCCCTTTTTTGAATTATTGAGTGTACATTGAAACCCAAAATCTCTTAAATCTTTTTCTCCGTATATTTTCGGATTGAATATCTTCTCGAAAAAATCATTAAGTGGAATCACATTGGAAAACCGATACTGAATGTCAAAATTGAATCCAAACGCCTCAAGGGAAGATGAAGGAAATAGTTTCTCTCTTGCTTTAAATGCGTCTTCACACACACGTGATTCCTCGGGATTTTTTCCTGAATCATCATCAATGCGCAAACGATTTTCTTCAAGGGTAATACGTGTCTGAATATTGGGGAGGGTAAGCACTTTTGCGTGAATAATCGGATCATCAAGAAATCGTGCTCCCGCCGCTTCAACGCCGGAATACAACGATCCAAACACACTATTTTCCGGAACAAAAAATTTTGTTTTATCAAAAAGAAAAACAATATTTGCATTTGATGGTGATTTTGAGGTAATCATATAAATAAGTTTAACATCCCCCCGAACATATTTGGAGTGATGAAGTGCCCGTCACATTGGTGGTTGTCGAATAAAATAATGAAGCGGATGAAGTGGCGGGTCCCTCGCTCATAGTTGACCATTGTGTCTGTGTAAATACCTTATTCCTCCACCGGGTAATATATGCAGACTCCGTGAGTGGATCGGCTTCCGGCCAACTTATGGTGATATTTATTTTTTGTGTCGACGGATCATGTGATCCGGTATTTGTAGAACATGTCGTCGCACCCCCGCTTGTGTCGGTAATCCCCGTAATTGCCCGCGTTGATGTTGACCGACACACATTTTGAATCGTAAATGAACGCGTATATATTACATTGTTCAATATATAATCCTGTGTCCCTGATGCAATTACCCATTTTCCCGAAGAGGTTGCGGTGTAATATTGCGCGCTTCCTTTCGTGAGATCATACACGTTCTGCCATTTTTCGGTCGCCACACCATCAACCGCAGTAAGCGTTTCCTGAGCTAATCCAAGCGCAATATTCTTGTCTCCTGCAACCTTGTTTCCACGAATACTCACATATGTCGTTTGTGCACCAAGCGTAACAATAATCGCCGCTGCCGCGACCGCAACAAGAAGTTCAAGGAGAAGTTGCCCCGACTGATTTCGCTTATCTCTTTTTTTAAAAAGAAACACTTGTTTCATATGTATAAGTATAAAGCAAAATAAAAGAAAAAGCCCCGTATATTCTGGGGCTTTTAAATATTATTTATAACAAATTAAAATTCATCAATTCCATCTTTGTTTTTCCTCGGGGAGGCCTAAGTGTAATACGCACGCTTCCGTCCTCCTCGAAAAATTCAACAACTGTATTCACTTTCGCCGGAAATTTCTGTTTCTTTTCTTTTGTTCCTTTTTTCAATATAACGAGAACATGACTTCCATCTCTTACCGCCTCTATTGTCCTTCCACCACTGAGAACAAATCTGGTTTTCATATCTTCTCCTTTTTACCGTATGTGAGCAAAGCTCATTTTGTTATTTAGAAAATAAGAATACCAACTTCTTCCGATACGGATGGTTCTGTGATTTATCTTCTGAACCGATCCATTTTTAGTGGAAAGCGTCTCCACTCTTTTCATACCTTTTTGTCCATCATCACAGCGACATTTCTTTGCCATAATGGTCTCTCCTTTATTTATTGTTATTAAATTAGTGCAGGTACTCTTTATACCTCTTCTCCCCTAAAACGTCAATCCTATCGTAAATACTTCTCTATATTCACTTTATGTTCATCGTATGTCTTAGCACAATGGATTTGCCCGCTATTATCATGGAGATAAAACAAACATTTCGTTTCTTCGGGAAAAAGTACCGCGCGGATCGCAGTGATTCCGGGATTTGAAATCGGATGTGGCGGTAATCCTTTGTATTTATACGTGTTGTATTTTGAATCAATTTGTTTGTCGGAAACTTTTATTGGCGCCCACCATCCCTTTTCTGTGTTTCCGCGAATATATTGTACCGTCGCATCAATTTCCAATTTTGTATCCTGAAGCAACCGGTTCCACAAAATTCCTGCGATAAGCGGCATGTCACTCCTCCCTGCCGCTTCGCGCTGTACAATCGAGGCAATCTTCAAAAGCGTTGTCCATTTTATATTTTGCTGTGTCGCTTCTTTTGCGAATTCGGCGAATTTTTCTTGAAATTTATTTTGCATTCGCTCCGCAACTTTTTCTGGGGTTTCATCTTTCGGAATCAAATAAGTATCGGGAAAATATACCCCCTCAAAAAAATCCGGATTTTTTGTGGTGTCTTTCTGAATCCACCCATCTTTCTGGTTTTCACTCCATTCAAGTGTCTCGCTTAAGATATCCGCAATTTCTTCCTTCCGAAGTCCTTCGGGAATTGTGACCCACTTCATATATGGACTGCCCCTCAACACAGAAATAACTTCCCACGCATTCATTCCTTTTGAGATTTTATATCCTCCTGGTTCAATAGAAATATTTCCTCGCAAATAAAGTGCCACATCGAAGCCAATGGTGTTTCGTATAAATCCTTCATCTTTCAGTTTTTCTGCCACAACCTGCGTTCCAGTATGTAATGGAACAATAAAGCGTTCACTCTCTCCACTCCCCGGCGCACTCAAAAACTGCCAGTAAAAAACTATTCCCAGAACGAGAATAAAAAATGCAAGTAATATCGATTTATTTTTCATGGCACGTAATAAATTTCTTATTTTGTCCGCAGGGACACATTTTTTTTGAATATAATCCTTTTACATCTGAAATTGTACCGTAGATTGCTGTTTTCTTTCCATTCCGTTTCGCCCACTGATAGTCGCCGTATGACCAATGCCAATATTCCTTTGGATAATTCGAAAGTCCAGCTCCACGCAGTGCGGAAAACATAATTTCTCTATTCTTGCGGATATACGCCAGCAATAATTTTTGATCCGAAAGCGCGTTTTGTTGATAAGTTAGTCCTCTCTTTTTCATCGGAATCTTGTGCCCATACTTATCCACCAATCGAATATCCACCGCTCCCCCGCTCATGTGCCCTGATGAGGCAATACCCCTCCAATCCGCTACATATTCTTCCACTTCTTTCACAACCCTTTCTTTTGTCCACTTCGGATGCATTTTTTGAAAACGTTTGATGAAATTAAAATAAATTTCCGCCTGTATATATTGCGGACGCCATGCGTCGTTGATAATGAAATTCATGCCCTTTGGCAAATTTTTTTGAGCGGTCCGCAACATTTCCGCAACGGTTTTCCGAAGGTATGCAGTTCTTTCAACTTTCATCCGTTCCTTCCCAAGATTAATTTTTATCCCAGGACAATATTTTTTTATATCAACAAGTGGTTCGTTACTGTCTCTTATTTTTATATTTTTCCAATCTTTCATGGTCAATTTTCGTTCTTTCCCAATCAGTTGGGGTAATTTTATTAATTTTTTTGTTTTTAAAATCAATATCGAAAATCATATCTTTTAGTTTCCAACTTCTTATTATCCCCACTTCTTCGAAGCGTTTCTTCAATTCATTCATCTGTTCTTCTCCTCGTTGTATTAAAATCTGTATATCCTCATTACTGAACCCCTTCTCCACTAACTCTGCCATACTACCCTCGTTCCAACCGATACCTCCTATTTTTTCCATAAGAAATAAATGTGTATCATTTTGCTCTATTTGAGCAACTGGTTTTGGGGCTGGTAATCCAATGTTATTCACAATCTTTATAATTTTGTACTCATAAAACGGATCACCGGATTCTCCAACTTTTCCTTTTTCCATATTCACTTTTTTCCCGATAATTTCCAATTTATCTCCCTTTTCATCCATCCACGCCGGTAATTTTTTTACTGCCGTAGGATCTTCCTTTATTACCCCCATCTCATCCAGTTTCACTTCTCCAGATTTTATATTCTGACCATTTCTCTCAAAATAACCAAATGGGTCATGTTTGAATTCATCTGGGAGAAAATTGTTATAATCAGCCTCTATTATTATTTTTGGCTCCAATTCTTTTTCTGGTTTATATGTCGAGCTTTCGATCATATTTATTATTTTCCATGACACCTCTTAAACTTCTTTCCGCTCCCGCACCAACAAGGATCATTGCGTCCAACTTCCTTTGTATTCGAAGGAAGTGGATTTTTCATCTTTGGTTCTTCTGTTTTTATCTGTTTCAAATCAAAATCAAAAATCGGAAATATGGTATTCCACACAAGTGCTTCAAAATTTTTGTTGAGTGCTTGAAATAATATATGTGCTTCACGTCGATATTCAACAAGTGGTTCATGCTGGGCATATGCGCGAATATTCACCGAATCGCGAAGTCCTTCAAGATTTTCCAAGTGTTCCACCCATAATGTGTCCATAATACGCACAAAATGTTGTCCAATAATAAGCGCGCGTTCCGGTTCGAGTGTTTCGGGAACCTTTTTCAGTTTTTCGTCGAGTTCATTCAGCTTCTGATCGAGTGATTCGGATGGATTATATTCCGCCTCGCGTATCAACTCTTCACGCGCATTTACGTGAAATTTTGAAAGAATATCCCACACGGTATTCCGTATTTCATTCTTCTCTCCAAGTTCAAGATATGCATTTCGTTTTGTATAAATTGCGCTCCGTTGTTTATTCAACACATCATCGAATTCGAGGAGGTGTTTTCTCATATCAAAATTTGCCCCCTCCACCTTTTGTTGTGCCTGGTTTACTGCTTTCGAAATCATTCCTGATTCTATTGGCACATCTTCCGGAAAATTAAGTGTTGCCATGAGCCGCGAAATTCGTTCACCTCCGAAAATACGCACCAAATCATCCTCCAACGAAAGGAAAAACTGTGATGATCCATGATCTCCCTGTCTTCCGGCACGTCCCCGAAGTTGATTATCAATACGTCGTGCATCATGTCGTTCGGTGCCAATCACATGAAGTCCGCCAAGCGCTTTCACTTTTTCCATCTCCTCTGCGACCGGAGGATTTCCCCCAAGAATAATATCAACCCCGCGTCCCGCCATATTTGTCGCTACAGTCACCGCACCAAATTTTCCTGCCTGCGCAATAATTGATCCTTCACGTTCATTATTTTTTGCATTTAATGTTTCGTGAGGAACCCCAGCAGATGATAAATATGAAGAAAGTGTTTCGTTATTGCTGATTGAGGTAGTCCCCAAAAGCACCGGTTGTCCTTTTTTATGCCGCTCTTTCACTTCCTCCGCAATTGCCCGATACTTTGCTTCTTTTGTTTTATAAATTCTATCCTCAAAATCCTCGCGGATCATTGGTTTATTGGTCGGGATACTCACCACATCAAGTCCATATACAGTATGAAATTCTTCCGCGGAAGTTTGTGCGGTTCCCGTCATCCCAGAGATTTTTTTATAAAGCCTGAAATAGTTTTGAATGGTAATTTGTGCGTACGTTCGATTTTCCTCTTTTACCAACACATTTTCTTTTGCCTCAATCGCTTGATGTAATCCTCCGGAATATCTCCTTCCTTGAAGCATGCGCCCGGTAAATTCATCAACGATAATAATTTCCCCATCTCGGACCACATAATCGCGATCGCGGAAAAAAAGCGATTTTGCACGCAAACTTTCCTGGAAAAAATGCACAAGACGCGAGTGTTCCGGATCGAAGATGTTCGAAACCCCAATTATTTTTTCCACCTTTTCGATTCCTTCTTCTGTCGCATTTACCGAACGAAGTTTTTCGTCAACAATATAATCCTTGTCTTTTTCCAAACGTTCTGCGACACGAGCAAACATTTTGTAATAGTCACTCGATGCTTGATCGGGCGATGCAATAATAAGCGGGGTTCGTGCCTCGTCGATTAAAATACTGTCAACCTCATCGATAATTGCATAATAATACGGACGCTGTACCCTATCCTCCGTTCGCATCACCAAATTATCGCGGAGATAATCGAATCCAAATTCATGATTTGTTCCGTAGGTAATATCCGCGAGATACGCATCTTTCCGTGAAATCGGACGCAAAAATTCTTCTACCACTTTAAAACCACCAACGATGTCACGCTCACGATCAAGTGAACTCTCTGGAACCTGCTCTTCACTACTTCCCTTAAATTCTGGATCGTACATATATGCACCATCGTGCACAATACAAGAAACCGTGAGTCCAAGCGCATGATGAATTTGTCCCATCCATACCGTATCGCGTTTTGCCAAATAATCATTCACCGTAACGATATGCACTCCCTTCTCGGAAAGCGCGTTCAAGTATGCAGGAAGTGTTGCCACAAGCGTCTTTCCTTCTCCGGTTCTCATCTCGGCAATTTTTCCCTCATGGAGAATTACTCCTCCCATAATTTGCACATCAAAGTGGCGCTTTTGTAATGTTCGCCGACTTGCTTCTCGCACAAGTGCAAATGCCTCCGGAAGAATATGTTCATCTAATTCTCCGGATTGTAATCGTTCTTTTAATCCCTTTGTTTTGTTTTTTAATTCTTCTGAAGAAAGATTTTTTAATTCATCTTCAAATGTCAAAACAAGCGACGTAATACCTTCAAGGCGCTTTATAATTTTTTTCTCTCCTATATGTGATAAAAATGAAAACATAGTCTTTTTTGAAGCCGCTCAGGCATCCTGAGCGGCTATGGCGGTAACCTCCAATTTTTTATTAAATGTTGAACGAGTGCGCGTCCATAGCCGCCTAGGAGGTCCGAACCGCACATATATAGAGTAGCAGGTTTGAAAATACGCGTAAATAAAAACCCCCCACCTTGCGGTGGGAGGAATTAGAGGGATTCCTTACATTTCTCCGCCTCGGCGAACCGTCGCGGTGAAGATAAGAAACCAACACTACATTCAACAAAAGCATTATAGCATATAGATTATTCTTGTCAACCCCCCATAACAAAACCCTTATTAAAAAAGAACCCTATTATTGTGGGTTCCTTCTTTTTAATTTTTTCCAATGGAAGTAGGAAAAAAGTGTTCCGCCCATAACGGAAAAGAAAAAAGTGTATATGAGGAAAACTGACTGACGCAACACTATCATCCAATCTATAATTGGACCGTCACTTCCCTTGGGGGATTGCAGCACGGCGGGAAAAGAAATAATAATAAGGAAAATACAGATTACTTTTGCAAAATCCATTGAATGGGGAGGAAAAAGAGTTTGAAAAACTTTTTCCCCAAAAACATTAAGAAATAATTTTGCAATGGTAAAACATACGAACATGTTGGATAGGGCAATCAAAACAAAAAAAGTCACGAAGAAAAACACATTTACTTCCATTTAATTTCCCTTTTTGTGAATTATACTGTTCTTAGTATAATATAATAAAAAGCATATGTCAATATTTACCTCCCTACATTATAAATCTTCTTCCTCTTTTGGCCCCTCTATTATTTCTGCGGTAATCCCTGCCGCTTCCCCACTAATCCGCAATACATCTTTATCAATCTTTCCAAACTCTTTATATGCATTGTTATACATACTCACCGTCGTCCCCAAATGTCCCCCAAGTTTTTTCATATATGATTCATAACTCCCAAGATGCTTCCCTAAGTCTTCCACTCGTTTTCGAATTTCCTTTGCAGACTCTTCTATCTGAAGTGCTTTGAGTCCTTGGAGCACGGTCTGGAGATATGCGAGAAACGAGGTTGGCGAAACAATGATCACGTGCCTTTCTTTAAACGCGTATTCGATTAAATCGCGTGTGTTCACCTTTACTGCGCCCACTTGTGCAACAAGGAGATCATAATAAATCGCTTCATGGGGAATAAACATAAATGCAAAATCCATCGTTCCTTCATTTGGCTTCACATATTTTGCCGTCTCGTCAATGCGATTTTTCAAATCCGCCTTAAATGATTTTTCCAGTCGGTCGCGTTCTGTCTGATCACGCTCTTCGGCAAGTCGATTATAATTTTCGAGTGAAAATTTCGAATCAATGGGAATAATTTTATCTTTCACAAATACTACCGCATCAACAATCGTTCCGTCTTTAAATGGATATTGCATTTGGTAGCTTCCGGGAGGAAGCACATTCTTCAAAAGCGTTTCCAAATAATATTCGCCAAGGATTCCTCTTTGTTTTGGATTTTTTAATACATCCTGCAATGATTGCAGTTGATCGGTGAAACTCATCACCTGCCGATTTGTCTCATCGAGTTTTGTGAGTCTTTCGGTCACATCACGTATGATTTTTGCACTTTCACTAAACTGCCGTTCAATAGCGCGCGTTGATTCCCCCACTTTATTATCAAGTGTGCGGTTCAGTTCATTCATCTGGTTTTGTATAAGCACAAATGCCTGGTCGTCCGTTCCTCCTTTTTTTTGTTTTGAAATAAGAACACCGAGAAATATAAATCCCCCAATAAATATGACTGCGATAGTAATGAGTATAATAATTGTAGCCATGGTGATTAATTCACTGTAATAATAACCGAAAGAATAATGAGAAATAAAATTCCCAAAAACAAATTTGCCCCGAAACATACAAATGAGAGAGCCCGCTCACGCAAGAAAAATACCTCTCCCAAAACAGAATTAATAAGAAAAAGTACAAATCCAAGTCCCCACACCCCCCATACCGACGACTGGTCTCCGAATTTATCCACCCCACTCATCGTATCAAAATGAAGGATAACCGGAAGACTCAAGATATTCACACTAAGAAGCACCAACACAAAACCCACCACAAAAAGAAATAAGCCAATAATAAAAAGCAGGCGAAGTGTTTTGTCTCTCAAAAAATGAGTAGAAGATAACTTTGCTAATTTCTCCATATATCTATTGTATCGCCAAACCAAAATTTTGCGAAATTTTACATATTTGGAAGGGCAGAAACACGGGCCAATCCATTTTCAAAAACAACTTTTATCGTTCCATCAACATCAGTCCGAAACATCGATGCTCCCCCGTTTATAAGCCGTTGAATAACCTCTGAAGATGGATGACCGTATGAATTTTTCCCCACCTCAATCACCGCAATTTTGGGTTGTATAAGGGAAATAAAACTTTCGCTCGATGAATTTTTTGATCCGTGGTGTGCAACTTTTAGCACATCAATTTGTCCTAAAAATGACATAAGCGTATTTTCAATATTTTTTCCAATATCACCCGTAAACAAAACATTTCCTCCACTCATCGAAAGTTTCCCTATGATCGCACGATCATTTGGATCTTCTTTTTTTGTACCTTTATTATCAATAATATTTGGTGATAATATACGAAAAGAAACATCACCTTGTCGTATAACATCCCCCGCAGACACTATAATATCTTTTGAATCTTGTTTTTCTAGACTATTTACAAGAGACACATATGCACTATCTTCTGATATATCCCCATTTGTAAGAAATGCGCCAACGCGATAATCATCAAATAAACGTACAAGTCCACCAAAATGGTCTGTTTGTGGGTGACTCAACATCACAAGATCAATATATCGATCAAACGAACCGATAATTCGAGAAATTTCCTGTTCCACCTTTCCATTCGGCGGGCCACCATCAATCAGTAATTTTACTCCACTCGGAAATACCACAAGTTCGCTGTCACCCTGCCCAACATTCAAAAAATACACACCCCCAACCCCACTTTTTGTCGAAAAAAAGTTTGTAATCCAGATAATATTAAATAACACGCATCCAATCAAAAAAATGATCATTGTGTGTCCCAGCTTATTCAGCCTCAATAACTCAATTATTTTCTCGATTGGTGTTTTGGCTTCATCCATATATACATTCTATTCTTGTGCATCTTGATGAGATAGTCCCCTTTTGTTCATTTGTAATACAAAAAACAGAAGGATTGAATAGTATACAAGAGCTATGTATATATTCATTGATATGGTAAGTGGCTGAGCAATCCCCGCAAAAAATTCGATGATCCCAATTTCAAATTTTAAAAATATCCACGTAATCCATCCGAACACGAGAGAAATATAGAAAGAGAATATACTTGAAAATATTACGGAAAAACCAAGACCCATGGTAACGGGAATAAGTCCCAAAATACATACGTTCGCGATAAGTGAAGTAGCCGAAACCCCTCCAAATGATGAAATAAGAATAGGAAGCACGGCACATTGCGCTGCGGTGGTGGAAAGAAGATTTTCTCTCCATAAAAATAATCCTGGGTTATTTGAAAAATGGAATAATTTTTGAAAGGCAGGGCGCAGATATACAATTCCCAAAAGTGCAAAAAATGAAAGTTGAAACCCAACATCGAAGGTAAGTATTTTTGGATTCCACAACACCATAAGAAGTGCGGTACATATAAGAAGATTTCGCGGATCTTTTGTCTTCCTGGCGCCAACAAAAAGAAGCACGCACCCCATAATTGCCGCACGGACCACCGATGCTTGTCCGCCAGTCATAATAACAAAACCAAATATACACACTCCCGCAATCCATCGCGCACTACGACGAGAAAAAAATATTCCACACATTGTCATAATTGTAGAAACAAGAATAGTAATGTTATATCCGGAAAGTGCAACGAGATGAGAAGTCCCGCTTTGTGATAGTGCGGTTTTAAATTCTTTTGAAAACCCACTTGTATCCCCCAACACCACCCCGGAAAGAAATGCGCTTTCTTTTGGTGGCAACACTTTTTCAAATGAATGGATGGCAAAATTCTTTATGTTAAAAAGAGTCTCCAATATTTTTGATCCTTTATTTTCTCCAAGAAAAATAACGTCGGGAAATGCAATAATTCCAGAAATCCCATCCTTTTCAAGATATCCCGCATATCCTCTTTCACTTGGGTATTCCGCCCTTCCTTTTATACGTAAAAAATCACCGTAGTGCACTTCCGGAAACTTTCTGAGACGTAAAAGTACGCGCCCCACTTTCTCCCCTCTCTCATTCAGTACATCCACAACCGCCTCCTGTGAATTTTCGAGGACGCGGACATCTTGTGCCACGACAACATCCGCATCGATTATTGAATTGGGTGAAACTCTCAACATAATCTCGCTGCGAAGGGTGTAATAAAACGAACCCACCGGAAGAAGAAAAAGGAGAAAAAATAACGAAAGATATGTTTTCTTTTTGAGACCAAAAAACAGAAATAAAGAAACAAGCGCTAAAGCGCCTGTAATAATGATTGTGAATATTCCAAAAGAAATACTCCCGCATAAAACCCCCAAAAGGAAGAAACACGATCCAAAGAAAAATTTCTCTGGGAGAGGCATAAAAAGTAATTTTCTAATTTTGAATTTCGATTTTTAAATAAATACCTAAATTAAAATTTAAAATTCCTTATATCACTTCCTTCTGATAGCAAGGTTCGCAGTATATCGTCTCTCCCCTCTCTGGTGAATATGAGGTCTCAATTTGAGCTCCACATTTTGCACAATTTCTTTTCCATAGTTTCCACGGATTCATCGCACGAAATCTTCGATAGTGCCGACAATTATAACAAAATCGCGGAAGCGGAAGTTTCATTATTTTATAAAACTGGAGCTCTTGCGGGGTAATACGAAATGCCGTTGCACATCGATCATTGCACCCATCTTTTGTATGAGCGCACTCAATAATCTCCTTAAGAATATCATCCGATACATCATTGATATTATCGGGAAGGTCCGACCATTTCATGGTCGGCATATATTCACGCACATCCTCCTCTCGCCATACATATCCATTATTTTTTATTTCATTATCAGTAAGCGGGAAATATTCAAATGCGGCAGTATCTTTATACGGGTAGGGTGATAATTCTGATGGGAAAAATTCACCATAAGAATATATTCTCCCTTTTACATCTTTATATGGGCGTTCATTCATCTCTTTTATAATCTCTGCGCGCAGTTTTTCATATTCTTCTTTTGTATATTGTCTGTTCAATATGCAATATTTCTTTTTCTTCAACATGATACATCCAAAAAGGTTGTGACTATCAATACAGACATCGCAATATTCATAATCTCCCCCAAGCCACGCACCATAAGTAAACTTTGTTCTTGTAATATATTCTCCACAATTTACTGAATCGTACATTAAAGTTGCATTATTTCCCCAATCGGAATAATCATATGAATCCGAGGTTGGTTCCATATTGAGCGTCTGACAATATTTATTATCTGTTCCTCCCACTACCTGAAATGAATTTTTCACATTTTTACTCTGAAAAATATAATCCCCCGAAACATTTGTATTCATGTTTCCGTGCATATATTTCACCGGAAAATCTTTAAAAAATTCAGCGCTTCTTTTTTCCGCTTCTATTGTTTTTACAAACGACCCTGAAAAAAATTCACTTGTACGCACCTTATATTCTGCTTCACTGAGTTGTTCATTAAAAAAACAGAATTTTTTATTTGAAAGATTCACACACCCAAAACAGTTTGTACAATTATTACAGTTTTTTGAAAACGCCGTATCGACACAATTTTTGCAATCACTTGAATATGTTGTTTGATAACAATTTTCACAATTAATGAGCTCATACCCGCGCGTAGTACTTGAAACCTTAGTCGCATCCACAAGATCTTTATTGTAAAAAATTGAATATGAATACATACAATTCTCATTCTGGTCTGCAAGAAAAACAAGATAACAATCCTTCGCGGGTCCCGTAAGGTGCAAATACTCGCTATTTATCGTACGCCCAAGATCGATATACACACTCATACGGGGCACGCGATCCATAAGTTCCTTAAATTGGACAAAAAAAGTCTTTGAAGAATCATATTCCATCCCATATTCTTCTGCCCCCCAATCATCCGCATACCAGCACTGTGGGCAATATACAGGAAATTTTACGTCTGTAGGAAAAATGGAAATGATATTCTTTTTACATTTATCACAAGTTCGTCGATAAAGTGTTCGCTCATTTTTATAGGAAAGCCGTCTTTGTATTCTACAGTCAGGACAGAATGTTGGGGGTGGTACTTCTATTTTTTTATAGAATTGAAAATCTTCATCTTCAACGATGAATTCCCCTTTGCAATTTTGGCAATTTCTTTTTTCTTGTTTCATTTAAAATTTAAAATTCTTTATACCACTTCCCTCAAATAACATTTTTCGCAGAAAATTTTCAACTTTTTCTGCTCTTCGGGCGAATATACCGAAAAAGATTTTTCACCACATTGTGGACACACAAAGTCATATAGCATAAAAGGAAATTCCCAATCCCTCCGCTCAATCATTCTTTGCCACGGATGTTTTAATGGAATAGGAATATTAAGACGTCGATAAAATTGAAGTTCGGATGGTGTAATACGAAACGCTTTCCCAGACACCTCACAACAAACTGCATGTTTTAAAATATCATCCGTCACATCTTTAATATTTTTAGGAACTTCTGTTTGTGGATCAAGAATACGAATACTATTAGGAAGATGACTCTCTGGCTCTGGATAAATGGGGATATTTTGTGCTTTGGCCTCTTCTTCTGAAACTGGAAAATAATATTCTCCATTCGATGATTGATACGGCATAAGTCCGAGAGAAAGATCGAAAAACTCACCATATTCTTCTCTCGAGAGCATTGCAGTTTTTATATCATCTACTTTTTTCCAATATTCTTCTTCTGTATATGGTTTATTAAAAATATGAAATCGCTTATTTTTGAGGCTCACACATCCAAAACAATAATTACAGTTGCGAACTTCCACACAATATTCTACGAATGTGGAATCACGAGCAAAAAGGGAAAACCAAATGTTACTAGGAATACATGTCACTCCTTCATAAATATGTTCTCCAATACTATTGGTAACACCATAAAGATCTTTTGCTTTCAAAAGATTTTCTGAATATCTACAATGTTCGGAATTCTGAGCACGAAACACAAAATAACAATCCTTACATTCAATATCGCTATCTCCCAGAGTATCAACACAATTAACTGTTTGTGTAGCTCTCCGTAATGCCTTCTCCGCGACAAATATAAACTCCCCTTTCATCTTTCTAAATACGTCCCTGTCCCCCAGATCAATCTCGGTTATTTTACGACGATAATCTTCTTTTGTAAGTTGTTCATTCTGAAATACATATGATTTATTCCGAAGATTTGAAGAAAGAAAACAATCGGAACAATTTTTGCAATCATATAAGAATGCCGAATCAATGCAATGCGAACAATTCATAAGATATATCCCCTTATTACTATATGAAGTATTCACTGATTCATAGCAAAATTCTGAATTGAACATGGCATTTGAATCAATAATATTTTTTGAAAAACGTGCATCATTCACATAAGAACACTCTTCACTCCCAAACGGTGCAGATGCATAGTAATTATTCTTTCCTCCACGCCCCCCAAGTGTATACTCAACTCCCACTCCCATCGGATCCCGTTCCAACGAAACGTGTGGAACATCAAAGAACAATTTCTGAAACTGAGAAAAAAATGGTTGCGAAACATCATACTCCTTTCCATAAGAAGCACCATCCCATTCATCCGATTGATAAAAGGAAAAGTCGTATATTCTGTGTGGGGAAGATGGTGGAAAAACAGTTATAACCTCTTCTTCGTGCCCTGGCGCACTACATTTTTTCTTAAAAAATTTCGGAACGCGCATCAAATGCCCAAACCGGCGTTTTCTCCTACAAAGCGAGCACAACATTGGAGGAGGTACTCGAAATATACGGAAGAAGTTTATATCTTCTTCGATTATATTGAATACTACATTGCATTTTCGACACGTCCGCTCATGGGGAACAAGCGAATTCAAAATTTCATCAAGTGCCTTATCAAATTGTGGGGTTTTTGAATTCACCATACGTAATACTTACTACTATATACCTTTTTATACCACCTCCGCCTGATAACATTCAACACAATAAACAATTTTTGCCCTATCATCCGAAAGAGGAGTTTTTATATTCTTCCCACAGTGCGTACAGGCGCGATCAAATAATTTCATTGGACCCCGGCGCCACACGCGATCAGCGTGTCTGCAATTAAAACATTTACGTGGCACCGAAATTTGCATCTTTCTGTAAAAAGACAGTTCGGGAGGAATGATTTTATAATTTCTTGAACATTCCACGCATTTTAATATTTCATTCGTAACAGAATCGGAAACGTCATTAATCTGATCGGGAAGATTTTCCGGCAATAATGTTTCTTTTCCTGTGGTTTTTTGAATTTCATCTCTCCACCCATATCCCCTGTTTGTCGCATCTTCTTTTGTAAGTGGAAAATTTTCTTGCGCAATCGTTTCATTATAGGCGAAAGGAGAAAGTTCTGGGGGGAAGAAAAGTCCATACTCCCCGTTTTTCATAAGTTCGTCAATAATGTGCTTTTTTATTTTTTTGTATTCTTCTGGGGAATACTGTTTATTTAAAATTGAATATTCTCCGTTTTTCAAACCCTCACATCCGAAACACTCGTTTGATGTCCTCACAGAAGCGCAATAAAAAATATTTTGAGAGCTTGAAACCTGAATTGAGCCAATAACCCTTTGCGATTCCCTTCCCACACCAACCGTATTGAGTAAAAGCTCCGACCCGTATCCAAATCCAAGTGCGTCATAGGTATCTTTTGTATGCTTCAAGAAATGACAGTATTTGCAATCCTCACAGTCAAACGACTCAAAACAACCCCTTACATTCTTACACTCAAAAAGATAATTCCCGGTTGAATCAACCGTCTTTATGTTTGTGTTCTCCCGCATGGGAAATAAAGATGCGTGACGCTTGAAATCTTCTATCATTTTCTGTGTTTCCTTATAACTTCCCCTCACCTCTCCTACTCTTTTCTGATATTCCTCTTTGGAAAGTTGTTGATTAAAAAACTGACAGGAACCATTACGCACATTTACACATCCAAAACAATTTTGACATCCGGATGTATTGAGCATAAACCACGAATCAATATCATTCGTAGAATTTTGGCCATATACTACTCCATTTGATTTATTTACATTCACTCCTTCATATGTTTTTTCAACATTGTTACAAAAATATCCATCTACAGTTTCTCTCGATTCTGCAATTCCGCGCGAATACATCGAGTTTTCATTGTGTCCGCTGTTAAAAATGAGATAACAGTCTTTGTTAAATCCCGCAAAATTTATATATTCACTATTTATTCCAAGATTATCGGAGTAAATATTTGACTTCGGAACTTTCTTCATTAATTCACCAAATTGATCAAAAAAAGACCGGGAAAAATCATATTCCATTGCATATATTTTTGGATCCCATTTGTCCAAGTGATAGCAATCCCAGCAATAAACGGTGTAAGGAGTTAATTCCGGATATGTGCTTATCATAGAATTCCCACACAAATCACATTTTCGTGTATACAGAGACCTCTCGTTTCTCCACAACATTCTTCTGATAAATCTACAGTCGGGACATAATTTCGGCGTCGGTACTCCCATTTTTTTGTAAAAATCAAAATCCTCAGGTTCAATGACGAACTCGATTTTACAATTCTGACATGTTTTTGTTTCTTGATTCACAATCTTAATTTTTTTTACTATATTCTTCACATTTTGGCATCATTTCTTTTACCAATTTAATATACGTCTCTAAAACCCCGAGGTTATAGTCTTTATCAATTCCTTTTTTATAATTTTCTATAGCTCCTTCTATCTCTTTCAGATACTCAGCCTTAACAATTCTACCACCTCCCCAACGACCCCAATCAAGCATCTCTTCCTCATCGCCCCTTTCCACAACTTCTGCATCTATTTCATAGAGTCTCTTCTTTAAATTTTCATATTCCTCTACAAAAGAAGAAAACTTTTCTATTCCTAAATTTTCCGATTCTATTTTTTCCATATTGGATAATTATACCCTGTATTACGCGTTAAACATTCCCCTACACCACCTCCGCCTGATAACATTGCTCACAATAGACTATCTCTTTTCTCTCGGGAGCATAGGAGGTTTCGAATTCATTGGGACAGACTCCTTCGTGTTGGTGTGTTGATTTGTCGCACATGCACAGCCTCTTCCAGAGCTTCAGGGGATTTCGTTGGGCAAGACGTTCATAATGTCTGCAGTTGGGGCAGAGTCGTGGAAGCGGGAGGTGCATTCTGCGATAGAACTCAAGCTCTTGAGGGATGATTTTGAAGGCAGTGGTGCACTGGTGAGTGCAAGTGCCTGCATGTACACACCCAATCACTTCATCGGTGATGGAGTCGGAAACCTCGGTGATGGAGTCAGGGAGATCGTCGGGTTTTTTGGTGATGGTGTAGTTCTTGGTGTCAGGATCTTTCCAGGAGAATCCTTGAGCAAGTGCTTGTTCCTTGGTGAGGGGGAAGTATTCCTGGGCAATAGTCTCATTGTATCCTAAGGGAGAGAGTTCGGGAGGGAAGAATTCACCATAGGTGTAGACCCTGCCTTTCTGGTCGATATAGGGCATATCAAACATGTGTTGTTTGATCTTCTTGAGGAGTACTTCGTACTCCTCTTTGGTGTATTGCTTGTTCAGGATGCAATACTGTTTGTTGGTAAGACCGACGCAACCGAAAAGATGAGAAGAATTATTTAAAAATTGTCCGTATACACAATCTTCATTAGCAGCTGATCCATATGCTACAAAAAATGTTTTTCTTCCACCTTCGTTCCCACCCCCGATAAATTCATACATAAGTTCAATATTCGGACCAGAATATGCCAAATCATATGAGTCCCTCGTTTTTGGTATTCTAAATCCATATCTCACATCTTCAACTCCATCACTATTAAAGCAATACTGCGCATTTTTCGAGTTAATCAGGTTATCTCCTACACAATTTTGTGTATTAGTGAACTGCGAAAATTTATGTATTGAGTTTTTTATTAACTCTCTATATTCATGAATTAATACCTGAAGGGAAGAATAACTTCCTGAAAGAATCTTTTGCTTCTCTTTTTCGTATTCCTCTTTTTTACATTGCTTATTTCTTATAATATATTGTTTATTTCTGAGATTTGAAGATAGAATACAATCCTTACAATTTACACAGTCAAATAAAAACATAGAATCCATAGAATTTCTGGAACGATATAAAAACATTGAGTTGTAATTTTTTTCACTTTCAATAACTTCGTAACAATTTTCTGAATCATTTACATCAAAACAATCAACGTTCCAAAAGCATCTTTGTAGATTCTTTGAGAAAAAGATATTTTCCGAGTGCAACGCAGAAAAAGACATAAAGACATTTTTTGAATGTGCTGTGTAATTGGTATATGGAGAATTTTCTATATTGATATTAAACACCATTCTCAGTGGAACTTTTTTTAATAATTTTTTATATTGTTCAAAAAAAGACTTTGAAAAATCATACTCGACACCATATTCAAGTGGATCCCATTTATCGGAAATCCAACATTCATGACAATACATTGTGTTTTCAAAATCACCAGAGTAAACCGAGAGGGTGTTTTTTCCACATAATCCACATTCTTTTCTATACATTGTCCTTTCGTTTCTCAATATAAATCTGCGCACTACCCTACACTCCGGACACCACGTCGGAGGCGGTACATCAATTTTTTTGTAAAAATCGAAATCTTCGGACTCGATGACGAATTGATTTTTACAATTCTGACAATTTCTTTTTTCTTGGTCCATAATTAAAAGACTTCTTTTTGGTAACAACTCTCACAATACACAATCTCCGGTCGTTCGGGAGTATAGGAGGTTTCAAATTCATTGGTGCACCCAGATTTCATACATAAACGATGCCATAATTTCATTGGATTCCGCTCTTTGAGTCTTTGGCTATGACGACAATTAAAACAAAGATGCGGTACCGGAATTCCATATTTTTTATAAAATTCTAATTCTTGTGGAACAACACGAAATGCGCCAGGACATTTATGTGAGCACGCACCCCTGTGTTCACATGTAATAATCTCGTTACAAATTGATCCAGACACATCATGTATTGCGTCGGGAATCTTTTCTACGTCCATGGTTGGCACATATTGTTTCTTATCCACTGATACCCACCTAAACCCATAATTTATAGCCCTTTCTTCATCTAGTGGCCAATAATCAAATGCAACACTTTCATTAAAGGCAAACGGTGCAAAATCAGAGGGCATAAACTCACCATATAAATAAATTCTCCCTTTTGTATCTATATACGGAACTGCATTCATTTGTTCTTTTATTTTTAACACAAATGCTTCGTACTCCTCTTTTGTATATTGCCGATTTAAAATACAATATTGTTTATTCCGCAACCCCGAACATCCAAAAATATTTCTGCAGTTGTAGCAATTCCAGTTATATTCAACATCGATAGATTCCCACACAAGTGCGTTAAATCGATACCGTGAATTATTTTTTGCAGTACTTATCCCCTCATACATAAGTTCGGAATGGCCGCCCGTTCCTGGACCAGTATCATATGTATCCTTCAACCCATTAATGCCCCAGTGGGTGTATTTCACGTTTTCTGCACCACCCGTCAAATCAAAACATTGATAACAATTCCTGGAATCTGCTACATTATCCCCAATAACATTGGTGCAATTATAGACTTGTGCGTAACGACGAATTGCATTTTTCTTTTTTTCATCAAATTCTTTTTTAAAATTTTGAATAAACGAATACGAATCAAATGAAAAATCTTTTAGTTTCTGCATATATTCTTCTTTCGAATACGGTTTATTAAAAATAAAATATGATTTGTTCCGCAAATTCGTGCAACCAATACAGTTGGAGCAATTTCTGCAATCGAAAAGAAAATATGATTCGGTGCAACTTTTACATTGTGTACTATAAAATAATTTAAACGACTCCGTACAATCTACATTCTCATAGCTCGCACTATTTGTATGACAAACAAAAAGATCACCAGAATCTTTACAATCATCGATACGATTGCTGTAAATACACTCCTCATTTGCCCACCCCGCCGAAGAAAAATAACAATTTTTAAACCCGAGAGAAAAATTACAAAACTGAGATTGTACCCCCATTGCATCTGCTCGTGCCGCAACAGGTACGCGATAAATAAGCTCCTTTAGTTGTTCAAAAAACGGGCGAGAGAAATCAAAATCTCGTCCATATGAAAGTGGATCCCATGCATCACTCCACCAGTATTCATTGTCATATACAGTTAATGGGGATGTCGGCACATACATCGAAATTATCTCCTCCGAATGCCCCGGAACATTACAACGTCGTTTATAGAGTGTAAGCTCATTTCTCCAAAGTGCGCGGCGCATATTTCTACACTCCGGACACCACGTCGGAGGCGGCACCTCCATTTTTTTGTAGAAATCGAAATCCTCAAGTTCAATAATGAAGTTTTGCTTACAGTTTTGGCAAATTTTATTTTCTTGATTCATCTTTTTAATTACTAAACCACTTCTTGGTTATAACACTGTTCACAATATAATACTTCATTGTTTTCCGGGAGAAAATTTGTTTCAAATTCATTCTGACATTGACTCTCTCCATGAAAATGGACTGCGTTATTTTTATATATCGTGTTTTTATTTCCACACGAACATGTACGTTTCCATAACCTATTTGGCCCACGGTTCTTAATTCGACGCATATGTCGACAATCGGGGCATAGCCGTGGAAATGGTATGTTTAGTCTTTCATAAAACGATAACTCAGCGGGAATAATGCGATAATTTTTAGAACACAAGACACATGCAAATATAGCAGTCAAGGGATCTATAGTACCCGAAATACTCTCCCATTTTATATTCTCTTTCCCATAGGTCCCCCGTGGATATTCTTCCCATTTAAATCCTAGTTTTTCTGCTGCTTCTTTTGTAAGGGAAAACTGTTCTTGTGCTGCCGTTTCGTTGTATCCAAATGTACTCATATGAGCGGGAAAAAACTCTCCATATTCCCCTCTTTTTTTCATATCTTCAATAATCTGTTTTTGCAATTCCTCGAACTTTTCTTTTGTATATTTTTTGTTCAAAATACAATATTCTTTTTTTCTAAGTCCCACTGAACCAAAACAAAAATTTGAATTAAAACAATAATAACAATACTGCATAAAACTACACGTCCAACAAAGATTTGAACAAACGTAGTTTGAAACATCAATTCCCGCATTCATTGAATTATATAAACGTTCAGCATTTCTTCCCGCGGTATCCACATCCATACAATCCTTTGCATTTCGCCACACGTGCACCCCATATTTTGAATCCTCTGAATCATAACAGTGGAAGCAGAGTTTGCAGTTTTTACTATTTTTCATATATCCCCCACTTGATCCCGGCGCGTTATATATCTCTGCATATTTTTTCGGCTGAGTCTTCATAAACGACTCAAATTTGTTTCTCACACCTTCAACCCCTTCGTGTGTATTAAGTCTTGCGGTCTTTAAAAACTCCTCATATTGTTCCTTGGTGAGCGGCTGGTTAAACACATGGTACTTTTTACTTCTTAAATTCATACATCCAATACAATCAGAACAATCTTTACAATCAAAAAGAAAATAACTTTCTCTACAATCATGACATCCTTTGCTGTAAAACAGTTTATACGAGTCATAACAATCATCGCTTTCATATGAAAGTTCAGTTTTTGATGCAAAGGAAACATCAACACAATCTTTGCATTCCTGTATCCAATAACAATGCGCGCATCCCTCATTGTTTGACGACTCAACAATCATATAACAATTCTTATTATCGGCCGAAATATTTAAATATTCTGAGTTCACGCTTCGCATATGAATAAGCGCGACTTTTGGAACCTCTTTCCAAAGCTCCTCAAATTGTTCAAGAAAAGATCTGGTTGGATCATAATTTCTCCCGTATATAAGAGGATCCCAATCTTCGGAAAACCAACAATCGTAACACCATACTCGGTATGGTTTATTGGGACTATACATCGAAACCACATTCTTATCGCATCGATCGCATTTCCGCTTATAAAAAACGCGCTCATTACGGAATGCAAGTCTCCGTTGAGCGCGGCATAGTGGACATAATTTTGGCGAGGGCACACCTATTTTTGTATAAAAACTCAAATCTTCACTCTCTATGGTGAAGTCTTGCTTACAGTTTTGGCAAATTTTTATTTCTGGTTCAGCCATACTAGATACCCAACACTATGTGTTTAATATTATTCCAAAATCACCCCACCGCCTAGCATCTCATGGTTTCCACTCTCATCGAGACCTATACCATAAAACACCGCGGATTGCCCAGGTGCAACAAATTTTTGCGGGTCGTTGAACAAAACTTTCCATTTCTTTTCATCATATACAAGTGTCGCCTTAAAAAGTGGTTGCCTATACCTCACTCGCACAAGCACATCCATTCGCTTATTCGCACGAATTAGAGATTTGATTTCCGTATTAATAAAATGAACATCGGTTAACTCAATTTCTTTTTTAAATAATGCGGGATGAGTATCTCCTTGTGCGGCAATAAGTATATTTCTCTTAACATCTTTTTCCGCAACATAATATGGCTTCCTATCTATTATTCCTTTTTGAGATTTAAGATTTGATTTTTGAATTATATTGAGATGCCTCTGTCCAATAGTATAAAATTGCACTCCTTCGTGTTCTCCAATTTTATTTCCTTCGGTATCCAACACATCCCCTCTTTTTGGTTTTATATATGCTTTCAAAAATTCGGGGAGTTTTACTTTTCCCAAAAAACAAATTCCTTGTGAGTCTTTTTTTTCTGCGGTCGGTAATTTTGCTTTTTTTGCGATCTCCCGAATTTCCGGTTTTGTGTATTCCCCTACCGGAAATAAACAATGCTTTAATTGTTTTTGTGTGAGTGTCCACAAAAAATATGATTGATCTTTATTTTTATCTTTTGCCTCAAAAAGTTTTGATTTTTTTTCAAAACAAACATAGTGACCAGTCGCGATGTAATCCGCTCCAAGTTTTAATGCCTTATCTAAAAAAATCCCAAATTTTATTTCCTTATTGCACATCACATCAGGATTTGGCGTGAGTCCCTTTTTATATCCTTTGATCATGTATTGCACTACATATTCAAAATAGTCTTCGCGAGCATCAATCACATAAAATGGAATTCCAAGATGATCGGCAACACGGCGCGCATCCTCTGCATCGCGCTCTGAACATCCGTCTACATTAAACCCATTGATATATACTCCAGTCACATCATACCCCTCTTTTTTCAATAAAAATGCCGCAACGGAGCTATCAACTCCCCCACTCATTCCTACAAATACCCGCTTTTTTGTATTTTCACTCATCGAGCCAATTATGTTGAAATTTCTTAGCTTTTACAATACAATACCACAGTCGCTTTTATAAACTAGTAGTTATTATCTATGTCAAAACTTGAATATATTGAGCTTAAAGTCGGCACGGTATTCACCAAAAACGACGACCCAAATCCATATAAAGTGATGGAATATGCGTTTATTCGCATGCAACAGAGGAAGCCTGTGGTGCAATTAAAGATAAAAAATCTGATTACAGGGAAAAGTCAGGACTATACCGCACACCAAAATGAAGATTTTTATGAAATCGAAATCGAAACACTTTTAGCAAACTTCATCTATCATAATAAAGACGGATATTGGTTCCATGAGGTTGGAAATCCAAAAAATCGATTTACCCTCCCCGATGATGTGTTGGGAAGTGGTGGACAGTATTTAAAACAAAATACCGAAATTAAGGCATTTAAATTCGGCGAAAAGGTAATTGACATCGAGCTTCCGGTAAAAATGGAATTTAAGATAACTGAAGCCCCACCAGCCATAAAAGGAAATACCGCACAAGGTGGTACAAAACTTGCGACAATTGAAACAGGCGCAAAAGTAAATGTTCCTCTTTTCGTAAACGAAGGAGATGTGATTCGCATCAATACACAAACAGGAGACTACGTTGAACGCGTCGATAAATCAAAATAATCACAATAAAATCTCCCCGCTTAAAGCGGGGAGATTTTATTATTTTTCATCTTTATTTAAATTTTTGAGAGCTTCCTGAAGTGCATCGCGAAGCCCTGAAACGTCTCCACCCTCTTTTGGTTGAACTGTTTCCTTCGGTTTTATACTTCCTCGCGCAATTACATCGCTTAATCGTATTGTCGGTTCTTCTTTTTTGGGTTCAGGCTCTTTTTCTACACGAGCAGGCCTGGATGGCTGAGGCGATTGAAATGGCTTCGATTGTGGGGAAGTTTGTAAACGAGATGAGGGTCGTTGTGTCGGCACATCAGCGCGCTGTTGCCCATATGTATTTGCCGCTGGCCTAAAAAGCTTTCGCTCCTGATCAGTGAAAGAACCCTTTTGCTCCTTTCCGTTTTTTTCATCTCCTCCGAATATTTCTTCTCCCCCACTATCATCAAATTCGATTCCGAGTGCCGCAAGCGCCTTTCTACTTTTTTGTTGTAAACTCCTTTGTGGATTTGATTGAGGAAGAGAGACGGGACGCGCTTCGCCTGATTTAATTTTTTTCAAACAATCCTGACAATACACTGGCCTCCCCTCTTCCGGTTCAAATGGCACCTTTGTTTCTTTTCCGCACAACGAACAAAATACCGCGCGGGATTCCGTAGCCTGATCAGAAACACCGCTCCATTCATTGATTTCCCGTTCGACAATTGCACGGGGGCGGGCATATTTTTTTCGAGATGCTTCAATAATATCCGCAGCCGATGCGGAATCCACTAGCACTCCAAGCGGAGGAAGTGTACCCGCAGAAAACGGTCTACTTGTCACTCCATCAACCATAAGTTTCAAATAAATACGGCGGTTCGGAAGATTTACCATATCCTGAATCTCAAACTCGGGAGTAAATTCTTTTTCTAAAAATTCCGCATCTCCCGCACCCACACGAAACGCAATCATTGTTCCAACGTTTCCAAATACCGCATCGCGTACAATTGTAGAAGTATCGGTAGTAAGTTGCCCAATATATTGGTGCGCGAGGGTAAGGTTCAAACGATATTTACGCGCTTCAGAGAGAATATTGGCAAATGAATCAGTCGCAAAATTTTGGAACTCGTCGACATAGAGGAAAAAGTCAACACGCTCATCCTCGGGAATACGCACGCGTTCCATTGCCGCCAACTGCATTTTTGTGATGAGCATCCCTCCGAGAAGTGCGGAATTATCTTCTCCAATTCTTCCTTTTGAAAGGTTTACAAGAAATATTTTTCCGGTATTCATCAAATCAAAAATATCAATCGTACTTTTCGATTGCCCAACAATATTGCGCACAAGCGAAGTCGAAAGAAATTGTCCTACTTTGTTTTGAATGGGGGCGATTGCTTCATTTCGGAATTGATCTCGCCACTCTTCGAATTCATGAATCCAAAATGCTTTCACCACAGGATCTTTTACATTCGCAATAATTTTCTGACGATATTCTTTATCGACAAGCAAACGCGTCACTCCGAGAAGCGACGTACCCGGAGTATCGAGAAGTGCTAAAATTGCATTATTCAAAATATATTCCATTCTCGCCGACCAGACGTTTGACCAAATTTTTGTGAAAATTCCCATGAGTCCGGACGCCACAAGATGTTTATATTGTGGATCGGGCAACTCAAGTACATTGAACCCAATAAACGAATCGGGATCAGAGGGATTGAAATAGATAACATCATCTGCGCGATGTTTTGGAACTTTCTGTAAAAGTGTTTCAACAAATTCTCCGTGAGGATCAATAACACACACTCCCTCCCCATTGGTAATATCCTGCACCATCATATTGTGAAGCAACGTGGTCTTTCCGGTACCCGTTTTTCCTACCACATATACGTGCTGCCTTCGATCACTTCTTTTTATACCAAAAAGGCGCTTTGAATTCCTAAAGTCGGTTTTTGCAAAATAGACAACTTCCTTGTCTAACTCTATGTCCATATATCTCTGATTTTACCCCGTTAGAAACAAAATGCCCAGTGGCAAAAATTGTGCTTATCCTACCATACTTTACGAACTTTCAACTTTACAAACCTTATAAACTACACCACCTCTGATTGGTAGCAGTTTTCACAGTAGATGATTTCCTGTCTCTCCGGAGCATAGGATGTTTCAAATTGATCCAAACATGGGCCGTCCCCGTGTTGATGGGTGGTGGTATTTTTATATATTCCATTTTCTGACGTCTTCCCGGCACATTGGCATTTTTGTTTCCACAACTTCATTGGATTTCTCTTTTTCAGACGCTCTTCGTGTCGACAATTTGGACATAACCGTGGGAGGGGTAATTTCATCCTCCGATAGAATTCAAGCTCCTGCGGAAGAATTTTAAATGCGGTCACGCATTGGCCAACACATTTTCCCCCATGACCACACGATATGATTTCATTTACAATTGAATCTTTTACTCCACTAATATCATCCGGTATATTCTCAAATGTCATTGTAGGAATATGTTTTTTCTCATCGGCATCCTTCCATATATATCCTTGTGCAATTGCCCCATCTTTTGAAAGTGGAAAATATTCCTGCGCAATAACTTCGTTGTACGCATAAGGCGACAACTCCGAAGGAAAAAATTCCCCGTATGCATACACCCTCCCTTTTGTATCGACATACGGCGAATCTTTCATGTGTTGAATGATCTTGGAAGTTAATATTTCATATTCTTCTTTTGTATATTGTTTGTTCAAAATACAATATTCCTTTCCTCGTAACCCATAACATCCAAATAAATGTTTTGATCCGTGGCAATTGATAGAGTAATGGATATCGTATGAACCATAAACAACACTCGTGAAATATCCATCAGCAACCTGGATGCCCGTGTCAGTTACCTCGTACGCCCGCTCCAAACTAATTCCCACCCCCGGACCACTGTCCCACACATCTTTTATTCCCGCTCCTCCCCAATTTAAAAACCTTCCATCTTCGACAGACGGATTTCCTACAATATCAAAAGAATCTCTGCAGTTCTTCGCATATGCGATGTTATCCCCTGTTACTTCCGTTGATTTGAGAATATTTGCATATTTTCGAATCGATCGGTGCAAAAGCTCATGATATTTTTCCTCCACTCTTTTCACGTCCGACAATTTCCTAAAATCAAAATCAGATATTTTTTTCTCATATTCTTCCTTTGTATATGGTTCGTTAAAAAAATAATATGATTTATTTTTCAAATTCACGCAGCCAAAACAATTATTGCAATTTGTACAGTTGTAAAGAAATGCCGAATCGGAACACTGACTGCAATTCTGACTGAATAGAACCTTATAACAATTTGTTGCTGCAACAAGCTCGTAACACAATTCGGAGTAATTTCCGATGTAGAGATCCATTGAATCTTTTGATTGCACCACACGATTTGAGTAAAATACATTTTCATTTTTTTCTGAGGCCGAAATAAAAAGACAATTTTTGTCTCCTTCGGAAACATTGCAATAACTGCAATTCACCATATTCGTGACCGAAAGCGCAATAAGTGGGATGCGCCTCAAAAGTTGTTTATATTGTTCGAAAAACGGCACCAAAAAATCATATGGAGTTCCATAATCAATCGGATCCCACGCATCACTCCACCAATATTTTTCATCGTATACGGTTATTTTTTTATCGGGAGAAAATGTCGAGACGATTTCCTCAGTGTGGCCTGGTGCATTACATGGTCTTTTATAAAGCACGCGCTCATTTCTAAAAAACATCCTCCTCTGTCTCCGACAATCCGGACAAAATGTCGGTGGAGGTACATTAATTTTCTTATAAAACTGAAAATCTTCGGGTTCAATGATGAACTCAATTTTGCAGTTTTGGCAGATCTTATTTTCTTTATTCATACTTTAAAGACTTTATAAACTTATAACCTTATGGACTCTACGCCACTTCCTTTTGGTAGCATTCAACACATGCAATTTTCTCATATCCCCATGTTTCTGGGTAATAGATGGTCATCTTCTTTTTGCAAGATATACAAGAATGTTCTCGTGGAGTAAGTACGGTCATATATTTCATACGATCCTTTATACGTACATCAAAATGTACACGAGGCAATGGAATTCCCTTTTGTTTGTAAAATTGGAGCTCTTTTTGCGCAATATTGAACCGCCATCCAGTTGTAGGACAAATAAGTGCTTGTGTAGTTATGGAGTCAGGAACATCACATATGTCATCAGGCAACTCACTGGTCGGCATTCCATCAATGCGCGTTTCATCAATATCTTCCCAATATCCGCCAAGCGCAAGAATTTCTTCTTTTGTCTTTTGTGGGAAATATGTATAACTCGTCGAAAAATTATATGGATGCGGACTCATCGAATAAGGAAAAAAAGATCCGTATTCTCCCCGCACTTTCATATCAGTAATTATTTTCTCTCGAAGCACTTCATATTCTTCTTTTGTATATTGTTTGTTCAAAATACAATATTTTTTCTTTTTCAATCCCACACACCCAAAACAATACTCACATTCATTACAGATATCGAGGTATTCGGAAAATCGTGCAGAGGACCACGAAGAATACTTAAGTGCATAGGCATTCACACAAGAACTTGAATTCCCTACAAATTCAGCATACCAACACCCATTCGCATCAATATTTGTTTTATCAGTAAGTCCCCGCACACAGTTGTAACACTCCTCAGAAAATTGGATTCCAAAACAGTTATGGGAATTATTCATGTCCATAAGGTATTCCCCCTCCGAGTTATTTGCTCGAATATTAAAATTCTCTCGATGCACCACATCGCACCTCATCATCTCCTTAAACCGTTTTCGAAAACCTTCAATTGATTGAAATGAGGCAAGGTTTAATGATTTTATTTTTTCTATATATTCTTCTTTTGTATATTGAATATTTTCAATACAATATGATTTTCCCCGTAGATTCCAGCACATAAAACAATTCGAACAATTTCTACAATCAAAGAGGAAATATGAATCTATACAATCACGCGAATTTTGTGAGTAAAAAAGATTGTATGAATTAAAACAATAGGTGCAATCATAACAGTTGTCCGAATCGAAACAAAATACGAGATCGATGGAGTTCTTTCCACGAAATACACGATACGCATAATGTAAATCCTCACACTCCTCCATTGAGCGCGAAAGATAGCAATTTTTAGAGTTCCACGCGTCATCACACCAATCACAATCAGTATTATTTCCTGCACTTTGATGGGGACGCGGCACCCTTTCTTGAAGATCTTTCATTTGATCAAAAAATGGGCGTGTTGGATCATAATCTCTTCCATACTCCATCGCATCCCACGCATCACTATGCCACTCATGAAGAGTATATATGGGATACCTTTTTTGTGCGGAAAGTACAGTAATCATATTCTCTCCAGAAAGATCCGATTTTGCCTTCCGAAATTTTCCAAATGACCAAACAGAAAAATGTAAACTTACCCGACAAGAAAAACAAAGTTGTGGGAGCTCTATACTCAATTTTTCATACATCCCAAGTTCTTCATTGGTAATGGAAAATTCCTTTTTACAATGTTTACATGTTTTTTCCATAATTTAATAAATTTCCGCCTGGTAGCAACCTTCACAATATACTATTTCCGGGCGATCTGGGGAATATGAGGTTTCAATCTTCATGTCGCATTCTTCCTTACCATGCACATGTGTCCCTGTGTTTATATATGCCCCATTTAATGATTTCTCCCCCCCGCACTGACATTCTCGGGTAAAAAGTTTTCGAGGGAGAAGACGCGTCATACGTTCTTTATGTCTTTGCAACGGTGCCCTTCTCGGAATCGGTAAACCAACACGTCGATAGAATTGCAACTCCATGGGAATAATTCGATACGGTTTTCCCGAAACCTCACATTTCAATACCTTTTCGAGGATATCATCTTTCACATCTTTTATATCATCGGGAATTATATAATCAGAAAATTCGTATTTCGTTTCCGATTCATAATCACACCATGAGTATCCTTCTTGGAGAGCTTGATCTTTTGTAAGTGGATAATAATCCTGTGCAACCGTTTCATTATATCCATAGTTAGATAACTCTATAGGAAATGAATCTCCGTACTGGTATATTCTTCCTTTTGCATCTATATACGGCATCTCACTCATATGTTTAATAATCTTTTTTCTACATTCTTCGTAAGATTCTTTGGTATATTGTTTATTTAAAATACAATATTGTTTATTGCGAAGTCCCACACATCCAAAACAATCGTGACAGGAATTCACTGTGTGTGAATGATCAACATTTGTTGTGTGTCTTTCTTCCGCGCCGCCTCCTCCAAATGAAAACATAACTCCTCTACAGTTATAAAGACCAACCGAAGAAGAACACTCATAACATTTTTCTGCCCACCCAAAAGATGACCCATCAAAACAATCTTTAAGTCCGGCAACAATATAGTGATATTTTGAATCTTCCATATTATCCCCGTCCCATACATAATGTGTGTTTTTTGAATTGGTTATGTAATTTCCTGAAACATTTGACGATTTTAGAATATAAAGGGCTCGACGAGGCATTGCGTTCCATACCCCTTCCGCTCGTTTCATATTTTCCAAAAGATTTTTATATGATGAAAGCGGTCGAGTATCTATAAACGCTTCATATTCTTCTTTTGTTTTTTGTTCATTCCATAGACAGTATTCCTTATTTCGAAGTCCTATACATCCGAAACAATGCGAACAATTTCTACAGTCAAACGAGAAAAAAACCTCTCGACAATCATTACAATCTTTTGAAAGGGCCGTTTTATAACACCGATCGCACGTAATATTCTCATAACATAAATCTCCCGACATAAGCCAAAAATTATCAAACGAATCCTTGCTTCTAAATTCGTATGTATTGTATGCAGAATCCTCATTAAAGTGGCCCCCTACATTTAAGTAACAATTTTTATCATCGGTCTCTTGATTCACCCAATCACTGTTCACCATATTCCCATTCAACATAGAAACGCTCGGAACAGAAAAAAGAAGATCTCTAAATTGCGCAAAAAATGGACGAGAGAAATCATACTCGCGTCCATGGTCACACGGATCCCACTTATCAGACCACCAGCAATCGCGACAATACATCGGATATGGTTTATCGGGCGACACCCGAGATACCACTATATTTCCACATGAATCACATTTCCGTTTATATAAAGATCTCTCATTTCGGAATGCAATGCGCCGAATTTCTCTGCACTCGGGACAAGATGTTGGTGCCGGCACACTGTTTTTTTTATAAAAATCAAAATCCTCTGACTCAATCCAGAATTCTTGATGACAGTTCTGACACATCTTTTGTTCCTTATTCATGATTTAACTTAATAAGAAACCCAACTATTCCTTTATATTCTTTCCTCGACTCACCTTCTCTCCATTGATAGATTACCTTGAGAAGTTTTCCTTTTTTCGCAATCATCTGAAATACCAGATTATAATCAACCCCAGGATCAAAAAGAAGATCAACAATCACAAGATATTTTGTTTTAAGTGAAAAAAGCTTTCGGAGCATACCCCCAAATGTATTCGATCCAAATTTTGTTGCCTCACCAAGAAAAAGATGAGCAAGTGTAATATCAAACCCTTCGGTAAAACGTACATCTCTAAAGTCACGTTCGATAATTTCATAGTTCTTCCGCGAAACACAGTCTCGAATCGGCTGTAATTTACGTTTGTCGCCAGGATATACAAGTCCCTTCACAATTACACTTTTAAATTTATCCGCCAAAAACTGAATACTTGTCCGCCCACTTCCAACATCAAGAATTTTTCTCACTTTCTTCGCGGGTATATCCCGAAAAAGATTTTCAAGAAGTTGTTTTTGTTTTGAACTTATTTTCCACTTCATTTTGAAAGTTATAAATTTTTACACTACCTCTTGTTGATAACATGACTCACAATAAACAACTTCGGGTCGTTCGGGCGAGTATGAAGTTTCAATATCCTTTCCACATTTCGTACAATTCCGCTTCCATAGGAAAAATGGATTTGCTCTCTTTATTCGCTCCATGTGTCTGCAATTTGGGCATAATGTCGGAAGCGCAATGCCAATTTTTTTGTATATCGAAAATTCTTGTGGAGTAATACGAAACGCCCCTACACAGTTATCAAGACATGTGCGTTTATGTCCGCATTCCAATACCTCTTTTGTAATTTCATCGGAAACATACGCTATATTTTCCGGAATATCTCCAGTACGGAGAGTGATTGCATATTCATTTTTAGGAAGATCTCGCCATGGATACCCCCGCTTTTCGGTAATTTCCTTTGTATAGGGAAAATGCTCATACGCAAGTGATTCATTATATGCAAACGGCGAAAGTTCTGTTGGAAAAAATTCACCGTAGACATATACTCTTCCATTTTTATCTTTATATGGCATTTCGGTCATATGTGCTTTTATCTTCGGAAGTAAAATTTCATATTCTTCTTTTGTATATTGTTTATTTAAAATACAATACTGTTTACTACGAAGACCGATACATCCAAAAAGATTTTCCGAACCGTGGGAATTCAAACTATATTGTACGTTCGTTCCCCCATATGCCACAACATCAAAAAAGAACCGAGACCCACTGAGTCCCGCATCTATCGATTCATAAATCAACTCGCCATTATCGCCGCATCCGAACGTGTCATACGAATCATTGAGCGCATACCCCCCATTCATACAAAATTTACAATTGCGTCCCCCCAAACGAATTCCGAAACAGTATTTACACGACTCACATTGGTCGAGATAATCTCCTGTTGAATTTGTGGTATTTACAAAAAACGCAGGCCGCCTCACCGCCTTCAACTTCTCTTCGTTAAATAATGCGCGAGCTTTTTCAATATCCCCTCTTTTCCCGAGATTAAATTCTTTTATGCGCTCATGATACTCTTCTTTTGTGCATGGGTGATTGAAAAAATAATATGATTTATTTCTCAAATTTGTCGATCCAAAACAATTTTGACATCCTTTACAATCATAAATAAATGCGCAGTCGCTACAATTTTCCGAATTTTCTGCAAACAAACAATGATACAATTTCATCCCCTTGATGACTTCATAACATAACTCCGAGCTATTTGCAGTAAGAACATCCGAAGAATCCCTCACATCACCACACTGAGATGAGTATACAAGATTCTCATTTTGAAATGATGCAAATACAAAATAACAATCTTTCGATTTTGCAACATGATTACAATAATTACTGTTCACGCACGTGCTATTAAAAACCGATGGCATCGGAACACGCTCCATAAGTTTTCTGAACTGCATAAAAAAAGGTACTGAAAAATCATACTCAACACCGAATTGTCCCGCATCCCATGCGTCACTCCACCAATAATCCCTCTCATATGCAACAATGGGACCATCCGGAGAAAATATCGAAACAATATCCTTTCCTGTTGCTGCGCATTTGCGTTTATACAATGTTCGTTCATTTCTCCATGAAAGAAGCCGTTCCCTCCGGCAAAATGGGCACCATGTCGGTGCAGGTACGTCTATCTTCTTATAAAAATCAAAATCTTCACTCTCAATGGTGAAGTTTTGCTTACAATTTTGGCAAATTCTGGTTTCTGGATTCATAATCAGCAACTATTCTTACTAGTTATACTTTATACCTCTCTCTGTTTTTTTCAACAAAAAAACCACGCTCACGTGGTATCATATATGAAAATACAACCCCCCTATTTAATTCCCCTCCGAATCTCCCCACTGGCTATCATCAACATCTTTTTCTTCCCCCTCAAGTTTTGCAATGATGTGTTTAAGAAGCCTCATTTTATGTAACATCACAAATACCGAGACAAAAAGAAGCGAAAAAATTAATACTCCTATTCCAATGATTAATTGTGGAATAAACATTATCTTTTTTGATTATACCATAATTTCTAGTTTTTGGAAACAAACTAACAAAATCCCTACAATGAACGACATGCACACCGAATTTGTGTGTTTTTATCATCTTTTTTCCACATGTTTATTCAATCACTTTTGCCATCCACTCTTTATATTCCCTATTCACACGAAAGATATTTAAAACCCCCACGAATGGAATCGCATACTCACGTATCGATGAAATAAAATCTTCAATTTGTTGCACCTTTGTCTCAACTGTTTTTATCAACACCGCAACTTCTTTCTCTTCTTTCAACTGTCCCTCCCATTTAAAAATTGATCCAATGCGCCAAATATTTACACATGAAGCAAGTTTTTTCTCAATAATCATCCCCGCAAGCTTTCTTGCTGATTCTTCATCGTGGCACGTAGTATAAATAAGTACCATAATATTGTATTGTGCTCGACCTTTCCCCGCACCTTTTTATAATGGAAAGTCGGGGGTTATATAAGTGGCTCTAAATTTTTATCCGCAACAACTTGAGAGGATGATTCCCCTCCTTTCGCACCACCACTGATAATTGCCTTTTCCTGGGCACTTCGAATAATAGATGATTCTTCCTCTTGCATAAGTTTTTTTGCGGCATCGGCGGGGATTGAATATCTTTGTCGCGATCTTTCAATAATCTCCTGACGATATGATTCGTGAGGAGAAGGAAGCACTCGTAAGGTTTCAGCAGAAAACGGGTCATATGTTTCCCCATCAATGGTCATTTTAATGTAAATCTGTCCCATACCAAGGTTGATCATATCTTTTACATCAAAAATAGGCTCCATTTCCGGTTTTAACTTCACTGCATCTTCACCACCCACACGAAAAACAATAATCGTTCCTGTATTTCCGAGTACTGCTGCCTGTACTTTTGGAAGTAGTTGTCCTACATATTGGTGTGCCATAGTAAGACAAATGCCGTACTTTCGGGCTTCCGAAAGGAGGTTTTCAAATGTATCGGTAACAAGATTTTGGAACTCATCAACATACAGATAGAAATCATGGCGCTCCGAGGGAGGAAGTGATGCGCGTTCCATACCCGCCTGTTTTATCTTCGTCACAAACATTGATCCAAAGAAACTTGAGTTTTCTTCCCCAATTTTTCCTTTCGAAAGATTAATGAGCACAATTTTCTTTTCCTGCATAAGTTTCGCAAGATCAACCTTATTTTCTTTCTGTCCGAATATATTTCGAAGCATTGGATTCGAAAGAAATTGCCCAAGTTTGTTTACCAAAGGAATAATAGCCTCAGTATCAAACTTCTCCGACCAATCGGTGAATTCAATTGCCCAGAAACGTTTTACCATGTCATCTTCAATATATTCCACTATTTTTTGTCGATAATTTCTGTCGGAAAGAAGAGAAATCATTCCGCGCATTGTTGCATGCGGATAATCAAGAAGTGCAAGACACGTGAATCGAAAAACGTGTTCGAGACGCGGTGTCCAGTTTGCACCAAATTGTTTTTCCATAACTTCAATCAATCCTTGGGTGAGTTGATGTTTAAACGAAGGATCAATATTCGCAAGCGGATTGAATGAAACCGGATATTCGGAATCTGAGGGGTCAATAATACACACATCATCAATCCGATCTTTTGGTATTGAGGGAAGAATGTCTTCAATTGTTTCTCCGTGCGGATCAATGAGACACAATCCATATCCATAGGCAATATCCTGCCGAACAAGCAACTCTAATAATTTTGATTTCCCCACACCGCTTTTTCCGATCACGTAAGTATGTCGTCGGCGGTCAACCCTCTTTAACCCAAAAATAAAATTTTTCGTTTCAAGTGCGGCAACATAATTAGTGCGTCCGATAAACGAAACCTCCTTCGGATCTATTTGTCCATAAATAGGAAGATCCGGCGGCGGGGGCGCATATTTAATGAGTTGAATTTTAGTACCTTTCCGTAAACTCATAATACATTTAACTCTTTTAAGAACTTCTCATATACCTTTAGCACATCATTTACTTGAGACTGAGAAATTTGAAACCCCGGAGTATGTACGAGATTGTTACGAATCCGATGTACGCGCCACACATCATCGATTGTTTTTAAATCCATAACCTTTCCTGCGCGTTCAAGTCGTTCCGCAATGTATTCTCCTTCAAACTTGAGATTTTTGAGTGCGGTATCAACAAGCTTATCGGCTTCAATAATTGCAAGGAGTGATGCGTCCGATCCCCCCGCCTCAACGGTCGTAAGGATCTTTTTCCACTGCGGAGTAAAATCAAACTTCTTCGCTTCAGCACGCTTTTTCTTCGATTTTTTTCCTCCCGGAAATGCAGTAAATTTCGGACGATGTTCAAGTGCTTTTCGAAATACCAACACAAAAAGAATAACCAAAATAATATCGAGCGTGATAAATATCCACCGCACAATATAAAAAATACTTTTCCAGTCTATGCCCACAATATAAGAAATTGTTTCTTTTATCCATTCCATAATCTGTTATTTTTTATAAAAATCTTCTAATTCCGCGTCTTCACCGAATATTGCAATTCCAGCGGGCGGACCGGCTTTCTTACTTTCATTGCGCTTGATATGAGGAGCAGTCAACACCACCATTGTCGGAAGGTGAAAAAGGGTTGCAAGACACTCGATATTCATCAAAAAACGTTTTGTTGAAAAATTAAAATTAAATATATAAGAGGTGATAAAGCGACCCATCCATGTTTCCGGTGGTATTTCGCGTATTAAATAATTGCGAAGAAGACGCTGTTTTCTAAATTGATTTCTAATTTTTGGAAATATATGGGGCCAATTCCAAATTTGCGTTCTTGTGCTTACATTATAATTTTGCTTAAAAGAATTAAGGTTTAACGCGGCATATTGATTGAATGCACCAACAAGACCTCTTCGGGCAAAACTATCATAATACGTCGCTTTTGGGGACATATAAACAAAACGAAGCATGGTATCAAATGCGGGTTTTGAGAGATTTCTTTCCACTGCTTCCAATACATCATACTGACCGGGGGTACGCGAAATGGGAATTTTTCGACTCCCTTCGTCAGATTCAATTTCTGCTGTCGCGGGTTCCTGTAGTTCATCCATCACATCTTTATATTTATCTTTCCACTCGTTCCCCGCAGGAGCGATAAGAAATTGAATTCCGACAATTTCTTGTTTATTTATCTTTCCCAACACTTCTAAAAATGTGGAAATGGGGTCAAATTGTTTTGCCTCGGCCTCGCTTTCAAAAGTGGTATATGACTTAATTGGATACACCGCCGGTTTTGCGAGCACCATTTCTGTCCCCCATATATCCTTATCCTGTGCATATACCTCTTCCATTGATTGTGGAAATTGTTTTACATAATCTTCAACTTCAGTAAATTCTACATCCTGGTAATATGAAAAAAATGCCGCCTCAACAAGGTTGCGTTGTTTTTTCTGACAACGAACATATAAGTGAATCTCTCCCCCGAAGCTAATCATTTCGAGTCCAAACGGAACCGTTACCTCTCCTTCGTAATATGTTTCCTTAATATCTCCGGGAGAATTTCGAAGAGAGTGAAGCGCGGCAAGTACCTGTTCCATGGCTTGTGGACTTTTTTGGACCTCGCGCGGAATAAGAATCTCAAGAAGGATAAATTTCAAATCTTTTTTGAATTCTTCGTTTCTCCAAAATAGGAATGTTGAGTGAAACAATGGAAATACAATAAGAAAAAACCAAAGCCACCACGTATAGGAAAGAAAAAGGAGGAGAAAATCAATAATTTCCCATAACGAGACGGAAGGAAGAGTAATGAAAAAAAGACCACTTATGCCGAGGAGAAACAGAATGAGCCACGCCTCCTGTTGTTTGAAAAAGTGGATAATGATTTCCCCTATTGCCCCAAGCGATTTCTTAATCATAGTTAACAAAAAAACCTGATGATAAGTACATTATCGGACTTTTTAGAGAAAACTTCAATAAATCACTCTCGCACCATATTGTTTATCCCCCATCCCTCATCCGACCATACAACACCCCCCATCATTTCGAGATGGGGGGTGTTATGGGTAAATGGATAAATGATGGGTTATGCCTCTTTTATACTGTATTTTCCATCGTCAAGGCGTTTGAAGTACTTTCTGTTTTGTAGGTTTAAAAGAATAGTATTTTCTTTTAAAAATCTCTGTTCGTTTACCAATTTTACCACGTCGGTTGAGTGAAGGGGTCCTTTTGATTTTAAAAGACGATCAATTACTTCACGAACAGTTCCTGATTCGTATCCATGCTCCTGAAGTGCATACACTCCACGACCCACAAGAACAAATCTACTGTCTTTAATAACTTCATTGTGCACGGTTTGCACATGAGCAGATCTCTTATCAATTCCCAACTTTGAAATATTTTTTGCGATATCTTCAAAGTGAAGCGGCTTTCCAACTTTCTTTAACGCAAGATATGCTTTGTCTCGAATTGTTTTTGGTTCAATTTCAGCCCATGTACGTAATCCAAAATCACCAAACACATTAATTCCAAAAAATTTCGGAATAGAAAGGAGGTGGCATGTTGCCAAGTCTTTGCACTGTGAAGCATATAAGGGTTCCTTAGAAATCTTCTCTTTATCATTTATTTCCAAGAAATGGGTAACATTTTTTATAAAGTCAAAGAAACGCTTTTCGTTTTTCTTATCATCATACCAAAATGCATGATAATCATCATCCTCTTTGTGATATGAAGGAGATCCGGCTGCCAAGAAAATAAATCGTGTTTTTGTATCCCAATGTTTTGTCTGTAAGAAACCACCCTTGCGATACATATCGGCGATAAAAAGATCGTCTTTATATACTCCCTCGGTTTCTCCAAGTCGATTTTCCGCTTCTGCAATAAAATCAGCGGCTCTTTCTTTGGTTTTTTCCCGAAGTTTTTTTATCCCCAACTCTTCAATCTGACGAACACGCTCACGTGTAATACCGAGCTCGTCGCCGATCTCTTGAAGGGTTGCCCGCTTTCCAGTTTTTAAACCGAAGCGGCCCACAAGAACCTTTTGTTGCTTTGGTGAAAATTCGGAAAGCAACTCCTCTATAAATTGATCTAAATTCTTTACCATATTACCCTTATGTGTACCTTTAGAGAGTAGCACTTTTTCATTTTTGAGTCAACCCCCCACCCGCCGATAGGTCAAGGGGGTAAAAATACCTATAGTTCTATACAAAAAAATGAAAAAAAATCCGCTCTATACGGACTTTTTTACACTTTGTTGGTTCCAAATATAAAGGAGTGGACTTGCCACAAAAATTGACGAGTACGTTCCGAAAATTGTACCCACCATTATAGTAAGAACAAAATAGAAAAGTGGTGAAGGACCAAAAAATATCATCGCAAGAAGAACAAGTACGAGAGTAAGTGAAGTATTAATGGAACGAACCATTGTTTCTTTAATACTAAAATTGATTATATCTTTGAGATTAATATTCTTTCCGCGAGAGAGAAGAATGTTTTCTCGAATTCTATCAAACACAACAATCGTATCGTGCACGGAAAATCCCATGACCACAAGAAGTGCAACAATAAAGTTTGTATCAATCTCAACTCCCGCTATATGTCCCAATATCGCCAACAATCCTGCTGGGATAATCACATCATGAAATAAAGTGAGTAGTGTTGATACGCCATACTTCCATGATTGTATCGGATGTGAAACCTTTCGAAATGCAAATGCAATATAAACCGATATTCCGAACAACACGAGTATTACCGCCCAAATTGCTTTTGCACGAAGTTCCGATCCAATTGCAGGACCAATACTTGAGAAACTTTTTTCCTCGACTTCTCCAAATTTTGCCGTAAGCGCAGTGAAATAACTTTGATGCAACTCTTCGTTTGTGTCGAGCATACGAATAAGATAAGTTCCGTCACTCGTTGTTTTTACCATCACTTCTCTATCACTCACTCCCAACATTGTTTCTTTGATAGTAACTTCATTTGCGTCTCCATTTTGCACCGCGATATTCCATTGTGTTCCTCCGACAAGATCTATCCCTGGCTTCAATCCAAATATGAATATGACAACGAGACTCGCAACAACAACGATTCCAGAAAATCCTAAAAATATATTACGTTTTGCAATGACATCCATGGTAATTAATTACGATATTGTTTGTGATGCGACTGGCTTTGATGTATTTATTTTTTTGTCTTTTACAAACACGCGAAGAAGGGTGCGAGTAATGGTAATTGCCGAAAACATACTTACAATCACTCCAATAAACAATGTGAGTGCAAACCCCCGCACAAAACTCGAAGTGAAGAAATAGAGCACCCCTGAAGTGATGAGTGTGCTTACATTTGAATCTCGAATTGAGGTCCATGCTCTGCGAAATCCTTCTTCAATTGCTGCGGTTTTACTCACTCCCCGCCTCAACTCCTCCTTCATTCGTTCAAACACAAGAATATTTGCATCTACCGACATTCCAATTGAGAGAATAAACCCAGCAATACCCGCAAGTGTCATGGTCACGTTAAATAATTTAAATACACCGAGCGCAAGTGCTACATACATCAAAAGAGCAATGGTTGAGTAAATGCCCAATGATCGATAGAAAACAAGCATAAATATAATCACAAAAAGCGTTCCGAGTGCTCCTGCAAATAACGCCTTATCAAGTGAATCTTTTCCAAAATCAGAATTAATGGTTTGTTGATTCACAAGAGTGATTGGTGCAGGAAGCGCCCCTGCATTAAAACGCTCAACCATCTTCCGTGCCTCATCAACAGTAAATTTTCCTGTAATTTGAGCTTTCCCTCCCGTGATCTTTTCCTGTACCATCGGCATCTCAACAAGTTCATTGTCCAAAAATATTGCAACCGGGCGCCCTACATTTCTCCCAGTAAGTTCGGCAAATAAATCCGCTCCTTCACTATTGAATTCGATGCTCACTTGTGGAGTACCGGTGATATTATCAAATTGCAGCTGAGCGCCTTTTACATACCTTCCGTTGAGTTCTGTTTGAATAAATGAAACAGTACTTGTTCCTTCTTGTGATACTTCGCGAAAATCCAAAAACGGGGTTTCACCAATTTGCTTTATTGCTTCTTTTACATCTTTAATACCGGCAAGTTCCACAACAAGACGAGTAGCACCCGCGGTGCTTTCGTTATACACGCGCGGTTCACTTACCCCAAAGAGATTCACGCGTTTTTCAATAACATCTCTAAGTCCTTTTACTACGAAATCTTTATCCACCTCAGCAACCTGGCTCAAATCAATTTCATAAGTGAGATAACTCCCCCCCGCAAGATCAAGTCCCAAACCCCATGGGCGAAACGAACTGAACGTCTTCCAAAATGGCTCGTACACAAAAATTCCCGCTATAAACGAGAGAATAAAAACGCCCACAAGAATAAGAGATATATTTTTCCGATTATGCATGTTTTTCTAGTCTACACCACAAAGAGGTTTAAAGGCAACCCTTCACTCCCTTTCCATGTCGATGAAGTGCAGCTTCAAGAATAATTGAGAGAAGTTTTTGAAATTCGATTCCGGACACCACTGCAGCCTTTGGAAGTAAACTTTCTTCAGTAAGCCCGGGAATTGTATTTATTTCAAGAATATACACGTCTCCGTTTTTATCTAAAATCATATCGGTTTGTGAAAATCCACTTGCACCAACAAGTTTGTGTGCGGTAAGTGCTGTTGATCTCAGTTTTTCCATAATAGATTTCGAAATATTTTGAGGAGGAGTAACTTCGTGCAATCCATTTTTTTCATACCTTGTTTTATAATCAAAAAACGTCCTTCCGCGATGAATAATCTCTGTCGGAAGAAGAGGAAATGCACTTTCTCCCCACCCATGATCTAATACCATACATGTTATCTCTCTTCCTTCAATAAATTTCTCTACAAGTATATCTTTTGAAAACCCAAATACCTCATCAAGCGCTTCTTTTAACTTCTTTTCATTTTTTACAATCGTGACTCCAAAACTTGATCCTTGATTATTTGGTTTCACTACTAATGGGAATTCGATAAGATTTTTTATCTTTTTCATCACCTCACCATGAGACACCCTCCACTCCCCCTTGTGTACAAGGATACTTGTCGGGATGAGAAGTCCTCCATCTTGAAACACGCGGAGTGATAAAAATTTATTCATTCCAAGTGCACTCGAAAGCACACTTGATCCCGTGTACGGAATTTTATGGAGCTCTAAAATTCCCTGCACCGTTCCATCTTCTCCGTATGTTCCATGCATTGCCACGAACGCACAATCACAAAACTTTTTTACCTCTTCTGCGGGAATATTCCAATCACCGTTTTTTTCTATCACTACACGCACCGGTTCATATTTGCTCCGATCAAGGTGTCGAAACACCATCTCACCACTTTTCAAAGACACCTCATGTTCCAATGAAGGCCCTCCCATAAGCACCGCAATACAAAGTGGTTTAGACATTATTTTTAGTATAGCACGAGATTTTTTTTGCGGGAGCTGAGGGAATCGAACCCCCGACAGCGGTTTTGGAGACCGCAGTTATGCCACTTAACTAAGCTCCCAACGTCCTTTATTTTATACTAAAATCTCAATAAAAAGAAAATCCCCTCTCGGGGAATTTCCTATTTTTTTGATTCCTTGTGTGGAGTGTGCGCCTTGCACCATTCGCAATACTTCTTAAATTCAATCTTTCGCTCAACTGTCTTTCTGTTCTTGTGTTTGAGATAGTTTGTGCGCTTACACTTCGTGCAGCGAAGTTTTATTAAATTTTCAGTAAATTTCCCTTGTGCCATACAAATTTTGTAATACTGTAAACTTAAAACAAAACAGGAAAAAAGTAAAGTATTTATATTTTGAGCCAATGATCGGATTTGAACCGATGACCTACTCCTTACCATGGAGTTGCTCTACCAACTGAGCTACATTGGCAATAATTCTCTGAAAAGAACTTTATTACAATACAGGAAAAAATAGTGCGGTGCAATTTGGAGCCACCTCTCGGATTTGAACCGAGGACCCACGCTTTACAAAAGCGTTGCTCTACCACTGAGCTAAGGTGGCAACAAAAAAATAATACTTGAATACAAAGAATATTTCAATAAGCCTATTATAAATCAAATCCCCTTCGTAGGGGTTTGATTTATTTCTTTTTCTTTCTCAAAAATGCGGGAATTTCCCACGGCTCTTGATCACTTAATTCCAATTTTTTTTCACGCTCTTCACGCACTTTTTCTCGTTCTTTCTCTTCTTTGTTTTGTGATGTTAACTTCTCTTTTCTTCCAATGGGCTCTTCAATGGTAATTGCTTTTGGTGATTCATTTGAAAAGAAAAGAGTTGGTGTATTCATGCGAGAACCCGAAATTACCCCACTAAACCCGGTTGCGATTACGGTCACGCGCATACTTTTTTCTTTTAGACTTCTATCTTGATACGCCCCAAAGATTACTTTTGCATTTGGGTCGAGATTTGCCGTCACTGCCTTTGCCACATCATTTACTTCGGACATTTTCAAGTCTTTTCCTCCTGCAACACTAAAAAGGACTCCTTTTGCTCCATCAATTGAAATCTCAAGAAGTGGAGAATTCACCGCCATATTCACGCCCTTCACACTTCGATCTTGTCCCGATGCTTCTCCAATACCGATAAGTGTCATTCCGGCATCTTTTAGAATTGCCTTAATATCAGCAAAGTCTACATTAATAATTCCTGGAGCATTTACCAAATCAGAAATTGCACTTACCGCCTGTTTCAAGACCCCATCAATAAATCCAAATGCTTTGAGTAGTGGAGTATCCTTATCGACGAGTGTAAACACACGATCGTTCGGAATTACAATAAGCGAATCCACTTTATCCTTGAGTCTATTTAATCCATCTTGCGCAAGTGCCATACGCTGTGATCCTTCAAACGCAAACGGCTTCGTCACCATCGCGACTGTTAAAATTCCTTTTTCTTTTGCAATCTCGGCAACCACCGATGAACCAAGTGTTCCTGTTCCTCCCCCCATCCCCGCGACAACAAAAACAATATCTGCTCCATTCAACACCTCACCAATTTCAGAACGATTTTCTTCAGCCGCCTGTTTTCCAATTTCCGGATTCATTCCCGCACCAAGTCCTCGGGTAAGTGCTTTTCCCACATAAATCTTCCGATGTGCCATTACTCGATCAAGATCTTGTGCATCAGTGTTTATTGCGATAAATTCAACCCCACGCATGCGGTCACCTTCCATCATTCGGCTCACCACGTTTCCGCCACACCCTCCAACCCCCACCACCTTAATGCGGGTAATAATCGCTTTTGGTTTCATTGTTTGCGATTGTTGTGGGAATAACGTTTGTTTTATTTTTTTAACACCTCTTTTTTTCTTTTTTGTCATAGGTATGTGTAATTATGGAAAAAGATTTTTTATAAACTGCTTTACCCAATCAGTCGCGTCCATTGGCTTTGTTCCCTCGTCATCCCCAAAAAGCACAAGCCCAAGTGCAGTAGAAAATTCCGGATCATCAATAAGCTCTTTATGTGTTGGATTCATCACTTCAAATGCACCTAAATCGGGAAATCCAACCTGTGTATGAAATTTTAACTCCTGTTTTACCAACTCCGTCATTCCCGGAAGCTTTGTCCCCCCTCCAGTAATCACCACCCCAGCAGGTAATTGAATACTTCTTCCTAAAACTTTCAATTCATTATTCACGAGTTCAAGTATTTCAGCAAGACGCACTTCAATGATTTCCGCGATAAATCGTTTTGGAATTTCATTTTTATTTAATGGATCGAATTCAGAAAGTTTTATAATATCTTTCCTAGAAATATCTTTTGCAAATGCATATCCATGAGTAAGTTTTAATTTTTCCGCAGACTCAAAAGAAATTTTAAGCCCCATCGCAATATCGTTCGTAATGTGGCGCGTACCAATAGGAATTGTTTTTGCGTATGATGCTTTATTTTCTTCATAAATCACAAATGAAGTAGAATCAAATCCAAAATCAATTAACAACACCCCTAATTCGCGTTGGGATTTCGTAAGTACCGAACGCGCAGCCGCAAGCGGGTTAAAAATCAATCCCCCAACATGCATCCCTACGCTCTCAAGTGTTTTCAAAAGAAGTGTCACTTGTGGAGCAAATGCCTCAACCACGAGCGTACTCACCTCCAAACGATGCCCCGTCATTCCGAGTGGGTCATATATATCTCCAATATCATCAACAAAATATTCGCGAGTGATGTTATGGATCACCATATAGTTTGGCTGTAATTTCACCGCCTGTGATGCCTGGATTACCCGATCAATATCATCCTGTTGTATTTCCCGGTCTGCGCGCGCCACCGCAGCAATTCCACGGGAATTGCGAACACGAATATGCGCACTGTTTGTATTTACAAAAACATTCTGTGTGGTTTTTTTTGAAATACGTTGAAGATCCAATACGAGTTCACGAAGTACGCCCGTTGCATCTTCGCGATCAACAAGAACTCCTTTTCGAAATCCAGAAGATGGTTGCTTCACTACCGCGAGTATTGAAAGTTGGCCATCCTTTCTTTTTTCACACACCACCCCCTTTATTTGCGAAGAACCAATATCCAATCCTGTAATAATAAGAGACATACATCAAAAATATGTATTCATTATAACCAATTTACAAAAAGAAAAAAGCTGGGCTATTTCCCCAGTTTTATGCGTGCAAAGATTTTTTCTTCCCTTTTCTCCATTTTCTTGTAATCCGCCTGTTTTTTGTGGTCATAGCCCAAAAGATGGAGTGTCCCATGAAGAGAAAGACCCCGTATATCCTCCTTTTTGGATTTTATATACCGTGGGGCAAGATAGATCTCCCCAATGTGTTTTTTGTTTGTTCTCCCCAATTTTTCGGAAAATATAAGATCTTTTGAATTTTCAAAACTCAATACATTCGTCGCTACGTCTTTTTTTCTGAATTTCTTATTTATTTCTCTTATTGACTCATTGGTAAGTAAATATACTTCAACCGAAACATTTTTTTGTTTTTCTAAAAAAAGAGTGGTAGCTACCACTTTTCCCACCAATTGCACGTATGGGGCAAATACTTTTGTATCTGTCAAAACAATTATCGTATTTCCGTTTTTCTGGAACACGCGAGTGTCACTCATATACCAAGATTAAAACGACAGGAATTGTTTTATACAATTTCCTATGCGAGTGCCATCAGCCTTTCCTTTTAGATCTTTCATCGCTTCTGCCATCACTTTTCCAAAATCTTTTTGACTCGTCGGATTTACAATTTCAATCGCTTTTTTTACCACCTTTTCAATTTCCTCGTCACTCGCTTGCGCGGGGAGATATATCTCAACAATAACAAGCTCTTTTCGCTCTTTTTCCGCAAGGTCATTTCGCCCGCCAGATATAAAGATTTCAGCTGCTTCTCTTCTTTTTTTTGCTTCTTTTGCAACCACCTCCAGCACCTCTTCGTTGGAAAGTTCGGTTTTTCCCTGTCCTTTCTTTTCGATAAGACGCGAATGAATGCTCGAAAGGAGCATCCGGAGCGTATCGGTGCGCAGTTGATCTTTTTGCCTCATTGACCCCTCGAGGTCACTACGAATTTTTTCTTCCAGGAGTGCTTCCATATTTTTTGAGTTCTGAAAGCGACTTTACTTTTGAAACACGGTAGAGCGCTGCTGATTTACGTTTATTTCGATTTACATTCCGTGTGGTGAATTTTCTCTTTTTCATTTCTTTCATAATTCCACTCTGTTTCACTTTTTTATTAAAACGAAAAATAAACGCGCCAACGTGTTCTCCTTCTTTTTTCTTTACATCTATCATATGAATTTAAGAAATTATTTGTTTATATATTTCATCAAGCGACTTTTTTGATATGTGTTGCACAATACTCTGTATACACAACCCCCCATCACTTTTCCAACGAGGAATAACATGCACATGGAGGTGGGCAACTTCTTGCCCCGCCACCTCTCCATGGTTAATTCCAATAGTAAAGCCTTCTGGCGTCATCTTCTCCTGTAAGAGAGATACTACCTTTTGAACACTATGGAAAAATGGACCAATCTGCTCACTTTGAAGATCTAGTATAGAGTGTACATGATCTTTTGGGAATAACACAACATGTCCCGGTGCTCGCGGGTGAATATCGAGCACTCCAATTGCGACATCGTCTTCATACACAATGTTTGTTTGTATATCCTTATTTACTATATTGCAAAAAACGCATCCCATATTTATGATTTTAATTTTTTTCTCACCCCCTCCACAAGTCCAGCAAATGTTACTGTTTCTTGTGCCCCCGTATCCATGTCGCGAACAATTGCGGTTTCTTCAAACACCTCTTTTTGTCCAAGGAGAACTGAAACTGGGGCCTTCGCTTTTTCTGCTGCCTTCAATTGCATCTTCAATGATTTTCTTCCAAGTGCTTCCATGGTAATAATTCCGCTTGATCTCAAAAGATGCATCAAGCGCACACTCGCTTTCTTTGCTTGATCTCCTACTACGATAAAAAACACTCGTGATTTCTGTCTTGTAAGTATTTGATTTCCTTGTACTTGAATAACCTGTGTGATGTGATCAACAAAAAGCGAAACCCCAACGGCAGCAATCTGTCTCTTAAATGCGGTTTCGGAGATGTAGTCGTGTCGTCCACCCGCCGCAAGTTCAATTCCTCCCGCTCGCACACTAAACGCGAGCCGATTACTTCCCTCGCTCTTTCTTATGAGTGAAGGAGTAAGTTCATAGAGAATTCCATTATCCTCTATGAGCTCAAGGAGGTTTTTGAAATAGTTATTACAACTCTGACAGAGATAATCAAGCACTGTGGGGGCATCCTTCTTTGTAACCGTACATTTCTCGGATACACAATCAAAAAAAGCAAATGGGTCCTTTTCGTGTGAGTGTACACAATGCGAACACAACTCTCCCTTCTTCGATCCTACAAATGATTTAATTTTTTCCCTATATGCACCGCGACACGTCCTACATCCATTAATATTGATAAGAAGCGACACGTCTTTTATTTTTAACGCCTTCATTACCTCAAGGGTGGTGTGAATGATTTCTACATCATAAATAGGATCATTATCTCCGATTACGTGGAACACCCATTCACGAGAAATATTTTTTTCGTGTTCGTTTGTCTGCTTTATTGAAAATGTCTGTCCATAAGAAAATATTTTGAGGGGAGAAGCGAAATATCCAAGATGATTATCAATATAACTCCTGAGAAATGGAAGGGTATAATTCGGTCGTAACACCAAACGTTCCCCCTTTCCTTTTACTACATATAAATGATTTTTAGACAGAGAATCCTTGTTTTGTTTTGTCTCAAAAAATTCAGCACGCTCAATTACTGGTGTTTCCATATAGTGAAAATTGTGGAGTTCTGCAACACCAAAAACCGCCCGACCAATTTCCTTCCACGCGTCTCCGTCTTTTGGAAGAATATCTGATACGTTTTTCGAAGAGAGTGTTTCTCCTTTTTCTTTTTTATCTTTCTTTTTTTCTTGTGTTGTCATGTGTTTTATTTATACAATGGTGCAGCGAATGCCTGCATTTCATGGAGTGGCCACAACCGAATTCGAACGACTCCTATGATATCCGACTGAGAAAGAGGACCCCAACTACGAGAATCAAAACTAAAATTACGATTATCTCCCATTACAAAATATTCATTTTCCCCGAGGGTATCATCGAAAGATCCCGAGGGAGACGATTTAGAGAGATACTCTTCATCCAACTCTTGTTTCTTCCCATTGTTATAAATCGAAACTCTTCCATTATCAAGTGTTACCCGTTCCCCAGGAAGTCCAATAATCCTTTTAATATAGAACGATCTTCGATCACCGGGATAACGAAACACCACCACTTCTCCGCGTTCTGGAGTACGAAAACGGTATGCGAGTTCATCCACGAGAAGATAATTTCCGTTATAAAATGTCGGTTCCATACTAGCCCCACTTACCACGAAGGGTTGTACCACAAATGTCCGAACGAGTACCACTGCAACTACAGCGATTGCCACTGTTTCTATCACCTCAAACAAAGACCAAAGAAATTTTTTCATCCTATTTAAAAATTAAATTTACAAATAAAAACGACTTCATATTATTTTCCCGAAAATAGCGTCTCATATATAATTATGGGATAATTGTAAAGAATCAGATGAAAGAATTCAATCCTGGAAATATAGAAGCCCTCCACAAGAATCTACACATTATTGTAGGGCTGGGAAACCCTGGTAAAGAATACGAATATACCTATCATAACATCGGTATGTTATGTATTAAAAAATTTGAGGATAATGAAAATATATCATCTAAAACACACGCCTCAAAAATATTTACTCATTCAAAAATTGCCTCAAAAATATTTGTGACTCCCCTCACATTCATGAACGAGTCGGGTAGTGCAGTGCAAATTGCATTACATTATTTTAAAGAAAATCCTCGTTCTCTTCTCGTAATACACGATGATTCAGACCTTACGTTAGGAGATTATAAACTCGATTTTGCAAAAGGGGCCGCAGGACACAAGGGTGTTGCCTCCATAATAAGCGCTCTTGGAACAAAAGACTTTTTCCGACTTCGTATAGGAATTCGCCCTTCTTTTTCGCAAGAGGAAAGACGAAAAAAGGCGTCTGAATTTGTTCTAAAAAAAATGAAGAAAGAAGAGTTGGAAATCCTCTCTCATGTATTTCACACAATATACGAGAAATTATTTTATTGAAACATCGCTTCGTTCACAAAAAACGTAAGTGAAAAACTTGCGGTGTTGTCGGGGAGTTCGCGTATTCCAAAAAGCGGAAGGTCAACATCTCTAAATCTCGCGTTTTTAAGCAATGTGTTTTTAAATGCAACCACAGTCCCCGTATCGGGAGCACGAGCTGAAACCTGTATCGCGCCCGCCGGAGAGGAAAGCTCAATGCGATCAATGGTAATTTTATTTTCATCCGTAAGTTTTTTGAAATAATCAATAAAACTCGAGAAAAACGCTCCGTATCGCGGTTCGCGTCTGATTGCATCAACTAGAATATTAAATTCGAGTGCTTTCGCTCGAATATTATTAAATTCCGCATCGTTTATCTGAATTTTGGAAACATTCAACTCGGTATTTAAATTCTTCAATTGTTTACTCAAAAACGACGATGAAATCATAAATAAAATAAAGAAAAATAGAAAAATGATACCTAGTATGTTTCTCCATAATTTTGTAAAACCCAAAACATATTCTTCGAAAAAGAGGTCTGCAGACATTCCATAATTTAAATTAATATGTTGATCCCTGTTAAAGTCATTTTTCCCGCGAAGCGCCGATCCATATGCGACATACCATGAGGGAGTTACTTCTTGTGAGGGAAGTATGAAAGGAATAATTCCCAAATTCCCGAACCTCCCCTTTAATATTCGTTGTATATCCCCCTCAAACCCTGGGGCCACCACAATAACTTGTTCAAGCATTTCTTTAAATCTACTCAAAGTAAAATTAATAACTTTCTGCACCTCATCGACAATAACCTGCTCAAGCGCTTCACGTGAAATCTGCTTTCCTTCACCTTGTATCGACTGCCATGAACGAAAATAGTCAAACTGTAACGTGTTGTGACGAAGAATTGAAAGATTGATCCCATCTCCTGAAACCTGTAATACCAACACCGACTTTCCCTTCAGATTAACTGACTCGGTAATAACGCGAGAGAGAGAAAGTGCGGGAAATTCAAAGGCAATTGGATGAAATGAAGCACCTTCAAATACCTTTCTAAATTCTTCAATAATATCCTTTTCGATAAATGCTCCAAATAATTCAAAACGATCGTCGCCTTCCTTCACTAATTGCCAACTCATATATGCGGAATCTTGGGGAATAGGAGAAATCATCTGGAGGTTCAAATTTGCTGCCTCCTCAAGTTTTTCCTCCCCGACATTAGGAACCTCAAAACTTTGTGTAAAAACAACTTCCGTGGGAAGTGTCACAATCACCTGGAGTGTTTGTGTTTTTTTTCTTGGATTCACTGCTTCGCGTATCTGCTTAAGAATATTTATAAATTCCTCTGTATTTTGTACGCGTCCGTTTTTCATCACCCCTGGGGGAAAACGAAAAAAATAAGTTTGGGGCTTTTCCTTTTCAAAAGATATATATTGCACACCCAAACTACTTACATACACCCCACCCACAGGGGGTCGGGAACTTAGTTTTTCTAAAAAACGTCCGAACCATTCGAGAATTTTTTTTGTTTTAAAAAGAATATTATTCATAACTATTATTCAACTGGTTGTTCGGTAAGTGATTGTAGTTCAACTTGCCCAGTAGTCTGATCCACAAGTAGTGTGGCAACAAACTTTTTTTGATGGGATACCGCCACACCAATGCTCGTAACGGTATAGGTATATTTGTTTGTAGTGACATCGGTTGCTCTACATAAAGAAATCCGTGCGGTATCTCCCCCTCCCGCGGTAATGGTATATTCGTAGGGAGTAGCACACGAGGAAAGAGAAAAATCTTTATTTTGCATAATACGTGCGAATACATCATTAATACCTGAACGGGCAGCGGTTTCGGCACGCACCGCAAGTCGTTCTCCATATCCCGATGTACTTAAAAAATATGTAACAAACGCTCCGGCAATTGCGATTTCAACAATAATACCACTTATGAGCAATATAAACGGCAACGTCATCTGTCCTCGGCGCGTGTTCCAATATACGCTTGAAATGAGCATATACACTTATCATAGCAAAATCCCCGCAAGTCTTATAGGCTGCGGGGAGTTCTTTATACCGAGAGAATTTTTACACTGGTAAATGGTTGGCGATGACCCTTCAATTTTCTGTATCGGGTCTTTGAATGATAGCGAAAAACTATCTTTTTTTTATCACGTCCCTCTTCCAATGATTGGGCATCGACTACCGCTCCCTTTATATAAGGAGTGCCGAATGACACCTTGTCTTTCTCAACTATCAAAAGTACTTTATCAAAAACTATTTTATTGCCTTTTGATGAAGAAAGTTTTTCAACGGAAAGTGTTGTTCCTTTTTCAACAATATATTGTTTTCCTCCTGTTTCTATAACTGCAAACATATAATTTAAATCTACACCATAATATCATTCCCCTATTATAAAATCAACCCCGTTTGAGGTGGATCACGATCTTAGTCCACAAATGAAGTGTGCAAGTAATACAAATACAATTTCTATATGTCATGTGCTTTTTAATATATTCTGAGTAATCGCGGTCTCTACACGGGGTCAACCCCACACCCCAAAAACAAAACTCCCCGAAAAAACGGGGAGTTTTGAAAAAATTAATTTTATTCTACGTGATCGCGAAGTTTTGAGATGAGGGAAGATGCATAATCTTTTCCGCCCAATCCAAATGCAATACCACCCGCAATAGCGAGCATTGCAACAAAACCAGTCACTACCGCATTGATAATTTGGACCGCGACACCAAGCTGAGAAAGCGCTGCAAAAAATCCAAACACCGCAACCGCCCACCACGTGAGCGAACCGAGGAAGTTTGATGCATGAAGCTGCGCACCTTTTACTGATGTCTGTACAAGTTTTTTCAATACGTTTGCAATCACCACCGCTGCAAGCATGATGAGCACTGCGACAACAACGTTTGGAATATAAAGCAATATTTCACGAAGGAAATTCGAAAGCGAATAGAATCCCAACACGTCTGATGCGGCGAGGAAGAATACCACAACAAAAAACCAATACACGATTCTTCCAAAAAACTTTCCACTATTCAACGAAATCCCTGCACGATTGAAATATTCCTGAATTCCAAGTCCGTTTAACGCCTTATCAAGTTTGATTATCTTAATAAGTCGCTCGACAAGCGTTCCAAGTCCTGCGGCAACAATAAGACCGATGAGGAGGATAATAAGCGCACCAAGAATGTTCCCGATGGTACTCATGGTCCCCAACCAAAGGTTTTGTAATGATCCAATAATAACCGATGCCCAATCTTGAATAATCATAAAAATATAATATAAAAGATACCCCTCTATATAAAGATATCTTCAATTCTCGACCTTTTTACATCTGTTTTATTATATCAAAAGGGCGCGCACTAATATAGTCACGCGCCCAACATACGTCTATTGGAGCATAAATGAGGCCCGGACAACCGCGGTTACCTTCTTTTCTATCGAAGAGGTGTCGTAATATCCATAATCAGAGAAATCTATTGCATTTTTTGCAGTCACTTGAAACACCCCCATACTTGCCGATTGGAGAAATCCTATCTTCCCTCCCGTGCTTTCCACAATTTTTTCCGCACGATTTTTTGCATTTTTTGTTGCCTCAGATAAAAGTTCAACACGTAACTCCGAGAGTTTGTTGTAATAATACTCAAGATTCTGACTCGAAAAGATAACTCCTTTTGTGATGAGTGCGTCGGACGCATCTTGGGAAAGTTTTGTCACTTTATCGACATCACTGGATTGCACCACCACATCTTGTTTAAACGTATATCCTGTTACTCTATTCCCCCCGCACGATTGATTTCCAAATTTGTCATAAAACACATTATTCTGGCTTTCGCATACCGCAGTCATTGTCATTGGTTGTACGGTGATTCCTTCCTCAGGGATTCCATATTCCTTAAAATAACCGATGACAATTTCAAGGTCTTTTTTTATTTCCGCACTTCCTCCTTTTAAATTATCCGCCCCGACATTTCGCGAAAAACCACTCACCCACTTTGCGGTGTCCGATTTCACAATTTTTTCGGTAGATCCGGTAACCGCGATAACATTTGAAAGCGCTTTCACTTTATAAAACGTATCTGCGACGATGAAAGTTCCTCCGACAAGACTTAATCCTAAAATAAGAGCGCCAACAATGAGTGGTGCTGACAATGATTTGTTTTGATTCATATATTTATATTATCTGCGTGGAGAAAAAAAGCAAAGATAGATAATTATTTACACATCAAGACGTCTCATGAGTGCGAGATCGTTCTCCTTCAGGTGGCTCAATATTTCCATCTGGGGACTTAACGCAATTGTTTTTCCCAAATACTGTCCTGCGGTGAAATTCGGAAGGAGCACATAGTCGGCGCCATGCGCATAAAGAATTTTTGCTTCTTTTTCTGTATCCGCACGAAGCACTATCTTTGGTTTTTTTGAAAAAGAACGAATTTTTTTCATAAGCATAATATTGTCCTCAAGAGCTGGACTTGTCGAAATTATAAGTTTTGCATCTTCAATTCGTGCATTATAAAGCACCTCATCATCACTTGAGTCACCGTAAATTACCTCATATCCTTTTGCTTTTAATTTTTTAATCACGTCCGGATCAAAATCAATAATTAACAAGTCTTTTCGTGGAAGTCCAAGCGCCAAACTTTCTCCCGTACGATGACACCCGATAAGTATGATTGATTTTTCGCTTCCTCTTTCGGAATACTCAAGTTCTTTTATTTGTTTTTTTTCAAAAATTTTCAACACGCGTTTACACACTCGATAAATAGAATCTCCATACATAATAAGATATGTGGAAAGTGCGATGGTAATAATACCCACACTTGTGATGAGTGTGATCACTTGATCATTAATATGTCCAAGTTTCAGCCCAAGTGCCGCAAGCACTAAACTAAATTCAGAAACTTGTGCGAGAGAAACTCCCGTGAGGAACCCAGTCCTTCGACGATGCCCCATGAGCCCCATAATAATAAGCACAATAAGCGGGTTTCCGATAAGCACGAATAACGAAAAAACAATAAGCGGGATGGCGAGTCCGCTGAAGTTCGAAATTACTGCAGAAAATCCAAGAATGACAAAAAAGATAAGGATGAAAAAATCTCGGAGCGACCGAATGCGGTGAGAAATTTCAAAGTGTTCCGATGAATTTGCGAGCGCAAGTCCCGCAAGGAATCCGGCAATTTCAACCGAGAATCCGATTTTACTTACAATCGCAGCAAGAAGAAACAACCACGCGAGACTGGTAAGAAATAAAAGTTCCTGCGAGTGTGCAATGCGATCAAAAAGCGGGGGAAAAAATTTTCTTCCCAACCACACAATCGCAACAAAAAGCAAAATACCCTTTAGAAGCGTGAGAATAAGACTTCCCCACACAATCGCGCCACCCGCTCCCTGAATACCCGCAAGAACAACAAGAATCATGATTGCAACGATATCCTGCACAAGGAGGGTACCAATACTAATTTTTCCGTATAAACTATTTAAATCTCCCTTATCAGAAAGTAGTTTTATCACCACTACAGTACTTGAGAACATAAGAGCAACACCAATGTATAGTGCGTGGAGGGGAATAAACCCAAGACCCACCGCGATAATATACCCAAGTAATGTGGTAAAAATAACTTGTCCGAGCCCAACAACAAGAGAGGTTTTCCCCACAAGTCGAAGAGAGGTGTAATTAATCTCAAGTCCGACCAAAAAAAGAAGAAACATAATTCCCAAATCGGAAAACACAGAAAACATTTCACCGTTTTGTATGGGTAAAAAACCAAAATATCCGATACATATTCCTGTTGCAAGATATGCAAGGATAATCGGTTGACGTAAAAGTTTTGCTACAATTCCAAACACTGCGGCAATAAGAATAACCACCGCGAGTTCAAATAATCCTCCTGTCATATTTTAATTGTATCACATGAGTTTCTGTCGTTTGTTATACTAAATACATGAAAAGGTGGTTAGTAATTTTAGTGATTATTCTTCTTGCACTTGTTGTATTTCTTGGGTGGTGGGAATACATGAATGCCCCAACAGGATTTCCGGTATTCACCGGGGATGAGTGTGTACGAAATGGTGGAGAAATAGTGAATACACTTGGAGAAAAAACGTGGGATGATAAAAACATAATCGGAGAAATAGAAGGAATGAGATGTCCGTGTGTGTGTATAGAAAACAAATAAACAGAAATCTCTGAATGAAAAAACCGACATTATGCCGGTTTTTTGTTTTTCAGAATAAGATTGCACGCATCTTCTCGTGAAATAATTCTTATTTTAATTCCCCTTCGCACTCCTGTTCCTCGTAAAGATATCCCAAATGATTTCACTTCATATACTACTTTCGATGCAATAATAATCCATGCGCGTGATGCAACATAGAGCGACCCCGGAGTTTTTCCTCTTCCGAATTTTTTCGGATATTTTTTATGTGCTTCGTTAATAGTTCGCTCCCAAGAATCTTCCTGACTAAGCACAATAAAAAATTCGCCATCAAGAAGTTCGTTTTTCAACCTTTTTATATTAAACGCCGCGAGATCACCACGTCCGAGCTCCTCTCCCCATTTGTTATACCACCCCGTATTTTTCACAAACACATAACCTTCCGGAACTACCGTGCCGTACACAATACCAAATAATTTACTTGGTTTTTTCCCTTTTTCCCACAAATACATCCCTTTTTTGAGACGATTTTTCATGTCGTCCTCCTTATTGAATTTCTATGTAAAGGATAAAGAAATCACGCAACTCTCGCAAGTAAAAAATCGCACTATAGTGCGATTTTTATAATACATTTACGAAAACTCGAGAAGCGCTTCTTCAATAACCTCCGAAAGAAACCCAACAACATCAGGCTTCCAGATTATCGTCTGGGAAACCCTATGTTTCCCGGTATTCAAATCAATGAGTACGGGATCATATTTAAATTCCTGGAGAACAAAACGACTGAATTGCCCGCCAATTTTTTCAAGAAGTAATTTACGGAATATATTGTCGCTCCGCGGAGACAAATGAATATTACCCGTATGTTCTCCGTGAAGAAGCGAAAACCCAAAATAGTTTCCACTCTTTTTCATGAGAAGATGAATTTTTTGGCAAACTGTTTCATGATCATAATCGGCGTCTTCGGCGGTTATGGAAACTACAGAGATGTCATTTACCACAAAATTTCCCGGATAATTTCCACCCCTTGTGCCATAGAGCAGTCCCCAAAATGAATTTTTAAGTCTGATAATACTTCCCTCTTCGTATTCAAGCGTCCCAACAATATTAGGATTTTCCGTAGAAATGAGCACGTCCGAAATTATACGGGGAGTAAATATGAGTCCGTGTAATTCGTGTGAATCTACCAAATTCTCGTAGACACCCCGAAGAACCTGAAGGACGTCAACTCCTTCTCCTTTTTTGTTTTCGGTCATAACACACCTATTTATTTATGAATTACTGAGTTCGTTATAAAACAATCTTCTGGTTCTTGCAAGTAAAAAACCGCCAGTTGGCGGTTTTATAAAATTATCATTTTCCTGCCTTTCGAAGTACTTCGATATACGCAAGTTTTGCTTCGCGTGCAATTTTTTTATTTTCTTTCACATTTGGACCACCGCGGTTTGCAATCGCAGCCGTTCTTAACCATTCGTTTTTTGCCTCTTCGACTGTGATGTCCTTATATACTGGAACTTGTGCTCTCGCGATTTTTTTCTTTATATCTTCCGCGCCAATCTGTTTTTGAGCCGTCGGCATACATACCTCACTTTTATTTAATTACTATATCTGTTTTATGACAAAATATTACCTTTTGCAAATGAAAAAAATTACTACTTCTCTATTTTCCGTGAAATTTACACTCACATGGTTTTTTGTTTAAAATTTTTTTCTGATCTGAGATTGTATTAATAAACAGGCTTTGTTTCCCACTTCCTTTCGCATAGCGCTTATCAAGTGGCGAATGATGGTGATATCCGCGATGAATAAATTCCTTCACGAGCGATTCGTGTCGCATATACAAGGCCCGCGTTTTTCCTACCCATCGCAACGTTTCGGGATGACGGGAATATCCACCTTTCCCCTTATGTTTCGTCAGTATATTCCAAAGCCCATGTAGCTCCCTATGTTCGGCAAGTAAATGCTTCCTACAAAGATGTTTTGGATGTATGTCCCATACACGCATAAAAAGATTTTATATCAAAAACCCAATCACCACCCCAACTGCAAAAAGAATGAGCCATGAGATTGTGGAAAAAAGAAACGTGAATGCTTCTTTTTTGTGTCCATCTAAATAAAGTTGGATCGGATTTCCAAAAACTAAAAATCCAGTGATCGATGCGGAAATAACAAGGAGGAGCAACATAAAAACTGGGATCATAAAACTTGAATCATCTCCAAAAACATTTTTTCCGTTGAACATCAAAAACGCTACCACCGTAATATAAACAAACGTGCCAAGCGCACATAAAAAACTTTTGAGATAAAAAATAGATTTTTTCATATTTATATTATATATCCTAACACTTTTGACCCCCCGTCTTCTTCAAGATGTCTGAATCGAATACATACGTTATTTTTTGTTGTAAAACAAAACGTTCTTCTGCTAGGGCAATAAGCTTAGCGACAAGTTCTACCCCAGAAACACCAACTCTTTTCCAATTGTGATAATAGAGACTCCCCGGAAGAGTGTTCACTTCATTAACATAAACTCTTTTTGACGATCCATCAATCAAGAAATCAATTCTGGCTATTCCTGAACACCCGAGTATTCGATACGTCCTCTTTCCTAAGTCCTCTACCTGCTTTGCAAGTTGTGCATCAATATTTGCTGGAATCTCGCTATACTGACTATTCGCCCCACCACTTTTTTTATTCCCGGATAGATACTTATCGCTAAAATCAAAGAGTTCTGTTTTATTCAATGGTCGCTCTATCGCGGCTAACTGTAACTCCTTATTTCCCATAATCGGAAGGGTCACTTCAATAAGATTTTCTACACTTTCTTCCACAAGCACCTTTTCGTCATAATGAAAGGCAACCTCAATAGCGTTTTCAAGTTCAGAATTTTGCTTAACTTTGGTAATAGCAATACTAGAACCGAGATGGACTGGTTTTACAAAAACCGGCCAATTTAGCTTAGTGATTTTTTCTAGGTAAATATTTCTATTGACTTCCCAGTCATTTTTCGTGAACCAAACATATGGCACAACTGAAATATTTTCCGTGGCTAAGATTTGTTTTGTTAAAACTTTATCCATTGAAACAGCGGAAGCAAATAAATCACACCCAACAAAAGGAATGCCCGCCATACGCAGAAGCCCCATTAAACTCCCGTCTTCGCCAAAAGTACCGTGCATGGCAGGAAAAGCAATATCAACCCGAATTGTTTTTGATCTGATCCCTGGCCAAATAATTTTTAATCCGTCATCAAACAGAATTCGGATTTTTTTTTGTTTCACCAAATGTGCCTGAAAATTATCTTGTTTAAAATATGCGAGGTCATTCATTGCTTGATCGGAATACCATGAGCCGTCTTTCGCGATATAAATCGGCCAAACATCAAATTGTCCCATTGCCAAAAGAGACTGGATAATGGGCGTATGAGCAGTAATGATTGAGACATCGTGTTCGGCACTACGACCTCCAAAAAACACAGCGACAACTTTTTTCATAGTATTTATTCTAAATTATTGATATTGATCAGACCAGTCGTTTTGCAATAACACAACATCGCCCTCCACGGTCAAAAGTGGTAAGGCGGCAAAAGCAGCAAGCGCATCATTAAACCACATAACCTCACCCCTATATCCCTCTTCTTTTAAACCCTGCCCAATATATGGGGTTACAGAATTTTTTATCAAAATGATTTTTTCTATATTCGCTTTTGCTAGTTGTCTGCCAATTTGTCTGTGTATCTCTTTGGTTTGTGTACCCATCTCCACAAGGCCAGGTGCAACATAAAATCTACGACAACCCCTCAAAGACGCCAAAAACGCAATTACCGCACTAACCCCGTCAGGATTACCATTGTAACTATCATCTAATATAATAACCCCCGAGCGATCAGTTTTGGGCTCTAAGCGATGATGAAAGGGTATTGTCTTACTAATACCCTCCTTAACTTGATCAAAAGATAATCCCAGGTCCAAAGCAATTACAGCAGAGGCCGCAAGAGGACCGATTTGGTGTAGACCCAAAAGCGATGATGTTAACTCTAATTTAATATCATTTTTTGTTAGGACAAATGATGTTCCATTTAGATTGGTTTTTTGGTTTTGAATTTTCCAGTCTCCTATACATTCGCGATTGTACACAATATGATCGGGGGAGGCGTTTTTTCGCGCAAGTTCGTTTTCTCCATTAACATATACCGGTTTCTTTCCAAGATAATCTGCAAGTTCGTAAATCGTCTTAACCGTCCGTTCCAATAATTTAAATTTTTGTAAATGTGCCTCATTCACACCAGTAATAACCCCCATATCTGGTTGAACCAAATTACACAATTTTTCCACATCACCCGGATAGTGTTCTCCTAACTCAAAAACCAAAACCTCTTCATCTCCTTCTAGTGTTTTTATAAACTGACTAATTCCCAGTAAAGTATTGTAACTATGGGGTGGGGCAGCAACTTTTTTTCCCTCAGATAAAACGGTTCTAAGAATTTCACGCATAGTCGTTTTACCAAAGCTTCCCGCAATACCTATTTTTACAGCATTATGAATTTTTAATTTTTGTTTCGCCTTGTTAATTATTACGTGTTCAATCGGCCACTGAATCATGATTCTGACGACAAGAAGCGGAATGACCATGCTGTATGCCAAAAGATATGGTGAAAAAAATAAAACAAGAAAGAAAAGAATATATTTAAGTGGGCCGATATTGGTTTGTAGTATGGAGATCGCTATACCAATGAGAAAAAGTAAAATAACCCAAGCAATAATAAGTAGTAAAAGACCCTTGGGAGTCTTTACGAATTGTTTACGTCGTTCCACACGAGTAAAATCTTTTATATTGTGGTACCAAACTAAATAATCGCGGATGTCATACTCGCTTGCTTGAAGTATATATACAAGAGATCGTGGATAATATAGGTTGTAGCGTGATAACCAGTTTTTTATCATAAAAAACCTTGTACTAATTTTGCGACCTCCTGTGGTTTTTCTTTATGAACAAAGTGTCCGGCTCCGCTTATTACTTTCAATTCAGAATTAGTTATCAATCGCGCCATTTTTTCCCCATCGGATAAAGGGGTTTCAATATCATTCTCGCCCCAAATTAAAAGTGTTGGTGTTGTTATTTTTTTTGCGCTCACACTCAAATCTTCAGAAATAATTTTCAAAAAAGTTCCCTTTAATTTCCCGGCATTTAAATAATCACTTCCGATAGCATCATACACTCTTTTTTGTAGCCTTCTTCTCCAGAAAATTAAAGGCGGAATACAGACAATCACTTTTCCTACCTTCGCCAAGAACTTTAGAACAGAATTGCGAAATGTGCGGTCTTTAGCTATACCAGCTGAACCAATAAGTATAACTTTTTGCGCTTGAAGATTTCTTGTGGCTCCGCCTTTTATAATGATTCTTCCACCAAAAGAATGGCCAACAAACGCATAAACTTGAAAACCAAGTTTTTTGATAAACTCGTCAACAAATTGGACATAGTTATCCAAATCCCAAGTTTCTTTCGGCATCTCACTTTTACCAAATCCAGGTAAATCAAGTCTGATTATTCTTCGTGTTTGAGACAAGAGTGGTATCAGAGAATCAAAGGTGTGAAAATTATCTTGCCACCCATGGAGAAAAAGTAAGACTTGGCCAACTCCTTCGTCCAGATATTCTACCGCTAAATTTTGAACGATAATTTTCATTTTTTGTGGTGTTTGTTTGAAAAAGTCAGAACCCATTTTGCGGAGAACCCCCACGAATGAGGACGCCCCGCCACTGCCTCGCTCCGCTCGGCAACACCAAAGAAAAATGTTCCTTGCTTTTCGGATTTGCGC
>JBFLWN010000006.1:0-74872 GCA_040757555.1 Patescibacteria group bacterium | reverse complement strand
CCGGATCAAAGATTTACGACAGCGCATCGCTCACTCCAGAAATTCTCATTATTGTCGGAAATGCACTTGTAATGACTGGACTTCTTATTGGATCGCTTATGATAGCAAACAGCCTTGGTATCGCGGGTGCAACTACCGCGTATAGCCTTGCATCAAAAGCGGGGAAATCAGCAAAGGGGTGGGCAATGAGTAAGAGTAAGACCGCCGCTATAAGGGCTGGGACAGCACCATTGAGAAGCGACCGAGGAAGAGAAATTGCGAACAAACTCCAGACACTTGGGAAAGACTCAAGGGTGGGGGGAATGTTTGCTAAAATATTGGGCGCACGTAAAATCGGTGAGGGTTTGAATACGGCTATAAAGAAGGGAGATGAGGAATATAATAAAGCAAAAGGAGACTTTGGAAAACTTTCAATAAACGAACAGGCGGTAAAATATAATACATCAAATGATGCTGAAAAGGCAGCTATTGTCTCAAATATATCCCAAGAAGCAAAAGCAATACAAAAAGCACTAAAGGATACAGCAGGAGATATTGCTGAGGCTCACGCCGATATAGCAACAGCACGCGCCAATGGGGACATAAAAGCAGAAAACTCTGCAAGAAAGAGATTAAAAACCGCCAAGGCGGCTCAAACAGAAAACAAAAAGAAGAGAGTTCAATTCTCTACAGCAATAAAAGACCTTCCTGTTAATACGAGGGACTCCATGGCAACGGGCGGCTACGACGTGCCAAATATGTATGTTGATGACTATCAAATGTTTACAGAAACAAAAAAGAGGGCGCGGAGGTATATACCAACAATGATTGATCCAATAACAGGAAAAAGAAAGGAAGAATATAGGTCTGGTGATCAAAAGAAAAAAGAATAACAATGGAAGAAAACAAAACAAAAACAAACACAAAAATACTCACGATCCAAATTCCTGTTTGGCAAGAGGGGGTTTGGACGGCGCTTCAGAGAGGAGATTTTTTTGATGCGGGTGTTAGACTACAAGATTTTCTTGAATTTTTTACAGATGACGGACTCGAGTTGGTAAATTGGATACCAATAATAGAGGGAAGTCCCGCCATCCGTGGGGGCGTTACAGAAACCGATTGGAAAGAAAAATTTCTTCCAATACTTGGAACTATTTTTTTGAACTTTTCCAATCCATATATTTTATCCTCAACTTATTTCGGATTAGAGAAAAAAACACTCAACCAATTTCATTTATTGGTTGTGAACACCATACCTGGAGAAACAGATGAAAAAAAACTTTCATTTTTAAAAGAATTTAATCTTGATTTATATAAATATTTTTTGGGAACGCCATCACAAATAATCGGGCTTGGGATTCTAAAAAATGTGGAAACAAATGAGTTGGTAAATCGCGTGAAAGAAAAATTTATTTCAGAGAGATCAAAAGATTTGTTATTTTCCACAGAAAATGCGCTTTCTATTTTTGAATTCTGTACATCACTTAATTTGAGCGAAAAACAGACATCTATTATCGCTGAGGTTTTTGGTTTAATGTTTATCAAAGAAATAACTAATGTCGCTGGCACAGAGAAGATATCTTCGTTTTTGAATTCTTGGGGCACTAAAAAAGAAATGGGGGAAATAGAAAAATTTTTTAATGAAACGCTTCTTGATATTCCCCCCGACACAACAACCACTACGATTTCGCTCGAAAACTTTTCTGATACCACCCCCCAGGATTTCACTCCAGTAAAAATAAATGTAGATGGATCTGTAGATAATACACCGAAAAAAATTGAAGTAACTGATGAGCCCGCGCCTCTTGTAATCCACAGAGAAAAACCGCAAGCGCCCACACAGGGGGGATCACAAATTAGTGGGTCATCACAACAAACAAAAGGATTTTCTCTCCCGTTTGGATTCTTCAAACAAAAAGTTGTCCAAACACAAACAACATCAGCGCCCGTAAAAGCAACAGTTGAGTTTTTAAAAAAAGACGAACTGAAGCGTGCGGTAGATTATAGCGAACTCAGAACACCACTCACCCCCTTCTCGAAAAAAGAAGAAGGTTTTATTAAAACAGAAGAACAGAAAACACAGAATAATTCGCAGCCGGTTACACAAAAAATAAACCCCCTTTCGATGTTTGGGGGAGCACAGACATCAAATATACAAAAAACAAGTGTTCTCCCCACACAAAAAGTCCCAACACCAAATGGGTCAGTGCCCCAACCACGGAGCACGTCAGAGCAAATAACCAATAAAGGAGTATTAGATATCAGGACGAGTGTTTTTGATAATAAAGAATCAAGAATCAGTAATTACAACAAAGAAATAATCCCAACACCAGATGTGTTGCTTGAAATTAAAAAGCAACCAATTATGGATGTGCAAATACCTTTATCAAAATCATTTCCAGTTCCGGAAAAACCAAAAATCCCGGTAATAAACAACCCACAAAAACAAAACGCGCCCATTGAACAAAAAAAAGAACCCACATCACCAACCAGTGGAAAGGGGTTTGTGTGGTTTAAAAAACCACAAACACCAAACAACAACATGGAAAAAACGGGACCAAAAGTAGAAGGAAACACCGTAGACCTCCGATCAAACACATAATCTATATGGCAACATTTCAAGTTCCACAATTTATTGACCAAAAACCGAAGATAGTGGGACCGCTTACGCTCTCACAATTTTTTTATATTGCAATTGCGGCGGGCATCTCGTTTGCCTCTTTTTACATATTTAATTTATTTGTGTGGGTACTAGTGAGTATTATTCTCATTACACTTAGCATTGGACTTGCGTTTGTAAAAATAAATGGCCAAGAAATGCCGAAAGTAATACGCGCCGGACTTCATTTTTTTCTTGGTCCACGAATTTATACATGGCAGAGAACAATGGAGGAACCAATTTATGAAGAAGAGAAAATAGAAAACGCGAGAAAAACAATGGGTACAAAAGAAAAATTAAATTCAATTGTTTTGAATGTTACCACAGGAAAAATGTTTTCCCCAAAACAAATGCGAAACGAACAAAAAAAAGAAGAATATCAAGTAGCAACATTTGAAACGGGGGAACGAAGAAGGGTAAAAAAAGTGAATTATTAGGCACTAAATAGCGTAAAAACACTTATTCCATTAGAATACTATTATATATGCCAAACACACCAAAAAATCCAACAACACCGTCTCAACAATTTGTTGAAATCGCAAAAATACAAGATGGAATTGTGTATTTGAAAAAGGGTGGTGTCCGAAAAGTGATTATCGTAAGTGGAATTAATTTCGATCTAAAATCAGAAACAGAACAAAATCTGATACTCAATAGTTTTCAAGATTTTTTAAATACTGTTGATTTTTCTGTTCAGTTTTTTATTCACTCAAGAAAAGTAAATATTGATACCTACATGGAACGAATGCGCGTGCGTCGAGAAGAAGAGCCAAACGAACTTTTGAAAATACAAATAGATGAGTATATTAACTTCATAAAGACATTTGTCGACCAAAACAAAATCATCTCAAAAACTTTTTTTGTTATCGTTCCCTACGAGACGGGCGACGCAATTGAACAAGCAAAGAAGGGATTTTTGGGTTTGTTTGGAAAAAAACAATCTCAAAATGAGGATGTTCCAAACGCACAAGCGGCAATTGAACAACTCAATCACCGTGTTGATCAGGTAATTTCCGGTCTTCAACAAATTGGACTTCGAGCCGCTCCACTTGAAGACGAAGAACTCACTGAGTTATTTTACAATCTCTACAATCCGCAACTTGTCGAAAAAAAGGGGATAGAGGTACAGAAATAATATGGAAAAAAAATCAACACAGGACAATCTCTCAAACATCATCGCGCCGGCCGGCGTCGAAGCCGATTCAAATTATCTTAAAATAGGGGATTATTATGCAAAAACATTTTTTGTATTTAACTATCCGCGCTTCATCTCAAGTGGGTGGTTTTCTCCAATAATCAACCTCTCGGAGATGATGGATATTTCGATTTTTGCACATCCGATGGACACGGGTTTGGCGCTTCGAAACTTAAGAAAAAAAGTTGCTCAAGTTGAGGCAGAAATAAACGAGAAACAAGACAAGGGAATTGTCAGAGACCCAATGCTCGAAACGGCGTATGAGGACATTGAAAGTCTTAGAGACTCACTTCAACAAGCGAGAGAAAAGCTATTCCAGGTTGCGATTTATATTACAATCTATGGGGAAGATTTAAAAAATCTTTCAAAACTCGAAAACGCACTCGAATCACTTTTGGATAGTAAGTTAGTATATATAAAACCCGCGCTTTTTAGACAGATTGAGGGGTTTAACTCTGTGCTCCCCATCGGAAAGGATGAACTCGCGATAAACACCCCCCTCAATTCAGGACCATCATCTTCGCTTTTCCCGTTTGTATCTCCCGACCTCACCTCAGATAAGGGTATTCTTTTTGGGCTTAATATGCACAACAACGGTCTTATTATTTTCGATCGGTTTTCCTTAGAAAACGCGAACACAGTGGTATTTGCAAAATCGGGGTCTGGAAAATCATACGCGTCAAAACTTGAAATACTTCGCTCTCTTATGGTTGGAACAAATGTAATTGTCATCGATCCGGAAAATGAATACCAGAATCTTGCAAATTCAATCGGAGGAAGTTATTTCAAAATCTCTCTTACCTCACAAAACCACGTAAATCCCTTTGATATTCCTATTATCCCGGAGGGCGACGAACCAGCGGATGTATTTAAATCACATGTATTGAATTTGAGTGGGCTTTTGAAACTTATGTTAAAAGAAATAAGCGCCGAAGAAGATGCAATTCTTGATCGTGTTATTATTGAAACCTATGCATCACGTGATATTACCGCAGAAAATTTTGGAACGATAAAAGAATTAAACCCTCCGCTTTTGGAAGATCTTCAGGTTGTTTTAGAAAACACCGAGGGAGGAGAAAGTATGGGAAAGCGTTTGGAAAAATTCACCAGGGGGTCATATGCAGGATTTACTAACGCACCAACAAATATCGATATTAAAAATCGTCTTATTGTCTTTTCTATTCGCGACCTCGAGGAAGAGCTTCGCCCAATTGCTATGTATATCGTTCTCAATTTTGTGTGGAACCTCGTTCGATCGGAATTAAAACGAAGGCTCCTTGTTGTTGATGAGGCGTGGTGGATGATGAAATATAAAGACAGTGCGTCATTTTTGTTTGGGTTGGTAAAACGCGCCAGGAAATATTATTTGGGGGTTACTACCATAACCCAAGATGTTGAGGACTTCCTAAAATCAGAATATGGAAAACCAATCGTCACTAATTCCTCAATACAACTACTCTTAAAACAGTCTCCATCAAGTATTGATGCGGTAACACAAGCATTTGATTTAACCAGTGGCGAACAATCACTTCTTCTTGAGGCGGGGGTAGGAGAAGGACTCTTTTTTGCGGGACTAAAACATGTAGCAATAAAAATCATTGCGTCATACACTGAAGACCAAATAATCACTACAAACCCCGAACAAGTGCTACAAACAAAAGGATTGTTGTCGTAATATATGCCAAAAGAAATAAAAGGGGGAGAAAAAAAGACACCCGAGATAAACACCGGGGAAAGAAAAAAGATGTTTGGAACAGGAGAGTTTATCCTAGTAACCCTCATTCTTTTTTTTGTAGAATTAATCGATTTTTTTGCAAACCTTATGTTCCCCATACCCATTCTTGGGCAAGTGTCCTCTTTTATTGGAAGTGCAATAAGTCTTACTGTTGGTGCGTTTTTTCAACTCTATATTTTTATGAAGGGTGCTCGTGGGGTGTGGACGTGGGTATCAAGCCTTGGGGGAAACATGATGAATTCATTTCCAATTCTAGGTATGTTTCCTTTTGCAATTTCGGCTTGGTTTCTTATTGTTTTTATAGAAAACAACCCAAAAGCACAAAAAATTGCCTCTGTCGCGAGTGGAAAAATTGGCTCAGCGATAAAAAAGTAGTTTTTGTTGTATAATAGAAAATATGAGTGTAAAAGTTTTATTTGTTTTATTCCTCTCCTTCTTTTTTGTTTTCTCGAATGTTTTTGGACAAACAGAAAACAACCTCCTCGTCACGTGGCACGCGGACAACTATACTTCGGCAGACTTTGAAGCAAAGCCACTCCCAACCAATGGTAATATAATCGCAGTCTCTGTGGAACTTCTTATAAATAAAAAAATACAAAACATTTCTCAAGCTGAGATATCATGGTTCCTCGATGGTGTGTTTTCTAATAAGGGTGTTGGATTAAAAGAGTTCTCGTTTCCTATAACAAAAATCGGAAGGAGTTCTCATTCTGTGCGTGTTGTTGTCCAAACAAAAACAAATAAATATGAAAATCTTGTTTCTGTTCCTGTTTTTAACCCAATAATAACAATTGAAAATAAATATCCGAGAGGGCTTGTTGCCTCGGGAGAAAGGGTTACTTTTTTGGTTGTTCCGTTTTTTTTCAATATCTCTTCTCCATCTGAAATCACTTCTTTGTGGCGAATTAATGGGGAAAAACAAAACGAGACGCGCGACACCCTTCTTACACTAAATATTGGTTCCCCAAAAACACCGGATCAAAAAAATATGGTGATTGAGGCGTTTGTTCAAAATGTAAAAAATGGACTCGAGTCTGCGAAAGAAAAAATAAATCTTTTTATACAATAATTATGGCAAAATCAAATTTAAAAATAGTCTTTTTTCTTGTTTTGTTCTTTTTGTTTAGTTTCACTGTACACGCGGCAATAATAGATTATAAATTCCCTTGTACCAGTTTTGGCACACAAGTTCTCGGATACACTGATTGTGCTTCTGCTGACACAACCGCAAGTATTCCCAATTACATCCGAAGACTTTATCAATTCGCAATTGGTATATCGGGAATATTGGCTGTTGGAATGATGGTGGCAGGAGGAATATTATATACGGTTTCCGGGGGAAGTCCTGATAAACAAAATGAGGGGAAGGATATGATTTTTTCTGCGCTCTGGGGGCTTGGTCTGCTTTTTGGTGCATATGTCATTTTAAATACAATAAACCCGCAACTTATTGCAATTCGAGAACCACAGGGTCCACAATTTATTAGCAATTCTCAAGTCCTTACAGAAAAGGTCTGGGAGTGGGATGAACAAAAAAAAGATAGTTGTTGTGTCGCGGTTGATGTAAATGGGGGGCAAGCGCGATGTCAAACCGACGGATGGGGATATGACAACGCAAGTAAAAAAAGTTGTTGTTTGAAAGACAAAATTATTGGCGAATGTAAATATTCAACAGAAGATAAGCCAGTCACAAAAACAGAGTGGGGATATTGTTATAAAGATTCAAAAGAAGAGTGCCGAAAAGCAGCATCCAGCGACCCAAATATAGATGGGATAAGTTGTTGCCTCGCAATAGAGCAAAATGGGGGCGAAGCAGAGTGTAATGATGATGGGTGGGGATGGGACAAGGACCATAATCAAACATGTTGTATCATTAACCGATTTGATGGGAATTGTAAGTACACAAAAACTTCATATACCACTGGTATGGATGCCGCAGAAAAAAAAGCAGTTGAAAAACTTGCTTTGAATGGAGTGCGTGTGAGTAGTTCTGGAAATTGTGCAGATCCATTTAATCCTAAGTGCACAAACGTCGGACTCCTTCCGGCTTCAACAATCGATGCGGTGATAAATATAAAAAAATCGTGTGCGTGTGACGTTACAATAACGGGGGGGGCAGAGAATGGACACGCAACACATGGGGCTGACAAACCAGTTGTTGATTTATCAACAAACACACAACTTTTGAATTATTTGAAAAATAACAACTCGAATATATCAAAAATATGCACCACATATCAAAATCGCTCGTACGCAAAAGATTGTGGTAATTATTACGAACAAGTAGAACATATACATGTTAATTTTAAATAATTTATGAGTAAAACAAAAAAAATAATTGTTCTTACCCTTATTGGAATTGTTTGTATTGCAGGATTGTATTTTGCTTGGAAGGTCGTCTTTGGAACACCAATTGAAGACGTATCAATAGATAACACAAAAATAAACACTCTTCCGGGTGGTAGTGAAAATATTGTTACAAACACAAACAACGGAGATGTTCCCGAGGGCGCTGGCAGTGAAAACACCGAGGGGTCACCATCTGAAATACAAGGAGACACTCTTCCAATACTTGAAAAATTATCAGACCAAGAAATTGGATATTTTTGGGTAAATAAAAAGACAAACGAGATTTTCTATACCAATTCCGATGGAGATGTCTATCTCGCAAAAACAGAAGATGATCAAAAAATATCGCCACAAGCCGTAGGAACAATATATGCGCTTCTTCCGAATCAAACAGGAGAAAAAATACTTGCATCATTCGGGGAAAAAAACAATCTTCAAACCGGAATATTTAATGTAGTTGATAAAACATGGAAACCCCTCTCTTCTGATTTGGTAAGTGTGGTGTGGGGGGGTTCGGAAAAAAAACTTTTTGGAATAGTCAAAAACTCGGGGAAAAAAGATTTGGTGGAAATAAATATTGAAAAGGCTCAACCAACATACAAAACACTGTTAAAAGATTTTGTTTTAAACGATGTTTTCCTTTCGGTTGTGCCGACTGACAGAATATTATTTTCTGAAAGATCAAGTAGTTTTTATCCTTCAAGGGTGTGGGAATTCAATCAGAAAGATCAAAGTCTATCACTTGTTGTCCAAACGGAACGGGGAGGGACACCCGGTTTTTCAAAAGACAAAAAGAATATATTTTTCTCTATCCCGTCAAAAAAACAACTTGGTTTTATCACCAACTCACTAAAAACAACAACCTATGTGGATTTTTTCACAATCCCCGATAAGTGTGATTTATTTGCGAGCACTACCTATTGTTTTGTTCCGCAAGAACAAAATGACTATATTGGTTTTTTCGATTCATATCAACAAAGAAAAATATTTACCACCGACACACTTATGAAATTTAATCTTTCAACAAAAGAAATTGGGGTGTTAAGCGCATCTGCCGCTATCACCTATAAAACCGATGCGACGGGGGTAATGTTTTTTGAGAATTATATATATTTCAAAAACCGATTTGATAACACCCTCTATCGAATTGATATATCAAAAGAAATTTAACAATAAAAAATCCCGATATATATCGGGATTTTTTATTCAATGTGTTTTATTACCACCCTTCGTTCTTTTCCTTCCCCAACACTTTCTGTTCTTAATTCTGGGTGGGTGGTGATTTCCATGTGTACCAACCTTCGTTCATATCCATTCATTGGAGGCAACTCGATGTCTGTTTTTGTTACCATTGCTTTCTTTGCGGATGCTCGTGCGAGTTCGGCAATTAACCGCTCTCTCTCCCTCCGATAATAGTTCACATCAAGCACAAATGGTGCTTGTTCGTGTTTTCTAAACACGAGACCAAAAAGATGGTCGAGTGCGGGTAAAAACATACCGATGTTTTCGTGTATGAGTTTTTCGTCTATCACTAAAGACATTTTTCTGTGTTCCTGATCAAATGATATTTCCGCACCGGGAAATCCCATTTTTTCCACGATAATTTTTATTGATTCAAGTATGTTGTCCATATATATTACAATTCTTTTGGTATTTTCTTATTAATATAAACCTGTTGTGCGATAGAGAAAAGTGATGAAATCACCCAATAAAATCCGAGTGCCGATGGAAGATTCATTAATATAAAAAACGTAAGTACCGGCCCTACCACTACCATCGTTTTCCCAACGCGCGCCATTGTATCTTCATCTTTGTTTTCCTTTGAAGATGGGGGAAGAAGTAATTTGCTTTGTAAGTATTGCAATCCAGCGGCAATAATCGCGATAATAATACTCTTCTCTCCTAGGTTAATTAAGCCTAAAAATAGTTGATTGTCAAACACCGATGTCGAAAGTTCTCTGGTAAAAATTTGAAACAGCACAATAAAAACAGGAAGTTGTATGAGTAACAAAAGAAATCCAGAAAAAGGATTTAGTTTGTTTTCTTTGTACAAATTCATCATTTGCCGCGCTTGTTCTTCTTTGTTGTCTTTGTGATCGGTCTGAATTTTTTTTAACTTCGGCTGAATTCTTTGCATGAGCGACTGGTCCTTTGCGCTTTTATAAAAAATTGGAAAAAGCACCACACGCACGAGCACGGTGAGAATAAAAATTGAAAACCCAATATCTTTAAATGCAAGGTTCTCATAAATAAATATAAAAACCCACAAAATTGGAGAATAAAGGTATGTATGGAAAATTCCGCTCATAAAATTAATAATAGTTACAAATATGGTTCAATCTCTCTCTTAATTTGTTCAAATGATAGCATGTCTCCTCCTTTTTTTACAATTATTTTGTAATCATATCCGGATGTTGTGTTTTTTTTATTTCTCTGGACAATTGTGCGTATTTGTCTCTTTAACACATTCCTTTTCACTGCGGTTTGTATATCTGCCGCTCGGATAACAATAAAGAGCGGTTTTTTTTGTGACCCGCTCTTGTTCTTTTTTACAATAAAAAAACTCATTGTCTATACTGAAAGCTTCTTTCTTCCTCGGGCCCTCCTTCTTTTCAGTACATTTCTTCCCCCTGGGGTCTTCGATCTCTTCAAAAACCCGTGTGTTCTGGCTCTTTTCTTCTTTTTTGGTTGATATGTCCTACTCATAATTCTTTGTCTTTATGTGTCGCGACGATATGGTTGTGTGATTTACGACAAAACCTCTTTCCACACCTTATGAACAATTAAAGCACAAAAAAAAATATGAATCAATATTGAAACGTTATAGAATGTATCTATTATAAAGATCATGGAATCACAAGAACTTTGGAGGGCTGTGTTGGGAGAAATAGAATTGCAAATTTCGCGACCAAATTTTCTTACGTGGTTAAAACAAAGTCAGCTTATTGGAAAGAATGAACGAGATGGGGTGGCGCTCGTAAGTCTTCCAAACAACTTTGCGAAAGAGTGGGTAAAAAACCGCTATCACAAAATCATTCTCGGATCACTTCGAAATTTTGATCCCTCAATAAAAAACATTGATTACTCTGTATCCCACCAAACAACAAATAGCGGGACGAATTCTTTTGCAACACAAACAAAAAAGGGGGTAAATGAAGAAAAAAATGAATCAAATTTTCAACTTCCCCTTGAACTTAAAATTGATCCTAAAACAAACTTAAATCCACGATATACACTTGATTCGTTTATTGTTGGCTCATCAAACGAACTTGCATACGCAGCGATGCAAGCAGTAATAAAAGATATTGGGAAAAAATATAATCCTCTTTTCGTGTATGGGGGTGTTGGACTCGGAAAAACTCATCTTATTCAAGGGGTGGGAAATGAAATTATAAAACAATATCAAAAAAATATTGCGGTGCTGTACGTAACTTCAGAAAAATTTTTGAATGATGTTGTTTCTGGTATTCGAAATAAAAGAATTGATGATATGAAAAAGAAATATAGAGACGTGGATGTCCTTATTATCGACGACATTCAGTTTATTGGTGGGAAAGCCGCAACCGAACAAGAATTTTTTCATACATTCAATGCACTTTATGAAAACAACAAACAAATTATTATCTCTTCTGATAGACCGCCCTCTGCAATTCCGACACTTGAAGAGCGCCTACGCTCGAGATTTGAGGGGGGAATGATTGCTGATATTAGTTATCCGGATTATGAGATGCGTTTGGCAATTTTAAAAACAAAAACACAAAGAAAAGGAATTGTTGTTGAAGATAAGGTGCTTGAACACATTGCCTCAAAAGTACAAAAAAACATCAGGGAATTGGAGGGGGTATTAAATAAGGTGGTGTTTTATATTCAACACAAGGATGGAATTGATGGAAAAAAACTCGATGAAATCATAAACGAAACAACCCAAACCACATCAAAAAACCTCACTGTTCAAGAAATTATTAAGGCGGTTGCGGACTTTTTTGAGGTTTCTCAGGCAGAACTTACTGATCGAAGTAGAAAAAAAGAAGTGGTGGAACCCCGTCAAATTGCAATGTATCTTTTGAGGGATATATTGAAACTCTCGTATCCCCACATTGGGGAAAAGTTGGGAAAAAGGGATCATACGACTGCAATTCATGCGTGTGAAAAAATAGAAAAAGAAATAAATAAAAATCAGCAATTTAATCAAAAAATAATGCTTATAAAGGAACGGTTGTATAAGTCGTAGAAAACCTGTGTATAAAAAAGGTATAAGTGGAAGTATTTTGCATAAAAACCAAAACTAAACAAAATGATATCAACCTTTTAGAATTTTCTTCTTTTTATTTGTGGATAAAAAAACGATATGGAGTATGAAAAAACAAAGATATCCACATATACACACCCCTTATTATCACTACTATTCTTATCTTATAAAAAATATTTAATAATAATAATAATAATATGAAACTCGTTGTTTTAAGAAATAAACTTTTGGAAGCACTTAGTGTCGTCGATCGGGCGATTGGAGAAAATTCAAATCTTCCAATTTTAAAATGTGTATATATACGAACAGATGACAACAAGATTGTTTTTACGACGACAAACCTGGAATTGGCAATTACGTATATATCTTCAGGAAAAATAATAGAGAACGGAGAAGTTGCAATACCACTACATCTTTTCAGTACTATTATTAAAAATATAACCTCTGAACGAATTACACTGGAATCAAAAGGAAAAAAGCTGTTTATAGAGACGGATAATTATGAAGCTTTTGTACAAACACAAGAAATAAAAGAATTTCCGATTATTCCCTCAATTCATAATAAAACCCAAAGTTTACAGATAAATTCAAAAACACTTGTCGAAACAATAGAGAGTGTTATTGTCGCAACGCAATATTCAGAAATACGACCCGAAATTAGTGGTGTTTTTGTAGGAGTCGAAGAATATGGAATGGTATGTGCGGGAACCGATAGTTTTCGTCTCGCAGAGAAGAGGGTAGATGCGGGATTTATAAAATCAACATTTGTAGAACCAGTGAAGTGTATTATTCCACTAAAAACCTCCGAAGAGATCTTAAAAATTCTTCATAACCAGGAAGAAGGTGAGGTTTTTGTTTTTATAGATCCAACACAAATATTATTTAAAACGCAGAGCACTGAGATAATATCCCGTCTTATTGATGGAAACTTTCCCGACTATCAACCAATTATCCCAAAACAAACACATACCGAAGCAATTATTCCACGACAGGAATTTTTGAACGCAATACGACTTACCAGTTCGTTTTCAGGAAGGGGAAACGATATTACACTTACTGTCGGAGAAAACAAAAAATATATTGAGTTATTTTCTTCAGATAATGCACTTGGAGAAAATAGATGTAAGGTGCCAATTCATTTAAAGGGGGAGCGTTTCACACTCGTGTTTAATTGGAAGTATTTGTCCGATGGATTTAAAATTTTCAAGAGTGATGAGCTTATTATTGGAGTAACCACTTCAGATAGGCCGGTTATCATAAAAAATCAAACCGATCCATCATTAATTTATGTTGCGATGCCTATAAAAAACTAAACTATTTTTTATAGACGATAAATGAATTTTTAACAATCGACCCGGAGGAGTCGGTTGTTTTTATTTCAAAAAGATTCTGAGGATCAAGTATTGTATTGAAATAATATTGATATCTATATGAAACCCCTTCTATATCAAAACCGTTTATGAGTCGATCGTTTATTGATAATTCAACTCGTCTTAATTCTTTGTTTTTTCCTGCTCGGATATTTGCTTGGATAATGAATGGAGAGACAACAAATTCACCGTTCTTCGGGGAAATAACAGTGATTGTTGTTTTTTCATTTACCTCCCCCCCAAGATTACTTTGGGTTGTGTTTTCTTGGTCTGATGAAAACGAAATATCTCCCGCAATCGATTGGTTCCACAACTGGAAATCCGGAATATTTGTTCGTGCCCAATTCAACACTCCAACTTCCCAATTTTTAAACTGCGGATCGATTGAGGTGTTTTTTGGTTTTGGACCTAAGGGATTTTCTTTATCAACATAATAAAGAATTGAGTGTATTTGTGGATATGTTTTCCCCTGAATTATTGGTTTCCACATGTATTCCCCATTGATCATTGGTTTTGATGTATAGGGAATTGGTTCTGGTTCTATAAATTTTTCTGGCTCGTATTTTTTTATAACATCACGTAAAAACAAATTCCAAATAGGAACGGCAGCGAGAATACTACTCCCTTGTCGTATCATTGGGGTATTGTCATTGTTTCCTGCCCACGCACCAACAACAAGGAATGGGGTATATCCAACCACCCACGCATCACGATGGTCGCCGGACGTTCCTGTTTTTAATGCCACGTCGTATCCATCATATATTGTAAAAGGAAGAGAGTTTCCAAAAATTGGTGCACGAAGTTCCGGTGATGAGAGAATTTGTGTAACAAGCCTCATTGATTGGGTGTCGTCGAAAACTCTTTTTGTATTGTCGGTGTAGTCTTCCAAAATATTTCCTTCAGTGTCTTCTATTTTTAAAACAATAGATTGTTCGTGACGTACACCCTCCTGAGAAAGAGTTCCATAAGTGTTTACAAGATCAATTAATTTTACCTCCCCACCACCCAAAACCAACGAGAGTCCATATCGCCACGTTTCTTTAAGGGTGCTGATACCAAAGTCATGAAGAGTTTTTAATGAGTCATTTACTCCCGCAAGATATAATAATTTTACCGCGGGAATGTTTAATGATTGTGCAAGTGCATTTTCGAGTGTTACGGGTCCATGATCCATCCCATCAAAGTTTTGAGGACGGTAACTTGTTTCCGGAGAATCTCTCAAATCAAATTCTGTGCTTACGTCAAAAAGAACGGTTTTTGGGGAGTAGCCCTTATGAAAGGCGGTGAGATATATAAATGGTTTAAGCGCTGATCCTGGTTGTCTCATTCCTTGAGCCGCAACATTGAAATTTCCTTCGTTTTTAATATCAAAGTAATCTCTAGAACCCACCAAAGCTAAAATTTGGCCTGTTTTTGGGTCTTCTGCGACGAGGGCGGCGTTATTGGCACCATAGACGTTTTCGTTGTTTTTAGAGCCCTCCAGAACAGCTTTTTCGGCTATTTCCTGCATCTTCCAATCAAGTGTGGAAATAACTTTTAATCCACCATTATTGACCAATTCTTCCCCATATTTATTTATGAGATAATCTTTTACCATAAGGGAAAAGTGGGGCGCCTTAATTGATCCGAGGGATGGGGGAGTAAACACAACCTCTTTCTTTTTTGCCTTCTCTACAATCTCTTTTTCCACAAAATTTAATTCTCCCATGCGGTCCAACACATAATTTTTTCTATCAAGAAGGTCTTTTGTGTGAGATCCCCACGGAGAAAAATAACTCGGGGCCTTCAACATTCCCGCAAGAACAGCAGCTTCCTCCAAAGAAATATTTCGTACAGATTTTCCAAAATAACTTTGACTTGCGGCCTCAACCCCATATGCGTTTGATCCATAGGGTATTTGATTGAGATAAAAATAAAGAATTTGATCTTTGGAATATTTTGATTCGAGTTCAAGAGCAAGAATAAGTTCCTTTACCTTTCTTGTTATTGTTTTTTCTGGACTAAGGAAAACGTTTTTTGCGAGTTGTTGGGTGATGGTAGATCCCCCTTGTGCAGTTGTACCTTTTTTTATATTTGCATAAAGGGCCCGGAGAATCGCTCGCCAATCAAATGCTGGTTGATTATAAAAATCTGCATTTTCGGCAGCAAGTGTTGCTTTTTTTACCACATCGGGTATTTCTTCAAACGGCACAACCGTTCTCTTTTCTTCCCCATGTATTTCATAGAGGACCACCTCACCGTTTTTGTCGTATATTTTTGTTGATTGATTGGATCTCTGAACATTAAACTGTTCTGGAGAGGGAAGTGTTTGGATGAGAATTGCAATATATACAGAACCAACAACAAGAATTCCAAATGATCCAAATATAAACACAGACCAAAATGTTTTAGTGAACCCCCCTTTTTTTACCTTCTTCTTTTTTATCATAATGAACGTCCTTTAATTTTATAATTTTTATTCACATAACAACATCCCACCCGCTGGTCGGCGGGTGGGATGTTTTATTTGCGTATTTAGTAGGCCTCTTCCCCCTCTTCGTCTTCAAGAAAACCTTTTACCTCCTCTTCTTTTTCTATATATTTCTCCTCGTCTGCTATAAGGTAGTCAGAGTCCTCGTCTTTGTCTTCTTCCACAAAGACATCTGGGTCTGTCGTTTTTTTCATCTTCTTCAATAATTTTTAATTTATTCACGCTTAAACGACCTTTTAAAGCGCGTATAACGTATGCGAAAGGGATAATAGAGCGACAACAAGCAGAAGTCAATATCACCCCACCCCACATATAGGAAATAGTAGCAAAAAATTTTGTAACTTCAATACTTTTTTATATAACACGCAGCAATTGCAATTGCGAGCGCATCGGTTATGTCATCAATAATTTTTTTTGTGTCTATCTGAAGAAGAATTCCCACCATGTGTGCAACACGTTCTTTAGGCGCCTTTCCATGTCCCGCAATCGATAGTTTTATTTCAGATGGAGCGAGTTCTATATATGGAATTTTATTTTCGGCAATTGTTTTTAATATTACCCCCCGCGCCTGACTTACCGAAAACGCCGTCTTTTGATTATTTGAAAAATAAAGACTTTCGATTCCCACAAGATCTGGTTTTCTTCTTTTTAAAACTTTTTTGAGTTCCTTTTCTAAAACACAAAGACGCTCTCCCTCGTTTATATATATTTTCCGCAAAGGAAGAAGGCTGCTTTCTACATGAATCAAAGAGTTGCCGTGTTTTTTTATCACACCAATTCCCACACGACTTGTTCCTGGATCAATTCCTAAAATAATCATAATAAAAAACCGACACCACAAAAAAACACTAAGAAATATTTTTAAACACAGACGACTCATCACCAACAGAGACGCTTTTTATTGGAAGGGTAAACCAAAATGTGGTGCCACGCCCAGCGCGCGACTCGAACCCAATATCTCCCCCATGTCTTTTGATAATGTTTTGTGTAATAAAAAGACCCAATCCATTTCCATTTGGTTCAACTTGGGCGGCATTTGTCGCGCGATAGAATTTTTTGAATATCTTTTCCCTTTCGTTTTCAGGAATACCAACTCCAGAGTCTTGTATTGAGATTTTTATAAGGTTTTCGTTTTTTTCGAGCAGTATTGAGACAACCCCCTGTTCTACGGTGTATTTTACCGCGTTATCAATGAGATTAAAGAGGGCAAGCCCCAATCGATCGGGGTCCATAGCGACATATAATTCGTTTATGTTTGGGTGGGAAAATGTAATTTGCGTCGAATGTTGGTGGGCAAATGGGATTACTGCATCTATAATTCCATTCACAAATACAACAATATCAACATTCTTAAATGAGTATCCAAATTTTCCTTCTTCTATTTTTGCAACATCAAGAAGATCGTTGGTAATTTTAAGTGTTCGCTCTGATACTTTTATCGCTTCGGTTGCCACGTCGTGTATTTCCGGAGATGAGTTTTCTGAAAATTTTAATATATTTTCAAGTGCCCAATTAAGCGCGGTGAGCGGGGTTCTTAGTTGATGAGCTGCGGTATTGATAAACTCGTTTTTGCTTTGTAATATTGCTTGTTCTCGTGTTTCGTCTTTCACTATTTTCAAGAAACAGATAATTTTTCCGTTCTCGTCGGTAATTCTATTTAGGACGGTATAAAAATTTTTATTTTGTTCCTCAATAGAGATCTCTATTATTTGTGGCCACACACTTGCTTCAGAAAGTTGGGAGACAGACGAAGCAAGAGATGGGTAAATCACCTGAGTGAGTGATTTAAATTTTTCTATCTGATTTAACTTTGGTTCAATAACCATTCCCAAAACCTCATCTTTTTTTACAGAAAAAATATTTTCAGCCGCGGGATTGAATTCTAGTATTTCAAATTGTGGGGAATACATAATAAGCCCATCTCTTAAGTTTTCTACAATTGCCAATAATTTTCTTTGACAAAGAAAATTATCTTGAGTTTTTTTTGTTTTTGAGAAAAAAGAAAACATATTATTCATATTTTTTCATATTTCCCCAATCTTTTCCTATTTTTACCTCTACGGTAAGCGGTACCAAAAGAGAGAGGGGGTGCTCCATGAGGTATTTTACTGGAGCGATGATACTTTTCAGAATATCATCACGCACCTCGAATATCAATTCATCGTGTATGGTGAGAATAAGTCGCATCGAATCGGCATATTTCTGTATATCAATAAACTTCTGTGCGGCGACCATGGAAAGTTTGATAATATCCGCCCCAAGGCTTTGTACAGGCATGTTTATGGCCGCTCGTTCCATTTCTGATATAATTTTTTTGTTTTTTATTCCACCAGGAAACACCCGTATACGACCAGTCTCGTTTCTTATTGTTCCGCCAGTTTGTGCCTCAACCCTCATTTTTTCTTGCCACTCTTTTACTTTCGGAAAATCAGAAAAATATTCATTAATGAATCGTTTCGCGTCATCGATAGATATACCACTTGTTGCGGAAAATGCCCGTGGCCCCATTCCATATGCAACCCCAAAATTCAGTGTTTTTGCGATTCTCCGCAACTCAGGAGTCACCGCGGACTCGTCGATGTTAAATATTTGGGCGGCAGTAATATTGTGGATATCTTTTCCGTGAAGAAACGCGGAGAGTAATTTTTCATCCCTTGATATATGAGCAAGAAGTCGCAGTTCGAGTTGTGAATAATCGAATGATAGGAAGGAAAACCCATTTTTTGGAATAAATGCTTCACGCAACTCTTTTGACCACTTCGATTCTTGAGGAATGTTTTGTAGGTTTGGTTTTTCCGAAGAAAGTCTTCCGGTCGCCGTTCCTGTTTGTATATACGTAGTGTGTATCCGATGATCCGTGTCCGCTCGCGCATATTCAAGGAGGGGAGAGACGTATGTCGAGAGAATTTTCATATTTTCCCGATAAACAAGGATGTGCTCAATTATCGGGTGTTGGTCTTTCAATTCAACTAAAACAGATTCCGCAGTTGAATTCATTCCGGTTTTTGTTTTGTGTTTTTTATTTTCTTTTATGTGAAGTTTTGTGAAAAGGATGTCTCCAACTTGTCGCGGCGAAGAAATATTAAATTTCTCTCCGGCAAGTTCAATTATTTTTTCTTCCGTTTTCTTTGTTTCTTCTTTTATTTTCTTCTCAAGGCGAACAAGGAGGTTGTCGTCACACAAAATTCCAGTCGATTCCATTCTTGCGAGAATAGGAATAAGTGGCATTTCTATCCCATAAAACACTTTCTCGAGTTTATTGTTTTTTATAGATTCTTCCAGAGTTTTATATAACACACCCAAATCATCGTTAGATGAAATAGTTTTTAGAAATCTTTTTGATATATCATCAACCGAGAGTTTGTTTTTATCAGGATCGAGAAGCCACGCGGCTATTTTTATATCAAACACGCTGTCCGGAGAAATTAAGTTACTTTCTTTGAGTTTTATTTTTTCTTTCCAATCATATACAACAAAAACATTGTTGTGTGTTGTATATTGTGTATTTTCATCTTTTTTTTCTCCACCACTCCTATTTAATCCAAGCCTTTTTATAAGACTTTCAAATCCCAAATAATCAAAATACTCTTCCAATTTTTTTAGATCTAATTTTTCGTACTTTGCCTCCTCGAGAGAAACATCTATCGGCACGTCTCTTTTTATTGTTGCGAGGTTTTTTGAAAGAAGCGCTATTTTTTTATGTTCGCCAATTTTTTTAAACAACGGGTCTTGGGTGTTTATGGATGCATATATATGTTCTATGGTTCCGTATTTTGAGATGAGTTGTGCGGCTGTTTTTGGTCCAACCCCGGGGATTCCCGGTATATTATCTGATTGGTCTCCGACAAGTCCCTTGTAGTCCGGAACGTGTTCTACCATAACCCCTAAGCGTTCGCGTACCGCGTTTTCGTCATATATCATGGCGTCATTTATTCCTTTTTTGAATGTTTCTACCTCAACCTTCCCGTTTTTTACTAATTGAAGGGTATCGAGGTCCCCAGTCAGAATAGTAATAAACACCCCCTCCTCTTTACTGAATTTTTCAGAAAGCGTCCCAATAATATCATCGCCCTCATATCCAGGAATTTCTGATATATAAATACCAAACTTTTTAAAAAGCTCGCGCGATTCCTTTAGTTGAGAAATAAGTTCATCGGGTGCTTTTGGGCGATGTGCTTTGTATTCCGCGTATTGTTCCTTTCGAAATGTTGGTTCTGGGCGATCAAATGCCGCAACAACATAATCTGGAGATTTTTCTTTCAACACTCGAAGGAGTGTGCTCGAAACTCCGTATAACGCACCCGTGGGTTTTCCGTCTGGTGCGGTGAGTGGGGGGAGCGCATGAAACGATCGGTGGATGAGCGAATGGGCATCAATAAGAAGAATTTTTTTATTTTTTAATACTGACATATCGTTGGTTTTTGTTTTTCCCATGCACAAACGAAACCCAAATCATTTTTTTAGGAAGAATCTTTTTTATCATATCCGCCCACTCAATAACAACAACATTCTGATTATTTGACAATTCGTCTGTAAATCCAATGGTATATAATTCATTTATTTTTTTTATACGGTAGGCATCCACGTGGAGAAATGACGCGAACCCACTCTTTTTAATTTTGTGTTTTTTTTGAATAAGAAAAGTGGGGCTTGTGATATTTGATCGTATTCCAAATTCTTTCGCAAAACTTTTCACAAACGTTGTTTTTCCACTTCCTAAATCTCCTATAAGCCCCACCACCACTGTTTTTTTGTGGGGGGAGAGAAGCACTTCTTTTGCCAATTTTTGTGCTATTTTTTTTGTGTGAAGAGGGGAGTTGGAATAAAATCTCATTTCTTTAAACAAGTTCGTTTTTTTTGAACGGTATACCGAGATATTCGTATGCTGATTTTGTTGCAACGCGTCCCAGTGATGTCCTCTCGAGAAACCCAAGGTTCATAAGAAATGGCTCATATACATCTTCAATAGTTCCAACCTCCTCGGAAAGTGCGGCCCCAAGCGCTTTTACTCCCACTGGGCCACCACTAAATCGCTTAATTATAGTCTTTAAAAGTTCTCTATCGGTGTGTTCGAGCCCAAGTGGATCCACCTCAAGAAGTGATAGTGTTTTTTCCACCACGTGTTCGTCGATTGATCCGTTGTGGTATACCTCAGCATAGTCGCGTGCACGTTTTAATAGTCTATTTGCGGTGCGTGGAGTAAATCGTGATGCGCGAGCAAGCATAGAAATCGCGGTCGGAGTAATATTTGTTTTTAAAATATGCGCAGACTGTTTTATTATTTTTTCAATATCTTCATTTCGATAATAATCAAGTTTAATGGTTGCGCCGAAACGTGAACGAAGCGGGTTTGAAAGCACATTCACCCGTGTAGTTGCGGCAACGACAGTGAACGGGGGAAGATCAAGTGAAAACGTTCGTGCCGACGGTCCCTTTCCAACAATAAAATGAAGTTTTCTACTTTCAAGCGCCGGATATAAAATTTCTTCAACAAGCTTATTGATACGATGCGCTTCATCAATAAATAAAATTTCATGGGGCTCGATATTACTTAAAATTGCAGCGACATCTCCTGCTTTTTCGAGTGCTGGCCCAGTCGTTGATCGTACCTGGACTCCCATTTCCTTTCCCACTAGATATGCAAGTGTTGTTTTTCCCAAACCCGCTTGGCCGTAAAAAAGAAGGTGATCACAACTTTCCCCCCTCTTTTTTGCGGCGTCGATGATGAGGCGCAAATTTGTTTTCGCTTTCTCCTGACCCACATACTCATTCCATGTTCCGGGGCGGAGCGCAAGATCAAACCCAAGATCATTATTGTTGTTTTTTTCTTCTTTTTTTGCGCACATATATGACTTAATATTACCGCAGATTTGTCCGAAAGTGTATTATTTTACTTTAAAATCCTCACATTTTAGAGGGTTGACATTTATTTTGATACCCGTATGATAGTCCCTAGTAAAGAGAAAAGAGATATACGAATGCTGTTTTTCACGAAAAACGCTGATTTTCTGCCGCCCCATAAGGGCTATTGACAAATAAGCACAGGTATGATAGAATACTACCAGTATCCTGATAATAGACCTGTGGGTAAACGGATTTCTTCCTAGAAACTTTAGGATTATCTTGCTCCGGCTCGGTAACTCCTCGGAAAAATCAGTCTTTTTCTGAAATATAATTTCGGAAAATGTGTTTCACACGGCCTAACGGCTTTTTACCCACGGAGCTATTATCAGGATTTTTTAATAATTTAATTAAAAAGAGAGGAATTATGAGACTCATTGACATGATTACCCCATTAGAGCTCGACTCGGTGAATGAACGCATCACCGAAGTAAATTTTCCCATCCAACCAGAAGATTTGGTTGAAACCGAAAAAGAGACTAGGGATTTTTATTTTGGGAAAGATATGAACTCGAATGCTGTTATTGCGAGAATGAACGAAAAGGGTTTTCGTCCCGCAACCACACGAGAGCAATTAAAATGGGCTCCCAGGGGTTGGGATGGAAAATCTATTGTTGTTGCGTTGGGACAATCTTGGTCCCGCTCTAATGACAATCGCCTCATATCTGTACTCCATTCAAGTAACGGCGAGCGCATGTTAGACCCAGCTTGGTTTGATACTATTTGGGGGACCTACGAACACTTTCTCGGGGTTCGTAAATAATAATTTTGGGACTGGAATTTATAATTTTCCAGTCCCTCTGTTTTTAATCTCATATTTTCAAATAAACTAGCACCACAAAATTTTTTATGGTGCCTCTTTTTTCTCCTTAACCGTCTAATTATCTAATCCCTATCCCTCCAGCCACTCAATTTTTCCCGCCAAACGTTCCACCTCAGCGATGCTTGTTTTTCCTTTTAATACCTTTAAGAACCCATCTTCTTGGAGCATTACCATTCCTTCTTTTTGTGCAATTTCTTTTAACTCAAGCTCAGTTGGGTTTTTGTAAATTAATTCTTCTATTTTTTCCGAGATTGCAAAAAGTTCGAATATTGAAATACGTCCTTTATATCCGATTCCTGCACACGCGGGGCATCCTTTTGGTCCATAGATTGTGTATGTTTCATATTCTTTTTTATCCACGCGCGCCGGAAGTTTTTCTATGAAGTTTTTTATTTTTTCTTTTTGTTCGTCATTTATCGCGATGGGCACTCTACATTCTGGACAAAGCACACGAACGAGACGTTGCGCAATGACGAGATTCAATGCAGGTCCGATAATTTGTGTTTTTGCACCCAAATCGATAAGACGGGGGATTGCGCCCACCGCATCATTTGTGTGAAGTGTTGAAAACACTAAGTGTCCAGTAAGTGATGCATTCATCGCAATTTCAGCGGTCTCTTTGTCTCTAATTTCTCCCACGAGCACAATGTCGGGATCTTGACGTAAAATCGAACGAAGTCCGCTTGCGAACGTATAATTTGCATCAGCATCAACCTGTGTTTGTGAAATTCCTTCGAGGTGATATTCAATGGGGTCTTCAATGGTAATTATTTTTATTTCTGGATCGGTAATATATTTTAAAAACGCATAGAGTGTGGTAGTTTTTCCAGACCCGGTGGGTCCTGTGTTTAAAATAAGTCCATTCGGTCGATCAATTTCTTTTTTTATAATATCAAGATCGTCAGTGCGCCATCCTAATTCTTCCAGGTTTGCTTTCAAGGAAAGTGGATCAAGGAGTCGGAGTACAAGTGTTTCGCCATATTCGGAAGGAATTACCGAGGTTCGAACTTCGATGTCGCGGTCGCTTAGTCGTATGGTGAATCGTCCGTCTTGTGCTTCGTTATGGATGTTGAGTTTTAAATTTGAGAGAAGTTTTATGCGTGTAACTACCGATTTATATACGAGAGGAGTAAATTCTGAAAAAATAGTATGGAGAAGTCCATCGACGCGAAGGCGGAGTGAATTTTCGTTTTCACTTGGTTCAAGATGAATATCTGATGTTTTCATTGCCATTGCTCCCGCGAGAATAATCTCAAGAATTTGAGAGGTATATGGGCTTTTGAAGTTTTTTAGTGCAGAGGAAAAATCAGTAAGACTTTTTATTTCTGATTGAAATTCCTTGATATGTGCTTCGTTGATTTCTACACTTCCCGAAATTTCTTTCACCTCACCCACATATTGGTAATATGACCACCCATGGTGTAACGACAACATTGAAGAGATCACAATATGAAGTTCAAATTTCTGTTTTAAAGACTCAATGAGTGTTTTTGATTCGGGAAGCGCGGGGTTAAATGCGGCAACAAAGAGTTTTTTTTGATCAATTTGAAACGGAGTAATAAGTGCTTTTTTCGCTTCTTCTTCTTTTATTACCCCAAGCGCCTTTAATTCAATTGGGGTTTTCGAACCAATAAGATCGAGATAGGGAATCCCGAGTTGTGTTGCTCTCCTTTTTGCGTCGTTTTCCTCCGCAATTTTTCTTTGTTTTTGAAGTTGTTCTTGAAGTTTTTTTGCGAGGAACATTATTATCTATTTTACCTCTTTTTGTTTTTTGAGCAAAGAAATGCCTTTTCAAAACACACAAGTTCCCTATAATGTTGGTATATGTTGTTCTGTTTATATGGTTCAGATTCTTATCGACGGAGAGAAAAACTAAACCGTCTTGTTGACCCATACAAAAAGAAATATAAAAACGCAGATATACTTGAAGTCGACATACAAGAGGATGAAGATGATTGGAAAAAAGTGAGGGACTTTTTAACTCAGCCATCTATGTTTGTCGACTCCAAGGTTGCGATAATAAAACACGCAACAACCATTGAGGAACCCGAGTGGATAAACACACTTCGATCCCAACTGAAAACAGAAAAAGTATTTACGTTTCTTTCCGAAGAAGAAGAGCCAACAAAGAATTTTGGTTTTCTTCTTTCCGAGGGTGTACAAAAAATGGAATTTTGTGAATTGGAAGGAAAACCACTTCAGAGTTTCATAAAAAAGAGATCAGAAGAATTGCACATTTCTTTTATGGAAGACGCGTCACACCTTTTTACTTCGTTTATTATTTCCCGTGAACACAATCTCTCCTGGCACATAATTCACGAATTGGAAAAATTATCACTTTTAGAGCTTCCAATGCCAATACAAAAAAACAACCTCTCCGAATATATTAAAGTGCACACTCACGAAGAATTATTTTCTCTTGCTCGAGGAATTGTGTATGAAAAAAATATTTCCACGCGTCTTTCTTCGCTTGAAAAAGCGTTTTTACAAAATGAAGCCCCCGCACACCTTTTTAATCTCGTCTCGGCATTGGTAAGGGGATCAGAAACGTTTTTATTTGCCAATTATGACGTGTTGGTGAAAAGCGGAAAAATAGGATACGAAGAAGCACTTCTTGAATTCGCAATAAAAAAATAACCCTTGAGGGTTATTTTTTTATCTTTTTTGTAAGTCGTGATTTTATGCGATTTATTTTTCCGTGTTTTATAAGACCGCTTTTTCCTGTTTTATCCAGCGTCTTATATACCGTAGGGAGATACGCTTCAGCTTCTTTTATCTGGTTTGTTTCGATAAATTTTTTGAACTTTTTTACCACCATTTTTATGTTGGATTTCCGTTCATTATTCCTCTTATTTCGGCGGACGTTTTGTCTGAGCGCCTTTTGTGCAGATGTTGTTTTTGGCATAACGGTAGAATATTAAATCAAACCCCGCAAAAGGTCAACCAGGGAGCGAAAAATTGAATCTGAGAGAGTGCAGGATATTCCCTTCGCTGATATAATGAAAATAATATGTTATATACCCTGAGTGGAGTAGTTGTGGAGAAAAAATCCAATTTCTTTGTTCTCGAAGTTATGGGAATCGGATTTAAACTATTCACCAACAAACACACACACGAAAAAATTTCTATAGGGGGCACCCCTGTTCGTTTTTTTTGTTTTCTTCATTCATCTGAAAATCAAATTAATGTATTTGCCTTTTTGGACGAGCCATCTCTTTCTTTTTTTGAATTATTAAACACCGTTCCTGGGGTTGGGCCACGCACCGCATTAAATGTGCTTGATGTTGATTCGGTGCAAAATATTACTGCTGCGATTCTCGAGAAGCGCGTCGATCTTTTAATACGCGCGTCCGGAATTGGAAAGAAAACAGCGGAAAGGATTGTTGTTGAACTCCAAAACAAACTCAATTTATATACATCATCATCGCTTACAAAATCAATGGACGTGAATATTGAATTAGAAGAAGCGCTGGTAAGTCTTGGATATCAACAAAAAGAAGCAAAACAAGCGATACAAACAACGCAAAAATCTTTTCGCGAAGACGCGTCATTTGAAGATCGTTTGCGGAGTGTATTAAAAAATATTGGGAAACTGAAATAAATTTTTATGAAACTTACATTTTATGGGGGGGCACGGGCGGTAACCGGTGCAAACTATTTACTTGAATCTGGCGGAACAAAAATATTGATTGATTGTGGATTACATCAGGGATCAAATTATTCCGAAGATATAAACTTTGAGCCGTTTCCATATAACCCGAAAGAGATTGATGCGGTGTGTGTGACCCACGCGCACATTGACCACATTGGAAGGATTCCACAACTCGTAAAACAGGGATTTTTTGGTCACATCTATTCCACGCCCCCCACAAGGGATATGGCGGACGCGCTTCTTATGGACGCGGAACACATTCTCTCTTTGGAGGCGAGTGAACGAGAACTTCCGCCAATATACGTGGTAGGAGACATCATAAAAACAATGGGGTTGTGGCAAAAGCATTCATATCACGAAAAGTTCAACATAGGTCCGTTTGAAATTGAATTTTATGATGCGGGGCACGTATTGGGTTCGAGTTCTATTGTGGTTCGTGTGGAGGGAAAGGTGGTGGTGTTTTCTGGGGATTTGGGAAATATATATAAACCATTTTTAAAAGAAGGGGAACCAATACGGGTGTCCGTAGATTATGTACTTATTGAGTCGACATACGGAGGACGAATTCACGAAAAACTCAATGAGAGAAAAAACGAGCTTGAGAATATTATTCATGAAACAATACAAAAAAAGGGGGTGCTTCTTATTCCCGCGTTTGCGCTTGAACGAACACAGGAAATGCTCTTTGAATTAAATGAACTTGTTGAACACAAAAAAATACCAAACATACCAATGTTCGTTGATAGCCCACTTGCTATTAAACTTACTGCCGTGTACGAAAAATATATCAGCGATCCAATGTATTTTAACAATGAAGCAATTAGTCATATGAATAGCGGGGATAATATTTTTGATTTTCCTGGGCTTCGTTTTACCCTTACACAAGAGGAATCAAAAAATATTTCAAAAACCCCCCCACCGAAAATTATTATTGCGGGAGCAGGAATGTCTCAAGGGGGGAGGGTGTTGTTTCACGAAAAACAATATCTTGAAGACCAAAACAACACCATTTTGTTTGTTGGATTCCAAGCAAGGGGATCACTTGGAAGAGCTATTATAGAAAAAAATCCTTCGGTGATAATATCCGGAGAAAAAATTCATGTACGTGCCCACGTGGAGTCAATTAGTGGATATTCTGCCCACGCAGATCAAGTACAGCTTTTGCAATGGGCATCGCACATGAAAGACTCGGTGAAAAAAATATTTATTGTACAAGGAGAGGAAAATGAATCAGAGGCGCTTTCTGAAGAAATAAAGAACAAAATTGGATGCGAGGTAGAAATTCCTTCTTTTCAGGAGTCAGTGATGTTATAATTGAAACAAATAAATATTTATGCCACGAAAAAAAATAAATTTTGAAAACAAAAAAAACAACAATAGCTTCCATCTTAAATATAAAATTTGTATTTCAGGAGCGGCAGAAACAGGGTGTTGTGCAGAAGGAACACAAGAAAAAGCTGAGGCACTAGGGAGAGAAATCGCAAAAAGAGGATTGGTACTTGTGACGGGCGCAACCACAGGGACGCCATATTGGGCCGCAAAAGGAGCAAAATCAGAGGGGGGAATTGTGATCGGACTTTCTCCGGCAGCATCAAAAATTGCACACATAAAGACGTACCAACTTCCCACCGACTATCACGATCTCATTATTTATACTGGGTTCAATTATGCGGGAAGAAACCTACTCCTTATTCGTTCGTCCGACGCAGTGATTACTATTTGTGGAAGAATAGGAACACTGAATGAATTTACTATTGCGTTTGAAGATAAAAAACCAATAGGAGTTCTCGAAGGAACGGGTGGTATGGCTGATAATTTACGGGGAATTGTAGAAAATGCACATCGTGGTCCTGGAAGGGTGGTATATTCAGAGGATCCAAGTACACTCCTTGATAAAGTTCTTGAAGAAATAGAGGAAGAAGAAAAAAAGAATGGAACAAAAGGCCGAATACTTTAAATAATATATGCCAAAAAAAATTGCCGCGAAAAAACCAATCGGAACCGTAACTCATTTTTTTGGAGCGATCGATGTGGCGATAGTGAAATTTAACAAACCAGTAAAAGTTGGTGAGAAAATTCAATTTAAGGGGGCGACGACAGATTTTTCCGAAAAAATAAAATCAATGCAGTATGATCATAAGGGCATTGAGAGTGCAAAGAAGGGTCAGGAAGTCGGAATTAAAGTAGGCGACAAGGTGCGGGAAGGCGACGAAGTATTTTTAGAAGAGTAACTCACACATATGAATAAATCAGCGGTTCTTTCGGTGGGGTTACTTGCCGGTACAATTATCGGTGCCGGCATTTTTTCACTCCCATATCTTTTCTATCGTGTTGGGATTATTCCCGGCATTCTTTATCTCATATTATTCAGTGTGGTGTATATCGCCTTCTATTTTATGTACTCAGAACTTCTCTTAAAAGAGAACGAACCACATGATTTTTTTGCGCTTGCACGAAAACATCTTTCGAAAAAAACATCGCACCTCGCTTCATTTTTTGTTATTGGTGAATTACTCTTTGCTCTTGTGGTATATCTTATACTTGCGGAAACATTTTTGGATTTTGGATTCGGGATAAAAGGAACCATCCCAGTCTTATTGTTTTGGGCATGTAGTTCCATTTTTATGTTTATTCGTCTTAATTGGCTTGGCGTTATTGAAGTATTGAGTACCCTCTCTATTATTGTGGTCGTAATCTTCATTTTCTTTATTGGAGGCCTAACAACAAATAACTCCAATTTTTCTCTTTTTCCTTCAAACGTCGATTGGAAACTACTCCTTCTTCCTTTTGGTCCACTACTTTTCTCTTTTTCCGGTCGTCCCGCCGTTTCTAAGGTTGTTGAGGAATATAGAAAATCAAAAGAAGAAGGAAACCCTTTTTCAATCAAAAAGTCGCTTGTGTGGGGAACTATTGTCCCCGCAGTTATCTATCTCTTTTTTGTTTTGAGTGTGTTTCGACTTGGGGGGGCTATTTCTCCAGACACCTTTAGTGGGCTTACATTTCTTTCGCCCCTTATTTCGGCACTTCTTGGAATATTGGGACTTATCGCTTTGTGGGATTCATATTTTGTTATTGGGATAAACATAAAAGACATTCTTACACTTGACGCTCGGTGGCCCAAATGGATTGGCGCGGGTACCTCCCTCTTTCTCCCTCTTGTCCTTTATGCGTTTGGATTTAAGGATTTTCTTTTAGTACTTGGTCTTGTGGGGGGTATTTTTATTGCGTTTGAGGGAATTTTTGTTACTCGTATGTGGCAACGCGCATTTCCTCTCCATAAGTTCAGAAAAATTGCTGGCACTCTCTATATAGTATTTTTTATTGCTATTATATATGAGGTTTTGAATATTGTGTTTGGTCTTTAAAGACAATGACAAACATTCTACAGAATAAAAATATTTCACGTATTGTATTTTTTTTGTTTCTCTTTTCAATACCCCTTGGAACAAAAAAATTTATCTATTCTTTTACTGGGGGAACAAGCGAGTTTGACGCGGTGTTTGTCTTTTTGAGTGACATACTATTTCTCCTTTCGTTTTTCTTCATATATACCGCGTTTTTTGGAAATTTTAAGAATATGTTTCAGGAGTTTTCCTCCTTCTGTAAAGAGAAAAAAAAGATATTCGTTTTTCTCTCCATATTTTCTTTTTTTTCTCTCCTCTCCCTTCTTTTTTCTTCTCACATTTTTATAAGCGCATATTTTTTTCTCCGTCTTCTCTATACTATATTTCAAGGTATTTTTTTGTTTTTTTTGATAAAGAAAAATATTTTTTCTATCACCCCCGTTGTCTATGTGTTTGTCTCCGCTGCCGTATTTCAGGCTTTTGTTGGATTTTTTCAGTTTTTCTTACAAAAAAGTGTTGGGGTGTGGTTTTTAGGGGAATCGATTATTAATGAATTTTCCACCAATGTCGCTCGCTTTCCCGTGTTTGGGGTACCCCTTCTTCGTGCATATGGTACGATGGCTCATGCAAACATACTTGCCGGATTTCTTGTGGTGGGGCTTATTTCGTGCCTCTTTTTATGGATAAATAGAAAACAGACGACCATATCATCTTTTAAAGATTTTCTAAAAAAGCGATTATTTTTCCGAACAATTATCTCTATTTCCTTATTTATAATCCTTGTTGGTATTGTACTTACATTTTCTCGTTCGGGATGGATTGTTTCTTTATTTGGAATTGTTATTTCATTGTGTGTTGGTTTTTTGTATGAACACACACGAAAACAGACGCTCCATCTCTTTTTTATTGTGTGTGCACTGTTTATGCTTCTTTTTCTTTCACTTGGGTGGGCAATTTTCCCCAGAGCGACACTTTCTCGAAACGAACCATCGGTAAACTATCGGGTGCTCTATAACAACATTGGGCGAGATATTGTGTTACAAGAACCACGTGGCGTTGGAGTTGGGAATCAAATCTTTTTTTCAAAGGAAAATAATTTATACGGAAAATATAAAATTCATAATTCCATTGATTGGCAACCAATCCACAATCTTTATCTTCTTATCGCGTCTGAACTTGGAATATGTGGCCTCCTTTCTTTTTTGTCTATTGGTTTTGTCGCCCTCCCCATTTCTTTAGGTAGGAGATTTTTTATTTTTTTGAGGTCTCCACCGGAATATTTTTGGTTTGGTGTTATTCTCTTTTCCAACCTTCTTGTGTTTGGGTTGTTTGATCACTTTCTTTGGACACTTGAGTCGGGGAGGTTGATGCTTTGGTTGGTTTTGGGAATAATGATGGGAGTAAGTGAGGGGTCGTCCTCGTAGTTTAATGGATAGAACGCTGGCCTCCGAAGCTGGAAATAGAGGTTCAACTCCTCTCGAGGGCACCATGGAAGATAATATAAAGATTCAAAAAAATATTTTGCTTAAAAAATATTCAACATTTGGCATTGGGGGAAATGCCGAGTTATTTTTTTTGGCAAAAAAACCTGAAGATGTTGTATCCGCGGCCTTGTGGGCAAAAGGGAAAAAATTTTCCATGAAAATCTTTGCTGGGGGCAGTAATATATTTTTTGAAAGAAATAATTTCAAAGAATTGTTAGTTTGTGTCCGTGGGGGAAAAATAGTACGGGATAGAAACAAATATATTGTTGATTCCGGGGTGTTGCTTGATTCGGTTGTAAAAAAATCACTTCGCGATGGATATAGTGGACTTGAGTCACTCACCGCGATTCCCGGAACAATTGGGGGTGCGGTATACGGAAATGCGGGGGCATATGGACACTCTATTTCCGAAGTAGTACATATGGTTCAGATATTTGACGGAAAAAAGATATTTTGGATGAGTCGGAATATGTGTAAATTTGGATATCGGGAAAGTCTTTTTAAGAGAAAAAATCTGATTATTTTGAGGGTAAAAATTATTCTCAAAAGAAACAAAAAAAACACCGCGCGTGACGTCTCAAAAAATATAAGACTGATACGAAACAAAAAATACCCCCCCACACTAAAATGTCCCGGAAGTTTTTTCAAAAACGTTTTAGCAAAAAACATTTCCAAAAATACAATAAAAAAAATTGACACTTCAAAAATTATTGAAGGAAAAATTCCGGCCGGATACCTTCTTGAATCTATTGGGGCGAAGGGAATGTGTGTAGGAGGAATAAAAGTTGCGGATTATCACGGGAATCTTTTTATCAATATAGGGAACGCAACAGCAGAAGATGTAAACAACATTACGACCCTTCTTAAAAAAATGGTAAAAACAAGATTTAAAATCAATTTAGAAGAGGAAATAATTCGTTTTTGATTTATAATTGAACCATGTCTAAAGAAGAGTTATTAAAGAAACTTGAAAAAGAATTGATAGAAGACGCATCTCTCCCGCTTCGAGAATCAAACCTCGTATTTGGTGAGGGAAATATTAACTGCGACATATTGTTTATTGGAGAAGCGCCCGGGAAAAAAGAAGACGAACTAAAACGCCCATTTGTTGGGCGATCAGGAAAATTACTTGATAAACTTACCGAGGCGGTTGGGTGGAAACGCGAGGATGTATATATTACAAATATTGTGAAACGTCGCCCCCCAATGAATAGGGACCCGCTTCCCGAAGAAATTGAGGCATATAGGCCATACCTCACAAGACAAATAGAAATTATTAGTCCGAAAATTATTGCAACACTTGGGCGTTTTTCAATGAATTATTTTATTCCTACCGCAAAAATAACTCGAGATCAGGGGAAAATATTCAGAATTGGAAACGGAAAACTTCTTGTCCCACTTCTTCATCCCGCCGCAGGATTGCGCTCAACGGAAATGCTAAAAAAATTGACGGAGAGTTTTTATAAACTTCCGTTAGTGATAAAAAAATATAATACGTTAATACAAAAAGAACCGAGCCACGAAGAAACTATGAATTCAGGGGATCAAGAAAAGCTTTTGTAGGGCAAAAGTGCGCTTTCCTATTTTGTTGAGTATAATTAAATATAAGTTGAGTTATTATGAATTTTACCGCAGTCTATCTCATAGAAAGGTTTTTTTATAGAATATTTGAATTTTTAAGACATTGGTATGTGAAAAGCATTCGAATGTATCTTAATTTTGTCATTAATCGATTTGAGTCAATGGATAGGGTTTTTGCGTGGAAAATTACTGCAAAAAATCTTTTTAAACCTCTTTATGGTGATTATTCCTTTATTGGATATGTGTTTGGGTTTTTATTTCGTATTGTCCGTCTTGTGATAACAACCGCAATTTATATATGTGTATTTATTGGTGCTGTTCTTCTCTATGTTTTGTGGTTTCTTATTCCACTATTTCTCTTATATAAAACACTCACCTCATAATCATATGAATATTTATTTTAAAGAACAGCGATTATTTTTATCTGGTATTGGAGAAACTACCGTGCGTTTTGTGACTTATTCGGCCTACATATTTTCTGTGTCTGTTTGTGTGCTTTTGTTTTTTTCTGACATCGAATCGCTTCGTTGGTTTTCTCTTCTTCTTGGAATATTTCTTTTTGACAGACTTCTTCATGCGCGAAAGGGTGAGAAAACAATTCTAGAAATAAAAGAAAAAAAAGATCAAAACATCGCACTCGCGTGTACCACCCCCACATACAGAATACTTGGTTATGGGTTTCGCCGTTCATTTATGACGGGAGAAGATCCTTATCGTGTTATGCTTTTGGAACTCATAAAGAGAAGAGACATACAGAAAGTTCTCACTCGGCTTGATATTCGTCACGCGGAGTTTGCAGAAAAGATTTCTCAACACCTTGATTCGACAACAAAAAGAAAAAAAGAGGAATTATATGAGATAGTTTCCTCAATTGCGGAAGGGGCATATAACAACGCATGTGCAGTTCATGAAAAATATATAGAACCCAGGAATGTGTTTGCCGCAATCATATCAAGTGGATATTCGCCCATACAAAAAACATTAAATCTTTTTAATATTCTTCCTGGTGATGTTGCAGAGGCGATTATTTTCGGAAGATACACTCGCTTTCTTTCGGGGATTAAGAGTCTCCCTTCATTTTTAGGTGGTCTTGTATATGAGTCAAAAGCAATACGAAAGAGGGTGATAAACCGAGCTTGGACGTCGCGGCCAACACCATTTTTGGATCAATATGGAAGCGATCTTACCGAAATGGTGCGCAGAGAAAAGATTGGGTTTCTTATTGGTCACGATCAAGAATATGAAGAAATTCTTCGTGTTATTTCTCGCCCCGGAAAACCAAACGTCTTGTTGGTAGGCGATCCAGGGTCAGGAAAATCAACTATTGTTGCACACTTGGCGCTCCAAATGGTGAAAGATAATGTTCCTAAGGTGTTGTTTGATAAAAGACTTATTTCACTCGACATCTCAAAACTCATTTCCGGTGCAACACAAGAACAACTCACTGATCGAATGCAAAAAATGGTTCAAGATATAGTAAGCGCAGGGAATATTGTGCTTTTTATTCCAAACATCCATGATCTTTTTCGAACCACCACAACTCAAGCGATTAACGTGATAGATCTTTTGTTGCCAATAATTGAAAACCAAGAAATTCCTGTTATTGGAGATACCTATCCGAGAGAGTTTAAATCATATATAGAACCCCGTACAGACTTTTTAAATCAATTTGATGTAGTTCAGATTGATGAAATTTCTGAAGAAGAAGCTACACGCTTCCTGGTATATCGTAGTATTTTTCTTGAAAACGATTTTAAGGTTTTTATCACGTTTAAAGCAATTAGAAAGTCCGTCGAGTTGGCGCATAGGTATTTTAGAAATAAACTCCTTCCGGGAAGTGCGTCAGATCTTTTAAAAGAGGCAATTGTACAAGCGGAGCACTTGAAAGAAAAAGTTCTCACCCAAGATTTTGTGATTGATATTGCAGAAAAACAAAGCAAGATCCCAATACAAAAAGCATCTGGGCTGGAGGCGGAACAACTTCTTAATTTGGAAGAGATAATTCACAAAAAATTAATAAATCAAAAGGTTGCGGTGCGTAATGTTGCGCAAGCGCTTCGCGAATATCGGAGCGGACTTTCGCGCCAGGGGGGGCCAATCGCAACGTTTTTATTTGTTGGTCCAACTGGGGTTGGAAAGACGGAGCTTGCAAAGATACTTGCAAAAATACAATTTGGATCAAAAGACTTAATGCAACGGTTTGATATGTCAGAATACCAAGATAAACAGAGTATTTTTAGGCTTATCGGAACTCCCGACGGAACAAAAAGTGGGGCACTTACTGATGGGGTGATGCAGGAACCATACAGCCTTATTTTGTTGGATGAGTTTGAAAAAGCACATCCTGATGTATTAAATATCTTTCTTCAGGTTTTTGACGATGGAAGATTGAGTGATGGATTAGGAAGAACGGTAAATTTTGAGAATACTATTATTATCGCGACATCAAACGCACACTCACAGTTTATAAAAGAGGAGGTGGAGGGGGGAAAAACAATTGAAGAAATTGGGGAGCAACTAAAGAAGAAGCTTACCGACTATTTTAAACCGGAGCTCATCAACAGATTTTCTGACGTTGTTGTGTTTAGGAATCTTAACAGGGAAGAAATAGAGCAAGTCGCGGGATTGTTGGTACATGAAGTGGCCGAACTTCTCCGTGAGGTCCACGGAATCACGCTTCATGTAGAAGAAAGTGCAATACAAAAAATTGGGGAGCTTGGATACAGCCCAGTATTTGGTGCTCGTCCTCTTCGACAAGTGATTTCCGAAAAAATTCGCGGGGTACTCGCAGAAAAAATATTAAAAAAAGAAGTCGGAAGAGGGAACACTATTTTGTTGGTGTATGAAGGATCTGATTTTGTATTCCACATTAAAGAGTAATATATAAAATATATGCACACACATTTTCATGTCGATTTTGGAGATCTTAAAATAAATAAAGTAGTAAAATATTTTGTTGTTTCCGATCTGATATTTTTGGGGGGGTGGGGACTCATTGGCCCGATTTTTTCGATTTTTATTCTTGAAGATGTTGTTGGGGCAACACTCATTACTGTTGGGATGACGTCGGCAATTTATTGGATTGTAAAGTCGTTTATCCAAATTCCTGTTGCTATTCTCATAGATAAGCGTGAGGGCGAAAAAGATGATTTCTATACACTTGTGTTTGGATTGGTACTTGCTGGTTTTTCAGCCATGATGTTTTTAACAATACATACCGTTGTGGGGCTTTATGTGGTTCAATTTATACATGCGATTGCCATGGGTCTTTATGTCCCTTCGTGGTCTGCAATATTTTCCCGACACGTTGATAAGACTCACGCAGCATTTAATTGGTCGCTCAGCAGTACTACCATTGGATTTGCACACGGAATCACTGCTCTTCTGGGGGGAGTAATTGGTGGGGTTTTTGGGTTTCAAGCGATATTTGTTCTTGTAGGAATACTATCATTTGCGGGAGCATTTATTCTTTTTTATGTGCCTCACCTTATTCTTCCAAAAACAACTTCAGAAAAAACAGAGACGTTTCGTGATCACACCCCCATAAATCTCGGAAGATAAATTATTTATATATGACAAAAGAAATAAGTGCAGGAATGATTATTTATCGCATGACGAGCGAGGGCCCGAAATTTTTACTTTTATATCATCGCGGAAGATATTGGAATTTTCCAAAAGGAAAATTAAATGAAGGAGAAAAAAATTTCCCCGCCGCGTTGCGTGAGGTGTATGAAGAAACGGGAATAGGAAAAAAAGACCTTCTTTTTATTGACTGGTTCAGGGTTCAAGATAGGTTTACCTTTATTAAAGACAAAGAAAAAGTTTTTAAAACAGTAAGTTATTATCTCGCCGAAACAGATAAAGTAACCGTTCGTCTTCCTCCCGATCCAGAACAACAGGGATATGGATGGTTTCTCTATCGGGACGCTCTTCGTATGCTTATCCATCCGAACCTAAAAAAGAATTTGAAGAATGCCCACGATCTTATTGTCCGAAAAAAGGGATTATCGCATCGCCATATAGACCAACAAAAAAAGAGCACTACTGTGCGTGAGCGAGGGGGAGATAGTTCGCGGCCCAAAAATATACATATAAAAAATGAACAATAAAAAACTACCCCGGTGTACATCGGGGTAGTTTTTTATTTTAGTGATTCTTCTACAATTTTTTTAAATACCTCTGGATATTCTTTTGCGATTTGGGCGAGTATTTTTCGGTCTATCAGTATATTCTTTTTCTTGAGGTTATTCATAAACGTACTGTATTTTGTTCCGTTTATTCGTGTCGCGGCATTTATTTGTGTCTGCCATAATGATCGATATTCTCTCTTTTTTTCTTTTCTTCCCTTGAATGATCGTGAGAGCCCGTGAAGTAGTGCATCTTTTGCCGCACGTTCCTTACTTTTTCTTCCCCATCGATATCCTTTTGTTTTTTTGAGTAATCGTTCTCGTTTTTTATGAGCGATTGTCCCTCGTTTTACGCGTGTCATACGTACATGATAATTTTTTTCACTGCCATGGAAAGATCACGACTTCTTTTTTTCCTCCGATATTGGGTGCTGCTTTTATTACTCCGAGAGTGCCCAAGCGTAGTCGCTCGGCGCTTTATTTTTCCCGTTCGGGTAATTTTTATCCGTTGTGTAATACTTTTTTTCATATAGGCTTACGTGAGAGAAATTCTACGCTTTTTTTGAAATTATTGCAACCCCACACTCATTTTTCAGCATAAAACCACGTATGTGGTTTTATGGTTTTTAAGAAACAGATGTGGAACTATTTCTTCGTTATCTGCATATTAAACCCCCTTCCTCCTTGTTTTGGTTCTGTTGTGTTTTGATGTGGTTCCTTAATAAGGGTGAGGAATTCACGAAGTTTTTTCAATGCCCACTCTTTATTTGCTTTCTCTCTCCCTTTTAGGAAGAGATTAATTTCTACTTTATGTCCCGCTTTTAAAAACTCATCTGTTTTTGCCGCCTTTATCTGGAGGTCATTTAGTGCTGCACGTGGGGTAATACGAATTTGCTTTAATTCGGAATTTTTTTGCGATTGTTTTTGTTTTTTTAATTCTTTCTCTTTTTGATATCGAAACTTATCAAAATCCATAATGCGTGCTACCGGGGGTTTTGCGGTTGGGGCAATTTCGATAAGATCGAGATTTTTCCCATATGCAAGCGCAAGTGCATCATCGCGCTTCATGATGTCGAGATTCTCCCCATTTTCACCGATTACACGGAGTTCCGGAGCGGTTATTTGATTGTTTATTCGTTGTTCTATGGAGTCATCATATCACCGAGAATTGCAAAAGAAAAGAGATGGGGATAGGCTATAGATAGTTTTTTACAACAAAAAGGAGATAATTATGGTTGGTATTATCACCCCATGTTTTTCTGATCAAAATAAAAGCACGTTTGAGAGAGGAATTATGAGGATAAGTGCAAATGGGAAAAGAACAAATGATCCGTTTCTCGGCTCATTGGCCAAAAAGAAAGAGGGGGTTAATTATTACATCAAAAAAGATCCAGACTTTAAGAATGGGACCTACAGTGTTTGTCACCAAGGATTAAGGAGAGTAATACGTCCTGGGGACTATCTTTTTTTTCGGACACTTTGGAGGGGAAGACAGTATTTAATAGGATATTTCTTTATTAAAGAGAAAAGCGGAAGCGATCCCAAAAATCCCGTACTTGTTGCAGATCTAAAAAAATCAAAATTAGTACATTTTTCTATTCCTATTACTTCGAAAATTGTAAAAAAGATTAATCCAAAATTTTCGGAAGAAAAGTTTAAAACTCGGCACCCGAATCAGGTGATAAATGAATTTCTTGGGCGTTATTCCACAAGACTCAGTTATCAAGCAACAAAATATCTTCTTTCATTATTTCAGAATTAAAAATAGTAAAAATCCCCTTATTGAGGGGATTTTCTTTTATGTTTTTCAAATTCAAAAAGATAACTTATTCCTCGAAGACAGGAGAATATAAGGAATAGAAAAAACAGAAATTCTTCTTGTGTTAAAAAAAATATGGGAGCAAGTATAAATTGCACGGTGGTAACAAACTTACTTGTTTTTGTGATGACGTGGTGACCAGCGGCTTCACGGGCAAAATATGATGCGAGAATTGAAACCAACTCTGCAATAATAATAAGAACCCCGATTTTCAGATTTATGAACACCACCGCAAGGATGAGAAGTTTGTCTCGTATTGGATCAAGTATTTCCCCGACCCGCGAAGTTCCATATCCGGGCCTTTTCTTTTCAATGTGTCGCGCAGTGAATCCGTCGAAAAAATCCGAAATTGCACTAATAATAAAAAACACAAATCCCAATAGGTATTGTTTTGTAAACACACAATATCCGGTTCCCACGGCAAAAAGAATACCAATACATGTAATGATATTCGGTATGGTGAATATACGCGTGTTTTGTGACGGGGTGTTCGAAAACTGATTCATATTCTCTCACTCCTATTTGTTTCAGTACTACTTTGTTTATAAAGGAAGAGCGGAAGAAGGTCAATAATACACCAAAAATCAAGTGTGTTTTGTTTATTTACAAAACAATGAGAAAGGGATAATCTTTTGATAGTTTTTTGAAACAATAAGGTGGAGATATGGAAAGAATTTACAGGCTTCTCGTAGTGCTTCAAAACCCATGGGCCAAAGAAGGATTTGAAAAATGGAACCCCGGTATTTGGAAAAAGAAATTTAAAACATCATTTAGCGGAAAACGTCTTTTCGGGGAAATTATTCCTCCCAAGAAATTCAAGATTTATTTTACAAACGCAAATCCGACCATAGGGAAAACATCGTCTTCAAATCTCCCGCCAATTATTTCCCATATTCAAAAAAGGATTGATACAGTACGCCCCGATATTATTCTTGCGCGTGGAAAAAACGCACATAGTGCAGTTATTTCGATTGGTGGGGGAGTTGTTATAATGCCAATTAAACATCCTGCACATCGATTATTTTCAAAAGAAGAAACAGCGGAAATACGCGCGACACTCGAACGATTTGAAATTCGAGATGGAGCCGAGTGTTTTATCCTCGATTAAAGTATTTTAAACCCCAAAAACTTGGGGTTTTGTTTTTGACACTATAGATTGTTGGGAATATTATAATCTCAGCTTATTTATTAAAAAGAGGAAGGAGGTAGAAATGGAACCTAAAAATATTCTTGGGGTTACACTATGTATGGATTGTGGAAAAGTTCCTTCTGAGGTGCGTCATGATAAAAACCTTGTTCCGCCTTGTACGGTGGTATATGCCTGTAAAAAATGCATTGAAGAAAGAATAAATTATTCTGTTGAAAACAATGGGCCAAAAGTTACCGGTCGCGAGATTGAGCTTTGTGTAGTGTGTGGAAACGAAACAGAACATACATATGGCACAAACGTTGATCTTCGGGAAAATTATGTTGAAGGAGTTGGTCAACACTGTGGAAAATGTGGTTAAAAATAAAATCCGCCAAAACAGCGGATTTTTTTTAAATAAATTATGAGTAATTGACATAATATATGTTTTGTTTTATTTTTTTATTAGTACAAAAATAAAGTAGGGAAGGAAAATGGAGAAAAACGATAAGTTTAGAGAGATAAGAAGAGAATTACACTCCACAGTGGAAAGAATTATAGACCTTTTGATGGGGAAACTAGTTCCATATAAATCTCGTACGTGCTGTGGAAAGCCAGTTGTTTTTCACTATCCAGAAACAAGATATGAATGTGGTCGTTGTGGTTCTATATTTACGCTTGTTGTAGAAGTTAAAAAACAAAAACCCCACTAAGGGGTTTTATTTGTGGAGGTGGAGAGATTGAACCCTCTTCCAAAAATTTATCTATACATATTCTACAAGCTTAGTTTTTGAACTAAAAGTTCAGAACAATGGTACTTTGCGTTATTTAACTCAGGATGGAGCGAAGTAGATCCATACTCTGAGCGGTTCTCATTATAACACCGGTGATCCTCTATGAGACCTGAAGGGCCGATGCCGTACTACGCGTAAGCGAGCGCGGGGACTGCGTTAAAATTGGCAGTTATAATTTGTTGAACAGTTTTCGAGATATTCAGCTCGACCTGCTATGTATACATATAATCTCTGTCGATACGTGCACCCCCATAATTAATTTTTCAATCTACTGCTCTCAACTTAATCTCCTTATTTCGCGCTCGGTTTCTCTTTTTTTGATCACTTCGCGCTTATCATATTTTTTCTTACTTCGTCCGAGGCCCAACTCAATTTTTATTTTTGAGTTCTTATTATACATCTTTATTGGCACAATAGTCAATCCTTTTTCTTTTGTGCGTCCAATGAGATGCTCAATTTCTTTTTTATGAAGCAAAAGTTTGCGTGTTCGTTTTGGATCATATCCTTCCGGTGTATTTTGTGGTTGATAAGGGGGAATGTCGAGATTTACCACCCATACTTCATTACCTCTTACAATTGCGTAACTTCCAACAGTGCTTACGCGTCCACTTGCAATTGATTTCACCTCAAATCCTTTTAATTCAATGCCCGCCTCGAATGTTTCGAGTATTTCGTAATCAAATCCCGCCCGCTTATTTAATGAAAATATTGTCATTGGATATGTTTACGGTAACACAAACCCTAGGAATATAAAGATTTGCCGAAGAAGTTTTTTATTGTAAAGTTAAGATACGGAAATGATAAAAGAGGAGATATTAAAATTAGTAAAAAACATAGTTCCTGAAGACATTCACTTTGATATTGAGTTTCAGGAAGATGGAAAATTTGGGCACTATTCGACGAGTGTCGCGTTTGCTCTAGCGAAAAAAGAAAAAAAATTACCATCTATTGTTGCAAAAGAAATTATTGAAATACTTCAAAAAAATACATTGTTTGAAAAAATCGAAATTGCAGCGGGAGGATTCATTAATTTCTGGATTTCCAAAGACGTACTCCGTGGAGAATTAAAAAATATTCTTGAAAAAAAAGGTGCATATGGACAGAACAAAAAGGGGAGTGGAAAAAAAATAAGAATTGAATATGTCTCGGCAAATCCGACCGGTCCTATCCACATCGGAAATGCTCGTGGTGGTCCGTATGGCGAAAGTTTGGCTCGCGTGTACGAAGAAAGCGGGTATGAAGTACTTCGTGAATATCTCCATAATGATGTGGGGGGACAAATCGATAAACTGGGAGAGACGTTATGGTATTGGTATGAAAAAAAACTTGGAAAGGATGCTACATTTCCCGAGGGGGGATATCAAGGGGAGTATCTTGAAGAAGTGGTAACCGCGGCACTCAAGAAGTTTGAAAATAAAGAAAATATTACCGTTGCGAGGCTTACGGAATTTGGACTCGATTATATTTTTGAAAATAATATGGGCGTTTTGAAACGAATGGGAATTCTTTTTGATCTTATTCGAAAAGAAAGCGAATTAATTTCTTCCGGAAAAACCCAAGAGGCAATTGATATCACAAAAAAGAAAGGGGCAACAAAAGAGAATGAGGGAGCGCTGTGGTTTTCGCCGAAAGATGAGTTTTTAGAGGATAGAGAGGCGGTAATTGTGAAGAGTAATGGAAGGCCGACATATTTTGCCTCTGATATTGCTTATCACAAAGAGAAATTCGAATCGGGATATGATTTTGTGATTGATGTATTTGGAAGCAATCACCATGGTCACGTTCCGAAATTACAAGCACTTACCAAGTTGTTTGGATATGATTCAGAAAAATTTAAGGTATTGTTGTACCAATTTGTACGCGTAAAACGAGGGAATGAGGTGATAAAAATGTCAAAACGTGCAGGAACATACGTCACCACGGAAGAACTCCTTGATGAGGTGGGAAGGGATAATGTGGTGTTTTCACTTCTTTCAAGCGCCCCTACCACCCACATTGATTTTGATTTGGAGGCGGTAAAACAAAAATCAATGCAGAACCCCGTGTATTATGTGCAGTATGCGTATGTTCGGGCACGAAGTATTGGGGAAAAAGCAGGGACTTTTGTTCTCGACCCCACTATTGATCTTAGTTATTTACACACAAACGAAGACTTGTTTTTGATAAGAAAATTAATACAATTTCCCGAAATCATTGATATGTGCGTGAGCGACTTTGAGGTGCATCGACTTACGCGATATGCAACCGAACTTGCACGAGCATTTCATAATTTTTACGAAAAAGAACACGTAATAGGGGAAAAAGAAGAAATATTTCAAGCAAGGATTTTTCTTATCGAAGCAACGAAAATTGTTTTCGAAAACCTTTTCAGAGTAATAGGAATAAATATTCCCGAAAGCATGTAATCTCAGGGGGGAATGTGTGGAATGAAGGCTTTTGTAAAAAGCCTTCTTTTCGTCTAAAATTGATAATTATGCTTAAACGATTAGATAAATTTTCACTTCCTGACGTCGAAGAAAAAGTCCTTGATTTTTGGGACGCACACGATATTTTTAAGCGCTCGCTTACAAAAAACAAGGGGAAAAAATTTGTTTTTTATGAAGGTCCCCCAACAGCAAATGGAAAACCGGGAATTCATCATGTTCTTTCGCGCTCATTTAAGGATGTGGTGTTGCGATATAAAACCATGCGTGGATATGTAGTTCCGCGAAAAGGGGGGTGGGATGTGCATGGGTTACCCGTTGAGCTTGAGGTTGAAAAACAACTTGGCCTTTCCTCAAAAAAAGAGATTGAAAAATTTGGGATTGCCGAATTCAACCAAAAATGCAAAGAATCGGTGTGGAAATATAAGGATGAGTGGGAAAGGCTTACCAAACGAATGGGGTTTTGGCTTGATCTCAAAGACCCATATATTCCGTATCAAAACTCATATATAGAAACACTGTGGTGGATTTTTAAATCAACTGCAGAAAAAAAATTATTATACCGTGGACACAAAGTAGTTCCGTGGTGTCCTCGGTGTGGCACTGGACTCTCATCGCACGAATTGGCACTTGGGTATCGTGAGGTTGAGGAAAACTCTGTGTACTTGAAATTCAAATTAAAAGAAAAACAGAAAATCGGAAAAAGAATAGTGGGACCACATACCTATATTCTTTCTTGGACGACCACGCCATGGACGCTTCCTGGAAACATTGCGCTTGCAATCGCTCCACACGTCGATTATTCGATTGTGGCGATAAAAGAGGGAAAAATATCCGAAACGTATATTCTCGCAACCCCGCGATTGTCGATTCTCGAAATTGGATATACCGAAATCGAAAAAATAAAAGGAAAAGATCTTGTGGGGCTTTTGTATGAGCCGTTATTCAAAATACCCGCGATCAAAAAAATAGACCCTAAAGAAAAAGCTTATAAAGTATATGCTGCGGATTTTGTTACCACAACAGACGGAACTGGTGTGGTGCACACTGCAGTTATGTATGGAGAGGATGATTATGTGCTTGGGAAAAAAATTGGACTACCCGAATACCACACAGTGAACGAACAAGGAAGATTTGTGGAAGAAATTGAGGAATTTTCCGGATTGCCCGCAAAAAATCCAAACACAGATGAAAAAATATTTGAATCATTGAGAAAGAAGAATTTTTTCTTGCGAACCGAAAAATATAAGCACGAATATCCATTTTGCTGGCGTTGCAATTCCGCGCTCCTCTATTATGCGCGCAGTTCGTGGTTTATTGGGATGAGTGCATTGAGGGAAAAACTTATTACTGAAAACAAAAAAATAAATTGGGTTCCCAGTCATCTAAAAGAGGGAAGGTTTGGTGAATGGATTCGTGAGGTAAAAGATTGGGCAATATCTCGTGAACGGTATTGGGGCACCCCACTTCCAATCTGGGAGTGTGATTCATGTGAGGCACGGAGAGTGGTGGGGAGCGTTGATGAGTTTAAGGAGGCGTTGGGAGGGGGGACAAATCGGTATATTTTTATGCGTCATGGGCAGGCAGAGAATAACACAAAACATTTGTTGAATTGTTGGCCCGAACCGGTGAAGTTGCCACTTACACTTTTGGGAAGAACGCAGGTGGAAAAAACTGCGCGCATACTGAAGAAAGAAAAAATAGACATGATTTTTGCTTCGGATATAACACGAACAAAACAAACCGCCGAGACCGTAAAGGAAATTGTCGGATTTAAGGATAAGGTCATCTTTGATGCGCGACTTCGGGAATTCAACTTTGGGGATTTCAATGGAAAAAAATATGAGTCGTTTCAGCCGTATTATAGTTCACGTTTAGAGAAATTCACAAAACGAATGCCGAATGGGGAAAATCATACGGATTTGCGAAAACGTTTATTTGAATTTCTTATTGAGACAGAAAAGAAATATAAAAACAAAACAATCCTTGTGGTGACGCACGATGGGCCCGTCTACATGCTCCACTCCATTATCAGCGGATGGTCCACAGAAGATCAATTAATTGAAAAGGAAAAAAGAGGATTTGATTATATAAGAAATGCCGGATTCGAGAAGGGAATGATGAAAAACGTTCCGCGGGATGCGACCGGATCACTCGACTTGCATCGTCCATTTATCGACGAATTTAAGTTTCCTTGTAAAAAATGCAAGGGAGTTATGAAACGAATACCCGAAGTAGTTGATGTATGGTTTGATTCGGGTGCAATGCCATTTGCACAATCACATTATCCATTCGATAAAAAAAATAAACTTGCCTACCCTGCGGATTATATCTCCGAAGGAATTGATCAAACACGTGGATGGTTTTATACACTTCTTGCAATTGGGGTGCTTACCGGAAAGGGGACGCCGTTTAAAAATGTTATTTCTTCGGGGCTTATTCTCGATAAGAACGGGCAGAAAATGTCCAAATCAAAAGGAAATATCGTCGATCCGTGGGACATGATAAAAAAATATGGTATCGATGCGGCACGATGGTATTTTTATACTACAAATCCTCCGGGGGAATCAAAGCGTTTTGACGAAATGGAACTCGGAAAGGTTTCCCGCCAGCTTTTTTCACTTCTCTATAATTCATTTGTGTTTTTCGACCTTTATGGGGCAAAAGTAAAAAACAAAACACTTCCCGCGTCCCTTCCGCTTCTCGACAAGTGGATATTGGGGAGATTTGCAGAAACAACCGAGAAGGCGACAGTGGGGTTTGAAACATATGATATCGGAAGCGCAGGAAAGGCAATCGAATCGTTTGTTGATGATCTTTCGAGGTGGTATATCCGACGCTCACGAAAGCGATTCCAAAAACCCGAGAATAAGAAAGATTATGAAATCGCCACACGCGTACTTGGATTTGTCCTTCTCGAAATAAGTAAACTTATGGCACCGCTTACCCCATTTTTTACGGAGGCGCTCTATCAGTCACTTATCGGAAAAAAACTTTCCGTGCACTTGGATGAGTGGCCAACAGCACAAAAGAAGTTTATTGATAAAGATTTATTTGCATGTATGGATGAAGTACGTGCTGTGGCGAGTCTCGCACTTGCGAAACGTGCGGAGTTAGGAATTAAGGTGCGCCAACCACTTACCTCGGTTACTCTCAACTCAAAAACATCGCTATTAAAAGGAAAACACGCGTATCTTGATATTTTGAAAGATGAAATAAATGTGAAAGAGGTGATTTTTTCCGAGAAGACAAACGACCACATGGTGCTCGATACGGTAATTACCCACGAATTAAAAGAAGAGGGGTGGCTACGCGAACTTACGAGGATTGTTCAGGATTTACGTCAGGACGCAAAATTACAACCAAAGGATGTAATTGAGTTATATATTGAAACATCAGAGGAGTTGAAGTTTGTGATAACAAAATGGAACACTGAATTTAAGAAATTAGTAAACGCGAAAAATATTCTTTTCTCGAAACCAAAAATATTGCATGCGGAGATAGATACCAAAATAGATGAGTGGCCGATGAAAGTTGCGATAAAGAAAAATAAATAAAAACAGCCCCTCGGGGCTGTTTTTATTTATTTTTCTTCTCTCCACCAATTAGGATCTTCTTTTCTTCTTTTTAATTCTTCATTCCATCCCTCTTGAGTTTCTACACTTCCTTTTTCATCCACAATAACTCCCTCTAATTTTTCTTCCTCTTCTTCTGTTCCCGGGAATTCGTATTTATTGGTCATGGTAGTCTTATATTAATCCGACTTTTTTCTTTATTTCCAACATCTTTTTAGATGCGACTGTTTTTGTTTTTTTATTTCCCCTTTCGATATCTTTCAATATTTGAGGAAGTTTTTTCTTCAGTTCTGTTTTTTTCTTTTGGAATGGAGCGAGTCCTTCAATCACCACCTCAGCGAGATCCAATTTAAATTCTCCATATCCCTTCCCAATATATAGTTTTTCAATTTGTTTTATTGTTTTTCCGCTAAACGCCGAATAAATAAGGAGGAGATTTGAAATTGCGGGTTTTTCTTTTTCGTCGAATTTTATCTCACTTCCCGAATCGGTAACCGCACGTTTTATTTTTTTGCGAATTACTTCCGGTTCATCGTCCAAAAAGAGACATCCTTCGGGGCGAGATTTGGACATTTTCTTTTCCGGATCATCCAAGCTCATAAGGCGGGGGATTTCAGTATGAAGTGCTTGGGGCTCTATGAATGTTTTCCCAAATTTTGAATTGAATTTTCTTGCGAGCGTACGCGCTAATTCCAAGTGTTGGTCCTGGTCGTTTCCTACGGGCACAAATTTTGCGTCATAGAGGATGATATCCGATGCCATGAGCGTTGGATAGCTAAATAACCCAACGTTTATATTTTGTGTTGCTGATTCAGACTTGTCTTTAAACTGTGTCATGCGCGACAATTCTCCCATTGGAGTAATGGTGCTCAAAATCCATGCAAGTTCCGAGTGTTCGGATATTTCTGATTGTACAAATATGGTTGATCTCTTTAGATCGAGTCCTGCGGCGAGAAATGAGAGAATAACATCATTGATTTGTACTCTTTTTTCTTTTGGATCGAAATTTTCGGTGAGTGAGTGGAGATCTGCGACAAAGAAAAAACATTCGTATGTTCCAGAATTTTGAAGTTCCACAAAATTCTTGAGCGCACCGAGGTAGTTTCCTATGTGAAGTTTTCCTGTGGGTTGTATGCCGGAAACAAGAATTGGATTCATAAAATCAGTTTATCAAGTTAGTGGTAAAAAGTAAAAAGTTCAAACAAAAAACCCGCAGTTTGGCGGGTTAATATTTTTGCGGAGGAAATAGGGGATACCCAAAGATATAAAAAATCACGAACATCGATACACAAAGAAGAATAATATTGCTTATTATAAACACTATTACTTCAAAATCTCGCTGTTCAACAAGAGGTTTTCCTTCTCTCCATTGTATCACTGTCGAGCTTACTCCTGAAGCAAGGAGAATTATTACCGGAAAGCCTATAGAAAATTGTATCTCAAAAAGGAGATGAGAACCGATTATTAAGAAAAACAGCAATATACTTGCGACGATTCCTTTTTGTATTTTTTCCATTTTTCACCCTAAAGTTGTTTTAGAACTAATCGTAGTATCTCATCCAGCTCGCATCGTTGTCAAATAGAAGTGTGATTTTAAAAAAGAAGCACCCCTCCGAAGAGGGGCGTTGAAATGTTTTAGTTTGCCGGGAGAAAATACGAATAATAGAATATTTCTCCCATTGCAAAGGAGAAAACTCCGGCAAATATTCCAAATGCGTATCCCGCCCCCTTACTGTTGAAATCAACAAAGGTGGGGGACATTGTTTTTTTAAACGCAATGAGTCCGAGCACGAGTAGCAAGGACATCATGAATTGTGTCGTTGATTGAGAGTAAATTCCCGGTATCAAAGATGTTGATAAAAACAACGCGGTAGCAAAAGACGTAAGAAAATTTAATGGTTTCATTTCCAATCTTTCCTATTTATTATTGTAAAATTGTTTATTACTTTCTTTATTATAGCACACCGTACACTATTCTGTCAACATATCAAAAACCCGCTATTTAAGCAGGTTTTTCTAATCACTATACCCTAAACCCTATTTCCTATATCTCGATAATTACCGGCAAAATCATTGGTCTTCGCTGTGTTTTTGTATACAGGAATTGGCCGATTTGATCGCGAATTAATGTTTTTACATAATCCGCATCAAGTCCCTGATTTTTTTGTTCTGGAATGCGTCCGATAATGCCACGAATTTTTCTTCGGATATCTTCCAAGAGTTCCTGATTTTCTTTGAGATAAATAAATCCGCGGGAAATAATGTCAGGATTTTTTAACACTCTTCCATTGTCTTTACTAAGCGTGGTGATAATCACTACCATCCCTTCTTGTGCGAGCGTTCTTCGATCGCGAAGCACTACTTCTCCTACATCACCAACTCCGAGTCCGTCCACCATAACGTAATATGCGGGAACTTGTTCGCTCGTCACGCGCACGCTGTCGCGAAGCATCTCTATGACTACGCCGTTATCCGCAAGAATTGTATTTTCCGGTTTCATCTTTAATTCCTCTTGTGCGAGTTTTGCGTTTCGCCATCGCATGAAGTAATACCCATGGATAGGAAGGAAAAACTTCGGTTTCACAAGGCGCATCACCGCCTTCAATTCTTCCTGTGGCGCGTGTCCCGATGAGTGGATATCGAGCATTTTATAGTGGTAAATAAGCGCACCCTGACGAGATAGATTGTCTTTCAGTGTTTGTACACTCCGTTCGTTTCCGGGGACCACAGAGGAGGAAAGTACTACTGTGTCGTCCTTTTTGATTTTTATCTGCTTATGCTCTCCGTTCGCAATGCGCATAAAACTTCCGTTCGGTTCTCCTTGTGCTCCCGTGCAAAGAATGAGTAATTTATCATCTCGATAATTTTTTATATCTTCGAGCGGAATAATTGTTCCACTTCGTACTTTTGCATATCCGAGCCGTTGGGCGATTTCAAAATTTGTTTTCATTGAGCGCCCACTGATTGCTACGTGTCGTCCGAGTCTATCCGCAATTTTTACGATTTCGGTGAGACGATCAAGAAGGGAAGCGAATGTTCCGATAAGGATGCGTCCGTGAGCTCCTTTGAATATTTTTTCAAGTTCTTGTTCCACTACGCGTTCCGAGAGAGAAAACCCAGGGGTTTCTGCTCCGGTTGAATCAAGCATGAGGGTGTGAATACCTTCCTTGCCGACCATTTCCCACGTATCAAGTCCTATTGGTTTTCCGTTTGCGTTATAGTCAAATTTAAATTCTCCTGGGTGGACAATATTTCCCACTGGAGTACGAATAATCATTCCGATACCATCGGGAATATTGTGTACCACATTGAAAAACGTGATCGCAAAATTCTTCGATATTTGTTTTGTTTCTCCTCCTGTCACGATGTCGAACATCGGTTTCGGAGAATTTTTAAATTCCTCCTGTCGCTTCATTATAATTTCTTTTGAAAGACGCGTGGTATAAATCATTGGATTTCCCAACTTTTCCATCACATGAGGAATGGCACCGATGTGATCATAGTGTCCATGAGTGATCACAAGACCTTTTATGTTTTGTTTGCGCTCTTCAAGATACGCAGTGTTTGGGATGATGTAATCAATTCCCGGAGTTTCTTCCTCAGGAAATTGTAATCCCGCATCGATAACAAGAATCTCGTCCTTGTATTCGAGTAACATCATGTTTCGACCGATTTCTTCAAGTCCACCAAGTGGAATGAAGCGAAGAGAGTCTTTCGATGAGTGGTCCCCATGATCTTTCATGGGAGCTCTCCGCACCACTTTTTTTGTGTTTTTTATCATATATAAATATGTTTTTAGATAAATACGCCTCTATATAAATTATTTACCTTTGTGCCGGGAGAGGGACTCGAACCCTCATTACCTTTCGGTACTAGCTCCTGAAGCTAGCGTGTCTACCAATTCCACCATCCCGGCGCTGTTGTTGTGTTGTTTCGAAAACTACGTATCACTATTTTTCAAACTCCTTTTTGAAGAGATCAATAGATGGAGTGTGTTGCGGAGAGATTTTTTTGCTCTTCGCAATTTCATTTGTAAGAAGTGTAATGTGCGCAAATGCGTTTATAAATATATCTTTATTTTTTGTCCCATCGAGTTTCACAAGTATTGGGGATATGTTTTTCTTTTTAAAAAATCCAACAAGTGCCTGTATTTTTGTTTTATTTTCTTTTGTTGTTTTCTTTGAAGTCAAAAATAGGGGAATGAAGAGTTTTGTTGTGTGGGTTATTCCTTCAATTTCGTTGTGTGCAACCTCAGGGATCGTATTTGAAAATGCTGGAATTTTTGCACTTTCGTTAAAAAATATTTTCCACAGAAGTCCAAGCGAAGAAGTGGAATTATCGGTGTAAATAAGTGGAATGCGTGTTCCAATTTTTTTTACGATATCATTACTATATTTCGTCGACCCGATTCTTTTCGGGGACATATCGATTTCTCTAATGGGGAAACAGAAAGAAAGGAGAGTGATGATAGTACTTAGATTATATATGAGACCTTCGCGTGGTGTCAAGTTTTGTGTTTCAAACACGCCGAGTGGGAGGCTGTGTTTTTCCGCAATAATTTTTTCGACCCCTCCGGACGTTACTACCGCAACATCCTTTTTTTGCTTTAATGCCTCACGAAGTGCGGTTATTGTTTCGTGTGTATTTCCCGAAAACGAAGAAAAAATGAATAATGGCTTTTTTGCTTCGGTTTTTGGAAGTGTATAGTCTTTTGAAACAAACACAGGAACGGACAATCCAATATCGTCTTTTATAAACTTCAGTATGTCTCCAGTGAGACCAGATCCTCCCATCCCGACAACCACCACCGCATCAAATTTCTTCCCTTTTATTTTTCCTTCGTTTGCAATGTGACACGTCATAGTTTTTATTCTAATACACGAGCCTTCGTTACATACCATTTTTCAACATTAAGAAAACGATCACGTGGATTTGAGAGAGAAAGATCTGGATTTTCTTCATACACCACCCCTCCGAGTTCTGAGGTGTGGATATAGGTATAGGGGATTGTATAAAGGAATACAGCAGGATCGTCGCCCAATATTTCATCTTCTGCGGTTTTCAATAATACTTGTTGTTTTGTGGCATCTTTTGTTTGTCGGATAGTTTCGATAAGAAGGTCGAGTTTTGTGTTTTTATAGAACGAAAGATTTAATCCTGGATACATTCGTTCAGATGAATGCCAAAACGGAAAGAGATCTTTTTTATTTTCAAGAATATTTCCAAAAAGGAGTATTTCGTATTCATTTGTTTTTACCACTTTCTCGACAATATCTTTTGGTTCTACAGTGCGTATGGTAATATTTTCCACTTCTTCCAAATTCATCCATTGTTTTTTTATTTCTTCCGCTGTTTTTTCAAGAAAATCTATTTTGGGAACAGTGAGAGATAAATTTATTGCACTTATTTTTGCTTTTTTGAGAATTGCTTCCGCATCTTCGATATTTTGTGATGACGATTCGCGCTTCAAAAGGGGACCACGTATTATTTCCGCGGAACTATCGGGGAATACTGCGGAGAGTATTTGATTTTTGTCTATCGACAACGAAAGCGCTTTTCGCACTGAGTCATTTTTTAACATCTCATTAGTACCAAGGTTAAAAAAGAGGGCATAGTAACGGGACATCGGAATACTTGTTATTTTTGTTTGCTGGGAAGTCATCGTTTTTGTTTCTATAACTCCGACACTTCCAAACCCATCAATTTCTCTCAAACGAAATGCTTTGAGTAAATTTTCTTCATTCTCATAAAATCGGAAGACAAATTTTTGGATAAATGGTTGTGTTCCATAATACGTCTCATTTTTTATCAGTTGATATTCGGTAATGAATCCGTCTTTTCTTTGTGAAAATGTTTTAAAACGATATGGCCCACTTCCCACTGGCTCGAGATTATATGAGGAGAGTTTGATGTTTTGTGCAGGAATGCTTCCAAAAACATGCTTCGGAATAATGAGAATTTTTTTTAGTGTCTCATCAAAAAAAGAATAAGGAACCGGGAGCGCGAGTCGGACCTGCAACTCGCTCATGCGTTCAGCCACTACTCCTTTCACTGTATTTGAAATGGGAGATTGATTTCCAAGTTCTTGCGCGGTTTGGATGGTGAAGACTATATCATCACTCGATAGGGGTTTTGTGTCGTCCCACACGAGTCCTTCTTTTAGATTCAGAATGAACACGCGTCCATTATCCTCCGAGGTGTATGTATCAATGATGTCAGAAATTTTTGGGTAAATAAGTGCGCTTATGTCTTGATCTGTCGGATTTCCTGAAATAACAGGATTTACCGCAATTGGTTGTCCAACAATCCCTTCCCTATACATTCCTCCTTGGACGGGGACGAGGGTGCTGTTTTCGCTTATGGTAATCGCAGTAAGTGCAATGCCCGCGATAAGAAAAATAACAGCAAAACACATGAGTGTCTTAAACTCATTTTTTGTAAGTGATGCAAATACGTTTTTTAAAAAAGTCATTGGGATAACTTAAGAATCAGAATTTGATAGGCGGGAAAGATAAGACGCTAAAAGAATCTCCTCCACTAAATTATAACAAGTTTAAGAACCGCGAGGGCCACAAAAATAATGCCACACACTACGGTTGCCCAAAAAATTCCTTTTTCTAATCCTCGGCGCGTTTGATATGATGCACCCGCTCCACCTCCGCCAAGCGCCCCGGAGAGCCCACTTGATCGTTCTTGGAGAAGAATGAGCACAATGAGAATGATTGAAATTATTACTTCGGCAATGTTTAACATGATTTTATTCATTCCTCTTTATATAGAAATTTTCCGCTTGTTGAAATGATAAAATTCACAAATCCAACAAGCAAAGATGCGTAGAGGAGTGGAATATACCCCTGTATTGTAAGTGGCTGACTAAATATGTCAAGAATAAACAATGTTCCCGCATTCACTACAATAATGAACAACCCGAGAGTGAGCACAATAAGTGGACCGAGAATAAGTTTTAACACCGGACGAATAAATGTGTTAATAACAGAAAGAATGGCTCCGGCGATAATAAGTTCCACAAACCCTCCAGAAAAATTGAATCCGGTAATAAAATATGCCGCCGCATAGAGCGCAATTGAGTTCGAGAATATCGAGAAGATAAGTTTCCAAACAAGTTTCATATATTTATTATATATATTTTATATTAATTGTTCGAGGAGACTTTGTCCTGTCATTTCTTTTGGTTTTTTTATTCCCATAAGTGCGAGAATGGTGGGGGCAACATCAGAAAGAAGACCTATCACTGGTGGTCGAGACGGCTTTGGAGATGTGTTTTGTTTTTGGAATTCTCTTCCTATGAGATAGAAGGGGACCGGATTTGCATCGTGTTTTGTCTCGGGTTGTCCTGTTTGTGTGCTGATAAGTGTCTCTGCGTTTCCATGATCCGAAGTAATAATAAGAACGTGATTTTGGGCGAGTGTGGCATTCATGAGTCGTTCTATTTCTGCATCAATAACACGAACAGCTTTTACTGTAGCCTCAAAATCTCCTGTGTGTGCAATAATATCCGGATTTGCATAATTTACGAGTATAAAATCAAACCCCCCTTCATTAAGTGCAATAATCACCCGATCGGTGATTGCGCTTGCCATCATTTCGGGATGTTCTTCGTGATGCGCTACATTTTTTGAGGGGATGAGCACACGATATTCATTTGAATATGGTTTTTCCTGGAGCCCATTAAAAAAGTAAGTGATGTGGGCATATTTTTCTGTTTCCGCGATACGCAATTGCACTCGTTCCGAATCGGAAATAACTTTTCCGAGCGGATCTATAATTTCCTCCCTTTCAAATACCACAGGAATAGAAAAATCATTTCGATATTCCGTCATTGTGGTAAGAAGAAGATTTTGGAATTTTTTTGTTTGGAATGTTGAAAATTCCGGATTTACAAATGGCTCAACAATTTGTCTCATGCGGTCTTCCCTAAAATTGAAAAAAAGCACCGAGTCGCCGTCTTCTATGGGGTGAATCTCATTTATGATGGTTGGCTCGATATATTCATCGTTAAGTTTTTTTGCATATATTTCTTCCGTCGCAGTTTTTATATCAGTAATTCGAGTATGTTCTGGATATACCAACATATCATATGCTTTTTTTGTTCGATCCCAGTGCCTGTCTCTATCCATACCATAATATCTCCCGATAAGCGTAGCGATGGTTCCCACGCCATATTTTTTTATTTCCTCTCTCAGTTTTTCTATATACGAAACAATGAGTTGGGGAGCACCATCTCTTCCGTCACTCATTACGTGTATATATACCTGCGCACACCCCTCTCTTTTTGCCATATCAAGAAGTGCAACAAGGTGGGTAAATGCCGAATGAACAACCCCTTCTCCGACGAGACCAATAAGATGAAGGGCACTATTATTCTTTTTTGTGTGAGCAAAAGAATTTTTTAATGTTTTGTTTTCAAAGAAAGATCCGTTTTCAATTGCAAGTGTAATTTTTGGATAGTGTTGATAAAATACCCGTCCCGCTCCAATGGTAAGGTGTCCGATTTCACTATTTCCTTCTTCGTCCCACGGCATTCCGATTGAAATACCGGATGCCTGGAGTGCACCATACGGAAAATTATCTTCAATGAATTTGAATGTTTTTAATTGGGCCTGGTGTATGGGATTTGAGTCATCCACTTTTCCAAATCCCCATCCGTCGAGTATCACAAGTGTGTAGGTACGCTTCATATATCTATTGTACGTCTTTTGACATAAATGATGAAGGAGATATAAAATGAATAGTGAAAGAGAAAACGTCGATGTATATAAAACTTTCAATTACTTCATATTATGAACCCCAACATCCTGTTGGCGGCTGGTTTTGTTTTAGGAATTGTTCTTGGTTACTTTGCACGCATTTGGATAGCTCTCCGCAAGAGAGGTTCATTAGAGTCTAAAGCACAAGAGCATCTTGAAACTGCAGAATCAGAAGCCAAAAAGACCGTTTTAGCCGCAAACGAAAAAGCAGCGGCTATTATTGCAGACGCACAAAAAGAGGAACGTGAGCGAAAACAAGATCTTCGAAAACTTGAAGATCATCTCTTAAAGAAAGAGGCGCTCCTTGAGCGCCAGCACGCTGAGTCGGAAAGCCTTACCGCAAAAAAGAGGGAAGAGCTTGAGCGATTAAAAAATATTGAAAACGAAATAAAATTGAGTCGCGAAAAAGCAGTGGAAGAACTTGAGCGAGTCGCAGAGATGTCGAAAGAAGATGCCCGAAATCAAATTATGAAAGACATTGAACGCGATTCACATAAAGAACTTGCCGAAAAAATTGTTACTCTCGAGCGTGAAAAGAAAAATGAAATTGAAGCAAAAAGCACTGAAATCATTACCTCGGTAATTCAACGATACGCGCGAAATTGTATCGGAGATGTGACCACGAGTGTTGTAAACCTTCCCAACGAAGATATCAAGGGAAAGGTAATTGGTCGTGAGGGGAGAAATATTCGTACGTTTGAGCGCCTCACGGGAGTTGAGCTTATTGTTGATGAAACTCCAGAAAGTATACTTATTTCGTCATTTGATCCCTTACGGAGAGAGCTTGCGAAAATAGCGCTTGAAAAATTAATTAAAGATGGGAGAATACAACCCGCAAAAATTGAAGAAAAGGTTGAAGAAGCACGACTCGAACTCGAGGATCATATAAAGAAGGTTGGAGAGGAAGCCGCGTTTGAGGTTGGTATCCTTGATCTTCCAAAGGAGATTGTTTATTTACTTGGACGGCTGAATTATCGAACAAGTTATGGGCAAAATGTGTTAAATCATTCAATTGAAATGACGCATATCGCAGGGATGATGGCCTCTGAACTTCATCTTAAGGTTGATATCACAAAGAAAGCGGCACTTCTTCATGATATTGGGAAGGCGATCGATCATGAGGTAGAGGGAAGTCATGTTGATATTGGAAGGAAACTTCTCAAAAAATATGGAATTCATGAAGACGTGATTAAAGCGATGGAATCCCATCACGATGAGTATCCATATTCATCTCCAGAAGCACACTTGGTGGCGACCGCTGATATTATTTCAGCTGCCCGTCCTGGTGCGCGACGCGATACGCTGGAAAAGTATCTAAAGAGACTTGAGGATATTGAACGCGTGGTAAAAAGTTTTGAAGGAATTAACCAAGCATATGCGGTATCGGCGGGAAGAGAGGTGCGGGTGTTTGTGACTCCGGAAAAAATTGACGATTTCGGAGCGTTACAACTCGCAAAACAAGTGGCAGCAAAAATTCAATCGGAAGTACAGTACCCTGGGGAGGTAAAAGTGGTGGTAATCCGCGAGGTAAAAGCAGTGGAATACGCAAAATAGGGGTAAAAATAGAAAAGTTTGCTGTGTATAGAGTGTGGGTAAAAAACATAGGAGAAACCTGGTAAATTTGGTATACTATACACACAGTTTAAAAGGTCGATTTTACACAAAACACGCCTTTATATCAGGTACCTAAATATAAATTTATGAAAAAAGACGGACTTGTTGATGCGGTTATGAAAGCCGCAGGAATCGAAACAAAAAAACAAGCGCAACTTGTGGTAGATACGATGTTTGATACTATTGTAAAAACACTAAGTCGCGGAGAAGAGGTGGGGATCACTGGGTTTGGAACTTTCAGAGTTGCAAAAAGAGCAGCTCGCATGGGAGTAAATCCAAAAACTGGAGAAAAGATTCAGATCAAGGCTTCTACAAAGCCGAAATTTCGAGCGGGAAAGGTTTTAAAAGAAGCGGTATTATAGTAGTAGAAAAATTGAGTAATAAAAAATCCCCCGATATATGTCGGGGGATTTTTTATTTAGAGTAGCTTCCTCACCAAGCCGCTCATATCAATGAATATCTGGTATATGTTTTTCACTTTAGCAAAAGATTCTTTTACTAAGTCTTTTATTGATAATTCGGGATTTTTTTCAATCTCACTGACTACCGTTGAGGTTGTAGTGTTTATTATTTCATTTGTAGTTGTTTCATTTATTACTTCCTCTTTGGGGGGTTGTGGCAAAATTTTTGTTTTATAAAAGAGGAGATCCGCCCTGTTATTCAATTCCTCCGCATCCTTTATCATAGGATCTACTTTTGAAAATAATTTTTCTAAACCACTTGTCTTTATTTTCGCTTTTTTCAATTTTTCAATGTCGAGGTGGATTTTTTCAGTTCTCTTTTTTGTTGTTTCAAGTGCTTGTTTTTGTTGCTCGATAAGAAAATAGGTATTGATTTCATCTGCGGTGGGGGCATATTTACTCTCTCGCCACTCTTTGAACGATTCAGCTCTTGTTTTCACCTCAATAAGAGTTAGGGAGGCTTCTCCTTCTTTTATGAAATTCTTTTCTGAGTCGTAATATTCCAGGGCCTCATCGATATCTTTCATCACTCCGTTTTTCCACGCAACCGTCGATGTTCCTACTTTTTTTGTATCAATACCAAAAAGTTTTATTTTTAAATCTTTTGCTTCAGCGATTGAAAAATCAATAACTTTTTTGAATGTTTCGATACGGAATGCAATGTCGTTTGGATTTTCCTCATCTTTTGCATTGATAAGTGTGGTGACGCTTTCTTTTACGCTTTCAAGCGCCTTTTTTGTTGTGTCGGATTGCGCATTTACCGGCGCATATACACATACTCCGAATAAGAATGAAAAAATTATAAAAGATGAAATGGCACGCATGGTATTAAAAAATTACTGTATCTAAAAGTTTATTAATGTCTTCGGTGTTGTTATTTTCGATATTTAAATTCTGTGACTCCGAGTTTAATGTTTTTTGGTTCAAATGACTTACTTTAGTATCTTTTATCTCTGTGATTGCTGCCATAATCATGGAATCCGCATTTTGTTGATAAGACAACTCCTTAAGATGAATATTAATCGAGAGATCGCTTATCTCCTGGTTTAGTGTATTGGTATCTTTTAATGAGGAAACAGAGACCGTAGGGGAGAGGACCGAAATAAGAACAAAAAGTGCGAGGGCAAAGGCAAATGATCCAACCACCATCGGTTTTTGTACAAAAGAAACAAACATCTCTATATGTGAGATATTTTGTTTTTGTGACAAAACAGACAAACGGGCCCGTGCCGCAAAACGCGGGTCGGGGGAAATTTGTCTAAGCTGTTCTAATTGTTTGTGTATGTGTTGACTCATTAAGTATGTTCTTTATTTGTTTAAGTGCTCTATGTTGTATAACGCGTATTGCTCCTTCTGTTTTGTGAAGTGCTTCAGCAATTTCTTTATTCGATAATTCATCAACGAACTTCATGATAAGTATGCTTTGCTCATCCGGTTTTAGTTTTGTAAGTGCGTGTCGGACTTTTATTAATTCCATTCCGCGATCTAATTCATGTTCAAGATTTGGAAGGTGAGCAAGTGAATCTTCCGAGACAAGCTCGATATCTACAATTGGTTTTTGTGTTCGGTAGAAATCAATGACAGCGTTATGTGCAATTTTGTAAAGCCAACTCGAAAAAGGATTTCCCTGAAAACGATATGATTTTATGTTTTGCCAGGCACTCAAAAACACCTGATGGGTAATATCCTCGGCATCCGTTTTTTTTGTGACTTTCAAAAGTATAAAACGATATATTTTTGGAAGGTAGGTATCATAGAGTACCCCAAACGCCTCAGATTCCCCCGATTGTGCTCTTTGAACGAGCGTTATTTCCTCCTTCATACCTATAACGAGTGACGAGCCCTTTTGTTTCTAGAATACTGTAACGTTACAAATCTGGAGCGGAATACGGGAATCGAACCCGTGCCTTCACCTTGGAAGGGTGACGTACAACCACTATACGAATCCCGCCACTCCTACAATTTTGCACAAAAAATGAATGTCACGCAAGTATATGAGGGTAGCGCACCCCAAAACCCTATGATATGATGTATTTCACGTATGAAGCTTGAGGATCACCAAAAAAGGCTTATCCAGGTAATCGGGGTTTCCGTCGGGGCTATTATTATTGTGTTGGGAATCATTTATATTACCTCGCTACGCGCTTCACGGGGAATACCCGAGCGTTTTATTGAAGCTCGCAAAAGTGCGTCACTCGTGAGTGAAGATATTGTTCGCCTTACTAATGAGACAAATGAAAAGGTAGCAAAAATTAATGTATTGGAGATAAAAGGAAAAAATGAAGAAGCACTGGCACTCATCCAAAGCGCTCGCGCATCAAATGAGGCGGCATATGGAAAGGCATTTGAACTTTCACAAAATCTGAAGACACTCGCCGAATCACTTTCAGAAATTCGTTCTCCGGGGGAACAGAGGACTGCCTATGAGGCGGTCGCGGTGGAGCTTTCTTTGGTGAGTGAATTTATTTCTTATACGCAAGTATTAAATAATTTTTTGGGTGATCTTACGACACTTATTTTAGATAACACAATTCAGAATCAGAATATTGTTCGGTCGAGTATAAGTGCGGTGAATGAAAAAACCGCGATCATTAATGGTTTAAATAGACAGTTTTTGGAGAAGATGAGGATGTTTGATGAATCATTATAACCCCCGACACACATCGGGGGATTTTTATATATAATGTATACATATGGAAATAGAAAGAAGATTTAAAATTACTTCTCCAATTCCCGAAGAAATACTTCTTGGAAAGGAAATTTTCCATATTGCACAGGGGTATGGAAAAAAAATTCGTGTACGGAGAAAGGGGGAGAAATATTTTATGACAGTAAAAGAAGGTCGGGGGCTCGTGAGAAAAGAATGGGAAGTTGAAATTCCCGAGTGGGTATTTCAGAAGATATGGTCGGGGATAGAGAAGAAAAAATTAGAAAAGGATCGATATATAATTCCGTATCATAATCACTCAATTGAATTTGATATATACAAAGGATCACTTGCACCACTTATGATTCTTGAGTGTGAATTTATAGATGAGGAAGACGCAAAACAATTCGTGTTGCCGGAATGGGCGAATAATGCGGTTGAGGTGACGGACGATGATCGATATTCCAACCGTTCACTTGCGACAAACGGACTACCCCCTGAGAAATAATTAGGAGATGAAAAATTTGCGAAATGGATGTTTTTTCATCCCAGTGTATTTATAAATGAATTTTATGTCGTTATAGAGCACCTTGAGTCCCAATGGGAATGAATTAAGACAGTTGTGTCCCAATGGTTCCATATCTACTTCGATATCGTGGCGAACTGCCCGTATTTTTTTGTTTATTGTAGTAACGTTTTCGGGACAAAATACGTGATCATATTTTGCCTGGACAATTCGTGTGTGTTTTGGGAGATTTTTTAGTTTTTTCTCATACGCTCCAGGGGAAAGTATTTTTAAAATTTCATGGAGGTCTTCTTCTTTCACATTTCCCTTTATTTTTTCAGCTATTCTTGTTGTGCCAACCCCGCTCATAAGTGCTTTATGAAAATCATCCGCGAGAAGATGAAAAATCGCAAAATCAAAGAGCGATGGATTTCCCATTGTCGCAACAGACGAATAACACGTCCCCATACTGAAAGAAAATATTCCCACCTCATCAAACCCAAGTTCGTTTTTTAAAATCCACGCAAGACGTTGTATGTCGAAAACATTTTTTTGGAAACGCGAAACCATATGTCCAATATCTGGACCCACACTTTCATAGTCCATTGATTTTTTAATTCCCCACGAGGCCTTGCGATTTGAGGGGATAAACAAGAATGTGCTTAACGGCAAGAGTCGATTCCTCACGAATGAAATGAGTGCGTCATATTCTTTCGGAATACCGTTCCAGTGCATGACCGTAATAAGTGCGACTTTTTTTCCTGGGCCACTTTTTTGTATTGAGTATTTACAAAACACCCTCTCTTTCTCATTCATCACCGAGGGGAAAATCATATATTTTCTTTTCCACTCTATTTTTACTTTTTCGAGCGGCGCCGTGATATGTCGCCCAAGATTGGAAAACCAATGGCGTGAATATCTTTTTAAAAATTCAAGCGGATCCTCCCCCCTTTTTTTTCTTTTTAGGTATTTTGTACCAAAACAAAAATCAGGAACATGCGAGTGAAGTTTCTGTTTAAATTTACTTTCTTTTAATTCTATATTCTTTATCCGCTCTGGATTATCTTTGAATATAAAGATCATTTTTTTGTCGGGCTGCTGGGAATTGAACCCAGTCTACTTGCTCCCAAAGCAAGCGTACTACCGGTATACGACAGCCCGTTGATTCAGTTATTAGTGTACGGTATTCTATTAAAAAATAAAGGGTTTATTATTCTCTGTGTATTTGTGAGGTAAATATTTTTACCGCACTTTTTAAATCCGGATATAGAGAAAGTTCTGGATCTTTTTTTATAATCTCTTCCGCTGACTTTCGCGCATCTTTCATGAGTTGTGGATTTTGCAGTGCCTTCATTGCAAGGTCGGGCATCCCTGTTTGTCCTTCTCCCAAAAATTCTCCAGGGCCACGGAACTTCAAATCTTTTTCGGCGAGCTCAAGTCCATTTTTTGCTTCGACAATTGAGGTGAGGCGTTTTTTTACTTCTTCAGAAGACGAGTCGGTAAATAGAAAACAATATGATTGATGTTCTCCGCGTCCGACGCGTCCTTTAAATTGATAGAGTTGCGCAAGACCAAATCGTTCCGACCCCTCGATCATCATAATGGAGGCATTTGGCACATCGACACCCACCTCAATCACGGACGTTGAAATAAGAATATTTGTTTCATTTTTTATAAACGAATTCATTATTTTCGCTTTTTCTTCTCCCGACATTTTTCCGTGGAGCATGGCAACGCGTAAATCCGGAAATATTTTTTTTGAAAGCTTTTCATATTCCTCCGTTACCGATTTTACCTGAAGCATTTGGAGCTCTTTCAATGAAAGCCCACCCTCGTCGGTTGTGGGTTGGATTCTTGGGCACACTACAAATGCTTGCCTTCCTTTTTTTATTTCACTTCGAATAAACGCATATGATTTTGTGCGTTCTTCGGGCGGCACCGCACTCGTAATAATTACTTTCCTGTTTTTCGGAAGCTCGGTGATAAGTGAGAGGTCAAGGTCGCTAAAAAGGGTGAGTGAAAGTGTTCGTGGAATCGGAGTTGCAGACATACTTAAGAAATGGGGGATATATTCTTTTCGCTTGGTAAGTTCAGCGCGCTGACGCACACCAAATCGGTGTTGCTCATCAACAATAACAAGACCAAGCGAGGGAAATGTGATCTTTCTTTCTTTTTTTGTCTTTGAGGTTGCGATAAGTGCATGGGTGCCAATCACTATATGTATTTTTCCACTTTCAATCTCTTTTATGAGTGATGGTTTTTTCAAATCGGTTTCAAGCCCGTGTCCATATGACAACTTTGATTCACTCCCGGTAAGGAGTGCAACGCCCTCCTCATGATCAGGAAAGAATTTAATGATGGTCTGATAGTGCTGTCGTGCGAGTATTTCGGTTGGTGCCATAAGTGCGGTTTGATATCCTTTGTGTGCGGTGCATATTGCCGCAAGCGCTGCGATGATTGTTTTTCCCGAACCCACATCTCCCTGGAGGAGGCGATTCATTGGGGTGGGTTTATTTAAATCCTGTACGATTTCCCAAAGCGTTTGTTTTTGTGATGCGGTGAGTTCAAAAGGAAGTGTTTCCAAAAATGCTTTTATCATCGAAACATCGATATCGAGCGCGGGTGCTTTTTCTTTTGTGAGTCTTGCACGTTCACCAAGGAGATGAAGTTGAAGGAGAAATAATTCTTCAAAATTAAATCGTCTGCGGGCTTCCATTGCATCGTCGAGTGTTTCGGGGAAGTGAATAATATGGAGTGCCTCGGAAAGGGGGAGGAGATTATATTGTTTTACGATTTTTTGTGGAAGTGATTCTTTTGGTTTTTCAATTACTTTTAATAGCGGTTGGATGAGATAACGGATACCTTTTGAGGTGAGTCCTTTTGTTTCCGGATAAATCGGCACAATGCGCCCCGTGTGTTTTGTTTCTTTTTCTTGAAACGTTATTACCTCATATCCGGGATTCGAAAAATATAACTCTCCCTCACGCGATTCACTTACTTTTCCGGAAAAATTTGCTGTTTTCCCGGGTTGAAGAATATTTTTGATGTAGGTTTGATTGAACCACACTGCGCGTATTTCTCCTGTTTCGTCTTCGAGTTTTGCTTCAATAATAAACATGCGCTTGTGCCATGCACGACGCACATTTATTTTTTTCACGAGTGCCTGAATAGTGCACTCTTCGCGAGGAATAAGATCGGAAATTTTTGTGATATTCGAAAAGTCTTCATATCGCGTTGGGAAGTGCCACAATAAATCTTTTACCGTTTCGATGTGCAGTTTATTTAGTTTTTGGACAAATCGTGGTCCAATACCATGAATCAAAGAGAGGGGGGATGATAATTCGATATGAGACATATTTTCCGCCATATTATACTCGATTTTTGATGATTTTTCTACTATGATGTGTACATTCACATGGAAGAAAAGAATACAATATTTAATAAAATAAAAGAAGCTTCTACTCCTATTATGGCGCTAGCAACGATTATTTTAGCGGTTATGACATATTTACAGGTATTAGAAACGAAAGAATTAAAAGCAATAGATATTGGGCCAAATATATCTCTTAGCGATATTGAATTAGAACTCATAGATAAAAATGGAACCCCGATTAAAAGGACGAGTTGGAAAGATGGGGAAAAATTACAAACCAATGCCGTTAATATTATGCCAGGGGAGGCGATTTTAGTGATGCGCTTTAAAAATACAGGAAAAGACGCTGGGTATATAAAAAATATTTATATTAAAGATCAGGCATCAACTACAATGTTTACACCGAAAAACGACGTCCCAAATCTTCCGACCCTCGTTCCGGCTAATGGGGAAACGGGTTTATTGTATGGTACAGATGTATCTAAAATAAATGCAGAGGAAAAAGGAAACGAACTTCAGGTTAATCTTAAATATGGATTTGAGGTTTATAATTCAAAATTAGAGTTAAAAAATGAGTTTGATATAAACATACGATGTTCCCAAATACAATTAGGGGAAAGAGGTATTCAGCATTATTGTTTTCCATTCAGGAGTTTAAATTAACAATCCGCACAATGTGCGGATTGTTATTATTAATTTAATTATGTATAAGAAATACATTTCGGAACTGAGAAAAATTTGTAGGGGACGAGGAATAAAATTACAGAAAATTGGTGATGTTGGAAAAAAGAAAGAGTATCCAATGTTTAAAATTATCCTGGGACACGGAAAGAAAGTTGTGTGTTTTTCTGGCGGAATTCACGGAGAAGAGCCCGCGGGTCCATGGGCAATACTCGAGTTTATAAAACATTATAATCCAAAGAAATATAAAGATATAAAAATCGTTTTATTTCCTGTGACGAATCCATATGGGTTTGATAAGGGGGTGCGTCATAACTTTTTGAATCTAGATCTAAATAATTGTTTTTGCAGGAGAATTTTATTAGGAGAGAACAAGATACTTCACAACACCATAAAAGATGAAAATATTTTTTTCTTTCACGCACTTCATGAGAATAAGGGATTTAAAAAATTCTATCTCTATAACTTTGAGAAAAAAACTGAAAAAATTTATCGCGACATTATTGTGTCTGCGAAAAAATATTTTCCAATTGAAACAGAAAAGTATATTTACGGAGTTCTTTTAAGTGGTGGACTCATCACCAACCACCAAGACGGATCATTTGAGGATAGGATGTTTCGAGATGGCGTCCCTTATTCAATGTGTACCGAAACACCGGAAGCGCAACTGTTTTCCAAAAGGATTGAGTTGAATGTAAAAATAATGAATATAGTGTTGGATTTTACAAAAAAATCAAAATAAAATTGCAAAAAGAGGACAGAATTAGTACTATATTTCTGCTGGCCCCTATAGCTCAGTTGGTAGAGCAGTTGCCTCTTAAGCAAATGGTCGTAGGTTCGAATCCTACTGGGGGCACAACAACAAAACCGCCGTAGAGCGGTTTTGAATTTTCAATTTAGAATTTCTAATTTCAAATTAAAGAACAAACATTTACTCGCTTATTGTTGCAAGAAATACAACCGCAATACACGTGATCGCGACACCAACATATTGATGCCAGCGTATTTTTTCTTTATTAATAAATACCCCAAGTAATGCCCCAAGTGCAATGTAGCTTTCTGTGATTCCTGTTGCGATTGATATTGGGATCATGGTTGTCGCAAACGCAAAACATATCCACGCCACATTATCGAGGATACTTTGTCCCGCAATAATACCAAAATTATTTTTTATTTCTCTCACAGTTCCTTTAAGTTGTTTCCTCATGAGAAGATAAGATAGACACAAAATACTTAAGAACCCATGAATAAACCAAATTGAAAGGAGGGGGGATGTTGTTTGACTCGAGACTCCGACGAGAAAATTTCCAAGCCCCATACCCACCGCTCCTATGAGCGCGAGAACAACTCCACGCTCAAATATACGTTTGTGATAATGGAGATGGGTATGATGTGTGGTAACCGCAAGTACGATTCCCAAAAAAAGAATACCAATGAGAATCATTTGTAGCGTTGAAAGACTTTCTCCCCATAGTCCTATACTCAACCCAATTGAGATTGGCACCTCAATTCCATAGAGGGGTTCTATAATGCAAAATTTTCCTCTTTTTAGTGCTTCAAAATCAAAGAGTGCTGCCGCAAACATCACAACACTTCCAAGTGTTAGTATTGCGAGATGTTTTATTGAACTAAAAAGCAATGGGATTTCTTTATATACAAACGGAAACAATAAAAAAAGTGCGGTAATACCAATAAACATAAGTGCTTTCCAACTTCCCACTTTTCTTACTGTTCGTTGTATTAAAAAATCACCAAATGTCCAAGATAATAATGCCCCAACCGCGAATAAAATTCCTTCCATATTTTTATGGTGCGCCCGGAGGGATTCGAACCCCCAATAACGGTTTCGAAGACCGTCGTGATATCCGTTTCACCACGGGCGCCACACATTCATTCTAATGTGATTTGTGCTTAATTATCAAATGACAAACAAAAACCGGCGTTCATGTGGAGCCGGTATGTTTTTAAATTAAATTCTATTACGCCATCCATGCAATGTGTGGTTTAAAGTCGTAATTACTTTTTACTTTGAATGTATACTCCTGTATATATCGCCACATTGGATTTGGGTTTTTCTGATCCGCTTTTTTAAACGTATCATAATCTTTGAAAATTAGTCTTTTATTACCCTGTTTTGTGGTGAGTGCAATAAATTCATCCGCACATAATACAAGAAAATTCATTTCAGGATCTTTTAAAATAAGCTCTTTTTTAAACTTGCGCAGTGCTTCTCTATATTTTTCTACATATTTTAACGAGTCTTCTATTTCTTTTCCGTTACGATAATCACGGATGAGTTCACAAAGATTGGTAAGATAATGACTTCCTGTTTCGTACAACCCACTACTGATTTTTCTTTTCATGTCTCTTCCTTTGATTGTTAATTTTTTACTTCCTATAACGTAAATTCTTTTAATTTATTTGTCAATTTTAGGAAGATTGCCGTAGAATGAATAGGTGATGAAAGAATTTTCAGTACCAAAGGAAATAGAGAATATTGGTGAAATACTTGTGAAGGGTGGATACGATGCATATCTCGTAGGGGGGTGTGTGCGTGATCTTTTGATTGGGGAAAAACCGAAAGATTGGGACATCACCACAGATGCTCATCCGGAAAAAATACAAAAGCTATTTCCCGAAAGTGTCTATGAAAATGAGTTTGGGACGGTGGGGGTAAAAACACGATCCGAAGATCCGACACTTAAAGTGGTGGAAATCACCACGTTTCGCATTGAGGGAACATATTCGGATAAACGTCATCCGGATGAAGTGAAATTTGCAAAAACAATTGAAGAGGATTTATCGCGAAGAGACTTCACGGTGAATGCGATGGCAATAAATCTAAAAAATAAAATTTCAAATCTCAAAAATGATATTGTTGATCCGTATAGCGGACAAAAAGATTTGAAGAATAAAATTATCCGCACAGTGGGGGATGCCGAAAAACGATTTCAAGAAGATGCGCTTCGTATGTTGCGCGCGGTACGATTTTCGGCACAACTCGGATTCGAAATAGAAAAAGAAACGCAAAAAGCAATAAAGAAAAATATTGTACTTTTGAAACATATTGCTGAGGAACGGATTCGCGATGAATTTCAGAAGCTTATTATGACCTCGCGTTCAGCCGAAGGAGCATTTACTCTCCAAGAACTTGGCTTATTGGAATACATCATTCCTGAACTTTTGGAGGGAGTTGGGTGTACGCAAAATAAACATCATGTATATACCGTGTTTGAACATAATGTGCGCGCACTCGAATACGCAACAGAGAAAAATTATTCATTTGAAGTGCGCTTGGCGGCCCTATTGCACGATGTGGGAAAACCACGGACAAAAAACGGAACCGGGGAGAATGCAACGTTCTATAACCATGAAATGGTTGGTGCGCGGATTGCAAAAGACGCCCTTGATCGGTTGAGGTTTCCACGTGATGTGGTACAGAGAGTTCGTCACCTCATTCGTTACCACATGTTCTATTACAACGTGGGAGAGGTAAGTGAGGCGGGAGTACGAAGATTTATCGCGCGTGTTGGGGTTGAAAACATCGATGATATATTGAACGTGCGCGAAGCTGATCGTGTTGGTTCAAAAGTGCCAAAGGCGTTTCCGTACAAACTTCGCCACCTTCTTTTTATGATTGATAAGGTGCGTCACGATCCGGTACATCCGAAAATGCTCGCCGTGAAAGGAGATGAAATAATGCGGTTATTAAATATTCCCGCTGGGCCGCGCGTGGGAGATATTTTATTTGTGCTTCTTGAGGAGGTGCTTGATGATCCGTCAAAAAATAATAAAGAATATCTTGAAGAAAAAGTGAGAGAATTTGGCGCGCTTTCTCCACTCGAATTAAAAAAACTTGCCGATGAAGGGCGAAAAAAGAAAGACTTGATTGAAGAGGGGGTTGAAAACGATATGAAAAAACGTTATTTTGTGAAATAAGATGAAAGAAATAATGGAAAAAAAATTTTGGAGATTTTTCTCTTCCTTTTGGGGGATTTTATATTTCATTGTCGCGGCAATCAATTTTTTTGGTGAGACCCCATATGAATATGTTATTGGTCCTCTTGGAACCGTCTATATCGCATCGCTCGGAATATTTGTGGGAAGCAAGGAGTTTGATCGCTGGCACGATAAACACCCAGGAAAAAGAAGGGGGGAAATGTTTGTAGTAACATTTTCATTGCTCATGTTGGCATTTTTTATTTCCTCTTTTATCACAAAAGGTGAATATCGAGTTACTCCTGATGTGACGGCAGTATATATCGCAGTGCTTTCGGTTTTTGTGATTGGTCAGAAATCAAAAGAATTGTATGGAACTCGCAATAAAGACCAAGATCATTTATTGTAATTCTATGACTTAGATTTACAGAGGAATTTCGGGCTGGCGTATGACGGTAGTACGCACGCTTCGGGTGCGTGTAGACAGGGTTCAATTCCCTGCAGCCCGACATAATGATATTAAAAATTGCCCATCGCGGGGCCTCCGCGTATACACCAGAGGATACTATTGTTGCGTTTCAGCGTGCGTTGGAAATGAATGCCGATGCATTGGGAATTGATGTACATGTGTGTAAAAGCGGTGAAGTGGTGGTGATACACGACAATACACTAGAACGAGTGACAAATGGGCGTGGACACGTGCGTGATAAAACGCTTACCGAATTAAGACAACTTATTGTTGATGGAGGTGCGCAAATAGCGACACTCGAAGAAACGATTAATTTTGTCGGGAAAAGAATGAAACTGGATATTGAACTGAAGGAGGAAGGATGTGCGGGGCCCACATATAGAATTATTAAAGATGCAATCGAAATACGGGGATGGTCGTATAATGATTTTTTTGTTTCGTCGTTTATTCGTTCCGAACTTGAAACAATAAAAATATTGGATAATAAGATTCAACTCAGTGTTTTATTTAATTGGATTTCCCAATTTGGTGCGTTTCGGTTTGCAAAAAAAATCGGTGCATATTCGATTAACCCATCACTTGGCCTTACAAAAGAAAAACTTGTGGTACGCGCACATACAGAGGGATTAAAAGTTTTTGTATGGACGGTAAACAATGAAAAAGATATCGCGCGGATGAAATCACTTGGTGTTGATGGGATCTTTTCCGATTTCCCAGATCGGTTATGAAAAATTCCCCCAAGGTTTTGAGGGAATTTTTTATTTAAAATACGCTTTTTAATGATGGGGATTTTTCAAATAAAAACTCCACATCATTTGTGACCAGGAGCCCTACAAAAAATCCGACTGTTATCACCCCCACATCAATGGGATCTCCGTGACCACACAGGAATTGTAATAATTCTGCAATAATTCCATACAAAAACCCACAGAAGAGTCCTTTTTTAATGAACTTATAACCCTTTATTGTAAAAAAAATGGAGGCAATACTTGCGCTTAGACCAAAATCCGAAAGATACCAACGTATCCAACTGGGTCCGACGACGAGATATTGGAGGAGTTCTCCCAAAGGAAACAAAGAAGAAAGAAAACAAAACAAGACAATTTTTTTCACTTTTTTTCTCCCATTATTTTTTAATTATTCTGTTTTAATTATATCATATATATCTTGTATTGTCAAACTCGCTTTTTTCTTTCCTATTTTGGTCTATTATAAGGATTATGAAAGAAAATTTTAAAAAGGGGTGGATAAAGTTTTTGATCGGATGGATTGTGGTGTTTGGTATCCGATTTATTCCGTTTCGTGTGCCAAATATAGAACCGTTGACCGCAACACAAATGCCGTTTGCGAAAAAATTTGGATGGCTCGGAGGGTTTGTATTTGGGTTTTTGAGTATTTTAATTTTTGATGCAGTAACAAGTGGAGTGGGTTTGTGGACATGGGTTACTGCGGGGGCGTATGGATTTCTTGGGATTGGTGCGGCAATGTTTTTCAAAAATCGAGAAAGTACCCCAGCCAATTATCTGAAGTTTGGTATTGTGGCGACGATTCTCTATGACGCAGTGACTGGATTATCAATTGGTCCGCTTTTTTGGGGACAGTCATTTATGGAGGCATTTACGGGGCAGATTCCGTTTACCGCATATCATCTCCTCGGAAATATTGTGTTTTCACTTTTAGTAAGTCCGCTTATTTATCGGTGGGTGACTGAAAACAAAGGACTTGAACCAAGGTATATTATTGAGAGGATGAGAGTTGTAAAAAAATAATTTTTTGTTAAACTAGTATTGGTTCTCTGACAAACTAAGAAGAAAGAAAATCTCGATTCCTGTAGCGAGGAATAGCAACCATCACCCGTAAAGTTATTGTGTTGATTTGATCGTAAAATCGATTGAAGTTGTTTTGTGGGATAAATTGTGTGGCGGTGAGTGAGAGCAAAATTAATTTTTAGGTAAAATTAATGAACGTGTCTTCCGTACTATTAAACACACATGTCGCTAAACTTAGAGCCTGTCGGAGATTATAAATACAAGAGCATCATCGATGCTCTTTTTTGTTGAAAAGAAATTTTTATGAGCGTAAAATAAAAATAAGAATAAATTTTATGAAGTTGGAGGGAAAAACGTGTTTAATTTTATATAACTCGTGGGGAAGCGCTGGTTCAACATCATCATCAATGAATGATGAGAGTTTTGATTCGCTCGCAGAATCGCGCGATGAAGTGCAGATTATAAAAAAATTTTTAAAAGAATTTGGGCTTACGGTGCGGGTAATGGGAATCCAGCGTATCAATGCGCGGACTATTTCGAAAATTGAAGAAATTAACCCTGATTTTGTTTTTAATTTATGCGAGTCTTTATATGAAAGGAGCCAGACAGAAATGTACGTTGCAGGGATGCTTGAATTACTCCGCATTCCATATACAGGGAATCCGCCATTCGCACTTGGGTTGGCCCTCAACAAAATGAAGTGTAAACAAATTTTTGATTCTGCAGGAATTCCGACGCCGTCTTCAATTGTGGTACCAGTCGGGGAAATGCCAAATGTTGAAAATCTCACCCCTCCATATATTGTGAAACCGGTGCGAGAGGATGGAAGTGCGGGGATTACAAAAGATTCTGTTGTTGAAACACAAGGGGAGGTTGAAAAGCTGATTACAATAATTCATAAGGAATACAACCAACCCGCGGTTGTTGAAGAATTTATTGAAGGAAGAGAATTCACTGTTGCGGTGGTTGGAAATCCACCGCGTGTATTAGGAATAGGAGAAATTAATTTTTATAATATTCCAAAAAAAGAACCAAAAATTATTTCATATAAAACAAAATGGGACGCAGAGAAACCACTTGATACAATTTTTCCCGCTGATGTTGATACATCGCTAAAAAATAGAATCGAAAAATATGCGATTAAGGCATTTCAGGCGATTGGATGCAGAGATTATGTGCGCATTGATATACGCGTGAGCGAAAATCGCCGAATTTATGTACTTGAGATAAATACAAATCCAGTTGTTTCCCCGGAATCTGGATTTGAAGATGCTGCGAAAAGTTCGGGTATTCAATATAGTGATTTTCTACGCGAACTTGTTGAAAATACGTTGGCACGGAGAAAAAACGGGAATAGTGATATTATTGATACATATGAAAGTGTTGGTGTTTAAAACTCCGAAAAGTGAAGAGATAACAAAAATTGTAAAAGAGTTTGGATTTGAAATTGTTTCCGGAAGTCCAGATATTGTGATAAGTTATGGCGGAGATGGGACGCTTATGCGTGCAGAGCACATGTATCCAGGAATTCCAAAACTTCCACTTCGTGCGAGTGCGGTGTGTAAGTTATGTTCGTCGGCTTCAAACAACGAGGTACTCGAAAAAGTAGGGCAAGATAAATATTCCATTGAAGAATTTTGGAAATTGAATGTTACCGCACATGGGAAGATGTATGTGGGAGTGAACGATGTAATTGTGCACAATAAAGATCCGCGCCATGCGATTCGATATGATGTGTCGGTAAATAATAAAAAAATATTGGAAGGAGTAATTGGTGATGGGGTAGTGGTGGCAACACCATTTGGTTCAACTGGATATTATCGATCCATTACCGATAGTTATTTTGAAGTGGGAATGGGATTGGCGTTTAACAACAGCACCGAACAGTCTGACCATATAGTTTTGAAAGAAAATTCGGTAATAAAAATCACAATTGCACGAGGTCCCGCAATCGTGTATGTTGATAATCGAAAAGAAAGTATTGAACTCAGCGATGGTGATTTTGCGGAGATAAGAAAATCCGAACAAGTGGCAAAAATAATAAAGGTTATTTAATATAAAATGTAGTTTGGGCCCATAGTAAAGTGGTATTACGTGGCATTCGCATTGCCAAGGCGCGAGTTCGATTCTCGCTGGGTCCACCAAATTTGATTTGCCGAAGAAGTTGCCTCGGGGCTTCGCCCCTCGGCATTGGTTTCCGCCAAGAAATTCCAGGGGGTTTTGAATTCCGCCAAAAGAATTCCCGCCGAAAGTCGGCGGTTCGAGCCAATGGAAACAAGAAAATCTCTCATCCGTGAGGGATTTTCTTGTTTAGAGAGATTTTCGGCTTGGTTGGCCTCAATAATCCAGTTTCGCATGAGTTCGAGCCAATGATTACCTTTTCGCTCAAAATCAGATAACTTCTCCTCAATTGTTTTCTTTTCCGCCATTAAAACATTTTTCTTTTCTTGATATTCGCTAAGTTCCAACGCCTCGGCTAAATATGCGTCAGTTAGTCGTTCCAACTTCTCTTTAATGGCGGAAATACTATCGCGGAGATTTTGAGCGAAAAGGTCAGATGAGTGGCGGGATTCCTTATTCTCTGTTTCCAGTTTTACCAAAAACTTCTCCCGCCACTCATCGGGCAAAGAAACTTTTTGACACAGATTTTTCACTTGTTCAGTTAAAACTTCTTCCCGCAAAAAGCGATTTTGCGAACACTTGCGGGTTTTGCTCTTGAAAGTGCAATGGTAGTAGTGATATTTTAAACCACTCTTTTTGATTTTACGCTCCGCAGTTATCGCATACCCGCACTCACCACAAGTAGCAAAACCTAAAAACTGAAAATTCTTTGGCCCACGTTTTTTGCGGGGCTTTCCATTCTGAACAAGTGCTGTTTGGATTTGGTCAAAAAGTTTCTTTGAAATCATTGGCTTATGCGAACCCACATGCACCTCGCCACGATATTGAAAATGTCCGTAGTAAAAAGGATTGGTCAAAATATGTTCAATACTGGCGAGGTGCAGTGGTTTGCCCGTCTTGCCAACCAAGCCAAGAGAAAACATTTTGCGCTGAATAGCAGTGAGCGTATATTGTCCCGTAGCAAAAGCCCCTAAACATTCTTTCACTTTATGAAAAGTTTTCTTGTCAGGTTCAATCGTTCGCAAACGAGGTTCGTTAAAATATCCTAAAGGGGCTTTTGCGGATAACTCACCACGGCGTATTTTTTGCCGAATACCGCGCAAAATGTTTTCTCTTAAATTGTCGGTGTAATACTTTGCTTGTCCGAAGGCGACACTCAACATAAATTTTCCTTGGGGTGTCGCTTCAAACCAGAAAGTAGGGAATTTTAGCGCAACAATCTTTTGCGTATCTACCAAGTAAATTACTCTGCCACCGTCAATCGAGTTTCTCGCTAATCTATCGGGATTCCACGCTAAAATTCCCTGTGCATTGCCTTTTTCAATTTCGCCAAGCATTTCGTTGAAAACCACTCTACCCGGCTCTTTGGCGGTCTTACTCTCGTAAAATTCTTTTTCAACGAAAAGATTATTTTGCTTGGCGAATTCCCGAAGCTCTGTCAATTGAGCCTCAATACTCAAAACTTGGCGTTCTTCGTCCTCACTTGATTTACGACAATATATAAAATATTTGATCATAGCTTTGGGAATTAAATTGATAAAGGCATTGCACTTACACCGACAATTTCTAAAAATCTCTCCTCATCGGCTCTTGCGCCTTTGGCGCAATCCAAACTTCGTTTGGGAACCGCCGACTTTCGGCGGGAATTCTTTTGGCGGAATTCAAAACCCCCTGGAATTTCTTGGCGGAAACCAATGCCGAGGGGCGAAGCCCCGAGGCAACTTCTTCGGCAAATCAAATTTGGTGGTGTTTGTTTGAAAAAGTCAGAACCCATTTTGCGGAGAACCCCCACGAATGAGGACGCCCCGCCACTGCCTCGCTCCGCTCGGCAACACCAAAGAAAAATGTTCCTTGCTTTTCGGATTTGCGC
>JBFLWN010000005.1:0-75951 GCA_040757555.1 Patescibacteria group bacterium | reverse complement strand
ACATCAATAATAACTTCTTCGAATGGTTCGAGTGTCACCCCATTTTCTTCTTTAAAAATAACCTGTGGTTGAGATACCTGCATCTCATATCCTTCTCTGCGCATATTCTCAAGAAGGATTGCAATATGAAGTTCTCCTCGTCCATATACTTTGTATGAATCTGTTCCACTTTGTCCTGAATTCAACGAAGGAGAAAAATCGATCTTCAATCCAACATTAACCTCAAGTTCGCGCTCAAGTCGTTCCTTCAATTGTCGCGTGGTGACAAACTTTCCTTCACGTCCTGCGAATGGGGAATTGTTCACTAAAAAATTAAGACAGATTGTCGGTTCATCAATTGCGATCGCGGGAAGTAATTCCTGATCCGCATTTTTGCAAATTGTTTCTCCGATGTATACATCGGGAATTCCTGCAATCATTATAATATCTCCCGATTCTGCTCGTTCAGCTTCTTTTCGTTCCATTCCCTCGAATGTGAATATTTTTGTGATTTTTGACTGACGTGTTTCGCCGGTTATCTTTTTTATGAAAATACTTTCTCCTGGTTTTATGGTGCCTTCATACACGCGTCCGATAGCCATTCGTCCCAAAAAATTATCATATCCGAGATTGAATGGTTGCATGCGGAATGGTCTCGCGGCAAGTTCCTCGGAAGAGGCTGGAGGAACTTCTTTTAAAATAACATCAAGGAGTGGTTCTAGGTTTTTTAATTCGTCAGATAGATTTAGTTGTGCAACCCCATCTTTTGCGATTGCATAGACTGTGGTGAAATCAAGTTGCTCATTCGATGCGCCAAGATCCATAAAAAGTGCGAGTACTTCGTTATGGGTCCATTCGGGTCGCGCCGCCGGCTTGTCGATTTTATTAATGACCACAATCGGTCGTAATCCAAGTTCAAGTGATTTTTTAAGTACAAATCGTGTTTGTGGCATTGGACCCTCTTGGGCATCGACCACAAGAAGTACCGAATCAATTGAACGAAGCACACGTTCAACTTCAGAACCAAAGTCTGCGTGTCCGGGGGTGTCCACAATATTTATTTTTACCCCCTTGTAAAACAATGAGGCATTTTTGGAGTAAATCGTAATACCTCGCTCAAGTTCAATGGCGTTTGAATCCATACTGAATCCCTCTTTTACCATGCCGGTTTCCCGCATGAGGGCATCAGTGAGTTTTGTTTTCCCATGGTCTACATGGGCGATGATTGCGATATTTCTAATTTCCATAGAGTTGAGTGTTTATTTTTATATAGTGCAATAAGGGAAGATGACTCGTCCCGCAGTGAATGCGGAGCATTCTCTTGTCGGGATGATTGCGATATTTCTAATTTCCATATATTAATTCAATAAAAAATCTCTGTGTGCGCAGAGATTGTGTCCCTTACGTGTGCTGCTTGAGAATAACACAAGAGAGTAAAAATGGCAAATTATATTTTTTAAAAAATTTGTTATAATACGAACATGTTGAGAATGATGGGAAATAAAATTTTAAAGAATGGTGAGCAAATTGGTCGGGTTGAGGGGAGTCGCATTTATGCGAAAGGAGACAAAAAACTTGGATATTTCGACCGCGACGATATATTTAATATGGAAGGGGATAAACTTGCGTATGTCCAGGGAAATTATCTGTATCTAAAACGGGATAATGATATAAAAGTATCATTGGACGATGTGAGGGAAAATATTGAAGGAGGAACAATAGAAACAATCGCAAAATGCGCGATATATATTCTTATTGGAGTTTAATTATGTTTAAAGAATATAAAGAAGAAATAAATACGGACGTAGTTGGTGAAAAAAATGTTTCGGAAATTACACAGGAAGAAAAAAGCGAAACAGTCGTCAATGAAATTGGTGGATTTGAAAATATAGAGCCATTTCCACTAAGACCGGAAATCAAGGGTCTCATTCAAGAGTTTTTTACGAAAAAGGGGTTTGAGGTAGAGGAAATGACTGATAGATATGTAAAAGTAAAATCCCCGAGTGGAAGAAAAATGACGATTGAGAATAAAGTTGCGGAGATGTATATCGGGAAGAATATATAAAAAAGAACGAAATTATTTTCGTTCTTTTTTTGTTGTTTAATTGTAGGATTCTTCAAGTACATCCTTGAAGATCATTTTTTTGTCGAAAAAAGGTAAATCTGCAAGTTCCACTATTTCTGTTTTTTGCGGGTGATTATAGAGATAGTTTCCCCGTGCACATTCTGGACACGTGATGGTGCATGTTTCTGTTTTTCCATTTATCCAATAATCACCCCCCGTACATCCGTGGGGACGCACATAGTGTTTTATTTGGATAAATATCCATGATGAGATAGGATTTTCTTTCTTGCAGTGTTTACAGGTGATGAGATATTGTTTGACAAGAGCGCATTGTTCTTGAAAGATTTTTATCCCATCCTCCTTCCATTGGCCTACCTTTTCTTTAACTTCGGTGAAAATACTCATAAGAACTTCTCCTTTTATAATGTAGAAAAAAATTTTTCTTTCTCTGCTATAATTGCCCACACTTCCTTATGGGTGAGTTTAAATACTCTCATGAGTTTTTGGACCAATTTTTCATATAGATAGGTGTAATATTCATCGCAGAGTATTTTGTAATTTTTACTATTAATAAGTGTTTCAATAGTGATGTCATGAAATTCTGCTGTTTTCTTGTTGAATTCCTGCTTATTTTTTATCGGTGGGTCCCAAATTTTATCTTTCTTTTTCTTTAATTCATCCACCTTTTTATTCATTCGGCGGAGTCTTTTTTCATCTTGAGAGAGTGTTGCAAGTGTAATGCGCAGCTCAATCTCGCTATAGGGGATTTTCATCGCTTCCTCCGAATATTTTGTTTTCAAATCCAGTCAACTAAAATCAGAATACCGCCCATTTGGACGGTATGTCAATTATATCTTTTTTGCTTCTTATTCTTCTCTTTTTTCCACGATAATTGTGCAATTTGTGACCAGTGCTGCAATTGCACCAACCGCTGCAAAGACGGGCAATAATGCAGCTCCAACAACACCTATAGTGAGGGGAAATTCAACTAATATTTTTCCCTCTTCATTTTTAATAATGAGTCGGCGAATATTTCCTTCTTTCACAAGTTCCTTCACTTTTGTTATTACCTCTTCTCCCGAAACCCTGAACTCTTCTTTTGTTGTTTTTTCTTCCATAATGGGCTCATTGTAGCAAAAAATCATTTGCGGACGCAACAAGATTGGGTTATTCTTTTTTTAGTTTCTTGTGTTTTTAAAAAGGAGATCTCTCATGAAAGAGATAAAAAATTATGAATTTTCTTGTCCGCGATGTAATACACTAGCATATCGAGATAATGCGATATTTACCAGAAAATACAGTGTAGTAGTGCCAATAATTCCATATTTTACATGCCCCAAGTGTCGTCTTATATTTGTGAGTAAGCGATTGGTAAGGGCAATGATGAATAGATGGTGGCGTACGAATAAACTGGAATGTGTCGTTCCGTTTGAAATGGCCTACAACGAGGTGGTTGAATATTTGAAAGGAGTTGTGGAATATTACAAACAAATCAAATATAAAGAGGTTCGATTCAAAAAATATAGCCTAAAATAACAAAGGCTATTTTTATTGCCCTATATTTACGAGAAGTTCCGCTGCCACAAAAGTTACATAAAAAAGAACAAGTGCATATGCTTCGTGTTTTGAGAGTACCTTGCCCGTTCTCATAAAATGAAGGAGGAGCACAAGCGCAAAAATCATTAATATCCCGCTGATGTATATAATGCGCGGGTTGAATGTAAAAGGATTGATGAGCGCAACAATACCGACAACAATAGTGGCATCCGCAACAACGGTGCCGAGAATGTCTCCCAGTGCAAGATCGTCGCGGTGATGTTTTGCCGCTTTAATAGAAAAGAATAGCTCGGGGAGCGTTGTTCCAAGCCCAATAATAAAGAGTCCGATGAGGGTAGGGCTTAATGAGAGTTCATGCGCAACCTCGACACCAAAAGTGACCGTGAAGTGCGCGCCCAAAAGAAGAACCGCCATGCTCAGGAGAAGAAGAAAAATTGTTTTTATAGAATATTCTTTTTTTTGTTTCTCCTCTTTTTTTGGATTGCTTTTGAATATATAAATATAGAAGAGTAGTCCTATAAGGATGAGGGCAAGTCCTTCAATTCTCGAATAATATCCATTCATGCCCAAAATGATCGGAATAAGCATGATGAAAATATACGAAAATCTGTGTTTTATTAATTTACTCTCTACTTTCAGGGGGTGGCCGGAAACAAAGATAACGAATGCAAAGACAAGAGTGAGATCCGCGATGTTTGAACCAAAAAGCGTTCCAAGTCCCAACGAGGGAGTTCCTTCAATAGCCGAAGTGATGGAAATAAATGTTTCGGGCATGATTGAGATGACCGCAACAACAAGAAAGCCAACAACATATCTTGGAAGACGAAATCCCTCCGCAAGTCGAGTTGAGTATCGGATAGCAAAATCCGCACTTTTAAGAACCAAAAAAAGCGATAAAAAAAGAAGCGCTGAAAAAAATATAATTTCCATTATTCTTTCTTCTTATCCCACTTATCAATCCCGAGTATTTTAACTCCGTAATACACGACGAGTGCGACAATAACAAAATCAATCAGAACACTAATGAGATCGCCATAGAGAATATGGGTTGATCCAATCGAAATTGAGGCGGTTTTTAATCCCTCAGCTGCGCCGAGTGCAATGCCGATGATTGGATTCACGATATCGGTGACCAGTGCGGAAACCACTTTAGAAACTGCCCCTCCGAGAATAAACCCAACTGCCAAACCCACGACTCCTTGTTCGCGAATAAAAATAATAAATCCTTTCATGTAGTTAATTCTACTAATTTTTTTCTTTTAATTCTACCAATATACCCCCCTCAATTTTAAAATATTTTGACACGCCAACTGATGGTTGTGCAGACATTGGTTCCCCAGGTTTTCTATCGGCATAATTCACAATAATTTTTCCTTCTCGTATTTCCGTAGCTTGTGGAGCAATACGATCACCTAAAAATATTGCGTTTGTTCCTTGGGTTCCATCCTTTTTGTATAAAAGAGCCGCGACATAATAAAAAGTTCCACTTCCTCCTCCATCTTGTGAAAGTAAGAAGGCGGCATCTTCTTGATTATCATTATTTAAATCTCCCAACGCTTCATTGCCGAAATAGCGGGTAATAATTTTTGACGCCGATCCAGGAGTGATTTCTTCTTCAGCAAATCCATTTATTAATGTGACTGGTTTGTTTTCTATGATATAAGTGCTATTTCTTGAGTCTACTTGAACGAGTGGCGTGTTATACGTTCTCAATACAAATATTCCGACGAAAATCATTAAAACTATAATGATGATTCCCCACGTTGTTTTTTTCATATATATAATTATATCACGATATCTTCGGATTTGATTTTCAGCACAATTTGCTGTTTCTTTCAAAAAGGAATAGAGTCTATTTATATATGGCATTTTTTAAGAGAGATAATAAATCAAATGGAAGAGGGGGAGGAAGGGGATTTGGTAGACGCGATTCTGGTGGGCGTGGGTTTGGCGGTGGTGAAAGAAGGCAGACATTGAATAAAGCAGTGTGTAGCGATTGTAATAATGAATGTGAAGTGCCATTTAAACCAACGGGAGACAGGCCTGTATATTGTAGTGATTGTTTTAGAAATCATGATAGCGATGGAGGGGGAACAAGATCCACGGGAGGTAATTTCAGAAAACCGAGTTTTGGGGGGAGAAAAGAACAATCGTTCAGAGATAAGCCGATGTTCGAAGCGATGTGTGCCAACTGTAAAAAACGATGTCAGATTCCATTTAGGCCAACGGGAGATAAACCGGTATATTGTAGCGATTGTTTTGAAAAAAGCGGGGGTTCTATGGGGAGGGGTAATGAGAAAGCCACAAGTCAATACAAAGAACAGTTTGATATGTTAAATTCAAAACTTGATAGAATTATAAACATCCTAGCTCTGTCGAATCGAGGAAAAGAAGAAAAGAAAGAAGTGGTGATTGAAGAAAAAGAAAAATCAAAGAAGGTTCTAAATAAAAAATCATCCGAAAAAGGTAAAAAAGCGAAGAAGTAAAAATATAAAAACCGATTATCATGATCGGTTTTTCATCAAACATACAATTATTGTATATATGAAAATAACATCAGCTCGTTTTATAAAAAGCGTACGTGGGAGTGATGGAATATTTGATAATGGGATTCCTCAAGTCGCATTTATTGGTCGTTCGAATGTGGGGAAGTCGAGTGTTATCAACTCTCTTGTACATCAAGATGGTTTGGCGAACACCAGTTCTTTTCCCGGACGCACACAGATGATAAATTTGTTTTTGATAAATGATTCCCTATATTTTGTCGATCTTCCGGGATATGGATACGCAAAGGTTCCGGGTGAAATAAGAAATAGTCTTACCGCAATGATTAAATGGTATTTTTTTGTTTCCCACTATAATCAGAAAAAAGTCGTGATAATCATTGACGCAAATATTGGCCCAACGAAAGATGATCTGGATATGCTTCATAGCTTAGAGGATTATAAAAAAGACATTGTGGTAGTGGCAAATAAAATAGATAAGATAAAAAAATCCGAATATCAAAAACAGTTCAAAAAAATAAGAGACCTCGTTGGATCACACCTCATTATTCCTTATTCAGCTAAAAAAAATATTGGCACTGAAGAACTATTGGGAGAATTATTGTAACTTGACTAATTAATTTTTAGATGCTAATATTATCAACGGTAAGATAGTTACCTAATATTTATTTAGTCGAGTTTATTCAGGGAGCTAAACTTTAGGATAAAACCTCAAAACCTTAAAATAACAATTATAGTAACCTAACACATGGAAGGAACAATTAAGAATCTTGTCACTGACAAGGGATTTGGATTCATCACGGTTGACGGTGAAGAGAAAGATTTATTTTTTCACAGCAATGAACTCAAGGGAATTACCTTTGACGAGCTGAAAAAAGGTGATCGAGTATCTTTCGAAAAAGCCGATTCGCCGAAAGGACCGAATGCAGTAAACGTGTCTCTTATTCAAGATACACAATAAATCTCATTGAAAACGAGATTTACTCAAAAAGCCGAGATAATATCTCGGCTTTTTGTTTCAATATTACGTAATGCTATGCGTTTTTTTCTAGATCAATTATTTCATCAATACGGATTTGACTAATAAATTCGGGTACGTGACTCACAAGAATCATTGCACCGTCGTATTTATTGAGCGCGGCAGCAATTATTGGGAGATGACGAAAATTCATGTGATTGGTAGGTTCATCGAGGATAAGAAGTCCCGGACGCAACAATACGAGTTGTGCGAATGCAACTAATCCCTTTTGTCCCTCTGAGAGGGTTCCGATTTTTGCGCGCATCACGTGTTCATTAATAAGAAATCCCGAAGCGGTAGAACGAATATCTTCTTCGGTTATTTTATCGGCAACCGATGAGAGGGCATGATATACCGAATCGTCAAAATTTAGTGTAGAAAAATCTTGTCGATAATATCCCACACGGACTCCTTCTGCTATCGTGGAACCCTTTCTTTCCTTATGGGTAAGCGCTTCAAGAAGTGTGCTTTTTCCGATGCCGTTTGGTCCCTGTAATAGAAAGTGTTGATTTTTTTTAATGGAAATATTTACCTTTTTATTTACCGGTTTGTGATGAGTGAATACGCTGTATGAAGAAATATGGAGTATTTCTCCGGTTATTTCGGGTTGAGAAGGAATAACAAATTGTCGGATAGTTTTATCTTCTTTTCTTACATCCACCATTGCTTCTTCCATTTCTTCCGCTTTTTCGCGCATTTTTTTTGCAACTAAACGCATTTGTCCCCCCTTATGGGCAAAAAAGTTTGCTTTTTCTTTGTTCTCTTGAATCTCTTTTGCGAGGAGTGCATTTTTTCTGTTTTCTTTTTCAATACGCAACGAAATTTGTGCGACCACATCGGAATAATTTCCGACGTATTGTTCAATTTTTCGGGTATGGACATCAAGATAGAGCACCCCTTGTGTGAATGCATTCAAAAAATCGGCATCGTGTGAGATCACCACACAGGTTTTTTTGTAATCGATAAGGAATTGGGTGAGATGTGCAATTCCTGCTTTGTCGAGATTATTGGTTGGTTCGTCAAGAAGGAGAATGTCTGGTTTCTGAATAAGTGCGGAAGCAAGAAGGAGTCTGGCCTGTTGTCCGCCTGAAAATGATTTCACGGTGCGATCGTGGGGTGCTTGGAGATTTACGATTTCAAGCACTTCGTCGATACGGGGATCAATATCGTATATTTTTTTTGAAAAACATTTTTCGAAAAATTCTCGCACCGTAAGATGCATTTCTCCGCGGGGAATTACTTGTCGCGCGGTTGCAATACTCAATTTATCGGCAATACTGATCGATCCGGATTCCGGCTGGAGAGTGCCGGTAATAAGTTGAAAGATAGTACTCTTTCCTGCACCATTTTGTCCCATGAGTGTCATTTTCAACCCATTGCGGAGTACAAAATCAACCTCATTCAAAATGGGGTGGTGGTGTCCGAATTCAAAGGATACCTTGTCAAACCTTAATATAACTTCATTATGTGCCATAGATGTGTATGTTCCGTAGCGATGCATATTATGTCAAAAAAGTCACAATATAGCAATTATTTGAATGGAGATTATTCATAAGAGCAAAAAAATAGCGCCGAGAGTATCGACGCCATTTCTTTACTCATCGTCGGATCTTAGGAAAGATGCTTTGAAACGAGTTTCGTCATTTCGAACATGTTTACTACCGCTTTGCCACCGAATACTTTCTTTAAGTTTTCGTCGGCATTAATGTTCCGCTTATTGGCTGGATCTTGGAGATCTTTCTCCTTGATGTATACCCAAAGCTTTTTGACGACCTCAGACCGTGGCATTGGTCCCTTTCCGACTACCGCTGCTAACTCTTCACTGACGTTCATCGGCTTCATGAACGCCGAATTGGTTTTTGCCATGGATTTACTATACAAGATTTCATTCGAAATTACTATATCTGCGGTTTGTGTATAATTTTTCTTTGGAATATCAAAAAAACGGGTAATTCGACAAAAAGGAAGTGTTGTATATACTATTGAATAGTTATATTTACAATAAAAGGAGAATAAAACTGTGAGTGATTATCTACGTACCCCAGGATCTGATATTCGAGTAGAGAAGAAAGACTGGAATCAAAACGCTCCATTTGGCCATTGTCCTGCCTGTGGAAGTCTCGCAATGGAAGATATTCCCATTCCAGGAGATCCTTACATCAATTTCTATTGTTCTGATGTTACCTGTCGCGATCTTCGTGGTCGCCGAACTATGTGGGGTTTAGAAAAAACATCCGAACTTCTCGAGTTGGAAGAGAATGGGGGTTCATGGAATGAAAAAAATTTCCCAGGACAGGATTTGCCAAGTTGCTGTCCCGACTGATGATGTAGAGTTAATTAATAAAAACCCCGATTTAATTCGGGGTTTTTAAGTTATGGTATACTTTTACCACTGCCCGAATTAGTGAGAATAATATTATGTATAAAAAAGCCTTTTCAAAATTTTTAGGGGAAATGCGCGATTATATTGTGCTTGTTCTCTCAATGTCTGGATATGTGCCGAAACATGCCACAATACTCAGAACCATTGCGATATCTTTTGTACTCTTTTTTTCACTTTATCTTTCCTTATTTCAACCCCTCAACTCACAGCTGGCCCTCATTTATTTTTTGGTAGCCGAAATTTTATATATAGGGTTTATATATCTTGTGTTGCCAGAGAATGGATGTCGTCATTGGTTTATCAAAAAATGGGGGAGTGAAGAGAAGGGATATTTGGCGTTTGAGGCAATTCTTGGATTTTTATTTTTAAACAACGTGATAAGTATCGCATATATCACTTCGTCGACCTCTGGGGATGTATTTGATTTTTTTCCTAGGGGAATTTTATTTGTAATAGTACTAATAATGTCCAGCGTCGGTCTTATTACAAAAATTCTTTCCGCGAAAGTAGCATCAATTGATATTTACTATTGGAAGGATATGTTTTTAGGGAGAAAAATCCGTGACTTTATAGTGATGGGCCCATATAAATATTTTAGTAATCCGATGTATGGAATCGGACAGTTGCAGTCGTATGCAATTGCGCTATGGTATGGTTCTATTCCTGGTTTGTGTGTTGCGGCACTAAACCAATGTTTGGTTTTTTCCTTTTTCTTCTTGGAAGAAAAGAAATTTATTAAAAAAGTGTATAATAAAAACAGATAGAACATAATTATGATTACTCCTTTTCTTATTTTGTGCGTGCAGACACTTCTTCTTTGGTTTTTTGTTGGGATCCTTTATCGCACGAGGAATCGTATTACACTCATCCCGTTCTATGCATACATAGGGATGTTAACAATCCTTACTCACAATCTCACCGATCTTGGGTTTTCAATTGTAGTGAATCAATGGTTTTTCCTCATTGGATCATTCTCTTTTTTTACTACTCTTATGTTTGCCATACTTTTTTTATATCTCTTCGAGGGGCCACGTGCAGGGAGATTCGGATTATTTACGGTATTATTTACTTCATTTTTTTATATCGGTATAGTATATCTTTTAAATCTCCAGGTAGACGTCACTCATTGGGTGCAGTTTGATCTGACGCGCGGAGTGTATTATTTTTGGTCCATTCTCGCTATTGTGCTTGATATTCTCTTTTTGGCATTTGTGTGGGAACTTCTTTCGAAGGTAAAATCTCTTCCTCTCCCTGTTCGTGTTTTTATTATTATATTCGGAGTTTTTGCACTTGATGCTCTCGTGTTTACTACGGGAGCCTTTTGGAATTCAGATCTCTATGCCTCGATGTTAAAAAGTAATCTTATAACTCGTTTGGTATTGTCTTTCATTGGTGCGCCTCTTATTGCGTATCTCTTGAAATCAGGAGGGTTTTCTGAAGAAAAACGAGAGAAACCAAAAAACTTTTGGGAAATAGTAAACTTTCGCTCTGATCTTGAAACAAAAATAGTTACTCTTGAGGAGATGATTAAAAAATATAAAGATCTTGAAGAAAAATTGCGCGAGACAGAAGAAACATATAGGTTGGCAGTTAACGGAACGGGAGCGGGGATATGGGATTGGAATGTGCTCACGAATCATGTTTTTTGGTCTCCACGAGTGTGTGCGCTTCTTGGATACGAATCGGGTGAGTTAAAAGAAAATCTTGATGCGTTTAAGGCTATTTTGCATCCCGAGGACATGGAAAAAACTTTTGCAATTGTGAATCAATGTTTCCAAGATGGAAAACCTTTTGAAACCGAATATCGATTGAAGACAAAAGGAGGGGATTATAAATGGTTTTTGGCGACAGGGGTGACAAAATATGATGAAACAAAAAAGCCCATACGAATGGTTGGTTCCATTATTGATATCACAAAAAGAAAACAAAACGACCTTGTGATTACGGAAAAAGTAAATGAGCTTACAAGATTGAATCAACTTATGGTGGGTCGGGAGCTTAAGATGGTTGCCTTAAAGGAGGAAATTAATAAGCTCAAAGAATCGAAATAAATATTTTGTTTTAGAGTATAGCAAAAACCCCGATGGTTATCGGGGTTTTGTTTTTAAGAATAAATCTTTTTAAGTCGATATATTGTTTCTTCGGGCCTTCCTTCATCTCTTCCTGCAAGCCACGAACCGGTAATGATAAGATTTTTTGAGTGTTTTACTATTTCGAATAACATCGAATCGGGGATTTGTCGTATACTGCGATCGTCAGAAGAATGCCACAGCATTTTGCCCCTCCTGTTCTCTACCCACCAGTTGTGGGGGGTTGAACGGCGCCACTCAAAAAGAAATGATTTCCGTGTTTGAAGAGATCGGACAACCTGAACGCCTACCACTTGTCGAAGTTGTTTTAATCGGTATTCAATGAGTTCTTTCGGTAAACGTTTCTTGTTTTGATATTTCTGATTCAGATAGACAATTCGCCCCTTCTTTGTAATTTGAAGTGGCATAAAAAAGGATTGGACTTTATTTTTGCTGGCGATTGGAACGGTTTTTGTTTTGATCCAATTGCGTTCAATCCAGAAATCTACTGTTTTCCTTCCAACCCCACGAGGCGGTTGAAGGTGCCATTTATTATCCATGAGTTCTTCGAGTAATTCTCTTACTTGTTCTGTAATTCTCATAGAAACCTCCAAAATGATATTGATAAACAACTAAAAACAAAATACCACTTACGGGTGGTGTTAGTCAATATATTTATTCAACGTTTTGGACGATATTAGAACGAGAGTGGGGGATATAAAATAGCAAAAAACCCCGAAATAGATCGGGGTTTTATATTAATTATAACTGTCCAAATGCAGACGGTGCGAGTAGTATCCATACGAAGCCAGAGACGTTGCGTTCATAATTGGTAGCCAGAAACTCATGAATGCCTTTTATGATAGCGTCTTTGCGTTCTTCGAGATTTTCTTTTCGCTCGGGGAAGTCGTGGGCAAAGATAATGATTCCAATATCTTTTTCATTTGTATCCATTTTCCCTCCCTTGGTGCATCGAACAATAATATCTTCTGGAAGTACACCTCCCGCGAGTCGTTCATATTCAGAAAGATTAAGGTTCGGTGCTACAATCTTTGGAAGCGCTTTTGAAAGTTTTTCTACAACCTCTTCCAGGAATGCTAATTGTTTATACTGCACAAGTACGAGTGGCATGGTTACCTCCTTTTAATTCAAGAGATGTGGTGGGAAAAAATGTTCTGTCGATTCACTTTTCAGTTTTTGCGTATATATACCAACATTCGTGGATTCGACGTAAATAATGATTATAGGGATTCTTTGTTCTCCTTCTATGTATCCATAAAAGGTCCAGATTGTCTTGAGCATCGAATCATAGAGAAACAAAAGCGATTTTCTTAGACTTTCCGTATATTCCTCATGGTTGTCTGTTTTGAGAGACAGTATTTTTTCCCAGCGGACCCTTTCCGGAGGAATGATTTCGTTTATTGTAAGTTGCACTCGCACTTTTGTGCCAGGTTCTTTTTCAATGATCCCAGACGTCTTGAAATCAGTGATGAGTTTTTTTACTTTTAATCGCCACTGATCCTCATTGCTTTCGAGGATAATTTTTTCTGTGATCGGCAATTTTCCCTTCATTCTTTCACCTATAATTTGTTAATAATTTCTACAAACAAAATAGCATATTTCTATGCTATTGTCAATGGATGCTCCGGAGGTAGGAATCTCACGTCGCCCATTTTATTCGCTCTCTGACACCTTGCGGTTTCAATACTTCCACCACGGGAAAACTTCCGTTTTCCCGACCCCTTTCCCGTTCGAATCCTACCGTCAAAAAACAGAAATTAAAAAAGATGACGCAAAATCATCTTTTTTAATTTTAGCTCAGAGTTTTAGATGATATTAGAACGAGGGTGGGGGATATAAAATAGCAAAAACCCCGAGAATTTCGGGGTTTCTTTCTAATATTGATCAATGAATAACTTCAGGTATTTTTTCTGATTTTACATCACTTTCCGATATTATTTCGAAATGATGAGATTCAGAAATCGGTATAAGGTCTTCATCTCCATTTTCAAAACGAACTCGATAACAGGCACGAGGTTTAAGTCCTTCTGGAGTTGAAAAAACAACTTCAGTAATTTCAGCTGGTTCTCCAGCGTGAAACATTGCTCTGTGCGTTCCGACTAAAAATGCCTTTTCTTCCATATTTATTTGTGTGATAGAACTATAAAAACAATAGCACAGAGATGTGCTATTGTCAATACGTTTGCTCACAGTGTTAGACGATATTAGAACGAGAATAGGTGAGGAATGCGAAATGAATTTGAATTGATGTAGAGTTTTGAAAAAAAGCCACCTACTATATATTTCGGTGGCTTAAGTTAAAAATTCATTTGTACTCATATTTCCTACGAGTTCCGTCTGGCATAGTAAAAGTTATTTTTACGTGAAAAAATCCCCACACTTTAACCTTTACGTCTTTTAGTTGCGGTAGTCCAGAAGTTATTTGTTCTTTTATTCCTTCTTCTGTTTTTGGATTCCAGCCACAATAAAATTTTAAATTCCCACATACTTGTTCGTATGTTAGGTCAATTTTTTGTGCTGCAATATCCAATGCTGTTTGTTCAGCTTTTAGAATATCCAATACCGTAGTTCCCATACTAAACTCCTTTGATGTTTTTTATTTTCTGTGCTAATTATAGCACGGTTATTTACGTTTGTCAATACGTTTGCTCACAGTGCTAGACGATATTAGAACCAGGATTAAAGTGGAATAAAGAAAAAACCCCGAAATAGATCGGGGTTTCTTTTTAATTCTGTATACTATATTTTCCGATATCAGTAGCTATATCATAGCCACCCGGAATTTCTCTGACACCTAAAATCATTTTTGGATTTCCGGAATGTACTTCGGAGAAATGAATTTGATAATTCTCTCGAAGAATTATTCTGAAGGTACTATCTTTCAAGGCGAGGACAAATATCTTTTCTGTTTCTCCTTGTATGGAGTCAGCCCATCTGAGGGGAGTGAGTTCTCCGTTTTCTCTTTTCACTTTGTAGAAGACATGATGCTGTTGGATATCTTCTGGAAGTGTCCATCCTGGCAAGAAATTAAATTTGAGACAGAATAGGAAGCCCTCAATTGAATCAAATGTAAGGACTCGGATAATGTTATTAATTTTTTCCTTGTCTGAGAATAAATTCTCGGATGCTACAACGTCAGAGAGTTTTAAGGTGTATTGACCAATCATTTTGATACTCCTTTTTATGAATTAAAATACTGCCCATATTATAAGGCATAAAAGTAGATTTGTCAACTCTGCTCCCAATGGTAAACAAGTTCAGAACTCTTAATTGGGGGTTAATAAAACAGGAACTTGAGTTTAGTGGAATCTTTGATTTTGTAAATCCCAAAAAATCCTTCCACACTAACCTTCTTGCTTAGTAGCTTGAATCTGGTTTATAAAGTCGGTTTGTTGAATTGGTAATACCTCAACCGCTTTGTTGTTAGCGACCTTATAATTAAAAAAACACCTGTCTTCTCTACTTCGATCCTTATGGAAGAACTGGATAAAATCAAAATTATCGAAGAATGGACGACCTAAAAGAACCCCAGTTTCTAATTTATTGGCAATTGCTATAAAATTATCAATTGTCTGCTTTTTTTGATTTTCGAAGTGATTAAAAAGATCACTACCTGGATAACTTTGAGCTTGAAGGACTTGTAGTTCCTGAAGCGTTTTTGCTAGAGATTCTTGTTGTTTTTGTGTGTCGGCATCTGGATATATCCACCAAACAGTTTCATCAAACCCATAGGTCTTGTTTCTCATCCTATTAGCGACATAAATTCTACATTTTCTTTCTATGTAACTTAAATTACCACCAACACCACTTACGTTTGCTAATTTTTCTTCTTGAGTTGGCTCAGTTAGTCCTATAAATGCCCCTATTGAAAATGGGATAACGGTATGATCTGCACCAGAATCAACCATCGCAAATGTTTTGTTACTGTTTTTATTTTTCAGTTTATTAGAAAAAACAACCTCGAGATAAGGTCGGTGTCTTCCTCCTATTGCTGTATATGGGACCTTACAGAACATACAACTAAAACCTCATCGACAACATTTGTGTGATGCTGTTAGATATATTACTTTTCTGAACTCTAATTACCACAGGCTCCCTGTTTTGTTCTATTTTTATTTCTTCAGCTTTTTTGTAGGTCTCTTCCGCAATAAAAGAATTGAACAAAACTTTTGGTTCTGCATCTTCTGAGAAGAAAATCACAAATTGATCTGTAAACTCATCGAGGTTTTTTGGAGTATTAAAAATTATTTCTTTATCAGTCATAGTTCTATTATACAATTTTATCCTGATGATAGGCTAGTAGATCTATTTGTTCAATAGTTGGGATATTAGATATGTCAAAATGGCGGTAGCTAAGATTGCTATTATTTTTCCATAAAGACTGTTCATTATATCCTTCAAAAACTTCCAAATAAGGAGAGAAAACCAACGTATTAATCTCCATACGAAATATATGGGCTTCCAGATTATGTTTAGTGTTATTTCGAATACATCCATTTTATATATTGAACAATATCACTTTATAAACTGTGGTAAATAGGGATCTTATCTTAGATAATTGATTGCGTTTTCTGTTTTGCTAAACTCGGTGTTCAGTAGAGATGGATCGGGAATGATGCCAGCGCGCCATAAATCTAGTCTATCTGCATCCCAACAAGTTTGAATGGTGACATTATCACTTTTCATATCAGAGTTGTTATGGTGTTGACAGGCAAATGTGAGTAGCTCTAATTGGTTTTGTGAGATTTTAATCTTTTTTTCGTTATATAATTTTTCTATAAATACAGCCGATCTTTGTCCGTGTTCTGGATCATAATTTTCGTTGTTCCGCTCTATGTCGTGTAAATAGGCGAATAAAAACACCACCTCACAATCAGCACCGGTATAATAAGACAAATAAGTTCCGATTTTCCCAACGCGGGACCAATGTTTTTTCCCGTGAAGAGAGTTCAATTTTAATTTGTACCGAGTAGAGAGAAACGAAAAAAGTTTATGATGTTTGCAGAGTAGACAGAACCTTCGTATTTTCGTTTTTATAGGTATCATAGTTAATTCATACGTGAGATTTTTTCCACAATTCTTTTAGAGATATCGACAATTAAATCGTGCCAATTTTCTATTTCGTGGAATGTATTTTGTAGCCCACTATCTAAATCTGCTCCTATTAAGTCAGGGAGTAATGTTTTGGTTTCTCTGACGCCTTGATATGCAGACAACCACTTATCATCTATTTTTGAGTTGTTATGAATAAAACAATTTCTTGTTTCTTTTGCTAATTTTAATTCCCCGAGTTCTTCTGGTAAAAGAATATCTTTAAAACTATTTTGGCTAAAGAAAGTTTCTATTCCCTTCCATTTTCCGGTATTTATTTCTAAATCAAAAAGCGTCTTAGATGTTTCACATAACAACTCTTCAAATAATGAGAAGAGTGTTTGTAGATGGCCGAGAGTAAATTGTCCATCCCGGGATGTGAGAATAGAATAAAGTTCTTTTGGCTTCCATTTGTAAGAGTGCCCCTTTTTTGATGCTGGTAATTCAAGATTAATTATCTCTTCACCCGGACTTTCATCTGGAAACACTATGACGGCACTACTAGCAGTCCCTGTTCCTGTTTTAAAATCAAACACTTTAATAGTGGAGGCTGTTCCAGAGCCATTTATAAGTCTAGATAATTTCTCTGCTGGGTCATTTTTTCCACTGTCTATATATTCATCTTTGATGTAATAAGAATAATACCAAACAGCCATATAAAGAGCTTTCCATTCATCCTCGCTTTTTTCGATTTTCTCGAAAATGTGTCTTATATTATTTGGGACTTCCATTTTATGTATGAAACAATACCATTGTGCAAGTTGAAGTAAAGAGCTAAAAATCCTCTTTATTATTTAGATCTTTTTCTTCTTGTAATGACCTAACGAGTGATTTTTGTATAACCTTCTTTTTATTTTTAAACCGAATATTAGGTCTATTTCTCGTGTATCGATATAAATTGCCAGAATTATTTTTGTCAAAAAGGGAAATAAAAATAGTAAATGACCAAATAATTCCTATAATCGCGACTAAAAATATATTCCTTGGGGAATTTTTTATTGGCAATAACAACGTGGCGGTCGCTCCAATCCAATATGTCAAGAATATAATAACTATGGTGTTTTTATTGTTATCCATATGTAATTAAAGATTTTTAAAACTAGGAAAAACTAGGAAGAATGGGGGTATAAAACATCCAAATTTTTATGGTATTACAAATAATTATGGCCATTTTATTTAGATTTGTGTGTGTTTCTCCAAATCCTAACCCTACTTATTAGATATGTGAAAAAGGCAACTGATAATATCGGAATTAATGTACCCCTTACGCCCAAAAACACATTTAACGCAGAAATCAAAATACTTGCCGGAATAATTGACCACAAAACATCACTGAATTTAATCTTTTTATCTAAATTCATAAGAATTTATCATTATTTTTTGACCTTTTAATAAAATTTCTAAAAAACAAATATCGGAAAATATAAGGAACTATCGGGGACAAGACTTCGGTAAATATAGGAAAACCTGGGGGGTAGAAAATCAAAAAACCCACCACCAGGTAAGGCCTTGCGACCTACATACAAGTTTCCCTGTATGACGCGACGAGCGACCCTGATGATGGGATCTTTATGCTCGTCGCGCTTGTTTTAAACCCTACCCAGGAAATATCGGAAAATGTTGGAATTTCTTGGGGTTAGGTCTCTTATTTGGTTGTTGATTATACGTTAGCACTTTTATCGTTTTTTGAGAATTACGTGAAGACTATGAAATGTTTTTAAATAGGTTTTAATTATTGTATATGGCAAATCTGAATGAAAACGGGGAATTTGTTCCGATGTTTCAGTTTCTTGAAGAAAACGCAAAAAAACGTACGAGTGCAAATATTAAGACGCAGTCTTATAAAAAACTTAAGAATTATGTAGAGGTGATTTTACAGAGTGATTTTGTGAACGAAAAAATAAAAAAACTTAGGAAAGAACTTGAAATTCCCGATTCTGGATTTTCTCCAGTAGAAAAAAGAGATGAATATAATCCGTCATCCAGATTTATAATGCCAGGAAAATGGAAATATATAAGAAACAAGAAAAAGTGGGGTGTTTTGAGTGTGGAAATTAAGACCCTTCTTGATAAATATTATCTACATTATCTCGAATGGTATGAAGTTTTTCTTAATTATCTTTTTTACGACGAGTTCGTAGAGCCAGTGGATTTTAATTCTTATAATCTTGCAGTTGTAAGAGATTTGTTGCGAGACAAAAAAGACCTTGGAGAAGATTACGAATGTTTTGAGGAATATGACAATAAGGCATATCCAATCGCAATTAAGATAAGTCCGTATATGAGCAAGAGAGATATTTTAGATTTTATCGAAAAAACATATAAAACAGAGGTCAAACCACTACAAAATGGGTATAAGATTACCGAAGTTAAAATTGGAAAAATAAAAACAAAAAAGAAATCTATAGTCCAAAGAGATCTATTTATCTATGATAGCCGTCAACTTCCACACAAAAAAATTATGAGTCTAGTCATTGAACGTTTTCCAGACGAGCTTTCGGTGGATGAGGGGATGATAGGAAAAATTATTTCCATTCAGAAAAAAAGAAGAAAAGAAGTGTAGTACACAAAATTCTTGTATAAGATTTCAAGTAAATAATAGCCTAGTTGCATAAACACTGGATTATTATTTATGCAGGAAGTTGATAAGAAAAAATGTGGAAAGTTAGATGAATTATCGTCAGAAGAGAGACATAATCTTGTTGGTTTTTTCGCATTACTTATAAAAGTCGACAAGCGAATAAACCCGTCGCTTTACGTAAAAAAACAATTACAAAACAATGATTGATACAATAAATCTGCTTATCCCAATGGACAAGTTAAGGTTTTCTGTCGGGGCCTGGGATCTTAATTCAAAAACTGCTCAATATCAAAAGTTCGTGAGAAATCCATCAAAAAATGATTTGGAGAAATGGTCTTATCTACCCCGTCTTACGGGCTATAAACGCAATGGGTTGGGCAAGGAAAAGAATATAAGAATAGAGTTTTCAATCCCGAAATTACTTTTTCTTAATAATTTGGATGAGGTCCAACAGAGTGATTTTCCATCAGTGATCAATATGTTGCAAGAAAGATTAAACGCAATGGGAGTTATAGCAGATAAGGAGGTGTTAGAGAATGCATCGGTAAGTTCGGTTCATTTTTCTAAAAATATACAACTAAGGGATGGATTTACAGTAAGTTATGTAATTTCTGAAATAAATAAAGTTAATATCACAAAATGTTTTGATTTAGCACAAACTCGATACATCAACGGTGGAGAGAGTTTATATGCTCATACTACTTCTCATCAACTTGTTATCTATGACAAAATCGCGGATCTCAAAAAAGAAGATAAGCGAGCGATAGATAAAGAGCAACCAAAATATCAGCGGAGTCTTTTTGAAGATCTCAAAGAAGGATCAGTTGAAATAATTCGTTTTGAGATACGATTAGGAAGTAAACAAAAGATGAATAAGCTCTTTGAACAACTAGGTTACCAAAAAAATCTAATCTTCAAAGATATATTTAATTCCGATCTTAGCCAGAAAGTAATGATCTATTATTGGAATAGATTAATAAAAGAAAGAAGTCTCGGACTATTTGCATTGCCATTTAGTATGAAGGATGCTTTGCGAATACTTTTTGTGGGTAATAAAAAAATAAGACCAAAACAAGCGATTTATTTAATTGGATTAACCACACTCGCTAAGGATGACGGGGGATTTAGAATGTTACGATCCATTCTTTCAAAAAAATCCAATTGTCGCACTTGGTATAGATTTATGAGAGATGTGCAAACAGCAAATAAAATAATTACCAATAATAAAATCAGAAACTGGGTGATCCAAATAGATGAAGCACTTGCTGAATTTGAGCCATATAAATATAAAAAGTTATCCACTTAGTGTGTAAAGCAATGTAAAGTATAATTATTTTATGGATATAAATAAATACAAGGATGCATTTGCTGGAGGTGGTACTGGTCCTAACCCAGAATATGACCACAGTGAATTACTGGCAATGGGATATAAATACAATGGGCATTTTAATAGGACTAATCCTAGATTTAAAGAATATATAGAAGATCTTGAAAAAGAAGGATACTTAACTAAAACCATAGAACTCAATGAAAAAGAGAATCCGGATAATAAAAATGTGGTTGATATTTGGATTAAAAAAGAAACAAGTTTTAAAAAAATAGCTTAATTATGGGAGATAGAGAAAAACAATTTTATACTGCAAAAAATTTGGCTGAAAAATTAGAGGTAAATATTATGACGATTTATCGATACATCAAAGCAAAGAAACTTAAAGCGTATAAAATCGGTAAAGAGTTTCGGATAGACAAAGTCGAATTTGAGGAGTTTTTAAATAAAACGAAAACAAAATAATTTTATGTCAAAAAACGAACGGAAAACCGAGTCGATAGTCAGAAGTCATTTCGAAAAATTCCCTAAGAACATAGTTTTAGAAGAACAATCATCTGATAATCCAAAAATAAAAAAATTATTAGCAACAGCTTCCAAAGGTGGCTTAGGTACTGGGTTCCCTGAATTTATTATCCAATATAAGAAAAACCCAGATTTCGTTATTGTTGTTGAATGTAAGGCCGATGTTACTAAGCACGAAAGTTCTAGTAGAGAAAATTACAAAGACTTTTCGGTAGATGGTGTTCTTTTGTATAGTTCATATCTTTCAAAAGAATTTGATGTACTATCTATTGCTGTTAGTGGTGAAACGAATAAAAACAAAAAAATATCACATTTTCTTCAACTAAAAGGAGATAGGAAGGCAATTGAAATATTTAGTAATAAACTTTTATCCCCGGATGATTATCTGGATGGTTATATTAAAAGTCCTGAAAAATTTAGACAAGATTACGAAAAATTATTGATATTTTCTAAGGAATTAAATGAAAAATTACACGGACAAAAAATAGTTGAAAGTGATAGAGGATTACTTATAAGTTGTATTTTGATTGCGCTCGAAAACAAGGCCTTTTCCAAATCTTATAAAGATTATTCAGATCCAAAACAATTAGCTGAATATTTAGTCACCACGGTTAAAAATGAATTTCAAAATGCGAACATTGGGGAAATTAAGTTAGCAATTTTAACTAGTCGCTTTGAATTTATAAAAACAGACACATCACTATCAAAGAAAAACAATGTTTTGCGAGATATTATTTCCGATATAAATGAAAATATAAAAGACTTTATAAAAACTCACGAATATTTTGATGTTCTTGGACAGCTTTATATTGAATTTCTGAGATATGCTAATAGTGACAAAGGTTTGGGGATAGTTCTTACGCCTCCGCATATCACAGAGTTTATGTCGGAATTAGCCGAGGTAAATAAGGATAGCACGGTATATGATAATTGTGCTGGCACCGGAGGATTTTTAGTTAGTGCTATGAACTTAATGATAAAAGATGCAAAAGGAGACCAAGAAAAAATAAAAAATATAAAGAAGAATCAGTTAGTTGGTGTCGAATATCAGGCACATATATTTGCACTTGCTTGTTCAAATATGTTTATCCATCAAGATGGCAAAACTAATATTCTGAATGGGAGTTGTTTTGATGAAGATATTATAAAAAAAGCCAAAAAATTTAAACCCACAGTAGGGCTTCTGAATCCACCCTATAAAGCAGACAAGAAAAATGATGTAGATGAATATGAATTTATATTAAACAATCTGGATTCTTTAGAACAAGGCGGGAAATGTGTTGCTATTATTCCTATGCAATCTGCACTAGCTCAAACTGGTAAGGTTTATGAATATAAAAAAAGGGTACTAGAACAACACACTCTGGAAGCAGTTTTTTCTATGCCTGACGAATTATTTTTTAACTCAAAGGTTGGAGTCGTTTCTTGTATTATGGTTTTTACAGCCAAAAGACCTCATCCTAAAAATAAAAAGGTTTACTTCGGTTACTATAAAAATGATGGTTTTGTAAAACGAAAAATGAAAGGAAGGATTGATTTGTATCAGAAATTTGAGAAAGAGATAAAAGAAGATTGGATAACCTCATATCTAAATAAAGAAGAGAGACCCGGTTTTAGTGTCACTAAAGTTGTCTCTGCCGATGATGAGTGGTGTGCTGAGGCTTATATGGAAACAGACTATTCGGGTTTATCTAAAGAAGATTTCGTAAAGTCGGTCAAAGATTTTGTTTATTTTAAAGAACTATATTTATGAAGTTGGTAAAAGTTAGTGATCTATTTGAAGTTAAGTATGGGGTGAACTTAGAACTTATTAGTTTGGAGGAATGTTCGAAACAAGACAGGAATTCTGTTAACTTTGTTTCTAGAACCGACAAAAACAATGGGGTGTCTGCCTATGTACAAAAAATAAATGAAATTCAGCCGAATCCAGCCCATACCATTTCAGTTGCGGGTGGCGGTTCTGTTTTAGCCACCTTTTTTCAACACGAGCAATATTATAGTGGGAGAGATATTTATATTTTAATACCCAAAAAACAACCATCTGAAATTGAGATGATTTTTTATTGTTATTGCATTCGTAAGAATAAATATAGATATAATTATGGTAGGCAGGCAAACAAAACATTGAAGGATATTTTAATTCCAGAAAGAATACCCAATGAATGGACCGACCTCGATTTAGATAAACTAAATTCTTTAGAAAAAAAAGCATTATCTATAAAAGATAAAAAATTAAATATAGACAAATGGAAGTATTTCAAACTAGACGAAATATTTGAGCCTTCACTTGGTAAGCCAATTCATAGAGAAGAGATTGAAAACGAAGAAGTTGGGAAGATAGCATATGTCACAAGAACAACAGAGAACAATGGAGTTGAATTGTTCATTAAAAATGAAACATCAATACCGACCGAAAAAGGGGGGTGCATAACAATCGGAGCTGAAGGATTTAAGGCATTTTATCAGCCCACACCGTTCATAACAGGAAATAAAGTAAATATATTTAGGAATAAGAATCTTAATAGATATAATTCACAATTTATTCTCCCTCTATTAAATTTGGAAATTGCAAAGAAATTTAACTATGGCAGAGGAGCGACAAAGGAGAGACTTTCTGCATTGAAGGTAAAATTTCCAGTTACTAACGATGGTCAACTTGATTGGCAATTTATGGAGGATTATATAAAATCTATTTCTTATTCACCAAATTTATAATTAACTATGAAAGCAGTAATCGTAGCAAGAGTGTCAACTGAAGAGCAAAGAGAGGCTAATAATTCCTTACCCGCTCAGCTTAATCGTATGCGTGATTATTGTGAACGAAATGATTATATTGTTACTCAAGAGTTCAGTTTTGATGAAAGTGCATATAAAACCAAAAGAGACGAATTCGACAAAATCATTGAATGTGTAAACAATTCTAAAGAAAAAATTGCGGTTTGTTTTGATAAGGTAGATCGTTTATCTCGAAATATCTTTGATAAGCGAGTTGCGTTACTTTATGAGCGAGCTGTTGATGATAAAATTGAACTTCATTTTGTTTCAGATGGACAAGTAATCAACAACAAAATGTCTGCCGGGGATAAGTTTGCGTTTGGAATGAAACTTGGTCTTTCTAAGTATTATTCAGACGCTATTAGCGATAATGTAAAACGGGCATTTGAACAAAAGCGTAGGAATGGAGAATGGACAGGAGTAGTACGTTTAGGTTATTTAAATGTTCAACTTGATGCAGAAAAAAGATTGCGTAAGGATATTATTCTTGATCCTGAACGGGAATATTTAATAAAAAAAATGTTTGAATTATATGCAACGGGACAATATTCACTTGAAACTATTCGAAATACAATAACTGAACTTGGTTTAAGAACCTTAAAAGAAAACAAGCTATCAAAAAGTGGAGTTGAACATATCTTAAAAGATAGCTTTTATTGTGGAATAGCTATATCAAAAAAATATGGACCGTACCCTCACAAATACCCTAGATTAATTACTAAGGAACTCTTTGATATGTGCCAACAAGTACGTGCAAAACGTAACAAACGCAGATCAAAATTACTTACGAAGAAAAAATATGTATTTGGAAATTGCTTACTTAAATGTAGTAACTGTGGTTGCTCTATGTCTGGAGAGTTTCATAAAGGAATAAATTACTATTCCTGCACAAATGCAAAAAGAATATGTAAAAGGCTTTATATACCCGAGAAAGACCTCTTAAAGCCCGTATACGAGGTTTTTGGCCGATTTGAGAGTATTATACAAGCAACTCAAGATTATCTCGTAGAAGAGTTGAGAAAAGATACAGAAAGCGAGATTGTTTTTCATAAAGCTCAAATAGCTCGAATACGCAATGAATATGAACGAACCAAAGAGAAGGACAATCGACTTCTTGAGGTTTATCTAGATCCACAACAGAGTATTACTAAGAATATCTATGACAAGAAACATCAAGAATACCACGACAGGCTTCAACTCTTAAACATTGAACTAGAAGAACACACAAAAGCCGACTACGACTATCAAACGACTGTATCTATGGTACTTTCTGTCGCTCGCAGGGCCAAACAAATTTTCGAAAGTTCTGAACCAGAAGAAAAACGAGTATTTTTGAATTATCTGCTTCAGAACCCGACCGTAAATGAAAGAACGCTAGATTTTACCTTGCGTTCTCCCTTCAACTTAGTACTAGAACTAGCTAGTAGTCCTACTTGGCTCCGGAGGTAGGATTCGAACCTACGACCAAGTGCTTAACAGGCACCTGCTCTACCGCTGAGCTACTCCGGAATCTATTAAATTCTCAATATATTATCTCCAAAAAAGATAACAAAGTAATACTACCAAATTCGGTATTTTTTACAAGGTTTTTAATACAAAAAACCGGCCGTACATATTAATTATTGGGCCGGGTTTATAACCTTCAATAGCTTTTCTTTTATTCTATTTATATCATCTCCGTCTTCCACGCAAAGAATTGGGATATTGGGATGTTTTTCTTTGTGATACGAGATCCACTGTGGTCCAGTTATTGATATTCGTATGGGTTCATATTTTGCTTTTCTTATGACTATCACGACAAAATCAATTCCTTTCAAATCCATTCTGCCAAATCGTCCACTTTTTATATAATCAAAGATTTCTTTCTTTTTCTTCATCTCGATAAGTGTCAACATAACAAGATCTTCTCTGTATAATCCCTTATTTATCGAATATATAGAATCCTTTGACGCTTTTGTGCGTACCAATTCTCGAATCTCCGCGAGGGTTATTTTTTTCGTCTTTTTCTTTTTTTTCACCTCATCATTCCTCCTCTCCTATGAAATTTGTTGGAACTAATAGTAATTGTAGCATTTTGATTGGAAAATGTGTTTTTGGGTGCTATGATAAGAAAGTAAGAAAAGGGGTAAAAACAACCCTTTTTTGATTAATTATGATATCAGAGATAGTCACCAATGGAGTAATATACTACAAAAAAGCCATCGAGAAACAGGATCTTCCCGAAGATGTTCCGCGTATCCATACGGACGAGGTAGCTTCGCAGGTTGCGGCATTTTATGAAAAGGCTAGGAATGTTATTGATTACAAAGAAGAGCATCTTATCCGCAGGGGATTTATCGATCGGGTGTTGCATCGTCGTCTCCTCCTCAAGCAGGACGGGAGTGGTATTGGGGAAGTATTAATTAAGGAAATTATCCGGGCGGGATATCTCCCGAATGATAAAATTCCCGAAAGTACGATCGATGAAATTCAAAAAATTATCGATAAACACGTAGCATTAAGCGGATTTATTCCGTCACAAGATAAGAAAAAGTATAAAAATCGTCTGGATTGGCTTTTTTCAATTACCGCAAGTTCAGTAGAAGAAAAATTATTTCCTTCTTATCGGGAAGATACGCTGGTGAATATCATGTTCCAAACACTAAAAGCTCGTCTTGTGGTGCGAGGAGGAAGTGTTTCCGAGGACGATATAAATACTCAGCTTTTTGCGGCGATTTATAAAACACTTCTGAAGGCAGATGAAGAACAATTACAGTATCAGTTATTAAAATTTTTATATCCCGACTGGGAGGATATTAGTATGGATGAATGTCCACGTGTGGGAGCGTATATTCCAGCGATTCGAAGGCACATTAGAAAAGTATTGACTCATCCACTCAAAAAACCATTTACAAAACTATGTGCGCGATATGCGATTGTGTTTAATATTTTAGGAGATGTAATTGATCGATCAAAAGATTATGAAACATTTGAAAAGATAATTTCAGATCCGACGCTTTTTGAGAAAGAAACCAGGGAAGTCTATGATATTCGTTTTGTTGCCGCAAAGAAAAAGTTAAAGCGCATTGGTTTTTTGAGCGTTCTTTCTTTTCTTCTTTCCAAGATTTTGATTGTTCTCTTGATTGAAGTTCCGATAGAAACCCATCTTACGGGAACATTTTCGGTGCTGAATACCACATTAAATATTTTTGTTCCGCCCCTATTGATGTTTCTTATTGTACTCAGTATAAAAATGCCTCGTCCCATTAATTTTCACCTTGTTTCCGATCAAATTCATGCCGTAGTATTTCCCGGAGAGGATGGACATAAATATGTGTTATCCATTCCAAAAAAGAAAAAAATCATAACGGAAATTGTTTCAAATCTATTCTATCTTTTTACCGTTCTTGCAGTATTCTATCTTTTTTATGAATTACTCACCCCACTTCGTTTCAATATAGCAAACGTACTTGTATTTATATTTTTTGTTTCTCTCGTTGCTGCTGCGGGGGTACGAATTCACAATCGTGCAAACGAGATGAATCTCGAAAAGAAAAAAACAAACGTACTCACCTTTATATTTGATTTGTTAAGTATGCCATTTGTAACTGTAGGACGATGGGTGATCGACGGACTTGCGCGTTTTAACCCGATTGTTATTTTTATTAATCTTTTGATTGAGCTCCCGTTTCAAATGTTTGTTGAATTTCTCGAGAATTTCAATGGATTTGTTCGGCAGAAAAAGGAAGATATAAATTAGGGCGATATGGTAATATATATGTATATAGGAAAGGTCGAATAGAATTTATATATATTATGAAATTAATAACTCTTATTCTTCTTATTGTAGGCGGATTAAATTGGTTACTTGTTGGGTTATTTGGCTGGGATATCGGAGAAATTTTTGGAGGACAGGCCGCAGTTGTTTCGCGTATTGTTTATGTTCTTGTTGGTCTTTCCGCGTTATACCAATTGGTTATTGCCTTCAGCAAACCAACCACCACTGTTTAGTGTGTTATGATTCGTAAAATCTCGCCCATCTTCGGATTGGCGGGATTTTTGATACAATGGGGTATATGAATCTGATGAATTTAAAAAAAGAATTGAACAAGTTGCAAGATAAAAAACAAGCAGAGGTATTGAAACGTTTTTTTAAAACAGGAAGAGGGGAATATGGAGAGGGTGATGTGTTTTTAGGAATTAAAGTTCCCGTACAAAGGGTTGTTGCAAAAAAATATACAGAACTATCTCACAAAGATGTAGAAGTCCTCTTGAAAAGTAATATTCATGAATATCGTCTTGTTGCTCTGGTTATATTAATGGAGCAGTACAAACGTTCGGATATAAAAGGAAAAGAGAGGATATTCAAACTTTATTTAAAAAACTATAAGAACGTAAATAATTGGGATTTGGTTGATATCAGCGCGCCATCCATTATTGGTGATTATCTATTACACAGACCAAAAAAAATATTGTACAATTTTGCGCGATCTAGACATCTTTGGAAAAAACGAATTGCAATTATTTCCACACTCACCTGTATCCGAAACAATGCATTTGATGATACGTGTCGTCTCGCAGAGATATTGTTGGATGATGAACATGATTTAATACATAAAGCAGTTGGATGGATGCTTCGTGAAGTGGGAAAACGGGATTTTAAAAAAGAAGAAGAGTTTCTTAGAAAGCATTATAAAAATATGCCGAGGACCGCACTTCGCTATGCGATTGAACGATTTCCAGAGGCGTTACGAAAGAAGTATCTCAAGGGACAAATATAATGTGGTAATATAAATATATGAAAAATGTATTTACGAAAGAAAATATACTAACGGCGGTGGGGCTAATCATTGTAGTCGCAAGTATTGTATATGCTCCTTCATTGCAAAAAAAAGATATTCAAAAGAATGAAACTATTCCCTCAAGCGGAAATACCACATCAAGTAATGTTGGTATTGCGAATCCCGCATCTCAGGTGTGTGTAGCGTATGGATATAAACTTGAAATACGAAAAGATGAAAGTGGAGGTGAAGTTGGATATTGTGTATTTCCGGATGGGAAGGAATGTGAGGAGTGGCAATTTTTTAGAAATGAATGTGGAAAAGACAAAAAGGGTGGAGAATTAGAACAAATGCCGGGGTTTGGGGAAAATCCGGTGCAAATTCCCAATGAGAAGAAATATGCGGGATGTCCAAAATGGGTGGATTGTATGCCCAAAATTGGGCCAAGTGGACGTGAGGATACGTGCATTGTTCCTCCTGAGTGCGAAGGATACACGGAGCGGGCATTTTAATGTATATGGAAAAGAAGAAAAAAATATATGTAGGTATTTTTCTCGTGCTTATAGTGATTGTCGGTGTGTTTACTGTTCGATTTTTCTTCGGAGGGAATGAAGACGAATGGATTTGTGTGAATGGAAAATGGGAAGCACACGGAAAACCATTAGATCCAATACCTCCCGCATTTATCTGTGAATAAATTCTGTTGCATTTTGTTTGATGTCTGGTAGGATAAAGGAAAATAGATATGAAAAAAGCATTAGAGTATACAAAACTTTTTCTCGGCGTCATACTTATTCCCGCAGCGTTTGTGATGGAGATGATCGACGAAGAACTTGGATAAAAGCCCCGATATGTTCGGGGCTTTTTTTAATATTTAAATGGCCAAAATTTTTCGACTTGCTCAAGAAGAAATGAAATTTTTTCTGTAAGTTCCTTTTTTGTCACCTTTTCTATCGAAATAGTTTGGGTGATGCCGAGATTTCCCGTGTCTTTACTGAGATACATCATTTGAATTGAAGAAAATGGTTCCTTTTTCACTTCTTCCATTTTTTTTGCAATAAAATGTTTTATTACTGTTTTATTCGTGCGGGAAAAAAAAGGATAGAAAATGGAAAAATAGACGATATTTTTTGAGCTATTCATTCCTATTTTATAATGCATGTGTCGTGACACTTTCTTTATCGGAATATCAAGACTTCCGCTTTCACTCTCTTTTTTTTCTGATTGAAAGAGTTGATGTGCAATTGCTTTTACCACTTTTTCATTCTTCATTAGCCTCTCCACATTTAATGAGTTAAATATCTGTTTTATATTTTAATATTTTATTTATATTTAGTCAATCTCATTTCTTAACTTTCTTTAATAAGAAAAGTGCGTGATAATGGAAAAATGTTAGATATCACCATTCTTACGGTTGGGAAAATAAAAGAAGAGTATTTCAAAAAAGCGTGTGAAGAATATACGAAACGTCTCTCTCTCTATGCTCGGATTTCAGTTGAGGAAATTCCGTATGAACCATTTCGTCACGAGGGAGAAAAGAATAAGGTAAAACAAAAAGAGGGGGAACGAATTAAAAGATTTTTAGAAAAAAGGGGAGAATGTGAGGTATTCATTCTCGATGAGCGGGGAAAGGAGTATACATCGGAGCAATTTGCGGGCGCACTCGAAACAACGTTAAAACCAACCATATTTGTAATTGGCGGATCACTGGGAATGAGCGAAGAGGTTCTTTCGCTTCCACATAAAAAGATTGCACTTTCATCTTTCACATTTCCACACGAACTTGCACGTGTAGTACTTCTCGAGCAGATATATAGAGCGGTAACAATCATGAATGGCAAAACATACCATTATTAATTTTTTGGAGTAATTAAGAAATTCCTCCGTGAAACGGAGGAATTATGCTACGTCGTGGATGGTTATTTTATCTTCCAGTATGGTGATGTAGTTAGAAGGGATATCGGTCCAACATCCGCTATTATAGTATTTATTTTTCTTGAATTCTTTTTTCATCGCTTGGTGTGTGTGTCCGCAAAATACATAATTTGCTTTCCGGAACATTCCAAAAAGCGAAGCCGACTTTGCAATCTTTTCGGAAAGACGAAGCCATGATTTACTCATTCGTTTTATCGCCCTACTGATACGCTGTTTTTTTGTATCGATACGCTGAATAAAAAAGTAAATTGAGGATGCAATGGCGCTCAAAATGATGTTTTCGGAAAGAAAGCGGTCGAACTGATGTCCGTGTATGGCAAGATATTTTTTTCCCAAATACTCCCATTCATAAAATCGGTGCGCTTCCATATTCATTAAGTGGGACATCACTTTCATTAATAGTTCGTCGTGATTTCCAATGACCCAGACCACTTCAGTTTTTTGATCCTGCGCCGAAAGGTCACGTATATATGAGATGAATGCCCAATGATCGTTATTGAGACGTTCAAAATTCAGATCGTCAAAAATATCGCCGAGGAGAATCAGACGATTGCATGAATATTTTTTGAGCATGGTAAGTGCCTCATGTGCACGACTCACTTTTGATCCAAGATGTATGTCAGAGATGATAAGCGTGTCTACGAATTCTTTTTCTTCTCTCATTTCCTTTTATTGTAACCACTTTTTTCTTATATGAAAAGAAATTTTTGACATATTACGGTTTATATGACAAAATATGCACAGCATATTTATATAACAAACAGAGGAAGTAATGATAGAAGTAAAAAAAGTTGGGTTAAGAGATCTTCTCCCCTCAACAGAAAAAGTGATGCAACGGGCATCGTGTGTAAAAATAAACAATGAACAGGTACTGACACTTGCCCGTAAAATTCCTGAATTTTCGAATACCTCTCACGCTCCGTTGAAAATTATCGGAGATGAATTGAAAAATGATCTGCAACTCATTTTTATAAAGAATGCCGTGAATTTTTCGTTTTGGCCCGATGTGTCAAAACGGCAATGGGTGATTGAGGAAAAAGAGGGTGAATCTCGCCATACAAGGTGGGGTGCCGATGCGTTGAGCATCTCCCTTGATCGAGCACTCAAGAGTGGGACGAAAGTACTTTCTCCAAATTTTTTGAACACTCTCACTGAGGAACAGGTGAAATACTTGTTTCGTGGGTTTCTTGGAACAGAAATTCCGATGGTTCACGAACGATTGTTGTGTTTAAAAAATATTGGATTCGTTCTCATCGGTAAATTCAGGGGGAAGTATCAGAATGTCGTTGAAGAGGCGGATTACGATGCGGTTGCATTAGTGGATCTTATTGCGGAAAACTTTTCTTCATATTTTGATACATCACGGTTTCGAAGTATGCGTGTTCCATTTTTGAAGCGCGCACAGTTATGTGCATATCACACCCATAAAGTGCTTCGACGTTACGGAGAAAGTGGACTAAAGAATATTTCCGAATTAACTGCATTTGCCGACTATCGAGTGCCTCAGGTACTCAGAGAATTCGGGGTGTTGGAATATTCCCCATATCTTGCTGAAAAAATTCGCAAGAATGAATTGATAGAAAGAGATGATCCGGCTGAAGTGCAGATCCGTGCTGCGACGGTGCGTGCGGTCGAATTGATTCGTGAGCTTCATAACGGGAAATATACTCCTGCGCAGATAGATTCTGTGCTTTGGGGCATGACTCGGAAAATGAAGTTCAAAGAGCCATTCCATCGAACACGAACGATAGCATATTAATAAAAATCCCCACACAATGATGGGGATTTTTTCTATATCGTTTCCGCTTGCTCAATAGTGAACTCTCCAATGCGAATGCGGCGAAGGTTTTTTATTGTAGCGGGAACACCAAGTAATTTTCCGATTTCTTCCGCAAGAGATCTAATATATGTTCCACTCGAAACGTCTATACGAGCCGAAATGATTTGGCGTTGGTTTTCACATCGTTCACCGAGGAATTCAATTCCACGGACTTCCATTTCTTTTTCCGGTGCAACAACGGATGTATCTCCTGCACGGGCATATTTGTATAACGGTTTTCCCGCAACTTTTAATGCCGAATACATCGGTGCCTGTATTTTTCTTTTGCCAATCATTTGGTGCAGTGCATCTTCAATTTTTTCTTTCTCAAATGGGGGAATAGTTTTTTCTTCGATAATTTTTCCGTCAACATCACCACTGTCCGTTTTTATACCGAAGAGTATTTCCGCGTCGTATGTTTTTGGAAGTTTCAAATAATCACTCAGCTTTTTTGTCCCTTCATTTATTCCGATAATCATAAGGCCAGTTGCAAGGGGATCGAGTGTGCCCGCGTGTCCCATTTTTCGTATATTCATTTTTCTTCTGAGTGCACGAATCACGTCAAAAGAGGTGATTCCCTTTGGTTTATCGATAAGTATGATGTTTTCAGGTAAAATTGGAGATATTGACATTATTATTTGTATATGCTATAATAGACACAGAACATTAAAGGAGTTAAATTATGTACATATCAGCAGCGATAGCTAGCGTTGCCTTAGCGTTTTCCGGAGGGCTTCTATTGGTTTCGATTTTAACTCTTGTAAATACAAAGAGATCGAAATCTATAGTTTTAAAAGCAGAAGACTATAAGAACTACCTAAAAAGAAAAGTTCTTCCACTGATGTGGATTGAGGTTTTTGTTTATTCTCTTCTTACTCTTTTCTTTGTGGTTGTATATTCCGGATTTTTAAGGTAATTATTCGCCCCATATGGTTAATCCAGCGGGGCATTTTTTTAGGGTAAAGAAAAAATTAACTATTCGCAACACTGGTTGACCAGGTATGTTTTTATATGTACCATATTCTCAGTTTTTATTAATTCATATAAGGAATAGAAAAATGGCTGAAAATTCAGGACTTGTACAAATTATCCCATTTAAGGATAAAATTTGTTTTGATTGTGGAAAACCGGCCACGATTAAATATCTTCCTAAGTTCAGTCCGGAAGGTAAAGAACTTTTTACTTGCCAGGATTGTTTTATTATCCGCGAACGCTATTTTGGAAAAACAACAAATTTACTTCCGCTTGAAGTAATCTGTGACGGATGTAAAACCGATTCGCACAACGAACATCATTGTGAGCACAAAGAGGTAACAGTAGATGGTGTAAGGACCCATAAGTCGTGTATGTGCGAAGAATGTATTGGTGATTCATCCGATGTTCAGAAATTTATCGGTTCGAAGATATAAGAAAACTCCCCAGATATTTGGGGAGTTTTATTTGACATCCGCCCATGTTTGTACGACCTTATAAATAGAAACTAAAAACTAAAAAGGGGATTGAAATGAAAGCATCTGAATTAAGGGCAGTAGTCTCTCTTGCGTTATATCAAATAGGAAAGATAACCTCTGAAGAATTTAAGGGGCACGTAGAGAAACTTTCGACACACGAACTTATTATTCTTCACAGCAAACTCGGTGAAGAACGATTAAAGGTTCTTTTTCTTCTTAAGGACGGAGATATAGGAATAGAAGAAAAGGAAAGTGAGAAATATGAGGATGTAAATAAAATTGTTGAGTTTGTTCTTCTTGAGAGGATGAAATCAATGTCTCCAGAGGATTTTTTGCCGTATTTTCCTATCATACAGAATATAGAAACATGCACATGTCTTTCTGCGGGACTTGCCGATGCCATCGAAGGAAGGCCGGTAAAAGAACTAATTATTCTTTTCAAAAAAGCGGATTTTTATCTCGACGCCACCGACATTATTCTTGAAGAGTTTCAGGAGGCGCTGAAACTTGTCTCTCGAGAGGAGGTTATTGAGTCCATGGAAGATGACATGCAGGATATGCTTGAACGAAACTATCTCGATCGGTTGAACCTCGAACTTCCGGACCTTCTTCCAAAAGAATTTGAGAGGATAGTAGTTGCATGTTCAAACGAACTTGTGATGCGAGCATATGATGAAATTGTAAATAAAATATATGATTTCACATTCGATTCACTGATAGTATTTTTGAATAATGCATGGAAGGCGGATAAGGTAGAAGATGCTCAGAAATTAATACGTGAAGTGCTCATTGCCCGAGCAAAAGATGAGCCAATAGAACGACTATTGCAGTGTATCTGGGATCTTAATGATACTGAAGCAATTGAGCGAATTATTTTCGACCACTTATTTCAAAGATATAATGAACTTCTAAAATATCTTGAGGTACTAAAAGAAAAGAAAGAGAAATAGAAAATATAAAAAACCCCGTATATTGGGGTTTTTTTCTTTTTAATCTTCTGGGGGAAGTATTTTATGAATTTCCATGACCATCTTTTTCTTTGGTAATTGTATTTCATATCTTCCCATGCTTTTTCCGAGTATCGCCTTTCCTACTGGTGACGATGAAGAAATCGCCATTCTTCCGTCATTTCTTTCAACGAGATCAGACATTATAAACTCAGATGATGGATTTCCATCAAATGAGGCAAGAATGATATTTCCCATCCATACTTCTTTATCTTGTTTTTCTGGAAATATAAAACGGGCATTTTTTAAATCCGTTTCCAGTGATTTAATCTGTGCTCCGAGAACATCTAATTCGTTTTCAAGTGAATCCGCGGCATTTTTATCACGTGATGCGATGAGACCGGGGATGTTTTCTACCATCGGACGTGTGATTGATTTCAGCTCTTTTACTTTTTGAAGTAGAAGAGTTGCTTCTTTAATGGTAAGTACTCGCGTCATGGAAATCTCCTCTGTGTTTAAGTGGTTATATATTTAGTAAGTTTCTGTATATATTATATTACATATATTTTGTTTTGTAAAGAGCTAAACAAGGGAAATGTTTTAGCTTGACTGAATATCTATATTTCTGTTATTTTATAGCTAGCATTTTTAATAACGTATATCGGAGAAAAATATGAAAGGAAAATCAGGAAAATGGATACCTTTTTATTTTGATGCATGTGGAGTATTTGGTTTCATTGACTCTCGAAAGAAATGGGAAGAATTTGTTTCCAGTTGTGAAAAAATTCATGTTCCGTTCGAGAGATTGAAACTTGCAAAAGGATATCCCGATCCAAACCCAACAAATGAACCTCTACGATTTGGATTTGGTAATGGATATCAGAGTTCAAAAATTGTTTTTGGTAACTGGGTAGAGGAAAATAATATAGAAGTAATAATAGAGGAGGAAGAGGAATGCAAAAAATAATGTTTATCGTCGGAGTTATTTTTTTCATGACGCAATTGTTCGCACATGTTTATCTGATGGCCTGTGAAAAAGGTGAAGGGAAAAAAACAGGGTGGCAAAGACTTGGATGGCACATCTTGATAACGCTTTCGTTTCCTGTGTATCTCATGAATATTTCTATGGCGCCGAAAAATAAGGAGATTACCGGATATGCTCTTGTTTGCCTTTTCTTGTTTTTGATTGGATATTTTCTTATATCTTTTATAATTTCCGATTCGTTGACGTTAATAATGGCCCTTCTTGTCACATTTTGTTTTTTCGGTCTCTGGTTTCTTGTCGCGTACATTGTCGGCGGAATAATTCAGGGAATAAGAAATGGCACGTTATTTACAAATTAATAAAAAATCCCCTCAGATGTTGGGGATTTTTCTTTGGCATAAAAGTATATAATAAAGGAAAGGTCATATATATTCATACACACAATATGGCAACAAATTTACCAAAAGACGGGAAAAGAACTGGCGCAATAAAGAAGAGAGATCAGGTATGGAATCCGAAATTAAAACGCTGGACGAAGCGTGACGATAAGAAAAGATTTTTGGATCAAATGAAGAAAAAGAGAACCTTATTTAAGGGAGTGAGAAAAACGATGTAGGGAAAATTTTAATACTATCCCCATGCTTTCAAAACAAATAAAATTTATTGTTTCTTTGGTCTTGCCACTCGCGGCAGGGTTTATTGGGTCTTTCTTTACAACGCCGGCGATCAATTCGTGGTATGCCACGCTTATAAGGCCGTCTTTTAGTCCTCCCAATTGGATTTTTGGTCCCGTATGGACCCTTCTTTATATTTTGATGGGGGTCTCTCTTTTTATTGTATGGAAGAGTGATAGTGATAAAAATAAAAAAAGAGTTGCGATGGTGGTGTTTTTTGGGCATCTGGTACTCAATACACTTTGGTCAATAATTTTCTTTGGACTCAATAATCCGTTTTTTGCATTTATTGAAATCATAATACTGTGGCTTTCGATACTCGTTACCGCGTTTCTTTTTTTCCGCATCAAAAAGATCGCGGGAATTCTTTTCATTCCTTATTTGTTATGGGTATCATTTGCATCCGTGTTAAATTTTTCCATATGGCAACTTAATCGTATTCCACAAGAAATTATCCCGGTAACTCACGGTGTGGTGAAAGATTTTGAAAAATGTGAAATCGCAACCGGAATAAAAATTGGAGATGAAGTCTCGTGGCAAGGAAAAGTGTATTTTAATGCGATGGACGGAAGTTGGTATGTTATTGAACGCATTCCAAAAGACGAAAAACATCCCTATGCGTATATACATTGGAAAGATAAAAGGGGAGAGCAATATTCAGGAACGGTTTTGGTGAATGGAACGGTCACGGGTTTCGATCCTGATAATAGGAAGGTGTTTTTTTATAACTATCCCTGCCTACCGGATATTGAAATTTACACCCTCACCCAGGATTAGTTTTTTATAGATGATAAATACAATCTTTAAATACAAATCACTTATTTCCCTTATTCTCGCAAACCTTATACCACTTTTTGGAGTGTTGTTCTGGGGGTGGGATATATTTTCAATGCTCGTTCTCTACTGGATTGAGAGTCTTATTATCGGGATATGGAACATACCAAAAATGACCAAGGCGTCGGGCGGACTTTCGAAGTATATTCCATCTATTTCAGACGTAAGAATACGTATAAGTTATCGAATTTCAAGTATACTATCCCGCTTTTTTCTCATCCCATTCTTCACATTTCATTATGGAGTTTTTATGCTTGCACACTTGGGATTTCTCCTTGGTTTTCGTGAGATTGCATTACGAAATATTCTTCCCACTATTATCTCCTCCGGGTCTTCCGTTTCTTACACCGTTTCTTATTCGGGACCAATTTCTGCATTTTCCGATATTCATGGATTTTGGATTGCCGCGTTGTCACTTTTTATAAGTCACGGATTTTCATATGTTCAGAATTTTATCGGAAACAAAGAATGCGAACAGATAAGTCCCTTCGTACAAATGTTTCAGCCCTATAAGCGGATTGTAGTGATGCATATTACTCTTCTCATTGGTGCAGTGATATTTTTTCTTCTTGGAAATAACTCGGTTGGTTTCCTCATTGTGTTTTGGGCACTTAAAATGTTTCTCGACATTCGGGCTCATCTTCGGGAGCGGGAAAATTTTTCTGAACAATTGAATAAAATACAGAAACCTTGATATAATCAATATATGGATATAAATAAAAACGAAATTTTTGTGGGGGATACCCTACCGGAAAATCAAAAAGAACACGAACAGACATTTGAGGAGGTACTTGATGGATTACAAAATGAATTCGATAGAAACGAAGTGTATATTGCCGACATAAAAAGTGGGTTGGAAAAAGATAAGGTTTTTTGGGGAGAGCTTATAGAACTTGCATCAAAAGGGGAAGCAAATAAAAATGATTACCAGGTTATAAATCGAGTGAAAGATACCATTGCTTCATCAAAGTTTCACCTCTCGGAGGTTCTTCGGGAACAAAATCACATCCGTGACCTCATCTCCACTTTCATAAATGAGAGAAGTATAAGACACAAAAAACTTACCACGTTAAAAGACGAACAGAAAAACTAAAAAATAACCCCTGGACAAGGGGCTTATTTTTTTCTATTCTAAATTTAGTTTCAGTTAACTCACTCATTTAAAAATTAAAAAACGCGAGGCATCCTATGTCGTCGAGTAAAAAGAAGGAAAGGAAGGAAAAGAGAGAGAGGGAAAAAGCGCAAGAACAGAAAAAAACAGAGATGGCACCAGGAGTGCAGGAGGCTCCAAAAGTTTTGTCCAAAATCGATATTGAGCGCCAAAAGAATCTCTCTCGTGCAGAAACCATCCGAACAAGGAGAAATGATATGGTAAGGGAGGTGCTTCTTCGCACAAATGGAGAATTTACCGGAGAACAACGGAAACTTTTTGACTTATATTTGTTTGAAGATAGGTCTCCCGAGGACACCATGCGTGAATTAAATCTTCCTTCAGATGAATTTTACCGATTAGTGGAGCAGACTATGAAAGAAATGAGAAAACACATCAGAGATTTTAATTTTTCTTGACTTTAGTGATATACACCATTAAAAAATGAGCCGCCCACAAAGCGGTTCTTCTTTTTGATTAAAAAACACCACCGGAGAAAAAATCTCAAGTGGCGTTCTTTCCTGTGGATATTTATATATTAACAACGTTTCGATGTGTGGTCAAAGGGATTTATGCACAGCCCAGCTTAAAACACAGTTTTTAATGACTATGCAAATGTGTGTCTTCTTCTTTTTCTCCCTTTTTCTCTTTTTCTTTTGTTTCTTTTTCTTCTCCCTCGAGAAATCTTAGTGTTTTTTCGTTTGTGAGCATCCCTTCGATGTATCCGTAGGCGCGATAGGGATCAACATCCTTATAGTGTTCGATTAAATGATTGAATTCGTGCTCGAGTTCTTCTTTTGTCGGTACTATTTTTTCCTCTTCAGCGATTTTCTTTAAAATGAGTTTTGTTTTGTGCTGATTAGTGATGTATTCCCGTTGTTCTTGGATTAATTGTTCTTCGGTTTTATTGATTTTTTTGAAATATTCTTCTTTTGTGAGATTATATTTTTTCATTTCTTCTTCCAGTCGTTCTTTTATGCGCGATACTTCATCCTCAATAAGCGAAGCGGGGATTTCTATCGAGGTTTCTTCCACAAGTTTCTTTGCAAGTAATTCGCGTTTTTGTTTTCTTGCCTCAAATTTCTTTTCTTCGAGAATATTTTCTCTTACTTTTTTCTTAAAATCATCCACGTCCTTGAAATCCCCAAGTGTTTTTACAAATTCATCGGTAAATTCAGGATGTGCCACCTCATCTCCATCAGTTTCTTTTTCTTTTGGCTTTAATGGTGCGCGCATCACTTGTATCTGACGTATTACTCCTTCTATTTCATCGTCTTCGACAGTAACCACATCTTCTTTCTTCATTATTCCCTCCGCAATTTTTTTGTAATTCGGAAGTTTGAATTCCGGAACGACCCCAACGGATATTTTAAACGAGACGGGATTTCCGAATGCGAGTTTTGTGATGGAGATCGTTGGAATTGTAAATACCTTAATATTTTTTTCCACTACGATATTTGGATATGCTTCTTCAAGTGCAGTGTATGCGGCATCTTCAAGAAGATGTTTGCTGTCGATATTTTTTTCAAGGATGTGTTCAGGAACATTTCCTTTTCGAAATCCTGGCATTTCAAAATCTTTCTTTATTTTTGCAAGCGCCTTTTTTCGATGTGTTTCCAGTGCCTCTGCGGTGATTTCACCTTCAATTTCAATCATCGAATGTTTCACCCCCGATACTTTGATGTTTTGGTAACTTTTATTTTGTTCTTCCATATTTTTGTTTTCTCTCACACTACATCAAGTTTTTATATTCTGCAATCGTATGTATAATTAGAGATATCTATGGATTTATTCATTACAAAAGCATCCGGGCAAAAAGAGTTATTTTCCGAGGAAAAGTTAAGAAATTCGCTTATGCGTTCGGGAGCTTCCTCCCAGCTCATTGATCGTGTCGTAGTCGACATAGAGCGTCTTTTAAAAGACGGCGCGGTGCTTTCCACATCGGATATCTATAAACAGGCGTTTTCTCTTTTACGTCGGGAAGAGCGCATGGTGGCAACGCGATATCATTTGAAAAAAGCTGTGATGGACATGGGACCGAGTGGACATCCGTTTGAGCATTTTGTGGGAGAATTGCTTCGTGCTAAGGGATATGCCGTCAAAATAGCTCAGATTGTACAAGGGGCGTGTGTGACCCATGAGGTTGATGTGGTAGCCGAAAAGGATGGAAAAAGAATTCTTGTAGAGTGTAAATTTCATAACCAGCAGGGGATGAAATCGGATGTAAAAACTGCATTATATGTACAGGCACGTTTTGAGGATATAAAACGAAAGTGTATTGCAGAAAAAGGAGGACTTTGTGAATTTCAGGAGATATGGCTTGTTACCAATACAAAACTTACGAGCGATGCAATTCAGTATGCGGAATGTGTGGGAATGAAAGCGATTGGGTGGAGTTATCCGGACAATGGAAGTCTTCAGGATCTTATTGAGTCTTCGGGATTGCATCCGGTAACGTGTCTTTCAAATTTACGACCCGGACAACAGCATGTGCTTTTGCAAAAAAATATCGTATTGTGCAAACAAGTAAAAGACGATCCCTCAACACTGAAAGAATTTAATTTACCGGAATCAAAATTAAAGAAAGTTTTACAGGAGGCGGGAAATATCGTTATGCATTCCACATAGTTTTGCCTTGTGTCTATGGTATACTGAATTTGTAAATAAAAGTCTTTAAAAATATTCATAGCCATTTTATGGACACAAAAATAAAAAACATTATCGTTGTGTTGGTTCTTGTTGTTATCGTCGTGGTCTTATTTTTTGTTTTTGGCAAAAATAAAGACACTCAGGATAATCAAGCCATACAAAAACAAAAATTAATACAGGAAAACACGCTGGGAGGAACAATTTACGATGCGATTCCGAAAAATCCCGCAGAAAAAATTCCGGAGACAAATCCATTTAAGGTGGAAGTAAATCCATATAAAGGCGCGTACATAAACCCATTTGAAAATAAATAATATGAAACGTTTTCTTTTTTCCGTTGGTATCATTTTTTTAGGTATCTTTGTAAGTTTTTGGATTATTGTGGACGCACAGGTATCCACAATTGTGTTTCCGGTAAAAGAATTGGGAAACTGTACGAATCAAGAAACTTGTAAGACATACTGCAACCAACCGGATCATATAACGGAATGCACTGCGTTTGGAACAGAACATAATCTTATTTCAAAAGACGATGCGGAGAGGGCAAGAGAATTTGCAGATGTATTGAAAGGAGAAGGGCCGGGACAATGCAGGAACAAAGTTGATTGTGAAGTATATTGTAATGACATTGCGCACGCAGATGAGTGTATTGCCTTTGCGGAAAAACACAATTTCATAAAACTTGAAGATTTAGCACAGGCAAAACAAGTTGCTAAAGCTTTAAAAGAAGGAGGAACATTGCCTGGACAATGTAAGGACAAGTCAAGTTGTGAACAATATTGTGCGGACACAGCACATGTTGACGAATGTCTCGCGTTTGGGGAAAAAGCAGGATTTTTTTCAAAAGAAGAAATCGAACAGGCAAAAAAAGTGCTTCCTTATATTACACGGGGGGAATCTCCTGGAAAATGCAAAACGAAGGCAGAGTGTGAATTGTATTGTGAGGCAGATACACATTTCAATGAGTGTATCTCATTTGCAGAAAAAACTGGGATTGTGAGTGCTGAAGAAATTGAAATGGCAAAGAAAACTGGGGGAAAGGGTCCTGGGGGATGTCGATCAAAAGAATCGTGTGATGCGTATTGTAATACACCAGAAAACCAAGGGGTATGTTTTGCATTTGCAAAAGAACATAACATTATTCCAGAGGAAAAATTAAAAGAAATTGAAGAGGGGATGGGAAGACTTCGATCTGGGATACGACAGATGCCAGAAGAGATGGTCGGGTGTTTGAAAAATAATCTTGGAGATGATGTTGTTCAGAAAATAGAGGGAGGAACATTGGTTCCTGGTCCATTACTTGGAGACCAGGTAAAAAAATGTGTTGATGCATTTTTGCCAAAAATAAAGCAAAAAATAAATGAAGGATTGAAGATTGCAACCCCTGAAACTATTCAATGCTTAGAACAAGGATTGGGTGGTTCAGACAAGCTTAATGCGATAAAAAACGGGGATGCGCCAACCCCAGAAATGGGCGATGTCATGAAAAATTGTTTTTCAAAAATGAAGGAAGAGGGAATAAAAAAAATGAGAGATGCGCTTGAGACAATGCCTCCAGAAATGATGGGTTGTGTTGAAGAAAAAATTGGAAAAGAAACAATAGAAAAAATAAAACGTGGAGAAGATGTTGAAATTGGACCAGAAATCGCCGGTGTATTTGAGGGATGTGCCGGTGTTATGCAGGGAATGATGCAACAGAAGATGCAAGAGGGTTTGAATCAGGTTCCACAGGAAATGAGGGGAATAATAGAAGAAAAGATTGGGTCGAGCGGTATACAAGAGAAAATACGACAAGGAGAGATACGGAGTCCAGAGGAAGCAAAAAAACTTATTGAGGAAGAAATGAGGGGAGTTATTCCCCAAAATATTCCAAGTGGAATGGTATCTCCTCAGGGAATTCCCATGGGTACGCCCCAGGGTGCTTTGAGTGAAGATATGTGTAGGAATTTTATGATGGCTCCTTCGTGTGAAATGGTGCCAGCCGCAGTGAAAGATTTATGTAAAAAATGTAAGGGGGAATAATGAAAAAATTATTTTTATTTATTTTATGCGTTCTTGTTTTTGGACTCCTTTTGTTTTTTTGGTTTCAAAAATCGGGCGCTTTGCTTTTCGGTGATATACGGCAAGTGGTATTGTCGCTTGGGCGCCTTGCGGGTCTCCTCGCTGCATTTGCATCTCTTTTTCAGTTAGTGCTTATTGGGCGAGTAAAGTGGGTTGAATCTCTTTTTGGGTTGGATAAATTATTTCGCATTCACCACATAAATGGAGTGGCCACTCTTTTCTTTGTTTTTTTACATCCATTTTTTATCACTACCGCATATAAGGGATTTAGTGAGGTATCGTATATTGAACAAACAAAACTATTTCTATTCAATTGGAGTGATATGCTTCAGGCATATGCGGCGTTCCTCATTTTTATTTTCCTCATTGTTATTTCGTTTTCTCTCATAAAGAAAAAATTGAAATATGAATGGTGGTATGTAATGCATCTTGGGATGTATGTCGCAATTGCGCTTGCATTCGGACATCAGATAGAAAATGGGGGAGATTTCCAAAATAATACTCCCTTCGTGGTGTATTGGTATGTACTGTATATATTCGTTTTTGGAAATTTGCTTTTTTATCGTTTTTTCACCCCATTGTATAATTTCTGGAAACATCGGTTTTTTGTTGACCGGGTGGTACACGAAAATAATGAATGTGTTTCGATTTACATTTCGGGAAAACATATGGAGAAGTTCCATCTTGATCCGGGTCAATTTTTTATATTTCGTTTTTTGCATAAAAACTTTTTCTTTGATGCACATCCGTATTCTCTTTCCGTTGCCCCGAATGGCACTTTTATCAGAATCACCGTGAAGAGTCTTGGAGATTTCAGTGAAAAGATTTCCCGTATTCCGATTGGTACTCCGGTTCTTATTGATGGTCCCCACGGCATATTTACCCATAAAGTAAGCGAAGAAAAAAAGGTTCTTCATATCGCGGGAGGTATTGGAATCACTCCCATACGATCACTCATAGAATATTTTTCAGGAAAGAAAGATGAAGTTCTTCTCTGGGGAAACAGAGAAGAGAAAGATATTATTTTTAAAGAGGAGTTAAATTCTTTTTTGAAGGACGGATTTCGTGTGTATCACGTGTTGAGTAACGATGAAAAATGGAACGGAGAAAAAGGATTTATTGATAAGGAAAAAATTCTTCGGCTTGTTCCCGATGTGAAAGAGCGCGATATCTATCTCTGTGGTCCATCGCCTATGATGAAGGGAGTATTGGATGCACTCAAAGAGATAGGTATTCCGAGAAGACGTGTCCATTATGAGAGGTTCTCATTTTAGAGATATACACAGCCTTTACATTACGGAGAATAGTTGTACTATCATACCTGTAGGGTCTCAGACGCTTTGTTTCTTTAGTTTGTGAGATATGGTTCTCATCACTTGAGGGCGGCGGGAGAGAAGAGGGTCGTCCTACAGTAATTTAAATTCACATAAATATATGTCAAAGAGACTATATGTCGGAGGATTACCATATTCCACTACCGAGGACGAATTGAAAGGAGTGTTTGCACAAACTGGAGAAGTGACCGGAGCATCAATCATCACTGATAAAATGACCGGACGCTCACGTGGATTCGGATTTGTCGAAATGGCAAATGACGATGAAGCGGAAAAAGCGATAGAAACATGGAACGGAAAAGAATTTGGCGGACGCACATTGGTGGTTAATGAAGCAAAACCAATGGGAGATAGGCCTCCAAGGAGAGATTATGATAGAGATCGAAGACCTCCACGAAGGTTTTAATACCGACAAAAAAATCCCTCGCGTTTAGCGGGGGATTTTTATTTTATTTCTTTAGTCCCTTTAGTTCAGATAAGGGGATTTCTCTTTTTTCCATGAGATGTCTTTTTCCATATCCTTCACCTGCGTCAATTGAGATAATTACCATCCCATTTTGAACAACAATTTGGTCTACGTGAAGTTCTTCTCTATTGGCAACTTTCTTGATTTGCATATACTTCATGCGACCGGAATTTCTTTTCCATACAAGAAAAAGAATTGTTTTTCCCTTACTTTCAAGCCATGCGCGGGCAACAGCGATATTTTTTTTACCTTCTGGAACGATAGCATAAATTTCATCTTGAATGGGATCAAATTCATTTTTTAGGACACTTTGGAGAAAACTCCTTGTTTCTGTTGTCATTTCACACACCTCTTTATTTTTATGAGCTTGTACTATAGTGATAGAAAAACAAGATTTAGTCAATTTCTTGGGTTCTCCGGGTTTTCAGTATGGTATAATCAAAGAAAGGTCATCAGAATCTTGTGTATTCTATGAATCAGAAGAAAACTGGGGGGAAAAGTATTTTATATTTTATTATTGGGCAAACCGTGATTATTATCATTGCGGTTGGTGTGATGTATTGGTGGCAAGTGTATATCACTGATGTGCTTATCGGGAAAAATGTGGAAACCATACAAACATTGAACAAACAACTTATGAATTTTGAACGGCAAATTTATCTTCTAAAACAAGAAAGTCAGCCGAAATAACACCATTTATCCCGCCGTTCCATGGAACGGCGGGATTTTTCTTTACACTAGAGAACACAGTGTCTAGGAAAGTACGATCGTACTTTCCTAGACGTTTTTAATCCCAATAATCTTCGGGCTTGTGTTTGAAGAAATAAGATTGATTTTTTGCGTTCAAGGCGACTCTCACAAATTTTTTTACCATATTCCAGTGACCCACCTTTTTAAACCTTCTATTATCGGTAAATACACTTCCAATTATTCTGAATTTTCTTGGGGAAATATCTTTTGAAAGGAAATAATCCTCGGCAAAGTGTATGTTTGTATTGAATTTTCCTAATGTTTCAAAAATGTCTTTTCGTATGCACATAAACGCCCCCACTGCGAACGGGGAAGAAAACCGAGCGAAAAATTGGACAAGGTTGTTCAAAAAATAAGTGAAATGATCAGGTATTGTTCCATTACTGCATTGTATATATGCACCTACACAATGAAGTTTCTTTTTCTCCATTATTTCTATCGTTCGCCGTAGTATTGTTTTATCTTTCAATTCAACATCGGCATCGATAAACAAAAGATACTTTGTATTTGCATATTCAGCGCCATTGTTTCTTCCGACTGCAACAGGACCACCTTTGATGATGGCGATGTTCAGTATATTAGAAAATGTTTCGACAACCGCGCGTGTGTGGTCGGTTGATTCAGCGTCCGCAACAAAAATCGGCACATCTTTTATATTTTGATAATCCTGATCCCTGATTGATTCGAGTAGCTTTCCTATATAGTGTTCCTCATTTTTTGCGGGGATTACTATGGTAAATTCTGGTGGCATATATCGTAAATTTACTCTGTTTTTGGATTAAATGAAATATTACTTAAGATATAATATCTTCTTGCCATTAAAAAACCACCGATATATTTGGTGGTTTTTATATTTTGGAATGGTTACGATTTCTCCCCATCCTTCTTTTCTTCTACCGGGTTTTTCTTATCTGTGTTCAAAAACATGTGCATGAGCTCTATGCGAGTTTTCAACTCCATGCCTGTATTATCACGTAATTCTTGATCGAGATCGTCCAGATCATAATTTTTTGCAATAAGCAGTTCATTGATTTCATTCATAGGAACACCAGCATCATAAAGCGAATCGACAATTTCTCCGCCATTTTTATTTTGCATAAAATTGGATTCCCATATTGCATCAAGAATTTCGCTTCTTGAAAATTCAGCTGCAGAGAGTATCTCAATAACATTTTTCATTTCATCCGTATCATCATCAGGGATAGTGTCATATTCTTCTTCGGTATTTAGGATATCAAGTGCCGTACTTCCACATTCTTTAAGAATTTTTGCGGCGGTTTTAAAATCGATACCTTCGGTGTCCCGAAGTGATTTATACTCATCGCTATCCGTGAGGTCGGTTTTCAATTTCTTTGCGAGTGCGATAATATCCAAAGGAGAATTTTCCCACTTCATTGCTTTTATTACATCCAGAAGGTCCATTGATGTATTCTCGTACAATGATTCGGCAATTTCGTTCGGCGAGCATCCTAATGTGATGAGCGAAGGAATAAGATTTTCACCCTCATCATTAAGATCAAAGATGTTTTCTATGGCGCTTAATAGTTCCGCCGCCTTGAGTTTTGGAGTATCTCCTTTTGCAAATGGAACAAGTGCTTCAGTAAACTCTTTCACCTCAAGATTTGTGTTATCGTTCAAAAAGTTTGCAATTTTCCCAAGTGAGTAGTTCTCTTCCGCCATTATTGTCACAAGATCTGACGGATTATACTTACTGTTTTTTGCCGTCTCTTCTAATGCTTCTGCAAAATTTAACCTATCACCGTCAGAAAACTTATTACTCACTTCATTGAATGCAGAAAAAAATGCAGTTTTTAGATCATTTGTTCTCAGTAATTCATTCAGTCTATCGCCAAACTCCTCAATAGGACTTTTTCTTCGTGGTGGGGGAGATACAAATTGTGATGGCGATTGTTGAAAACGAAGATTATCTTCTCTCTCTTCTTTTCTTGTTTTTTTCCCCCAAGCAAATCCAATACCGAGACCAATCAAAAAAACAATAATGAAAGCAACTAAAATTCCTGATTCCATATGATACCTCCATTCCTTTTATTAGAAATATTTATTTAATAGTGCTTGAGATACAATAAATATTTTGCGTGTATTTGTCAAATCTACTAGGTATTGACATTTATATTATAAATGTTAGAATACTGCCAGCAATACAAATTGACAAATCTATATACAGAATTCACAAATCAAAGAAGGAGGAAAAAATGTTAGTGTTTGTTTCAATCGCGATTACAGGTGCACTTTTTCTCATCGGCTCTCACATTTTTGGTGGGGGGGATGAACACGAAGGCGCATTTGATCATGATCATGATGTTCATCTTGATCATGATGCCGATCACGGCGAAATAAGTGATGAGCCAACTATCAGTATTTTTTCAATGAAGGTGTTAAGCTCGTTTGTTACTGCATTTGGTGCGGCGGGCGCTATTGCGCGTCATCTCAATGCATCATATGAACTTGCCTCGGTTATCGGCGTTGGCGTTGGTGTTCTGGCTGCTGGGCTTATGTATGGCATTATGCGCATACTGTATTCTCAGCAATCGACGTCAATTCTCAACCCAAATACCTGTATTGGACAAAATGGAGTAGTTACCACAACCATCTCAGAAAAGGGAATGGGCGAAGTATCAATTCTTGTAAAGGGACAGTCACAAACATACTTCGCATATTCAAAAAATGGAAACCTAATTCAAAAAGGATCGTCCATTGTTGTGGTAGATGTAGTGGGTGGTAAATTATATGTTGAACAAAAATGATTTTGTATCACATAGGAAAAGTAAAAAGGTAATTATTTCTTTCATTTAACTTAAGGAGGTTCCACATGGAATCAGCATCAAATTTCTTTCAGCATTTGTTTATTCCGGGAATGATTTTGCTCGTGGCAATTGTATTTATTCTCGCAATAAAGTTCATTGGCAGTCGCTATAAAAAGTGTGCGCCCGATAAAGCGCTTATCTTTTATGGTCGTAAATATGTACACCATGATAAAGAAGGGAAACCCGTAACTCTCGGGTTCAAGGTCTTAAATGGTGGCGGACGAATTCTTATGCCATTTGTTGAAAGTGTGCAGGAGATGTCGACCACGGCATTTCAGGTTGATATCGACGAAACCAGCATCCCAAACAAAGATACGGTAAAAATCAATGTGAAGGGTGTGGCGACGTGTAAAATTAGTACAAATGAAGAAGATTTGATTAATGCGGCCCAGAACTTTCTCGGGAAGACTGAGGAAGAAAGAGATCTTTTTGTTCAAAATATCCTGAAGGGCCACTTGCGTTCGATCGTTGGTAAACTTGATATTGATTCGCTATTACGAGAACGCGATAAGTTCAATCAAACAGTGATTGATGAATCCGGTAATGAGTTAAAGAACCTTGGGGTTCAACTCATGACTCTTGTTATACAGGAAATTGATGACAAGGAAGGATACATTGATGCAATGGGCAAAAAGGCAGTGGCATTCGTAAAAAGAGATGCCGATATTACTGTTGCAGAAGCAACAAAAGAAAGAGATATCAAGGTTGCTGAAGCAAAAAGAGATACCGAAATAAAAGTTTCAAATGCTCTCATGGAAGCTGATGTGGTAAAAGCCGGAAACGCAATAAAAGTTGCCGATGCCGAAAAAGACCGCGATGTAAAAATTGCGGACATGAAGGTGGTTACTGATACTGCAAAGGCAAAAGCTGAAAAAGCGATGGATATTCAACTTGCGGAACAGGATAAGGTTCTCAAGGTAAAACAGGCCGAACGCGATAGCGCTGAAAAAGAAGCTCAGATTAGTGTTCAAGAAAAAGAAGCATTAAGAATGGAAAAACAGCTTGTTGCTACAGTTATTAAACCAGCGGAAGCCGCAAAAGAAAAAACACTTATTGAAGCAAATGTTAACAAGCAAAAAGCAGAAATTGACGCTGATGCTACCGCAATAAAAATTACAAAAGAGGCAACTGCGAAAAAGCAGGCGCAAGTATTGGAAGGCGAAGGCGAAAGCTCAAAAACAAAAGCAATTGCTTTTGCTAATGCTGAAGGTAAAGAAAGAAATCTTCTTGCCGAAGCTCTTGGTAAGGAAAAGAATCTTCTTGCCGAAGCTCTTGGTAAGGAAAAGAATCTTCTTGCCGAAGCTCTTGGTAAGGAAAAATATCTTCTTGCTGATGCCGCAGGTACGAGTGCAATGGCTGCTTCATTGAAAGAAATGGACGACAAAGCAAGATTTATTCTCGTTCTTGATCGTTTGCCGGGTCTCGTTGATAAATTCGGTGATGCAGGAAGTAAAATTGCCGAAGCAATATTTAAGTCAGTTGCACAACCATTCGGTTCAATCGATCAGATAAAGATCGTTGATATGGGTGGAAATGGAAATGGTTTGAATAAACTCGGAAATGTTGTTCCTGAAACCGTTTTTAATGTTCTTAAAAACTTGAAGGTTATGGGTATTGATCTTGAAGATCTTGGAAACAAAGTAGGAATAAACATCAGTGAACTCATCGGTATGGTTGGCGATAAAAAAGACGACAATACCGAAAAATCTTCTTAAGTGAGGCAACTCATGAACGGAGAAAAAGAGATGCAGAAGTTATATGACGTGCTTTCGGGTCATCCAAAAGCAATTGTTATACACTGCGCTGATCCAAGATTTCAAAGAGCTTTTCAAGAATTTTTGAAGAACGAACTTAATCTTTCGACAGGAGAATATGTACCCATTGCTATTTCAGGTGCTATAGCTTCTCTTACCGAGCCATCAAGTTTTCCAAAAGAATTCAAGGTGGTAAACGACATCCTCACATTATTTCTCGATCGTCATGAAACAATTAAGACAATTATCTTGATCAATCACGAAGATTGTAAAAAATATGAGGCAATGAAGTCCGCTCTTGGAAGATCTTTCCTCAAAAATTTCTCTGATATGGTGACGCGACAGAAGTTCGATTTGCAGAAGGTAGCAAGTGCTATTATAAAAGCAGCAAATCTCAAAAAAGAATTGAGGCTTTTCTATGCAAAGTTTGCAAATACCGAGCACACAAAAATCGAATTTGAAGAAGTAAAAATGTAACAAATATAAAATCCGAGCATATAATGCTCGGATTTTTCTTTTATCTATCCTTAGTTTTTCAAGTAATAAAATACTGGAATTCTATTTTTAACGGGGTAGAATAAAAACATGAAAACATCAATCGTTGAGGTGGGGCCGGACCATCATCTCACCCCGGACGTCGTCTGGGAGGTTGCGCATCGTCCGGGAATTAAGATTGTTCTTTCTCCACATGCAAAAAAGAAAATAATTGCATCGCGGAAAGTGGTTGAACGCATTGTTGAAAAAAAACAAGTTGTTTACGGAGTTACGACTGGGTTTGGAAGTTTTAAGGATAAATTTATTGAAAAGGAATTTGTAAAAGAATTACAGCGAAATCTTATTCGCAGTCATTCGTCGGGTGTTGGCGAGTTATTTTCAAGGGAAGCGGTACGCGCGGCAATGCTTGTGCGTTTAAATTCATTGACACAAGGATATTCGGGTGTGAGATTTGAATTTTTGGAATTCCTCTCAGCTCTTATTTCAAAAGATATTATTCCACTTGTGCCATCTCAGGGGTCTGTTGGATCATCTGGTGATCTCGCCCCACTTTCCCATATTGGACTTGCGATGATGGGAGAAGGAGATGTGTGGTATCAGGGAAAAAAAATGAAAACCGCAGTGGCGCTTAAAAAAGCGAGATTAATTCCTCCGGGATTTTTGGAAAAAGAAGGGCTTGCATTCAATAATGGAACCTCAGTGATGACGGGAATTGCAGCACTCGCACTTCATAAAGCGGAACAACTTATTGAAATTGCCGACATGGGGGTTGCGCTTACACTTGAAGCGGTATGTGGGGTGACGAACGCGTTTGACCCGCATGTGCAAGCCGTTCGCCCGCATCCTGGGCAGGCAATTGTGGCAAAAAATATAAAGAAATATATTTCCGGATCTAAATTAGTAAATTCAATAAAGGGAAGAGTTCAGGATTCATATTCTCTCCGATGTTCACCACAAGTACATGGAGCAATTCGCGATGCGGTGAATTATGTGCATTCGGTGGTTGAATGCGAATTAAATTCAGTAACCGATAATCCAATTATTTTTACCAATCCAGACCATGCCGTTTCAGGAGGAAATTTTCATGGCGAACCAATCGCCATTGCAATGGATACCCTTGGAATTGCAATTGCCGAGCTTGCCGATATCTCAGAGCGAAGAACCGCAAAACTTATTGATCCATCAATGAATGCAGGTTTACCCATTTTTCTTATTGATGAAAAGAAAGGGGGACTCCATAGTGGACTTATGATTCCTCAATACGTTGCCGCGTCTCTTGTTTCGGAAAATAAAGTACTTGCCCATCCTGCCTCAGTTGACTCAATTCCCACGTCGGTGAACCAGGAAGATCATGTGAGTATGGGAACAATTGCCGCGCGAAAGGCGTGGAATATCGTGAAAAATACCGAAAATGTTTTAGCGATTGAATATATGAATTCAGCGCAAGCAATTGATTTTCGGGATACACAGAAACTCGGAAAGGGGACAAAAAGGACATATTTGATGATACGAAAATATGTGAAACATATTGAAAATGACAGAATTCTATCGAAAGACATACAAGTGATGCGCGATGATGTGTTCAAAAAGGTTATTGATTTGTTGAAATAACTGCTTTTGACAGTTCATGTGGGTGGTGCCTATAATGAGCTTAGGAAATTGTCAATTTTCACTAATCAAAAGGAGTACTATCTTATGGAACTAAATAATCATCTTTATGTAATTTCTGCGGCAGGTGGAAACGCTACCGCAATCCGCATACTCGAGCACGCCCTCCCCAGGGCAGAATATGAAGAAAAGGGAAAACAACTTATGGCCGAAACCGAAAAATTCGGTGCGGAGCAGTGCGGATTTCTTATACCCTCAGAAAGCCATTTTGAAATGGCGGGAGGAGAGTTCTGCGGAAACGCAGCGCGAGCAGCAGCATTATTATTTTCAAAGATTCAAAATTTAAACCAGGTTTCTTTTACGATGTCGGGTTTTTCCGGAGAAGTTTCGGGAGAAATAGTTGAAACGGCGGATAAAAGTAAATTTGATGTACGATGTATTTTTCCAGGAATGAAACTTTCCTCAGAGAAAAAACAGGCTCAGGGTTATTCCGGTGTTCTCGTTGATCTTGGAGGAATTGTGCATTTTGTTATTGATGCCCCATTTCCAAAGAATTATGAAGAAATTCATCGGGCCATCACAAAAGAACTTAGTCTTGAGAAAAGAGACGCAGTCGGTGTTGTGTGGATTCAAAAAGAAGGAAAATCGATTATTATGCATCCGGTGGTATGGGTGCGTTCGATCGATACGTTTTTCTACGAATCTTCTTGCGGATCGGGGACAATTGCAGTAGGAAAAGTTACCGGTGAGCGTTTTATTGTTCAGCCGTCAGGAGGAACGATTGAGGCGATATTTTTCGGAGATCAAATGGTTGTTCTTCGAAGTGTCATGGAGGTGATCCATGAGACCTGATGGAATCAAAATCGTTCACGTAAATAACAACTCGGAAAAAAACAGGATTTCATTAACTTATATAAAGAAGTATTTGCAGGTCCACCATATTTTGAATCTTATACAGATGAATATGTTGAACACGAAGTGTGGAATAAACATCTCGAAAACGATGGACAGATATTTCTTGCACTCGCACCCGATGGATCTGTTATAGGATTTGGATGCGTACTTCCGGCAAAAAAATCATGGGAATCCGGTGAATTTCTTGAAGAAAATAGACACAGACTTCCATTTGAATTAGAGACAGCATGTTATATGTCAGAAATTGGCGTTCATGCTGATTATAGGAAGAGAGGTATTGGAACCAGTCTTATACAAGCGAGAGTTGAGTGTGCGAAGAAAAATGGCTTCGATACTTATGTTATGAGAACCGCTCTTGAAGGATCTAACTCAAAAAATATGTATGAGAACTTCGGCGCAAAAATTATCGAAGGACTTATTCAGAATGTTTCTGAACACGCGAAAGAAGTATCTTCAAAAAGTGAATTCCGAATGTATCTTTACGGAAATTGTTAAATACAAAAACCCCGCCAATAGCGGGGTTTTTTATTTCTTTTCGAAGAACAAAGGGGAATAAAGTGATGTTTCTTTCCCGTAAAAATAAGCCCATTCTCGATCTCCATAAGAATAATGCCACCACTCACCATAGAAAGGGGCAAATTCTTCTCTGAGCATGGCATCGTGAAGTATCATGCGATTTTGCATTTGTTTTGGAGTTATATCTCCTGAGTTTGTTTTTATTTTTTCTTCGTCGGAATAGTCGGCGATTCCAGTTCCCATATCAATTTCCTTTCCATCTTCTATAATCGTGAGATCCAATGCGCCTCCCGTGGGATGTCCTGCGACCTCGGGAACTGCGACAAAACTGTGAACCGCGGTGTTTATATTTTCATCGGAAATATTTTCCTTGTTCAATAACTCTTGTTTTTTTTGTTCAAAGTATTTTTTCTGAATGTCGGGATGTCGATACCCGTAGACGACTCGCAATTGAAATTCGGGTGATATTTTTTTTATATGTTCTTGTACGCGACATAGTTTCTCGGCTACCGTTTTTCGGACATAAATATTATTTCCGGTGAGAGGAATCATATCGGTTTTTTCATACTCGCAAATTATATCGGGACAAATTAAATTAAGCGAAACAAGAGGTTCATTGTTTTCTCCAAGTGGTACTGTGAGAAGTTCCTGATATGTAAGTATGTTTCCAAATTTGTTCATAAAAAGCGCATAGAAATTATATGGTATTTTGGGCATTCGATAAAGAATAGTGATGGAATTTGACTAATGATCAATTTTTGTGGATGCTATAGGCAGAATATTTAAAAACAAACAAGGAGGATAATCCTATGATTTTTGTGAAAGAAGGAGAAAAACCCGGAAATACCGTCACTATTATGGGCGGTGTTCACGGAGATGAAATATGCGGTGTTCAAGCTGTTGAGAAAGCAATTGAGTCTCTTTCCATAGAAAGGGGGCGGGTCTATTTTATACTTGCCAACTTAGAAGCGATTGAACGGGGGGTGCGCCAGGTGGATGTGAATATGAATCGAGTATTTCGTCCATTTGAAGAATTATCAGAACAAGAAAAAAGTTCGTATGAACTGAAACGCGCAAAAGCAATTATGCCTTTTTTGAATGAAAGTGTTGCGCTTCTTGATGTGCATTCAAGTATGTCAAAAGAAAGTACACCATTTATTATCTGTGAACCACATTCATTTCATATAGCACAGATGCTTCCATTTCCAATCCGTTCTCACGGGTGGGATTATATCGAAAGGGGAGGAACGGATTATTTCGTGAACAACAATCCACACAAAGGAAATGGAATCTGTGTGGAATGCGGATATCATCAAGATCCGGAGGCACCAAAACGTGCATATGATTCAATTATTACATTCTTGAAAATAATGGATATTATTTCGGGAAAGGAAGAATTGAAAGAAACAAAGAATCAGCGGGAAATATATGCAAGTTATATTTATAAGACAAAAAGGAATTTTACGATTGATCGTGAATTTTCCGATTTTGAGCCGGTGATGAAAGGTAAATTTCTTGGATATGATGGGCAAACTCCTGTGTTTGCACCATTTGATGGGGTAATTATTTTTGCGAGAAATTGTAAGGATCCCAACAAAGAAGCGTTTATCATGGGGAAAGAAAAAATTAATTAGAAAATAAACCGCCAAGTAATGGCGGTTTTTATATTTGACAATACATTGATTTAGTTTTATTGTTATGGTAGTATTATTAATAAACTTTTATTACAATAAAGAGGTATGCAAATGATAAAACCACAATTGCCTAGCGGATTTAAAGATTATCTCCCAGATGAGATGATTTTGAGAAATAAAATTCTCGATACAATTCGAGCATCTTTTGAATTGTTTGGATTCTTACCGCTTGAAACACCCGAAGTAGAACGTCTAGAAATTCTAACTGGAGGCGATCCGAATTTCACCAAACAGATTTATTTAGTAAAAAAAAGTGGAAGTAAAGAAGAAACAGACATCGCACTTCGTTTTGATCTTACGGTTGCACTTGCAAGAGCATATGCCCAATATCGAAATGAAATTGGCGGCTTGTTTAAACGCTATCAACTCGGAAGAGTGTTTCGTGGAGAACGCCCCCAAAAAGGAAGATTCAATGGATTTTATCAATTTGATATTGATACCGTTGGATCGAAAGATATGACCGCAGATGCCGAGATTGTCGCAGTGATTTACAGCACTATGACAAAACTTGGTGTTGATGACTTCATTATTAAGATTAATAATCGAAAAATTCTAAATGCACTTCCTGAATTTGCTGGGTTCGAAAATGATCTAAACACCGATGTATTGCGAGTGATAGATAAACTCGACAAACAATCATGGGATTCGGTGTCTGGAGAGCTTACCACAATGGGGATTTCAATTGATGCGGTTGGGGCAATTAAAAGATTCTTGGATATTCCACGCGGCAATGAAGAGGCATTGGATGCAGTATTTGATCTTGTGAAAGATTCGGAAAATGCCCTCCAAGGAATAAAAGAGCTTCGTGAAATTGCTGAAAATCTAACTGCTCTCGGCGTACCAAAAGAAAAATGGGCATTCGATTTTTCAGTTGCTCGCGGACTCGGATATTATACCGGTCCAGTGTTTGAAACAATGCTCACCAAACTTCCGTCTATTGGCAGTGTATTTTCCGGAGGAAGGTATGATGATTTGGTAAGTAAATTTAGTACAATATCTGTCCCTGCGGTAGGTGCATCAATCGGAGTAGATCGTTTGTTTGACGCGTTGAAAGAACTTCGAATGACAAAGAAAGAAAAGAGTATCGCAAAAATATTGGTGCTTAACTTTGAAAATAATCCAAAAGCACGCATCTATGTGCAAGAAATCACTTCTTTGCTTCGCGCGAACAATATCCCGACCGAACTTTATCTTGGAAAAGAAAAAGGAATGGGTGGGCAACTGAAATACGCGGAAAAATTGGAAATGCAATATGCCATTATTGCGGGAATGTCCGAAGTTGAAAAAAATGTTGTTCAATTCAAAGACACAGTGAATCGCACACAACAGGAAGTTGACAAATCTGAAATTGTTGATAAGGTAAGGTCAGTCATTTCATCTTAAGTTTCACGGGACGCATAGCTCATGTGGTTAGAGCGCCTGACTGTGGATCAGGAGGCGACGGGTTCAAGCCCCGTTGCGCCCCCGCCGTTTTTACGGCTTTTTATATGAAAATCTTCACCATGGTGGAGATTTTTTTTATTTATAATTAATTTTATTTTATATGGTATACTGATAAAAGATGGATAATAAAAAGAAAATTCTAGTGGCGGAAGACGAGAAAGCAATGGCGCGAGCACTTGAGGCAAAACTTTTACGATCTGGATATGAAGTAACAATCGCTGAAAATGGTGACCAGGCGCTTCTTTTGCTGAAAAACGATACATACAATCTCATTATTCTCGATTTGATGATGCCAAAAAAGAATGGGTTTGATGTACTTGAAGAATTGAGAAAAAGAGGAAATACCGTTCCTGTGGTTGTTTCTTCAAATCTTGGGCAAGATAATGATATTAAAACTGCGCTTGAACTCGGAGCGAAGGATTATTTTGTGAAATCCGATACGCCAATTGCAGAAATAATACAACGAATACAAAAAATAATTTCATGAACCTATACGACCCAAAGGTGAAAGAAATATTGATTGAGCGTAATTATATTGATCCCGCTGACATGAAAAAGGCGGAGATCGTCGCACAGACGGGAAATATAACCGCGATCGATTATCTTATATCAAAAGAACTTATCACAAGGGATTTGATTGGACAGGCGATTGCCGAATCATTTTTTGTTCAATATGCGGACCTTAATTCCCATCAACCGTCTCGCGAACAAGCACTTCGTATTCCGGAAGATATCGCGAGAAAATTCAGAGTTGTGCTGTTTAAAGAGACAAAAGACGAATTTCTCATAAGTACTGATGATCCTTCCCAAGTGGGATTGGGGGAGAGCCTTAAAATGGTATTTGGGGTTGAGAAAAAAATTACACTTGCATATTCACTTCCCGATGATATTAATGCTTCTTTTGTGTATTACAAAAAAGCGCTTGAAACGCGATTTGCATCAATCATTAAACAGAATGTAAAAGTGGCTCCCGAAATAATCGGAGAAATTATCGAAGATGCTGCGACCTATCGAGCATCCGATATACATTTCGAACCACAGGAGCAGGAAGTGGTGATTCGTTTCAGAATCGATGGAGTGTTACAGGAAGCGGGGAGAATCCCGAAGGAATATTACGAGAATATTTTAAACAGAATAAAGATACAGGGACACATGAGAACGGATGAACATTTTTCCGCGCAGGATGGTTCGCTTCGATATAAAAATGGGACTGAGAATATCGATATGAGAATTTCCGTTATTCCAATCATGGATGGCGAAAAAATAGCAATACGTTTACTTTCGGAATATGTGAGGGGATTTACCCTAGGTGATTTAGGTCTTTCCGAGGAACATCAGAATATGCTCGTAAAGGCAGCGCAAAAACCATTCGGAATGATTCTTGTGACAGGACCAACGGGATCCGGAAAAACCACAACACTGTATTCGCTAATCAAAACTTTTAATACCCCGGAAAAAAATATCACCACCATCGAAGATCCTATTGAATATAAAATAACCGGAATCAATCAGATTCAGGTGAATGAACAGACCAATCTCACATTTTCCGAGGGGCTTCGTTCGATCGTGAGACAGGATCCCGATATTATTCTGGTGGGAGAAATCCGTGATAACGAAACTGCCGATATTGCGGTAAATGCCGCACTTACCGGGCATTTATTATTTTCTACATTTCACGCAAACGATGCCGCAACCGCAATTCCTCGTCTGTTTGATATGAAAGTAGAACCATTTTTACTCGCCTCGACGCTTGAGTTGATTATTGCACAACGGTTGGTGAGAAAAATCTGTGAGGCATGCCGTTTCAGTATTCCGGTGGATCGGTCCGTATTGGAAAAAATATCTCCACTTATTTCCAAACACTTTGAAGAAAAAACTACTTTATACAAAGGAAAGGGATGTCCGGTGTGTAATTTCACCGGATACAAAGGAAGAACAGGAATATTTGAGTTTATCCACGTGACACCTGAAATAAAAGACTTGGTAATGAAAAATCCATCGGCTCAAGACATATGGTCTCTTGCTCGCACACAAGGATCGAAGTCTTTGTTTGAAGATGGAATAGAGAAAGTAAAAGCGGGGATTACTACCGTAGAAGAATTATTGCGTGTTTCGTCTCCTTCAAAAGAATAAATAATGGAAAAAAACAGAAAACAAAAAAATTTTTTCTCTTTCTTTTCGCTTGCACGCATCACCAAGGATGAGCGGGCCTATTTTATAGAGAATATTTCTCTCCTCATTTCTTCCGGAATGAATATTATGGTTGCGCTTGAAGCAATTAAATCGGAAAGTAAGTCAAAAGCCATGAAAGAGATGATAGACTTTATGAAAGAGGAGATTGATGCGGGGGTTTCATTATGGAAAGTACTCGACCATACCAATATATTTTCCACAAATGTGATTGCTCTTCTCCGCATCGGGGAAGAAACGGGAAGATTATCAGAAAATTTCAAAGTGATAATTTCTCAAGAACGAAAAGATCGCGTGTTTAAATCAAAAATACGCTCAGCGATGCTTTACCCGGGAATCGTATTTTCTCTCACTGTCGTGATCGGTATTGGGATCACGTGGTTTATACTTCCTAAACTTGCTTCCGTATTCTCAGGATTACGTTTGGATCTTCCGGTTCTTACCCGCATGCTTATTAATGTAGGAACCTATTTGGGAACATATGGATATATTGTGATACCCATTTTTGTTGCTGTGTTATTCATTCTTTGGTTTTTTCTCTTTATATTCAAAAAAACAAAACATATTGGACAGGATGTATTATTTCTTTTTCCTGCAATCGGAAAATTGGTGAAAGAAATCGAAATCGCACGTTTTGGATATATGCTTGGAACACTTTTAAATGCCGGACTATCCTTAACTGACGCGTTAAGTTCATTGAGTGAAGTGACGGGATTTCGAAGGTATCAAATGTTTTTCGATTATATTCGAAAAGAAATTGAGGAGGGGAATTCTTTCAAAAAAAGTTTTTCTACATTCCCCTACACAAAAAGATTAATTCCGGTTCCCATACAACAAATGATTGTTGCGGGAGAACAATCGGGAAACTTGGCGAAAATATTTACCACCATCGGAAGTATTTTTGAAGAAAAAACCGAGATTACGACAAAAAATCTTTCTGTAATTCTTGAGCCAATACTTCTTGTGATTGTGTGGATTGGTGTTGCGGGAATTGCTCTCGCAGTGATATTGCCATTATATTCTCTCCTTGGAGGACTAAATCCGTAAGATTTCCATTGTATGTATTTTTCACATAATAGAGGGTTCACCCTTATTGAAATATTACTTTCGCTTGCGATTATTTCTGTTATTGTTGCGACAGGAATTCCGATTTTTCAATCGTTTCAAAATAGAAATGAACTCGATATTGCCACAGTGACCCTTGCACAAAGTTTACGGCGAGCCCAATTGTTAGCCCAGGCTTCCGATGGCGATACAAGTTGGGGTACACACACGCAATCCGGGAGTATTACTCTTTTTAAGGGTCCAAACTACGTGGGTCGTGATTCCACATTTGATGAAGTGTTTACTATTCCGACAAATATTATTGCATCAGGAACTCAGGAATATGTATTCAGCCGTTTCACGGGTCTCCCACAAAGCACGGGGACACTCACATTTACATCAATTAATAATGAAACAAGAACAATCATCACTAATGCAAAAGGAATGGTCAGTTATTAATTTGAAAAGAGGTTTTATTTCCATTGAAGCACTTCTTGCGGCCACAATTTTTGGATTGTTGGTAACCGGACTTGTTGGTGCATATTTATATGGTCAAGAGTCAACCGCACTTTCAGGGAGTCGTGTGCGAGCGACGATACTCGCAGAAGAGGGCTTGGAAGTGGTTCGTAATATCCGTGATGCATCGTACGTAAATCTTGTCGATGGAACATATGGACTTGCGACGTCAAGTAATCAATGGATATTTTCGGGTTCGCAGGATACGATAGGTGGTTTCACTCGCCAAATAACCATTGCAACCGTTGATGCAAAAAGAAAATTGATTACCTCAAATGTCTCCTGGCAACAAAATCAACAACGATCGGGTTCGGTTTCACTTGTTTCACGTCTTACGAATTGGATGGCGATAGTTATTGGAAATTGGGCAAATCCAAATACGCTTGTCGGTACATATGATGCGAGTGGTACAAATGATGGTCTTAAAATAGCCGTACAAGGTAATTATGCATATATTGTACGAAATGGCGGTACGCCGGATTTTATTGTGGTGGATATCAGCACCCCCTCTCTTCCATCACTTGCCGGATCACTCACGCTTCCCGGAACACCGAATAATATTTTTGTCTTGGGAAATTATGCATATGTGACAAATAATGATAATGCCCAAGAATTGCAAATCATCGATATATCAAACCCAGTTTCTCCAAGTGTTGTGGGAACATATAATGCTCCAGGAAATGGAAATGGAGTAGGAATTTATGTAGTTGGTTCGACTGCATATCTTGGTCGTGATACGGGAGGGGGTGACACATTTATAGTTATAGATGTTTCCAATCCGGGTACGCCATCTCTCATTGGATCGCTTAGTCTCGGCCAAACGGAATATGAAATAGTTATTTCGGGAAACTATGCCTATCTTGCTTCGGGTGATAATGCGCAAGAGTTAGAAATAATAGATATTTCAGTCCCATCAGCTCCGGTTAATCTCAGTGGATTAAATTTTGCCGGCAATACGAATGCAACAACTATTGCCCTTGCGAGCTCAACATTGTTAGTTGGGCAAGGATCGTCACTTAGAATAGTAGATATATCGACTCCAACGAGTCCTCTACTTGTCGCATCGTTTACCGGAGGAGCTGTCATTAATGATATTTCAATGGGAAACGGTAATGCATATGCGTTTCTCGCCGAATCAAATGGTCCAAGTGAATTGGAAATAGTCGACATATCTATTCCGAGTGTTCCAATACAAGTTGGAGTATACAATGGTGCGACATTCAATGGGGTTGCGTATGACGAAATATCTGATCGTGCATATTGTGTCGGTATAACCGACAATGCGGAACTTAGTGTGATTGCACCATAACTATGAAAAAAAATATTAATCCAAAGAAATTTTTCAGCACAAACTCAAAAAACAATCGAGGGTTTACACTCGTTGAGTTATTGTTGTACGTAGGGCTTTCCGCAGTGTTGGTTGTTGCGGTATCTGTTTTCCTCTCTATGTTGCTGGGGTCACGCATTAAAAATCAAGCCATCGGAGAGGTTGAGCAACAGGGATTGCAAGTAATGCAAATTATAACGCAGACCATTCGAAACGCTGATCTCATTAATTCTCCAAGTATAGGCACAAATGCACCTTCTCTTTCTTTAAATACTACGGTCCCCTCAAATAATCCAACAATCTTTGATCTCTCTGGAGGAGCAATTCGCCTTACTGAAGGCGCGGGTGCAGCTGTTTCACTTACCAATTCCCGTATCACCGCTTCCAATCTCACATTTCAAAATCTTTCCCGTCCAAGCACTCCTGGAACTCTCCGTATCCAATTTACCCTTTCCTACAAGAATCCAAATAACGTAAACGAGTATGATTTTCAAAAAACATTTATCGCATCGGGAACACTTCGATAAACACAAAAAACATTATGCATTTTAATTTTAAAGATAATATTTGTTATAATGACGGAGTAGGTGGATATATTACATTAGTGAGTGTTTTGGTGGCGGGGGCTATTGGTGTCGCAATTGCTGTTTCTGTCATATTGCTTGGTGTGGGGTCATCGCAAACAAGTTTTGCAAATGAAAAGTCGAATCAAGCAAAAGGATTGGCAAACGCATGTGCTGAGGAAGCGCTTCAGCAGATACATGATTCTCCCTCTTTTGCGAGTTCGGGCACACTTACTTTGGGACAGGGGACGTGTGGATATTCAGTAACGAATGGTGGGGGATCAAATCGTACTATTATTTCATCAAGCACTGTAGGAACCATTGTTCGAAAAATAAATATTCAAATTAATCAAATAAGTCCTACAATTCAAATTTTGTCGTGGCAGGAAAATTAAAATTAAAAATGAAAACATACAACAAAAAACAAAATGGGTTTACCTTACTCGAAGTATTATTAGTCGTTGCAATTATCGCAATTCTTGCGGGTATCGTGATTCTCGCAATCAATCCCGGAAAACAACTTGCGGATGCAAGGAATACCCAGAGAAAAGCAGATGTAAATACGATATTGAATGCCGTATATCAATATGCGATCGATAATTCAGGAACAATTCCCTCAACAGTGACTACCACCACCACAGAAATCTGTAGAAGCACGATTGCAACTTCATCTTGTACATCTCTAGTAAATCTGACTGATACACTCGCACTCAATGAAAAATATTTGACTGCAATTCCAGTCGACCCACAATCGACATCCACTGTGGGTACCGGATACAGTATTTTGAAGACAGCAAATTCAAGAATCACTGTCACCGCTCCCCACGCAGAAAATTCTCAAACCATAACAGTTACTCGATAAGGATACATAATAATACGAAGAAACCTGCATAATATATGTGGGTTTTTCCGTTTTTTAGCGCAGAATATGGTAAAATAAAAGGACAAGTCGCAGAAGATTCTATTATTATGAACAAAAAACAAGATGGATTCACACTTCTCGAAGTATTATTAGTTGTTGCAATCATCGCGATTCTCGCCGGTATTATCATCCTTGCCATCAATCCTGGAAAACAACTTGCAGATACAAAAAATACACAGCGGAAGGCTGACGTGAATACAATATTGAACGCGGTATATCAATATGCAATCGATAACTCGGGAACAATTCCCTCAACAATCCCTCTTAACTCAGATTGTGGAATAGCCGCGACAACGGAAATTTGTAAGATGGATGGAATTTGCACAAATCTTGTTGATCTTTCAGTTCTTACCAACAGTAAAAAATACCTTGTATCAATTCCCATAGATCCAACAGGTTCGACTTCGACATATGGTACCGGATATAGCATCTCGAAGGATGCAACAAATCGTGTGACGGTATGTGCACCACGTGCTGAGCAAGGGGCCGTTATTAATGCTACTCGCTAATAATAAATGCGACGTTTAACAAAAAGGAGATTCTTTTCTAATTCAGAAGTTTCCCGTCAACACGCAGGACTCATGACGGTGTCTTTTCTTATGATATTTCTTGGGTTATGGGGAGTCTCGGGTTTTGCGGAACGCACAATTCGTTTTCTTATTTATTTTAATCCTGATCTTACTTCAGAACTTCTTTCTAGTATTTCGGGGATCTTTGTTTTTGTAGGAAGTATGTTGCTTACCGTACAGGCGTTTCTCATTGTACGTCATGAGAAAGAATCTGTTGAGGAAAAACAAAAGTTAGACGAGGCGCTATTAAAGAGTATTGCAGATGGAATTATTGCGACCGATGAGAAAGGGATTATTGTTTTTTTGAATCCGCAGGCTGAGCACATTCTTATGTGTGAAGAAAACGAATGGAAGAGGAAGAATATATTTGAATTTATTGGATTGTACGACGAAAGAGAAAAGAAAATTTCAAAAAGTACCCATCCTTTACAAAAATTATTTTTCTTAAAAGAAGATGCGGTTCCATTTCTTACCAAACCAAAGGGATTTTTTTACCTCAAGAAGGAAGGATCTCAGAAGAAAATTCCCGTGTCTTTAAATATCTCTCCCGTAATTATTCAGGGAGTACTTCATGGGACGGTTATTGCACTGAGAGATATCACTAAAGAAAAGGAGATAGATGAGATGAAAAGCGGTTTCATATCGGTGGCAGCACATCAATTAAGAACTCCTCTCGGATCAATTCGGTGGAATATCGAACTTCTCATGGAAGAAATGGGCACCTCATTTCCCGAAGCAGTGAAATCGATCATCCAAAACATATATGAAACAAATAAACGAGCAATTGGACTCGTAAATGACCTCTTAAACATTTCTCATATTGAAGAGGGGAGATTCGACGATCGTCCAGAACACGTTCTTTTGGGACCGATTATTCAATCGGTCATTCAAGAATATATTTCAGAAATCGAAAAAATGGAGATCTCTGTTTCTTTTGATGTAAAAAAATATATCCTCATCGATGTTATTGTTGATCCAAGACGATTTCGCGATGTTATTCAAAATATAATTGGAAATGCGATTCGTTATAATGTTTCTCGTGGTTCAATTTCCATTATTATAGAAGACAGAAAAAACGAAATTATTATATCTGTTTCTGATACTGGAATGGGTATCCCCGATAACGAGAAAGAAAAGGTCTTTTCCCGATTTTTTAGGGGATCTCGTGCAATTTTGAGTGTTCCCGATGGTTCAGGTCTCGGTCTTTTTATTGTAAGATCATATATAGAGAGATGGGGGGGGCGCATATGGTTTGAAAGTGTAGAAAATAAAGGTTCAACATTTTATTTCTCGATTCCTATTCTTAAATAATATATGGAAAACAAAATAGTTCCTAAAAAAAATAAAATATTGGTAGGTGAAGATGATAAAAATTATGCGAATATTTTTCGTCTCAAGTTAGAAAAAGAGGGATATGTTGTGTTTTTGGCGAGTAATGGGAGAGAAGTTCTCGAAATTGCAAAACAAAAAGATCCACAATTAATTCTTCTGGATATTATCATGCCGATCCAGAATGGTTTTGATACATTGAAAATACTTAAGTCAGATCCAGACCTTCTGCATATCCCCGTTATCATGGTCTCTAATCTTGGCCAAGATGAAGATGTGAGTAAAGCTAAAAAACTTGGCGCGTCCGATTATCTTATTAAAGCGAATATTTCGATACAAGAGATGATTGAAAGAGTAAAAAAATATATAAGATAATTTTAAAAAATATAATGAAAACGACGATCAGTAACAGGATACTTATTTTTTCCACCCTTATTGTTATATTCTTTGGAACAGTGGCATCACTTTTTGTTTTTTATTATGCGGGAGATATTTTAAAAAATAATCTTGAAGAAAACTCAAAAAGTTTAATTATCGATAAATCCAGGGATCTAGATGCGGCTTTAAAGGATATTCAGTACACCATAACCAAACTTGCCGGAGATGAAATGATAGTGTCATATATTGAGGAACCGAAAAAGTACAAATATGGAGATATGGTAAGTGTATTGAAGGGATATCAGCACAATGATCACTTTTTGGCGGTCTATATCATGGACAAGACTGGTCTTGTCATTAGCACCACAGATGAACGGTTGCTACAAAAGGACTTTTCATACAGAAATTATTTCGTTGATGCAATTTCCGGGAAGCATGGGATTGATGTTGCATTTGGGGCAGTTACCAATGAGTTGGGTCTTTATTTTTCCAAGCCAATAAAAAACAAAGAAGGTGAAATTTTTAGTGTTGCAGTAATAAAAATTGATCCCACCTATCTTTCGGAGCTTCTAAACTTCAGCAATATTACGAAGGATCTTGAGGTGATGCTTATTGATAATTTCGGCATTGTGTTTTATTCGACTAATAATGAGGATCTGTTTAAGAGTATCGGGTCAATAAGTGAAATAAAAAAAGAGACTGCGAATAAAGAACGCTATGGGGGGAAGGTGGTTGATGCATTGGGATATGATGATATCCAGAATAATTTGTTCGACATACAAGGAATATGGGAAAAGGAAATCTACGATGATGAAGATAAGGCATTGGAATATTTAAACGTTTCTAAGATAGATGGATTTCCATTTTATATAGTGTTTGAGAAAAAACTCAACGAGGCGATGCAACCAATAACAGATCTTACTACAAATCTCGGTCTTTTTGTTTTGGCAACAACGGTGCTTTCCGTATTGATTATTTTTCTTGTGGTAAGAAGAATTTTAAAACCCTTTGGAAAAATAAATAAAAAAATTGAGGAAATTGGCAACGGTAATTATTCTGTAGACACAAAAATAGAAACAAATATAAAAGAATTCAATAATCTCGATAGCGCTATAAATATAATGATAAAGAAAATAAAAGAATCGGATAATAACACCAAGCGGGAGGTTATAGAAAAAACAAAAGAGTTGGTAGAAAGAGACAAGTATTTGGAAGAACAACGAAAATCACTTGCAAATATTTTAGAGGATATTGATATCGAAAAGCAACGAGCCGAAAACCTCGCAAGCGACCTCCAGAAGTTCAAATTGGCGGTAGATAGCGTATCTGATCATATTGTTATCACCGACCAAGAAGGAATTGTGTTATACGGAAATAAAGCCATAAAAAGAATTACGGGTTATGATCCAGAAGAAGCAATTGGAAAAAAGGCGGGGACTTTATGGAAGGCACCAATGTCAGACGAATTTTATAAAAATTTTTGGGACACTATAAAAAACAAGAAACAGACATTCATCGGAGAAATAAGAAACAAAAGAAAAAATGGAGAATTATATGACGCGGTAATTTCTGTTTCACCCGTTCTTAATAAAGTTGGAGAAATTGCGTTTTTTGTCGGAGTTGAAAGAGATATCACTGAGCATAAAAAGATTGATCGAGCAAAAACAGAATTTGTTTCTATTGCATCACATCAATTAAGAACTCCGCTTTCTACAATGAATTGGTACACCGAGATGTTACTTGACGGCGATGTGGGAAAATTAAATAAAAAACAAAAAGACTATCTTGGCGAAGTATATCGAGGGAGTAAACGAATGGGTCAACTTGTGACAGCGCTTTTAAATGTTTCTCGAATCGATCTGGGTACATTTGCGATTGATCCACAACCGACAAATATTATAGAAATTTCTCAGGAGATCATAAAAGAACTTTCACAAAAAATAGAAGAAAAGAAATTAAAGGTAAAAGAATTTTACGATAACACCATTCCGGTTCTCCTTCTTGACCAAGGCCTTACAAGAATTATTTTTCAAAATCTCATTTCAAACGCGGTAAAATATACCGGAGAAAATGGAACCGTGGAAGTGACAATAAAAAGGGAGGGGAATGATATATTTATTTCAGTGAGAGACACGGGATACGGAATTCCAGAAATTGCAAAAGAAAAAATATTTTCAAAACTATATAGGGCCGACAACGTGCGAGATAAAGAAGTTGATGGAAATGGACTCGGGCTTTATATTGTAAAAGCAATTATTGAAGAGATTGGAGGAAAAATATGGTTTGATTCAAAAGAAAACGAAGGAACGACGTTTTATGTTACTTTTTCTGTCGAAGGAATGAAGAAAAAAGAGGGAGCAAAAGCACTTACCACAAAGGGCGATACTGTATAATATAAGAATGGAACAAAAAATAGAGAAAACGTTACTTATTGTGGAGGATGAAGCTCCTTTACTTACCGCCCTTGTCGAAAAATTCACTCGTGAAGGATTTCACGTTTTACAGGCGAGAAATGGTGAAGAGGGTTTAGCATCTGCCCTTCAGAATCATCCTGATCTGATTTTACTCGATATTATCATGCCTAAAATGGATGGAATATCTATGTTAGAAAAATTGAATAAGAGTACAGATCCGTGGGGAAAAAAAATGGAGGTTATTTTTCTCACAAATTTAAGCGATATTTCAAATATTGAGAAGGTTTCTCAGCTCGGTACGAGTGATTATCTTATAAAGAGTGACTGGAAAATTGATGATGTGGTAAAGAAAGTAAGGGAAAAACTCCACTTGGAATAGTAAAAGAGTAAAATATACCTCATCTTCTAAAAAACCGATGGGTGTGTTAAACTTTGTATATGAGAATAGATGTTTTGGGGAATAAATTGGATCTTACTCCGTCGATAAAAAAGTATATAGACGAAAAGTTTACCCCTCTTGGAAAGATGCTCTCCAATTTTGAACACGAGGGAGAAACCATCCTTTTTGTAGAAATTGCGCGTTCAACAAAACATCATAAAAAGGGAGATGTATTCTACGCAGAGGCAACATTAAAACTTCCCGGAAAAACACTTCGCGTCGAACATTTTGATGTGAACGTAAGGACAAGTATCGATATGATAAGAAGTGTGTTGCGTGAGGAAATAAAGAAATTTAAAGAAAAGAAACAAGAAAAATATGGAAAAAAAAGAGAGAAAAATATTCAATAAGAAAAATAAAAAGTGGTTTATTGTATTAGGAGTGATTATCCTTATCGTTATCCTGTTTTTTGTTTTTAGGAAAGGAGGAAACGATACAACAAATTTCATTGAAGTAAAAAGAGGAGAGGTGGTTTCCGAAGTAAGTGTAACCGGAATTGTTGTCCCTTCAAAGAACGTTGATCTTGCATTTGAACGGGGAGGGAGAGTTACCCGGATTGCGGTGAAAGTAGGAGATAAAGTAGGAAGTGGGCAAACGTTGATTCAACTTGAAAATTCGGATCTTTTTGCTCAGGTGGCTCAGGCACGGGCAAGTTTACAGACACAACAGTCAAAACTTGATGAATTGAAAAAAGGAACCCGAGGGGAAGAAATAAAGATAAAAGAAGCCGAACTCGCAAAGTCCGAACAAGATCTTCAGAATTATTACACAGGAATATATGATGTATTGAACGATGCGTATGCAAAAGCAGATGATGCGGTAAGAACAAAAACGGATAGTCTATTTACTGAAGATGAAACACAAAATCCAAAATTAACATTTACTACTTCAGATCTTCAATCACAGATTGATGTTGTTGCTCTTCGTGTGCGTGCAGCAAATGAATTGATTACGTGGAAAAAAGAGCTGCAAGGAATAAATTATTCAACACCAAGTGATGAGCTAGAGAGAGTGTTACTTCTTGGAAAGAATCATCTCGGCGTCATTCGCGATTATCTTTCTCGTGCCGCGGAGGCAGTTGATTCATCGGTGGGTCTTTCTGCAACAACCGTCGGAGAATATAAATTGAATATAAATACGGCGAGAACAAATTCAAATACAGTATTTACTTCACTTAGCAGCCAGTCGCAACTCATCGCATCTCAGAAAGTTGTGGTACAGAGAATAAAAAATGAGTTACTTCTCGCAAATGCCGGAGCAACATCAGAGCAAATCGCGGGACAGGAAGCGCAGATTGCGCAAGCGGAAGCAAATGTTCTCTATTATCAATCTCAACTTGATAAAACATACATTCGCGCACCCTTTTCAGGTATCGTGACGAAGATAGATGCAAAACTCGGAGACATTATAAGTGCAAATACCTCCATGGTATCGCTTATTGGATCTGGAAATTTTGAAATTGAATCGAATATCACCGAATCCGACATCGCAAAAATAAAAATTGGCGACAAAGCTCGGGTGACTCTTGATGCATATGGAAATGACGTAGTATTTAATGCGATAGTTTCAAAGAAAAATCTTTCGGAAACAATTATTGATGGAGTTTCCACATATAAAACAACACTTCAATTCGAAGACAGTGATGAAAAGATTCTCTCGGGACTTACCGCGAATGTAGATATACGTGCAGATAAAAAAGAGAATGTGTTATATATTCCATCAAGAAATGTTTTTTCAAACGATGGGAAGAAAATAGCAAAGGTGTTAGAAGAAAATGGGGTAGTTCGTGAGGTAGAAATAACAATTGGGCTTCGGGGATCAGATGGACGAACAGAGATTCTCTCGGGACTTAAAGAAAACCAAAAAGTAACTACGGAGTAATTATGGAGCTTATACGAACAGAGAAGCTCGAAAAAACGTATATCGACGAAGATGTGCGTACTCGGGCTTTTTTTGATGTGAATCTAAAAATAAATGAAGGAGAATTTGTGAGTATTGTCGGGCCATCGGGATCCGGAAAGTCGACACTTATGCAAGTATTGGGATATCTCGATCGACCTACTGGGGGTAAATATTTTTTTGAAGGAAAAGAACTCAAAACATATAGTGATGATGAACTTGCTCATATACGAAATGAAAAAATTGGTTTTGTATTTCAAGCATTTAATCTTCTTCCGCGACTCAGTGTATTGGAAAATGTTGCGCTCCCACTCATGTATCGCGGGATCCCGATAAAGGAACGAAATAAAAAAGCACGAGAACTCATTCATCTTGTCGAACTCGATGATCGCATTGATTTTCGAACATCAAAACTTTCTGGAGGACAAAAACAACGTGTTGCAATTGCACGGGCACTGGTAAATAATCCAAAAATAATTTTTGCAGATGAACCAACGGGAAATCTTGATTCGAAATCAGGTGGAATTATTCTTGAATTTCTCCAAAAACTGAATGAACAGGGCCATACTATTGTTGTGGTGACTCACGAATCGTATGTGGCGCATGCGGGAGAAAGAATTCTTCATATTGTGGATGGGAGAATTGATAAGGACGAACGGGTAGAAAAAAGGAGGATTGTAAAAGAAGAAGGATTTTCAAAATAATAATTATGATACGTTTTTCAGATTCTCTCCGAATGGCAATGGGGGGGATATTTATTCATAAAAGTCGTTCAATTCTCACTATCCTTGGAATTGTGGTAGGTATTACCTCTATCATGGCGGTGATGTCAGTGGGACAAAGTGCCGAGGAACTCGTGATAGGGGAAATACAACGCTTTGGCCCTGCAAATATTTTTGTTCTTCCAGGAAGACAACCAAGTGGCCCAATGGATGCTGCGGGAACTATATTGAACGACTCATTGAAAGAAAAGGATTTTAATGACCTTAAAAAGAAATCAAATCTTCCAAATGCAAAAAATATTATTCCCTATGTTTTTGGATATGTAACTACCTCATTTGAATCGGAAGTATACGATGCGATGGTGATCGGGGGGAGTGAATATATGGAAAAGAATTTCGATCTTACAGTAGAATCAGGAAGATTTTTCGATGCGGTTGATATTGAACAAAAAGAACGGGTGGTAGTGCTTGGGAGTAAGATAAAAGAAGAATTGTTTGGAAACAAAGATCCAATAGGAGAAAAAATAAAACTGAAAGATGGGAAATTCAGAGTGATTGGGATACTTGCCCCAGAGGGACAGGGTTCATTCGTGGATTTTAATAAATCAATTGTTGCTCCCTATACATCGGTACAACAAAATGTTCTCGGGGTTCATTATTTTAATAGGATCGTTGTTGAGGCTGATTCAATAGAATCGGTTCCGGGAACAATACGAGATATAAAAACTCTTCTCAGAAATAATCATAGTATTGATGATCCGGAAAAAGACGATTTTTTTATCCAGACACAAGAAGATATCGCCGAGAGGATAAAAACAATAACCGGAATTCTGACGGTGCTCCTCACTTCAGTTGCAGCAATTTCTTTGATTGTTGGAGGAATCGGTATTATGAATATCATGCTCGTTTCAGTGACCGAACGAACACGTGAAATAGGACTTCGAAAGGCATTGGGGGCGACCAATAAAAATATTCTCACGCAATTTCTTTTTGAGGCATTACTCCTCACGGTAATCGGTGGGATTATTGGGGTTATCGGGGGTAGTCTCCTTACGGGAATCCTTTCTTATGCTGCACGCGCTCTTGCTGATCTTAATTTTCCCTATGTATTTTCAGTTCGTGGCGCTTTGTGGGGAATCTGTGTTTCGTTTGTTATTGGACTTGCATTCGGTATCTTCCCGGCACGAAAGGCGGGGCAAAGAAGTCCGATTGAATCACTACATTATGAGTAGCATATTATGATACACCCTAGAGACATTATAAAAACTTCAATACAAGCCCTCGTTACCCACAAAGGAAGATCGCTTCTCACAATACTCGGTATAGTAATCGGGGTGAGCGCCATTATGATCGTTATGTCCATTGGAGGAAGTGCGACAGAGATGATTGTAAAGGAAATACAATCATTCGGATCGGAAAATGTTTTTATTAATCCAGGAAAGCCATCGGAAAGTCTTTTAAGTTTTAGCAACCAATCGGCATCAATGCTTTTAAAGTCATTAACAGATGAAGATGTGAAGAGTTTAGAAAAGAAAACAAATGTACCTGATGCAGTAATTGTAAATCCTACAGTCAATAGTTCGGTGACTATTTCATATGGGCCCGAGGTAAGAAGTACTATGGTGCTTGGAACGGGAGCATATGCATTTGAGGTATATAACATCTCAGTAAATACCGGAAGAAAATTTACCAGCGATGAAGTAAGTGAAAAAGCAAGTGTTGCGGTGATCGGAAAAAATGTGGCGAAAGATCTTTTTGGAACACAAGATCCAATAGGAGAAAAAATAAAGATAAAAGACCAAAAGTTTAAAGTGATAGGAATTCTCTCCACTTCAAATTCTTCAATGTTTGGTATTGATGACCTTGCACTTGTGCCGTATACGACAATGCAACAATATGTGTTGGGTATTCGTTATTTTCATGAGATAGCGGTACGGGCAAAATCGGCTGAAGTAGTTCCCGAAATGGTGATGGATATAAAAAGAATACTCAGAGAAAACCACGATATCGAAGATCCGGCAAAAGATAATTTCATTGTAAGCACCCAGGAGGACATTATAAAAAGTGTGGACAATATTCTAAATGCAGTTACCGTATTCCTCGCGTTTGTTGCGGCAATTTCTCTTCTTGTGGGAGGAATAGGGGTGATGAATATCATGTTCGTCTCAGTGACCGAACGAACCCGTGAAATAGGACTTCGAAAGGCATTGGGGGCGACCAATGGAAATATCCTTTCCCAATTTCTTCTTGAATCAATTTTTCTTACATTTGTGGGGGGTATGTTTGGTGTTGCTGTTGGATCATTTATCACACTTCTTATCACTATTGCCGCTTCTTACTTCATGAACACTCAATTTCCGTATTTCTTTTCGGTGGGAGGATTATTACTTGGAATTATAGTATCGTGCGGAACAGGGATATTGTTTGGTATCTTCCCGGCACGACAAGCGGCGATGAAAAGTCCAATGGATGCATTACGTTCTGAATAATATGAAAATACATAGATTTTTTGGAAAATTTGTGATTGTGGATAAGGGAATAATGATAGGAGAAAAGGAAATGGTACATCAGATAAAAAATGTACTGCATTTAAAAATAGGAGAAAAAATTTTATTGTGTGACGAAAACAAAAACGAATATATGGTGGAAATAACGCGTATAGAAAAAAAAGTAGACACGAAGATTATTTCATCGGGAAAAAACAAAAACGAATCAAAAAGAGATGTTCATTTGTATTTGAGTATTCTCAAAAAAGAAAATTTTGAACTTGCGGTACAAAAAGCGGTTGAAGTCGGGGTAAACACAATAACTCCACTTATTACCGACAGAACGGTAAAATTGGATATAAAGAGAGAACGTATATTGAAAATTATAAAAGAGGCCGCGGAACAATCGGAGCGGGGAATCATTCCGGAACTGAAGGAAATTGCCAATTTTAGTGATGTGATAAAAGAAAAAAGAAACGGTATTACATTTTTCTGTGACCGCAGTGGAAACAATTTATATGATCTGATGAAAAAAACAGAGGAAGAGAATGTAATTAATGTGTTTATAGGACCAGAGGGGGGATGGAGTGAAAACGAATTGGAGTATGCCAAAGAGAATAAGTTTTTGATTGCAAACTTAGGCAAATTCACGTTGCGTGGCGAAACTGCAGCAATTATAGCCTCATATCTGTTTTCGAATTCTTAATATGAACAAAAAAAGAGCGGGGAAAATTTTAAGAGAACTCAAAAAAATCGTTCCTGATGCAGGAATGATTTTAAAATACAAAAATAATTGGGAACTTCTTGTTGCCGTGATACTTTCCGCACAGTGCACCGATAAAAAGGTGAATGAGGTGACCGAAAATTTATTTAAGAAATACAAAAATTTTGACGATTATATTCATGCGAAGCCAAAAGAATTTGAAAAAGATATTTGGCAAACGGGTTTTTATAAAAATAAGACAAAAAACATACTCTCTGCTGCACAGTATATAAAGGAAAAGCACAAAGGAAAAATACCGCGCACAATGGAAGAGATGGTGCATATTCCAGGAGTCGGAAGAAAGACCGCCAACGTTGTTTTGGGTAATGCATATGGAATTGTGGAGGGAATTGCCGTGGATACGCATGTATTTCGGCTCGCTCACGTGCTCAAATTAAGTTACAAAAAAACGCCGGAACTCGTTGAAAAAGACCTTATGAAACTATTTCCTCAAAAAGAGTGGTTTCCCCTCACATATTATTTGATTGAATACGGAAGGAGATATTGTCCCGCGCGAAAGCATGATCATAGGAATTGCCCTCTTTCAAAGATTTAATTTACGACATTGCAGTAGTTATGTGTCCGTATACATATTTGACACTTTTTTAAGCTTAAATTACTATTTTTTGTAGCACATATGGAGGATCGACGGTTGCGGCGCGCTTAGGGAGGCGCGAGATGAGTGTCCCTCTTGTTAATTACCTATGGTTGTTGGTCCTCCTCCTTTTTAAAAACATATAAATACGGGCATACATCGAGAATGTTGCAGGTTCAAATCCTGAAGCCCGTTCGCTTTGGACAGATAGTTGAATTGGTGAAAACGTCGCACTTCGATGCGAAGGGTAGGGGTTCGAATCATCTTCTGTCCACGCGCGGATGTTTCTTATATTTTTCTTTTAGTGTTACTTCGGCTGGGACACTGAAATGAAAAGATGTTTTAAGAAAACATCCGATACCATTTTGCATGGCGATGCAACTGAAAAAACAGTGAGTGGCGGTTTTTCAAATTTTAGAAAACCAATACTTGGAGATTTTCTCCCGTCGCCACCTTATTTAAATCCTGATTATTTATTATCAGGATTTTTTGTATAATAAAATAAGAACATTCAGAACCGTGGTCGAGTGGTGAAGGCGCCACCCTGATAAGGTGGAAATCACGGGTTCAAATCCCGTCGGTTCTACGCAGAGCCGTTCGGTCGTGTGGATCGTCTAATTGGAAAGGATCTCAACCGTGAAAAGGGGAGAAATAAGAGTTCAAATCTCTTTCCGCACACCAGAAAGGAAATTGCAAGTAAGAGGAAGCCGCCTCGCTTCGCTCGGCGACCAGTTTGTATTGAATTTTCGGGGCAAAAACGAATTGGCGATTTTCTAAAACATGGTTCGAGCCGATTGTTTTTAGAAATGTTGTCATTTCTTCCTTGTTTTCCGTT
>JBFLWN010000004.1:0-78909 GCA_040757555.1 Patescibacteria group bacterium | reverse complement strand
AATGTCCATGCCCCTACATAGGTCGCGGGGTTTGAACGCGGAGTTCTCCCAATCGGTGATTGATCGATATTAATGACACGATTAATATATTCCAATCCCAACATTCCTTTATGTGTTCCAACATGATAATTTGCACCATTGAATTTATTCGCGAGTGTTTTCCAAAGTACATCATACAATAACGTACTTTTCCCCGATCCCGATACTCCAGTGATTGAAACAAAACGCCGAAGAGGAATTGCAATATCGATATTCTGGAGATTATTTTCGCTTGCTTCTTTTATCTTCAAAAATGTATGATCTTTTTTTACTCCCCTTCTTTCTTTTGGAACTTCCACATATTCCTCGCCACGAAGATATCTGAGTGTCAGTGAATCGTTTTTTTTATCCTTCAGAATTTCCGGAATGGGTCCCTCAGCAACAATTTTTCCTCCGTGTACTCCCGCGCCTGGCCCAATGTCCACGAGATAATCCGATTCTCGAATCGTTTCTTCATCGTGCTCAACCACAATCACTGAATTTCCCAAATCTCGAAGTTCGTGAAGTGTTTTGATGAGCTTTGCATTATCTCTCTGATGAAGCCCAATAGTGGGCTCATCAAGAATATAGAGAGTTCCCGTAAGTCGTGAGCCAATTTGGGATGCAAGACGAATACGCTGTGCCTCTCCCCCGGAAAGTGTTCCCGCCTTTCGTTCAAGAGTGAGATATTCAAGCCCCACATCAATCATAAATTTCAGCCTGTTTTTAATTTCACGAAGCGGGACTTCGGCAACCTCTAAAAGTTTTTCATCCTTTATTTTTTGCACTTCCGCAAAAAATTCATACACATCTTTTATCTGCATTGCCACTACCGAAGAAATATTCTTCCCATTTAATAGCACGTTGAGGGCTTCTATTTTTAACCTTTTTCCCCCGCATGCTTCGCAAATTTTTTCGGACCACAAGCTTTCCACCCCAAGTCCATGACATTCGGGACACGCACCATATGGACTATTGAATGAAAATAATCTCGGTTCTATTTCGGGAAATGAAAATCCATCATGCGGACAGGTAAATTTCGCGGAAAGTGATATCTCTTTTTCCGTAATAATAGTCACCACATCATTGCCATATTTAAGTCCCGACTCAATTGCCTCGGAAAGACGAAGGCGGTTATCTTTATTCGAAAAATCCAGTCCCGCAGGAATACGATCAACAAGAAGATCAATGGTGTGTTGTTTATATCGTGAAAGATCAATACGATCACGAAGTGAATAAAATTTCCCATCAACTCGTACCTCCGAAAATCCCGCGTTCAGAAAATCATAAAGCATTTGATAATATTCCCCTTTTCGTCCGCGCACAACAGGGGCTAAAATAACAAGATTTCGTTTTTTCTCGTTTTGCAGTGAGATCTGTACCGCGACATCAACAATCTGTTCGTTGGTCATCTTTCGTATTTCTTTTCCGCATATTGGACAAAATGGAGTTCCTGCGCGTGCAAACAATACGCGAAGATAATCATATATCTCAGTGATAGTAGCAACGGTTGACCTTGGATTTCCCGAGTGACTCTTTTGGTCAATGGAAATTGCCGGGGAAAGTCCCTCTATTTCATCAACGTCGGGCTTATCAAGTCTCCCCAAAAATTGGCGCGCATATGCGGAAAGTGATTCAATATATCGTCGTTGTCCTTCCGCAAATATCGTATCAAACGCCAAAGATGACTTCCCCGATCCTGAAAGTCCGGTAAATACCACCATCTTATTTCTCGGAATCTCAAGATTGATGTTTTTAAGATTATGTTCCCGAGCTCCTTTTATTTTTATTTTGTCATTCATATATGTTTACGCGTAAGTTCCCCTCGTTTTGGTTCACTAGGGGTTATAGAAGCACTTTAAAGTATATACACAAAAAGTCAAAAGAGTCGCATGGGCGACTCTTTAAGAATTGATACTAAAACAATTCTCTAAAATTTTTAGTGGGAATTAATCCCTTTGGATGAACGATGGTAGTCAATTTTTCTATTGAATTTTGGACTCGAGCAATTTCTAAAATATTAGAAACTCCCCTTTTTCCTATACTCAGGGTATTCTCATCTGATCCTCGTTGATGTTCCGTTGTTGAAAACATTAATATCAATTCTTGAGTTTTACCCAAGAACGTTATTGTACTGTTTTCTGAGTATATATCCTGCAAAAAATTTTCATCCGAAGTAACGACAAGTTTCCAGTATTTACTTCCCTTTTGCTGAAATAAGTGAAAATAAAGATTCATTTTTCTCCTCATTATTTAATGTAAAAATTAAAAAAGAGAATATCCGGGGAATTTTTGCAGAAGAAAATTAATAAAAATTGTTTCCGCTATTAATGATCCCCAAATAGAAAGCACGGCAACCTGAAAGGAGATTCTAGAATCAATTTCTTTATCAGAACACCCTGCAAGTTTCATTCCAGCAGCTTGCGCTACAATGACAAACAACCAAATAACGGCTGGAACAGATATAAACAAAGCAGTGACCGCCTTCATTAGATCAGTTCCCCAATAAATGAAATCCGCAAGTGGATACGGAATAAAAATAGATAACAACAAAAGGATAACAACACTTTTTTTCCCTCTTTTTATATACATAAAAAGTGTGAAAAGAAACGTTGCAAAAAAAACAATAAAAATAATGATGCCTAGAAATACGCTTTCCTTTTCCATTTTCTCCTCTATTTCTGTTTGAATTTACTGACAAAAATATAATACAAAATTTATAGAATGTCAAAAATACACCCCCTCGACTGAGGGGGTGTATGTTCATGATATCGATATTTATTCTTCGTCTTCTTCGATGCCTCTCGATTTATACCAAAGATATAACGCATAGAGAATGAGGAAGAAAAGAAAGATGACAAAAAATGTAACTCCATTTGTTCCTTCACCAAGAGAAAGAATACTCGCAAGTAACTTTACATTTGATGATCCGTTATCAAGGGTTGAAAATCCGAGCACACTTGGGATCTGCACTCCCGCCAATTTATTGTAATTTCCTTGGTCGAGTACATATGCACTATCTCCAAATGAGATTGCTCCCGATCCGGATTTCTTTGCAACAAATCGAAACACTCCAAACACTTTCTGTTCCGTAAATCCTTCCGGATATCCGGCAGTTTTTACGATGATTCCTTTTTCCGCATCATGAATATCATATTCGGGACGAATCACCGGAACCCAGTTATCCCAATACGTCACTGATTTAAATTCTAAAAGATCTTTTGGATACTGTAATTTCACTTGCGCGGTATATGTTTTTTCGTTTGCACCCGGAATAACATTTACAATCGCATAAAATTCCTGTCCTTCCACCACCATAAGTTTTGTTGGAGCAAATGAAACAATTGTTCCGGACTGTACTTCAAAATTTTTATCTACTCTCATCTCAACCCAATTTTTCATGAGTTCATATACATCACGATTATCCACTTCTCCATCCTTATTAAGATCAGAAGAATTGTTTTTTCGTGAAGTTCCCCAATTCACCATAAGTGCATTGAAATCCAATGTTCGTGCACCCAATACTTCACCGCGAGGGGGTTGTGGAACCGGAATCGGTGTTGGAATCGGTGTTGGGGTAGGGGTTGGTGTGGGAATCGGTGCCGGGACAGTTCCATATTGAATGTCGTCGGATACAATTACACTCTCTTCATTATTTGAGTTTTTATATTTTGCATACACCGTTTTCTTTCCATATCCTTCGGAAAGAATCCAAGATTTTTTATCGGTATAAACTTCCCATGATGCACCCGAAAGATCCGCATTATTTGAAATTTTCATTTGTGAAGCACTTACCGCTGTGAGCATAAGATTCACCTCACGCACCTCAGTTTTTTCAGCATCGTTGTTGATGAGAATTTTTGGTCCAGAAACAGGAGTGATGGGACCACCACCGGAACCACCGCCACCTCCTCCGCCCCCTCCGCCTCCACCTCCTCCAGAGTTAGTGGTTGCCGAAGTACTTACAAACGGAGATCCCGAACCACATAAATTAAAAATCTTGATTGCAAAATAATATTTTGTATTCGTTTCTAACCCATTCACTGTCATGGTTTGTGTCTGTCCCGAAAATGGGTGTGGGGTTCCTGTATACTGTGTAGAAATATAAAACGTCCCCTCGGTTATCGGATCTTTTGAATAACGAAGATCAAATTCGGAAAGATCGGATTGTGTTTGTGTTTGCCAAGAAAGTGTAATTGCGCTTGCTGAATTTGGAGTTCCAGAAAAACCCATTACAGAAAATGGACTCGTGCATCCAGATCCACCACCTCCGCCTCCGCCTCCCCCAGAACCGCCTGGTGAAACAGTAATGAAAGCCACGCCAGAAAATTCTCCCATAATGTTATAGAGTTTTAATCCAAAATAATATGTTGTGTCTAAATCCAATCCATTCACTGTCATGGTTTGTGTCTGTCCCGAAAATGGATGTGGGGTTCCGGCATATTGAGTCGCCATTGCAAAATTCCCATCATTTAATGGGCTCCTTGAATATCTCAATTCAAATTCAGATAAATCACTTTCTGCTGGGGTTTTCCAAGAAAGGGTTGCAGAATTTCCCGATATGCTGCCAGTAAAATTTGATACCGAAGAAGGAGCTGCGGCGTATGTAAACGGCACAGAGACTGCCGAAATTACGATAATCGAAGCAACAGCAAAAATTGCGTAAAGATAATTATTTTTCATATTCCACATTATTTCCTATATCTTAGCATACAAACAAAAATAAGTCAATAGCCGATTCATATTACAATATTTAGTCAATATAAAGTAAAAAGCCCAGATTTTTCTGGGCTTCTTTATAATTACTTCATCAAGATCATCTTCTTAGTCGCCGAAAAATTTCCGGCCCGGATTGTATATACATACATTCCAGAAGTTAATTTTGATCCGTCAAATCGAGCTTCATATCGACCAGGAGTTTTTTGTTCATTTACTAAAGGTACAATTTCTCTGCCAAGTATGTCATATACAGTAATATTTACATGCTCAATACTTGATACTTCATATTTAATACTAGTAACCGGGTTAAATGGATTCGGATAGTTCTGCATTAATGCAAACTGCGTTGGAATTTTATTCTGATCGTCAACACCAGTTGTTGAACCAATCATAAAAGTCCAAGGATCGGACCATTCACCCACAACACCCGCGCTTCCTATTCCTCTCACCCTCCAATAGTAGAGTGTGCTCGCATACAAGATGGAAACATTCTGATAATTCTGGGGTGGCGTTGCAGCATATTCCAAATTCAAAAACGTGCTTACTTTTGAAATTTGCAGTTCATAATTCATTACACCTGAAACAGCAGTCCACACAAATGAAATTGGGGTTACCATTCCAGAAGAATTATTTGCCGGCGACAAGTGAATTGGTTTAGCAATAGTTATTATATTATTTACTGTCGTAAATGATCTCCATTGAGACCATCCAATACCATTAGTCCCGACTGACCCAAGTCTCCACCAATATACTGTGCTGTACTTTAAACCGCTTAATGTAATGGGGCTAGCTGTGTAAACTAGATTATTTACAAGCGGTCCAGTTTGCGACCCCTCCCTTAACTCCAGTTGGTACCCGGAAATTCCAGATACAAGAGTAAAAGTAAGTATGTCACCATTAATCGGCAATCCAGTTGCTCCATTTGTAGGCGCACCAAGTGTCGGTGCGTCGGGAATTGGATTGATAGTTGTAAATGATCTCCATTGAGACCACCCAATGCTGTTAGCTCCAATTGACCCAAGTCTCCACCAATAAGTCTGATTAGATTTAAGGTTATTAAGGGTTATTGGGCTTGAAGTGTAAACGAGGTTATTCACCAACGTTCCTGTTTGCGAGTTTTCTCGCAGTTCCAATTGATACCCGGATATTCCATTCACGGGGGTATAGTTTAATGTACCTCCGCTAAGTGGAAAATTTGTTGTACCATCTGCGGGCGCACCAAGTGTCGGGGCGTCGGGAATCACTGTTCCTGTACCGGTACTAAAACTCCTTGTAGAACTATAAGCCGATGTCTGTCCGTTCTCACTCGCACTTACTCGCCAATAATAAATAGTATTGGCAACCAAGTTATTTAGAGTAACAGAAGTGACCCCGGTAACATTCTGATTTGTGACAAAAGAGCTAAAAGCTTGATTTGTCGAAACCTGAACGCTGTAGGTAATAATTCCACCAGCAACAGGACTTACGGCATTCCAATTTAATGTTCCTCCGTTTAATGCAAAGCTCGTTGCACCATCAAGAGGGGTTGTAAGAACCGGAACTCCTGGTGTTATCCCAGTACCACCCTGAGGAATATCGATTGGAGTTTCTGTACTACCGGTTACTCTCCAAATTCCAAGAATATAAACTGAAAAATTTCCAGCTGCTTGTCCGGGAGATTGTGAAAATGAAATCTTTAATTGGTCAGCATTAAAAGCTGCTGCACTGAAAACATTCACCGAATAATCGGTGACAATTCCGTTGTTAGATAATTCAACTAATCCACTTGTCCCCTCTATTCCTGTTGAATTAAAAAATCCAATCCCCATTTTCATTTTTAATGAGGATGAAGGACATGCGGCTCGAATCTTTAACTGTGTCTGAACTGGCATGTTTTGAACAACTAACGGTTTTCTAAGTTTCACATAAGGCACGTCACCTGTTTGTGGATAATTAATTGCGATACTTCCGCTGAACAAATAGGTGTTTACCAAATTGTAAGACGAAAAAGAAGCTCCGCCGGTTGCATTGCTCGTTCCAAATGGAATATACCCAGTGTCCTGAGAAAAAATATTTGTTACGAAAAGAAAAACGAAAAGAATTAACAATCGTTTCATGAGATACTCTCCTTGATTTAGTTTTATTAATTAAAAAGTAATTTTTGGGATACTTTTAGTGCTGATCGGAGTATACTATAGAAGTCATTATTTGTCAATATAGATCGACAAAAAACGGCTATTTCGCCGTTTTTGTTTCTCCCCTCTTTTTTGCTTTTTCCTCTTCTTTTTTGAGTATCTTCAATTCGTCTCGAAGTATCGCCGCAAGTTCAAAATTAAGTTCTTGGGCCGCTTTTCTCATTTCCTGTTCTTTTTCTTTTATGATTAACTCAAATCCCTTCTTTGATTTCGGAATTGGCATTATTTCCAATTTCAAAATCTCCTCTGCAGGCAAGATATCCTTTATTTCTTTTATGATGGTTTTTGGAGTAATGTGGTGTTTCTTATTATATGCGAGTTGTATTTTTCTTCTTCGTTCTGTTTCTTTTATTGCTCGTTCAATCGATCCGGTAATCACATCCGCGTACATCATCACTTCTCCACGCACATTTCGTGCCGCACGTCCGATTGTTTGCACCAGTGAGGTTTCACTTCGAAGAAATCCTTCTTTATCCGCATCAAGAATCGCAACAAGGGATACCTCGGGAAGATCGAGTCCTTCTCGCAACAAATTTACCCCAACCAATACGTCAAAATTTCCTTTTCGCAAATTGGTAAGAATTTTTATACGATCGAGTGTTTTTACGTCACTATGAAGATAGGTTACTTTTATTTTTCTTTCTTCAAGATATGCACTCAAATCTTCCGCCATACGTTTTGTGAGTGTGGTTACCAATACACGTTCTTTATCCTTCACGCGTTCTTCAATTCGCGGAATAAGATCGTCTATTTGTCCTTTCACCGGACGAATGGTAATTTTGGGATCAATAAGTCCTGTTGGTCTGATAATCTGCTCAACTGTTTGTTTACTTTTTTCTTTTTCATATACACTCGGAGTCGCTGAAGTGAAAATAATTTGTCCTATCTTTTGTTCGAACTCCTTAAACGTAAGAGGGCGATTATCAATTGCCGAAGGAAGACGAAATCCATATTCAACAAGTGTTTTTTTACGTGATACATCCCCCGCATACATCCCCCGTATTTGGGGCACGGTTACATGGGACTCATCAATAATAGTGAGAAAATCTTCAGGAAAATAATTTAATAGCGTATCGGGCGGTTCCCCTGCCGGACGACCCGAAAGATGTTGAGAATAATTTTCGATTCCATTGCAATATCCGATCTCACGCATCATTGCGAGATCAAATTTTGTCCTCCGCTCAAGTCGCTCCGCTTCAAGAAGTTTCCCCTCCTTTTCGAATTTTTTCAATTGCTCTTTCAATTCTTCCTGGATTGCCTTGATTGCGCGTGCTCGGTCACTTACGGGAGTAATAAAATGTTTTGCGGGTGCGATATATACTTCTTTTAATGAGGGAGTTTTCTCTTTTCTGAATCCTTCCGCGGGAGTTATCTCAAAAATCGAGACAATCTCTCCTTTTTTCACTTCAAGAAGGTAAATGAGTTCCCTGTCGGGGGGCATAATCTCCCATTGATCTCCGCGAAGACGAAATGTTCCACGCTTTAAATCCGAATTCGTGCGCGTATATTGAAGCTCAATTAATTTTCGCACAAATGTATTTCGATCAAGCAAACTTCCTACTTTCAAGTGAAAAATATTTTCCGCATACGTTTCGGGGGCTCCTAATCCGTAAATACACGATACCGATGCAACCACAATAACATCTTTCCGTGTCAAAAGTGCGGTTGTTGCGGCATGGCGAAGTTTATCGATTTCATCGTTAATCATCGCTTCTTTTCCGATATAGGTGTCGGACGAAGGAATATACGCTTCTGGTTGATAGTAATCATAATACGAAACAAAATAATTCACGGAGTTGTGTGGAAATAATTCCCGTAATTCATTCGTAAGTTGGGCGGCGAGTGTTTTGTTATGTGCAATAACAAGCGTCGGTTTTCCGATTTTTTCTATTACATTCGCAACGGTGAATGTTTTCCCCGATCCGGTCACCCCGAGAAGCGTTTGGTGTGAATATCCCTTTTGTATTCCCTCCACGAGTTTTTTAATTGCCTCGGGTTGATCTCCTGCCGGTTTATTTTTTGAGACTATTCTAAACATAATACTTCCATTCCACAGTACTTAAAGAATACATAAAAAGCAAAATCCCCGCTACAAAAAAATGAGTGGGGATTTTGTTAGTTTGAATGAATTATACCGTAATCTGTTTTTGTTCTTCGTGTTTCTTGCTAAATATATAGATATAGAGAATTTCGAGAATACCCACCGTATTGATAACGAGAAGCGCAATGAACCAACCCTGCTTATCAAGCTTTGATGCTTTCCACAATGCCATCCCCTTCCAATAAAGTGTCCACGCAGTAAGAATAATGACAATAATAAAAAAGAGGGCTGGATTTGCTTCTGCAAACTGAGAAATTGGATCTCCTGGTTTCATAATCTTTGTGTATTGATATATGCGACGTTTTTTATAAAGAAAGTGGTAATTGAATTTCTTCTGTACTTGTAGTGATAATAGTTGAGGTTCCCATTATTGGAGTTGAAGTTGAAATAATAACAGTTGAAGTTGCGGTAGATGTCGACATGAGTTCATTTCTCAATTCTGCAAATTGTTCTTTTGTACTCTCCGGGGCTCCTTCTTCGAGATTACTGACAATACTCTCTATAATTTCCTGTTTTTTAATATCATCTGATGCCACAGGAGTCGTGGTGGAAGTAAGTGTCTTTCGAACTGCGCGCACAAGCTCATCTGAAGGAACTGTTTTTGAAATTGATTTTGTGGTCTTTCCCAACTCTTGTTTTGCACTTTCAGTAAGACTCTTCAATTCCTCCTGATCAACATATTCATCCTCGAGTGAGCTCAAAAACCTTTCATGAACCACTGCTTTTGTCGCCAATTCTTCAACAAGCCTACTTGACGCTCTTCCTTTTGGAAGTTTCTTTATTTCGTCGAGTTTTGCCGAAAGCCGCTTTTGGGCTGTTTTATATTTCTCGATTGATTTTGTGATTGATGAAATATCATTTGACCTAAACTCCTGCACCTTCTCTAATTCGGCAGCTGTTTCGTTCACTATCTGGAGCTCCAAAAATGCTTCGGCAACCGGGTCTTTTGTGAACATCCTCATAAGGTCCCTCCTCAACTCCTTAAGAAAATAGAACGGACTCGTGGGAAGCATCCCTACATTTTCCACATTCAAATCAACGCCACTTGCCACCCACCTGGTCGCGCCAAAAGAGGCGATAGGGCTTAGGAGCCCTAAAAGCAACAAAAAACTAGCATAAATACTAGCTCTCCTTAACATAGGTCTATTATAGCACAGAGCCCGTGAATCTTCCACCTTTTGAAATGTTTTTGTAGATATTGACAAAATACGCACAAAATTGCCAGGTACTTGCAATTCCAGAAGAATGTGCTAGAATAAGCGTATCCTCGAAAGAGGGCATTTTTTATGGGAAAACGATTAATAGTTATCAGTTTTTTGGGAATATTGTCATTTCTCGGCACCGCAACCCAAGCAGTAACCCCCGATAAGGGTCTTGGACTCAAAAACGGAACCATTCCGGTTGCATATGCTGCAATAGAGGAAACTAAAAACATAACAAAGAAGGTGTGGATTACCGCATACTCAAGTACCCCCGAAGAAACCGATGATACCCCGTTTATCACCGCCTCAATGACGAAAGTCAGAGACGGTATTATCGCCACTAACCTGCTTCCGTTTGGAACGAAAGTAATGATTCCAAAACTCTTCGGAAAGAAGGTGTTTGTTGTTGAGGACCGCATGCATGAGCGAAAAGTGAATTTTGTCGATATTTGGATGCCGACAAAACAGGACGCACTGAACTTCGGAATCACCTATTCCGAAATTGTAGTAATACACGAAGGGTAAGAGTATAATAAGGATGTTGAGGATATGACACAAAGTCCTTCCATCCAAAAGAAAACAATGAATTTCCAAATTGAGGGAGGTATTCCCCTTTCTGGAACCATCAGCACTAACACAGCGAAGAACTCGGCTGTGTCTCTTTTATGCGCATCGCTTTTGAATAAGGGGAAAACGACATTTGAATACATGCCGCGCATTGAAGAAGTGAATAGAATTCTCGAAGTTTTAAAAAGCATTGGAATAAAAACAACCTGGGAGAAAAATTCCCTGATCATTGAACGCCCAAGGACGATTCCCTTTGATGCATTGAACATCGAGGCAGCAATGAAAACAAGAAGTATCATTATGCTTCTTGGCCCACTCATTCATGAATTCAAACATTTTCAACTTCCACAAGCAGGGGGATGTAAACTGGGATCGCGAACCGTCCGTCCACATTTTTTTGCGGTTGAGTCCCTCGGGGTAAAGATAAAAACGCTCGAATCGGCATACGATATCACCGTGCATACCCTCAAGAAGAACAAAGAGATCGTACTGTATGAATCGGGAGATACCGTGACGGAAAATGCACTGATGGCCGCTGCACGCATTGAAGGAAAGACAACAATAAAATTCGCTTCCGCAAATTATATGGTGCAGGATTTATGCCACTTTCTCACAAAACTCGGAGTCCGCATTGAGGGAATTGGCACCACAACACTTACGGTGTTTGGAAAATCCGATATTAATGTTGATCTCACATTTATACCGGGAGAAGATCCGATTGAATCCATGCTCTTCCTTTCGATTGCGGCAACCACAAACTCATCGATTATTATTGAGGCGTGCCCGATTGATTTTCTCGAACTCGAACTTTTGAAATTGGAAAAAATGGGATTTAAATATAAAATCCTCAAAAGATATATTTCAAAAAATGGATACACAAAACTTGTAGATATAAAAACTCTTCCCTCTCGTCTTCATGCACTTGAAGAAAAATTGGAAGCGCGTCCGTTTCCCGGACTCAATATCGACAACCTTCCGTTCTTTGTGCCTATTGCCGCGATCGCGAAGGGACAAACCCTTATTCACGATTGGGTATATGAAAATCGGGCAATCTATTATATGGAACTCACAAAACTCGGTGCCGATATGGTGCTCGCCGATCCACATCGTGTGTATATCAATGGTTCCGCAAAATTCAAACCCGCAGAAGTGGTATGTCCTCCCGCACTTCGTCCTGCGGCAATTATTCTCATTGCAATGCTTGCTGCCCACGGCACTTCAATCTTAAGAAACGTCTATTCAATCAACCGTGGGTATGAAGATCTCACTACGCGTCTCAAAAAACTCGGCGCACGGATTGAAATATTAGATCAATAGACAAAAATTTGACGTATCCTGCCTCGAGCGCTAATCTGTGTTTAGAATATAAACAACAGAGGAGAAATATACAGTGGAAAAGAAAATCAACCTAAAACCAGAAGATTTTCAGAACCAATTTTTCGATAGGCAAAAACCAACACAACGAATGGTCGGCAAACGCCTCGCAATTGAGGGGGTCACCATTACCGATAATTTCGTGAAAATTGGTTTTACCTGTTTTCTGGATAATGGTGAATTATCACTGGTGAATGAAAACAACGAAAACCTTTTCTCCGGAACGATTACGTGTTCGGACGATTTTGAAAAAGCGTTAAAAAAAGCAGAGAAAAAACATAAAACACTTCGTATTTCTAAATAAAAGAAATCCCACTTTAAAAAGTGGGATTTTTATTTCCACACCCGACGAATTTTTTCGGGAATTCCAACCAATATTTCATAGGAAATTGCCCCACAAGCTTCAGCCATCGATTCTACCGAATTTTTATCGCTTGAATTACTACTTATCACCTCAATAAGGTCACCCTCTTTCGCCCCCTTGATGGAGGATATATTAATACTAGTCATATTCATACTCACCCGCCCCACCACCGCACAATATTCTCCTTTCATTTTGAAAAATCCTTTATTTGAAAGTCTCCGATCAACACCTTCAAAATATCCCACCGGGACAACCGCAATAGTCATTTCCCGATCCGCAGAAAATGTTGCGTTATATCCTACGTAATCCCCCTCTTTAATTTTTTTTATCCCCGCAATAACCGACTCCATCCGAAGTATTGGTTGTATCGGCAAATCTTTCCTCTTTGCCGAATCAATTCCGTATATTCCGAGTCCCACACGCAATACATTCGCATGAATGAGTTTTCCATATTGGGTTCCCGCAGTGGCTTCCGTATGTATATATTTCAAATCCGGAAATTCTTTTTTCATTAATTCAACAATAGCGTTCCACCTTTCTATTTGCTCTTTTGTGATCTCGGAATCTTTTGTATCTGCATCCGCAAAGTGAGAACATATGCCGTCGAGTACAACAAAAGGATTTTTCTTTATGAGTTGTACCGCACGTGAAATATCACTCTCCAAAATCCCCTGCCGATGCATTCCCGTATCAATCTTCAGATGAAATCGTTTTTTTCGCTTCAATGATTTTGTAAGTTCTTCAATCTGATCTATGGTGGTTATCCCAAATATCACATCATCCCTTTGTGCACACAATATATTCTGAGGAAATGTATATCCCAACACTAATATATCGGAACGAACTCTTTCATTTTTTAACATGATTGCCTCATGATATGAATCAACAACGAGAAATGGCGGTTTTTCTTTATCCAATTTTTTACCAATAAGAAGAAGTCCGTGCCCATATGCATTGCTCTTCAGTACCGGAGCAACACGTACTCCGGGGCGCATCGTATCAAATATTTGAAAATTTTTAATCAACTGCTCGCCGTCCAACTCCACCCGTACCAGTGGTTCATATGAAAATCTTTTTTCTCTTATTTTTCGCATGAATGCGCGAATCATATTCTGATTATACCCGTTCCTTTTTAATAAACAAAAAAATACCTTGCGGTATCTTGTGGACCCGACCGGATTCGAACCGGTGACCTCCTCGTTGCAAACGAGGCGCTCTACCAACTAAGCTACGGGCCCTCTTTATTACTACGAATTCAAAATCAAATTCGTGTGGGCGTGGAAGGAATCGGACCTTCGGCCTCTGTCTTATCAGGACAGCGTTCTACCACTGAACTACACGCCCTTTATTATTTCTTTATCAAGTGTAACTGTTCAAATCCTTCGGTGTCAAATTTTACCACGGTAGGTTTTTTTATCTCTACGTCAAACGCACTCGTAATTTTACTCACAAGAAAGGTAAGCATATATGAAGATATTCCAAGTACAATAAGAAACATCACACTCGCAAGACCCAATAATAATGTCTGTTTTAGCTTTCTTTTTTTCTTCATATGAGGTTATTTTTTGAAGAATATTCTCCCTCGAAGAGAAGCGTTCGACTTTCCTTCACGATTATCAAATGTGAGACTTTCCACACCCATTAAATAGCGGAAACTTTCAAGCTTTTGCAAAAAACTTGCGACCATTTCCATGCTTCCCTGAATAGTAATACTCACTCCCACCGAACCGAGTTGCGGAGCATTTGTGCCTTGTTCCCCCAAAAAAGCAAATGACATTTCAAGTTTCTCTGATGATGCAAGATACTGAAAATCTTTTTTTAAATTTATTAATTCATCTTTTTGTGGAATAACCTTCTCCAATATTTCCGAATACTCTTTTGCCTTTCCCGTGTATTGGGATCGCACTGCGGAATATGATTGCACCGATACATTCCAATCAGAAACTTCTTTTCGTGTCGAAATAATCTTTTCGCTGTTTGCACTTATACTCGACCCAAAAATAAGAATTCCTATAGTAAAAATAATCACCACCCCCGCGGTAATGCCAATATTTAAAAACAGTTTTTTCTTAAATGCTTCCATATGGTATATCTATTACACACTTCTCCACTCTCTATGCTATTATTTTACCATACTCCCTATGTCCCAATCCTATGACATATACGAGATAACCCAAAAAGACGCTCGTTTCCCCCGTCTTTTGAAGGAAATACAAAATCCTCCACAACGATTTTTTATAAGAGGAATATTCCCTGAATCACCACTGTATGTCTCCATTGTGGGAACGCGAAAAGCGACATATGAAGGAAGAGAGCTCGCAAAACAAATTGCGCGGCAACTTGCAGAAAAGGATATTGTTGTAGTGAGTGGTCTTGCGCTTGGAATCGACGCGGCAGCTCATGAGGGTGCACTTGCGGGGAACGGAAAAACCATAGCGGTGCTTGCGAATGGTCTCGATACAATATATCCACGTCAACACGAACATCTTGCACAAAAAATACTTGCATCGGGAGGAGGAATTATTTCTGAATATCCCATAGGCACTCCCGCACTTCCTCATCAATTTTTAGAACGAAATAGAATTGTAAGTGGGATTTCCCATGCCACTATTGTAATAGAGGCCCCACTTCGCTCTGGCTCCATCGTCACCGCCCGAACCGCGGCCGAACAAGGACGAGATGTATTTGTGTTTCCGGGGCCGATACAGAATGTAAACTATAAGGGTTCCCATCAGCTCATCCGAAATGGTGCTCGTTTGGTTTCGAGTTTTGATGATATTATTGAAGATATTTCAGAATTAATAAACGAATATCATATTGAAAAAAATCGTTTACCGATATACCAACATACTACTGTACCGGAATCACTGAATGAAGAAGAAACAATAATTATGAATATATTAAAGAAAGCCGGAACTCCACTCTCCGTTGACAATATTGTTGAGTCAACTACACTGGAATCTAATGTGGTCCGTCAACATCTCACTTTTCTTCTTCTTGATGGACATATAAAAGAACAAGGAGGATTTTTTTCATCTTCATAAATATGAAATTACTTATTGTTGAGAGTCCAACAAAAGAAAAAACAATTTCAAAATATCTCGACGGGGCATATACCGTACGGGCTAGTGTGGGGCATATTCGTGATTTACCAAAAAGCAATAAAAAAGCAATTGATATTCCCGGAGGATTTATTCCGCATTATGAAATCGCAAAAGGAAAAGAAAAAGTTGTTGCAGAAATAAAAAAACTCACAAAAAAAGCTGATGAAATTTATCTTGCCACCGATCCTGATCGCGAAGGAGAAGCGATTGCGTGGCATATAAAGGAATCCTGCAAATTGGAAAACCCAAAACGCATTGTTTTTTATGAAATCACAAAAGAAGCAATCACCGAAGCTCTGAAACATCCGCGTGATATTGATGAAAATCTGAGAAAGGCGCAGGAAGCCCGACGTGTTCTTGATCGTATTGTTGGATATGATTTAAGTGGCCTTATCTGGAAAAAAGTGCGATATGGACTCTCTGCAGGACGAGTGCAATCTCCCGCACTCCGCATTGTGATGGAACGCGAACGGGAAATCCGTGCATTTATTCCCGAAAAATTTTGGACTATCTCAGGAGAATTTAAAACAAAAAAAGGAGAGATAGTTACTCTCACCTGCGAAAAAGAACCACGCGAAGAACAAGAGGTAAGGCATATTCTTGAATCAGGAAAAAAATACCCATGGCACATCAAGGGAATTAAACAAACAGAAGTAAAACGATCTCCGAAACCTCCTTTTATCACCTCCACGCTCCAACAGGCGGCAAATTCACGTTTAGGATTTTCTCCATCACACACAATGGCGGTGGCACAAAAACTCTACGAACAGGGACTCATTACCTATATGCGTACCGACAGCACCACAATAAGCACAGTCGCATTAAAGGAAATTTATGGAGAAATAGAAAAGATATACGGAAAGGAATACCTTGAACCCCACACCTACGTGACAAAAAGTAAAAATGCGCAGGAGGCACATGAGGCAATACGTCCCACCCATGTATCGACACGAATAGCGGGAACAACCGACGAACAAAACAGACTCTATACTCTCATTTGGGAGCGGACAATGGCTTCTCAAATGACTGACGCAAAAATTCTCCGCACAAAAATTTCGGCAAATATAGATGGTGAAAAAATTCCTGATTTTTCCGTGAATGGAAACGTTGTGGTATTTCCAGGATGGCTTGCGGCAGATCCAAACGGAAAGGGAGAAGAGGTGGATGTACCAAACGTGAAAGAAAAGGAAATAATACTACTTCTTCACATTGAAGGGGGAGAAAAATTTACCGAACCTCCGGGACGATACACTGAAGCGGGCCTCGTGAGAGAACTCGAAAAACGCGATATTGGAAGACCGAGCACCTACGCCTCAATTATCAGGACGATTGTCGAACGCGGATACGTGGAAAAAATGAATAGAACACTCATACCGACTGATACCGGAGAAGTCGTAAGCGATTTCCTCGAAAAAAACTTTCCTACCTATATCAGCGATTCATTTACTGCGGAAATGGAAAACCAGCTCGATGAAATTGCAGAGGGAAAAAAGGAATATAAAAAGATATTAACAAACTTTTACAAACCATTTACAAAAGAAATAAAGGAGAAAGAAAAACTGGAAAAAGCCACAAATTTAGGAGATGCGGGAGATGAATTCAAATGTCCCCTTTGCGAAGGGCCAATGATTATAAAACTCGGGCGTACGGGAAAATTTTTGAGCTGCAAGAAATTCCCCGACTGTATGGGAGCACGAAAACTCGATGGTTCGGTAATGGAGGGTCCGAAAGAAACTGGTGAGATGTGTCCGCAATGTGAAAAAGGAAAACTTATTGAACGTGAAGGGCGTTTCGGAAAATTTATTGCCTGTGCAAACTATCCGAAATGTAAATATGTAAAACAAAGCGAAGAAGAAGAGGCAAAGAAAAAAACAGGAGTGCACTGTCCGGAATGCGAAGGGGAAATTATAGAGCGAAGGGGACGTTTTGGTGCGTTCTTTAGTTGTTCAAATTATCCAAAGTGTAGATTTATCATGAAATCAAAGCCCACGGGAAATAAATGTTCCGAATGTGGAGCACTGATGATGGAAGGAACAAAAACAATTCCCGAACGATGCAGTAACAAGGGATGTAAGATGCACAATCCACACAAAATAAAAGAATAAAAAAAATCTCTTTTTAGAGATTTTTTTATTTATCTCGTGAGCACTTCCGATCCATTTTCGGTAATGGCAATTGTATGTTCAAAATGGGCACTTAAACTTCCGTCACTTGTTGCATAACTTTCGTCGGAAAGTTGAATAATATGTGGTGATCCGACACTCAACATCGGTTCAATTGCTATTACTAACCCTTCTTCAATGGTTATCCCCGTTCCTTTTTTTCCGAAATTATAGACCACCGGATCTTCATGAAGTTCAAATCCAACCCCATGTCCGGTAAGGCCCTCTACAATTGAACACTTATTTTTCTTCGCAATTGATTCTATTGCGTTTCCGATATCCCCAAGACGCTTTCCTACCCTACACTCATCTACGGCCTCAGCAAGGGCACGTTTTGTGGTTTCTAGCACCCTTTTTGCGTCCTTAGACACCTTCCCAATGGGGATGGTAACTGCCCCATCAGTAATATATCCCTTATAATTCACCCCAATATCAATCTTCAATAAATCCCCCTCTTTCAGTATTTTTCGCGATGGAACACCGTGTACTACCACATCATTGAGTGACGCGCAGATTGCCGCGGGATATGCCTTGTCGGTCCCTTCAGGACGATATCCCAAAAACGCCGATGAGGCTTTATATCGTTTCAAAAGCTCTCTCGCAAAAGAATCAAGGGAGGAAACATAAGTTCCCTCCCTTGCATTTTGTTGGAGTGCACGAAGCACATCCGATAATATCTTTCCGGAAACGCGGAGATTTTTAATGTCTTCCTTTGATTTCAATCGGATCATATCTTTTTCAATCCCAATACATTTCTTATTTTTTCAAAGACTAAATAAGGAGCAGGTTCTCCATCAATATCATGGATAGTGTATCCTTCGCTTTTCAAACGTTCTTCAATAGGACGAGTTCGTTCCCTGTATTGGCTTAATCTAACTTTTATTGTCTCCACTTCATCAAGCTTCCCTCGTGTTGTGAGAAGCGCTCCGCAGACTACACAAGTTTTTCCATGGTCTCCGGCAAGTTTTGGTAAACCACAAAGTGAACAAACCTGACGCTGACTATTTCTTTTGATAGAAGTTTCTTCGTCTATGTTGATCCGAAATATATACATATTTTCTCTACCAAAAATTTCATTGTGTAATGTGATGAGTCCCTTATTTTCTTCATCACCAAAAGCTTCAAATATCGTACGAGGAGAACCGCTGTACGTAACATCAAGTCCGGCATTCGCAATCCTCAATGTAAGATCGGAAACCATCTTTAATGTCCATGACGGGGTAAAAAGAACTCCATCTTCAAAATTTTTTCTTTCGCGCAAAAGAATTGGATCACTTTCTGATTCCTTGCTATAAATTAAATTTTGTCCATAACGTCCTGTATCAATATGAACAAAACCATAGAGACCTGCTAATAGATTGGCCTGTGTTCCCTTCCCCGCTCCCGGGGGAGCAATAAAGATAACTACTTTTTTCATATTTTTCATTATACATCTCCATTTTAATGTTGAAAATAACTGACTCAATTCTAAACTAATGTGCCTCACGTATCAACAGCCCTCCGATGTACATCGGAGGGCTTATTGAAAATTGTGAATTGGAAATTTCTACAAAATCCCATCGTATTCTCGGACGGTAAGCTGTGATTCAATCTGTTTCATCACTTCAAGAGCAACAGACACCACAATGAGTAAGCTCGTTCCTCCAAGTGCAAATGCCTTAATACCGGTTGCCATTTCCGTCATATTCGGAAGCACGGCAATAATACCGAGGAATAATGCACCGAACAATGTAGTACGATGAACAATTTTTCCAATCATTGCCGAAGTCGCTTGACCGGGACGAATACCGGGAATAAATCCACCACTTCTCTGAAGATTTTTTGAAATCTCTTCGGGATCAAACGTAATCGCAGTGTAAAAATAAGTGAATACTACCACAAGGACAAAATATATTGCGCTGTAGATAAATAAATTATTAAACAATGTCGAAACCCACTGATTCAACGTGAGTGACCATTCTTTTGAAACAATTGATATTGCCTGAGCAAAAAATTGTGGAAACAAAAGAAGTGAAATCGCAAAGATAATCGGAATTACCCCCGCCTGATTTACCTTAAGCGGAAGGTAGGTTGATGCACCTCCATACATTTTATTTCCGCGCACCTGCTTCGCATATGAAACCGGCACTTTCCGTTCCCCTTCACTTACATACACCACTCCCGCAATGACAACCACCGCCAATATAATAAAAGTAATGTAGGTTGGAATCATTTCCGGAGAAAAGTTCATCACACTTTGCCCAATTGCCTGAGGAAGAGAACTCACGATACCCGCAAAAATAATGAGTGAAACCCCATTTCCGATTTTATACTCAGAAATAAGCTCTCCAATCCACATAAGGAGCAAACTCCCTGCAGTGATAACAATCACATTAATAAGCATCTGGTTTATTGCGAGGGGCGGAATAACTCCTTTTGAAGTGAGAAGATTAATAAATCCATACGCCTGCATCATCGCAAGTGGCACAGTGAGATATCTCGAAATTCGATTAAATTTTGCTCTTCCCTCGGCGCCTTCCTCATAGTATGCCTTCTTTAAATTCGGAAAAATAATAGTAAGTAACTGCATGATAATCGTTGCAGTGATATATGGACCAACACCAAGCATGACGAGAGAAAGATTGCTAAGTCCACCGCCTGAAAACAAATCAAGGAATCCCAAAAGTTGGCTTGAACCAAAAAACTCTTGAAGACGCTGTGGATCAACTCCCGGAACGGGAATTGCCGCAAGTAATCGGAATATAAAAAGGAGAAAAAGTACCATAAGCACCTTCTTCCTTAAATCTGGAATCTTAAAAATTTGAAGAAATTTGTTCATTATTTATATTTCTTTATTATTTCACCTCCCCTCCAGCCTTTTCGATTATCTTTTTTGCTCCCTCTGATGTTGCAATCCCATGAATGGAAAATGGGGTTTTTATTTCACTATTCCCGATAATTTTCACATTCTCCGAAATGCGGGAAATAATTCCCTTTTTCACAAAAGAATCTTTTGTAATCGTTTTTTCTCCATTAAAAACACGCTCAAGTTGAGAAAGCTTAAATTCAACCACTCTTCTCTTTACTCCTTTTGCGGGATTTTTTATACCGCGCAATTTTGGAAACTTAAGGAGAATATCTCTCTCTGCAGGACGAAGTTTTCTTCCTGCGCGAGCACCCTGCCCCTTCTGACCACGCCCTGAAGTGGTGCCTCGCTTTCCCCCGCGTCCAACTCTTTTTTCTTTTACTGTTTTATATTTTGAACGTAATTCGTGAAGTTGCATATGTTTATTCTTTTGTTCCTTTCTTTTCTTTTATGGTCACCTTTCTTAATTTCTTTAATGCTTCAACTGTTGCCATTGCATTGGTGAGTTTATTTGTCGTTCTTCCAATAATTTTAGCAGATATATCCTTTACCCCTGCAAGTTCAAGGATTGCGCGACACGAACCTCCTGCGATCAATCCATTTCCCTGACGTGCGGGTTTCAATAAGACACGTGCGGCGCTGTATTTTGCCTCGACATCATAGATGATGGTTCGCTTATCTTTTAATTCAATAGAGACAATATTCTTCACTGCTTGGTTCTTCGCTTTTTGGACCGCTGCAGAAAAATCAAGACCCTTCGCAACGCCTACCCCAACCTTTCCCCTTCGATCGCCCACTACAACAGTTGCTCGAAAACTAAAACGCTTTCCTCCTGCAACGACACGAGTGACACGACGCACTTCAAGTACTTTATCTTCATAATCACTTTTCTTTTGATTCATCCGTGGTTGATTCATTCTTGGTTGCATAATAATTAAAAATTAAGTCCCCCTTCTCGCGCACCGTCTGCGACTGCTTTTACCCGTCCGTGATAACGATAACTTCCGCGATCAAACACTGCTTTAGTGATTTTTTTCTCCTGTGCTTTCTTCGCCAAAAGTTTTCCAATCTCTTTTGAAACATCCTGTTTCTTTCCTTTTATATCTTTCACCGAAAGTGAAGAAACCGAAACAATTGTTTTTCCAATGGTATCGTCAATAAGTTGAGCATAGATATGTGCATTACTTCGAAATACCGAAAGGCGCGGGATGTGAGAGGTGCCACGAGAAATAGACTTGCGGATGCGAGCCATCCTTCTTGTTTTTCTTTTACGCGCTATGTTTTCTTTTATACTCATAATAATTTTTTATTAAGAAGATGATGTTCCACTCTTCTTCCCTGCCTTACGACGAATCACCTCATCACTGTAATGAAAACCTTTTCCTTTATATGGTTCCGGCTTCTTTAACGCTCGAATTTCTGCAGCAACCTTCCCCACTATCATTTTATCAGCCCCTCGTATTTTTAAAATAGAATTTTTTTCAACCTCAAATACAACACCCGGAACCGCTGCATAGCGAACGGGGTGAGAAAACCCGAGGTTTAAGGTAAGATTATCTCCCTCTTTTGTCACGCGATATCCCACTCCTTCAAGAATAAGAGTTTTTTCATAATCCTTCACAAGTCCCTGCACGGCATTATTTACAAGAGATCGAAGTGTTCCCCAGTTGCTCCGCGCCTGCTTGGTATTATTCAATACTTCAAAAGAAAGTTCCGTACCTTCAAGTTTTGGTTTCACGCCATAAAGAATTGGAATACTCAACGATCCTTTTGCACTTTTTACCACAATATCGGCATCAGATATCTGAATGGTGATTTCTTTTGGAACCTCTATTAATTTTTTTCCTATTTTACTCATATTCTGTATTACCAAACCTCAAACAACATCTGACCTCCGACTTTTTCTTTTTTTGCGCGAACTCCTGACATAATTCCCTTTGATGTGGAAACCACAAGAAGTCCCAGTCCACTTTTCACCAATTTAAACTTTTCATATCCGGCATATGTTTTCAACGATGGGCGACTCAAAAACTTAACCCCAATCACCGGTTTTTCTGGGTTTAAAGAAACTTCCAATGTTTTTTTCGGAGCTCTTCCCTTCACCTCAACACGTTTCAAAAAACCGTATCGCACTAGTTCTTCAGCAACTGCATAATCCATCTTCGAAAAAGGAGATTTCATGGTCTTCTTTTCTGCCTGTTGTGCATTTTTTATTTTTATAAGAAAGTCTATATACATAAAATAATATTACCAGCTAGCTTTTTTTACTCCGGGAATTTCGCCCTTACTCGCAAGTTCACGAAAACAAATTCTGCACATATTAAAATCTCCCATATATCCTCGCTTGCGACCACACCGAAAACACCTTCGAACTATTCGTGTGGAAAATTTTGGTTTTTTATTTGCACGGGCAATGGTAGATGTTTTCGCCATAATTTTATTTCTTTAATGGTACTCCGCTCGACTTATAGAAATCAATCGCTTTTACTCGATTTCTGATTTTGGGAACAATAGTGACTTGCAGTCCGAAATTTACCGTTGAATGATCAATATTGATTTCAGGAAACACATATTGTTCTCGAAATCCGATATTTAAATTACCGTGTTCATCGATGTTATCAATAGAAATTCCACGAAAATCTTTTACACGGGGTAACGCAAGATGAATAAGTTTTTTGAAAAAATCTTCCATACGCGCTCCTCGAAGTGTTACTTGAAGTCCGATAGTATCTCCCGTGCGCGTCTTAAAATTGGCGATCGGTTTTTTTGCCTGTCGTGGCGCCGGTTTTTGTCCGGTGATAATAGAAAGTTCTTTTATTACTTCAGGAAGTACTTTGTCCTTAAACTGCGCACGTTGAGTGAGTTTTCCTATTCCGATATTTACTACTATTTTTTCGATGTGTTTCTTTATTTCCATATTAAAAAGTGGTGTTACATTTTCTGCAATATCGAACTTTCTTTGCACCTTCTTCAGCTTTAAATCCAACGCGCACTGCCTTTCCACAAGAAGGGCATACCACGAGAACATTCGAAGATACTAAGGGGCGAGTTACTGATACCACTTCTCCCTTTTCTCCTTGTCGTTTCGGCCGGACATGTTTTTTATATACATTTATTCCTTCAACGGTAATTTTTTCTATCTTTGTGTGTACATGAATCACCTTCCCGGTTTTCCCGCGATCTTTTCCTGAAATTATTTTAACTGTGTCTCCTTTTTTTATTTTCATATATATTAGACAAGTTCCTCTGCGAGCGACGCAATAGTATCATATCCCTTTTCTTTTATTTCTCTTGGTATCGGACCGAAAATTCTGGTTGCTTTTGGTTCCTTTCCTTTATCAAGAATAACCACTGCATTATCATCAAATCGCACGTATGATCCGTCTTTCCTGCGAAGGGGCTGTTTTTGTCGAACAATTAATCCATGAATAATATCTTTCTTTTTTACTGCTTTTCGTGGTTCTGCCGATTGTACTGATGCAATGATAATGTCTCCGATACGAGCATATCGCTTTTTACTTCCCCCAAGAACACGAAAACAGCGTACAAATTTCGCTCCTGAGTTATCCGCAACTTTTAATATGGCTCGTTCTTGTATCATAATTATGCTTCAATATTTTTCTTTTCATCTATCGCTTTTACAATAGTCCAGCACTTATCCTTTGAAATTGGACGCGTTTCTTCAATAATCACCAACATACCGGTTTTATATATATTTTGTTCGTCGTGCGCCTTATATCGTTTTGTTACTTTATAAAACTTATGATATCGTGCATGTTTCTTCATCCGGGTAACCGCAACAACCCGAGTCTTGCTCATTTTATCGGATACGATAACACCCTGTAATTTTCTTTTTTGCACCTTTTTTATGGTCATATGTTTTATATTTGTTTCCGCGCCCTCTCATTTAAAAGCGTTTCAAATTGGGCAATTGATTTCTTGATTTCTTTCATTTCCTTGAGGCTCTTTACCTTACCAGTTGCGAGATCTATTTTCAAACTCACCATACGCTCCTTAAGGGTCTTTAACTCCTTTTCAAGTTCCGGCATTGGTTTTTCCTTATATTCTTGGAATACTCTTCTTTTCATATATTTATTCTCTTACCACTGTTTTTGTCTTTACTGGTAATTTATGTCCAGCAAGCCGAAACGCTTCGACAGCGCTTGTCTTTGGTACTCCCCCAATCTCGAAAAGTATTCTTCCTGGTTTTACGGGAACAACAAAATGGTCAACATTTCCCTTTCCTCCTCCAAGAGTAACCTCTGGGGGAAGTTTTGTCACTGGTTTATCAGGAAATACACGGATCCAGATTTTTCCTTCACGTTTCAATGAGTGAGCAATAGTTTTTCTTACTGCCTCGATTTGGCGCGCGGTAACCCACGCACTCTCAGTTGCTTGTAATCCATACTCTCCATAACTCACCGTAAGCCCGCGGGTTTCCTTAAGACGACCGCGTGAGCGTCCTTTCTGCATTTTTCTGTGTTTTTGTTTCTTTGGCTGTAACATAATTTCTAATAATTATCTTGCTCTTCCTGGGAATCGCTGTGGTTGCGACTCTGGCTGCGCAGACGTCTTTTCAAAAATTTCCCCTTTGTAAATCCACACCTTTATACCAACCGTACCATAACTATTGAAAGAGGTAGCTTCAGCATAATCGATATTTGCTCGAAGGGTTTGTAACGGCATTCTTCCGTATATCATCCAATCGCTTCTCGAAATTTCTGCTCCATTTAAACGACCACCTACTTTTATTTTTGCTCCTAAAATTTCTTTATTCTGTTTCATCAATTCGAGATTTCTCTTCAACACGGTTCTATAGGGTCTCCTTTTTTCAATATCAAAAGCAATTTGTTGTGCGGTTACCGCGGCGGAAATTTCAGATCGCTTTAACTCTTCAATATTTATATATAACGAAAAGGCGGATGGCTTTTTATTTTTTACTCTCAATTTTCGCATCCCTTTCATCACCGCAACCTTCAAATCTTCAATTCCCTTTCCTCCACGCCCAATAATCAATCCGGGTCTGCTTGCGCGAACAAGCACACGTACTGTGGTGCCAATACGCTCAATCTCAATCCCCGCAATTCCTGCAGCAAGAATCTTCTCGCGAATAATCTCTCGAATAAGATGATCCTCTTCAAGAAAAAATGCGAGTGATTTTTTATAAAACCACCGACTCCCCCAAGGGAGGGTTATTCCGAGACGTAATGTATTTGGTTTAATTTTTTGGGCCATATATAGGGGAAGATAATACTAAATTGATTTTCTTTGAAACACCTTTCTGAAACCGGTTGGTTCGGAAGACTTCTTTCCACCGTCAGAAATAAGATCTTCTTTTTTCTTCTTTTGCGCATCCTTCTTTCCTTTCTTTTCGGATACTTTTTTCTTTGGTTTTTCGTGAATGATATATTTTGTCTTTTTGATATCTTCCTTCACTCCAAGGACAACAATAATGTGACTCGTTTTCTTTTCTATAATTGCGGATGAGCCACGTGCACGAGCTCTCCATCGTTTTTCTTTTGGACCTTGATCGACTCTAATTTCTTTTATATAGAGCATCTCCGGATCAATTTTTTTGAATACCGCGTTTGCGCGTGCCGAATTAATTAATTTCAATAACTCATCACTTGGTCTCCGTGGTGAAAGGATAAGCTGAGCTTGTGCTTCCCTCAACGACAATCCACGCACCATGTCGGCGACAAAACGCACTTTTCGCGGTGCGATTTTCAAATGCCGTAATATTGCTGTTGCGTTGGATTCTTTCATAAATTTATTTTCCTGCTGTTTTTGTCGCTGTTTGCGCTGCTTTTGTTTTTTGTTCCAATTCTTTCTGCATCTTTCCTCCATGTCTCACAAATTTCCTTGTAGGCGAAAATTCTCCAAGACGATGACCGATCATATCTTCATTGATGGTAATTTCAATAAATATTTTCCCATTATGAACCGCAAATGTGTGTCCTACCATTTCTGGAGAGATTTCAGATGCACGGGACCATGTCTTTATGACGGTTTTTCCATCTGGTTTCACCCCCACTATCTTCTTTAATAGCTTTGGATCAACGTATGGACCTTTTTTTGATGACCTACTCATGTTTTTGTTTATACTACGCGACACGGGGCCGTGTAGTCAATTAATAATTAGTAATTTATTTCCTTCGCTTCATAATAAGCTTATTCGACCACTTCTTTTTGTCCCGGGTTTTTCTTCCTCCGGTAATCTTTCCCCATTTTGTTTTTGGTCTTCGGGTACCACGTTGTGTTCTTCCTTCTCCTCCTCCATATGGATGATCGCGTGGATTCATAACGGATCCACGAACGGTTGGGCGTACTCCCATGGCTCGAGAACGACCGGCTTTTCCGATATTCACAAGATTATGTTCAATGTTTGAAACCTGACCGATTGATGCAAAACATTCCGACAACACTTTTCGAACTTCCCCAGACGATAGTTTCAAATGCGTGTATCCCGCTTCATGTGCAAGCACTTGAACAGAAACACCCGCCGAACGTGTCATTTGTCCTCCCTTTCCTGGAGTGATTTCAATATTATGAACAAATGTTCCCACCGGGATCCTCTTTAATTGAGTTCTATTTCCGGGTTCAAAAGGCGCATCGCTTGAAGTAATCACTGTCATCCCCACTTTCAATCCATGTGAAGCAAGAATATATCTCCTCTCCCCATCTTTATATTTTATGAGTGCGATAAATGCAGTGCGATAAGGATCATATTCAATTGTTTCAACAACTCCCGGAACACCAATTTTATTTTGTTTAAAATCAACTTTTCTATACACGAGTTTATTCCCTCCCCCTTGATGACGAGTAGTGATTCTTCCTTGATTGTTTCTCCCCGCATTTTGCTTCAACTTTTCGGTAAGTTTTTTAAACGGCTTTTTCGCAGTGATATTCGTTCGATAATCAACTGATGTATAGTGCCTACGCGATGGAGTTGTTGGGTTATATTGTTTCATACATTAAATAATTTCAATCTTTTGTCCTTTTTTAATTTTTACCACCGCCTTTTTTACTCCCTGTCTCTGCTTCAATGAGCGTCGGAATCTTTTCACCTTTCCTTTGATATTCGTCATAGTCATCGAAACGACATGTACTCCATATCGTCGTTCGACTTCTTCTTTTACCATCTTTTTATTTGCGTCAGGATGCACCAAAAATGTATAACGATCTTCACTATAGAGACGCTGTGCTTTTTCACTCACCCATGGTCTTTTAATGATACTTCGAATCACCATCGCGGAAGTACCTGATGTTTCTTTTTTCACTTCTTTTTCTTTTGTTTTACTTTTTACGGGACTCATAGTGTATTATTCTTCTGATTTTTTAATATGTGAAACCGCATCTTTTTCGATAAAGATAAATTTATGCGCCATACATTCATAGGTATTTACCGACGGCGTTGCAATCACTGAAATACCCGGAATATTTCGTGCTCCCAAAAATGCATTCTTTTTTTCTTTCTCTACGATTACCAAAGCACTCGTTGGTTTTTTGAAAAAATGTTTAAAAAATGCGGCATATCCTTTTGTCTTTTCACTTCCAAAATTGAAATCGTCTACCACGATTAACTGCTTATCCAAAAGTTTTTTTGAAAGCGCCGAATAAAGGGCCGCTTGTCTCATCTTTTTATTTGTTTTCTTTGAAAAATCACGATCATTTCGTGGTCCATGGGTAGTGCCTCCTCCCGACCAAATCGGAGAACGCGTAGAACCGTGACGAGCTCGTCCGGTATGTTTTTGACGCCACGGCTTTCTTCCTCCTCCCGCAACTTCTCCTCTCGTTTTTACGTGTGCAACGGTATTTCTCTTATTGGCGAGATGTGCCGTCACTATTTGATGTACCAACTCTGGATTCCATTTCACGGAAAAAACTCCTGCGGGTAATGCAAGTGTTCCTACTTTCTTGTTTTCTTTGTTGATAACGTCAATAGTCATAAATATAAAAATTACTTTTTGATTACCTCAACGATTGTTCCCCGCATTCCAGGAACCGCACCGCGAAGCATAATAATTCCTTTTTCTATATCAATATTTGCCACCAAAAGATTCTTTGTGTGCACACGTTCCATTCCCATGTGTCCTGCCATTCTCCTTCCTTTGATAACACGCTGAGGAGCGGTCGCACCGATAGATCCGGGGGCTCTCAAGCGGTTTTTTTGTCCATGTGTTGCGGGGCCGCCATGAAACCCATGACGTTTTACCACACCTTGAAATCCTCTTCCCTTCGTAAGTCCTGCCACCGAAACTTTTTCTCCAACGGAAAAAACTTCGAGGGTATCGGTTTCATTCTTTTTCTTCAACTCAAGAACTGTTACAGGAACCACCGCGTCGTCCTTCCAGAACTGAGTCATTTTTACCTTTTTTGCAAAAATTTTATTCATACTGCGCCAAAATATCCTAATATGTTTTCGATAAGAAAACAACAGGAGGAAGCCCTGTTTTCCTATTTAAAGTAATGGCTAACCCGTATTATCGTAACCTACCCCATTATTTTAGTCAACCGTTTTCCCCTGATTTTATCCCGTTTCAACAAAGAATTGACTAATCATAAAATTCGTTATATTTTATAACCAGCATTAATAAAAACTAAGTAAGAAGGAGTTTTATGGGACACCCCTATGATCATGATAATTGTTCCAAAACAGCAAAAGAAAACGGATGGATCAATCCACTGGTTGAGAAAGTTGTAAAAACCGGGGGACACGAAAATTTCAATATTTCCGATAAAGACTATATTGAGGCAATAAACCACCTGCTTAAGTTCTTGGATTTTGAAACTGGATTGAACGCTGAATCCATAGGATATGATAGTGAAACTCGGGAAGATAAAATATTAAATCTTTATTCGAATTTGAAGAAAGTGTCCGAATTTAAAGAAAAGAAAACCTAAAAAACATGGCGCAAAATTTGCGTCATTTTTTATTAACCAAAAACAAAAATCCCCCAACGAGGGAGGATTTTTGTTTTATATTTCTTTCTAACCCATCTTTATTTCAACATCTACACCAGCGGGTAAATTAAGATCGGATAATGATTCAATAATTTTTTGCTGGGGATTTAAGATATCAATAAGTCTTTTGTGCACGCGAAGCTCGAAATGTTCGCCTGATTTTTTATGCACAAATGTGGAACGATTTACCGCATATCGCTTAAACTCCGTCGGAAGAGGAATTGGACCAACCACCTCCCCTCCTTGTACACGAATCGTTTCAATGATCTGACGTACCGACGTGTCGATAAGTTTTGCATCGTAGGCTTTCACCCGCAATCGCAAACGTTCCTTTTGAATTTGATCTTCTTTTTTAGTCATGAGTGCCTTTTCCCGAGTAGTTTTACTTCAAGATTTTTGTAACCGCTCCCGCACCGACAGTCTTTCCTCCCTCTCTGATAGCAAATCTCTGCTTCTCTTCAAGTGCAACTGGAGAAATAAGTTTCACGGTGATACTTACGGTGTCTCCAGGCATAACCATTTCAGTTCCTTCTGGGAGAAATACTTCTCCGGTAACATCGGTGGTTCGGATATAGAACTGTGGCTTATATCCTTTGAAGAATGGGGTGTGACGTCCTCCTTCCTCTTTACTCAAGATATAGACCTCTGCGCTGAATTCGGTATGTGGGGTGACCGATCCTGGTTTTGCCAAGACTTGTCCACGTTCCACATCTTCTTTCTTTAATCCACGGAGAAGAATACCTACGTTGTCTCCTGCGCGACCTTCATCGAGTGTCTTTTGGAACATTTCGACTCCGGTAACCACGGTTTTTGCGGTTGGGCGAAGACCGACAATTTCGATTTCTTCGTTTACCTTTACAATTCCTCTCTCTACACGACCGGTAACCACGGTGCCACGTCCTTCAATTGAGAAAATATCCTCAACTGGCATAAGAAATGGCTTTTCGATTTCACGAACTGGCTCTGGGATATATTCATCAAGTGCTTTGATAAGTTCCCAGACCGGCTTTGCCGCTTCATCGTCCGCAGACTTTGATTCAAGTGCTTTCAATGCTGAACCTCGAATCACGGGGGTGTTATCTCCGTCGAAGTTATACTTCTTCAAGAGTTCACGTACTTCTGATTCAACGAGATCGATAAGTTCTGGATCGTCTACCATATCGCACTTGTTTAAGAACACTACGATTTTTGGTACTCCTACTTGGTACGCAAGCAATATGTGCTCACGTGTCTGAGGCATTGGACCGTCAGTTGCTGCAACAACAAGTACTGCGCCGTCCATCTGGGCAGCACCGGTAATCATGTTTTTGATGTAGTCCGCGTGACCTGGAGCATCAATGTGTGCATAGTGACGCTTTTCTGATTCATATTCAGAGTGGTGCAACGCGATGGTAATCCCTCTCGCTTTTTCTTCTGGAGCATTATCAATTTGATTTACTCCTTCCTCTTTCTTGGTAAGACCTTTCATGAAAAGCACGTGCGTAATTGCCGCGGTAAGAGTTGTCTTCCCGTGGTCAACGTGCCCAATTGTTCCCACATTTACGTGTGGCTTGCTACGCTCAAATTTTTGTTTTTCTGCCATAATAAAATATATTTATTTTTTTATTTTGTTTCGAGCAAAATGATTCGACCTATTGATACTAATAGTAAGTATAATTCTTATTGATATTATGAATAATGTCAAGAAAGCTTAGTTTTCCACAGGGTTTCTATTCTTTCTTCAATAATTCCTTGAATACACTGGGAGGAATAGTTGCTTCACTCCTCTCTTTCAGGCGTTCTTTTCCGCGTTTTTGCTTTTTCCACAACTTCATCTTTCTCGTTCTGTCGCCACCATTTTTACCGAAAATTCCAAGCTCTTTCCGCATTGCGGGAATATCCGCACGCGCCACTATTCTTCCTCCGGTGCTCGCTTGTATTGGCTGACTATATTGCTGACGCGGAAGAAGTGTTTTTAATTTCTCCACCATTTTTCTCGCTTCGCGTTCCAAAGATTCTTTCGGAAGAAAACGACTGAGTCCCGGAATACTATTTCCCGAAACAAGTAAATCAACCCGCATCACCTCCGCCTTTTCATATTCGCCGATGGTATAACTAAATGATACATATCCTTCACTCACTGATTTCAAATAATCATCAAAATCACTCACCAGCTCAACAAGGGGCATCTTAGCAGAAAGCTTTATGCGCTCCCCCAGTGTTTCGGTATGCATTTCCGCAACACGAAATTTCTGCTGAATAGAAAGTACACTCGAAAGATATCGTGTCGGAAAAATAATATCCACAAGAATCATCGGCTCTAAAATTTCAAAATAATCTTGGGGAAGCTCTTCCGGTTTCACAATAGTGATCCATCCATTTTTTGTTTTTACTTTATATTCCACCGAGGGAAATGTATTCACAATATCCACCGAAAATTCCCTTCGAAGTCGTTCTGCGGTAATTTCAAAATGCAATCTCCCGAGACATCCAATTTTAAATCCTCTCCCCAATACTTCATTCTGATCCGGATCGATAGCGAGTGCCGAATCGTTTAACTTTAATTTTTCGAGACTCTGACGCAGTAAATCATATTCATCGCTCTGCTCAGGATAAAAGGAAACGAATATCACTGGTTTTGGCTCTTCATACCCCAACAACATATGATGTCGTGCGATATCCTTTGAGAACGTCTGTATGTTATCGAACCCAAACGCGGTATCTCCTATTTTTATTTTCCCTGGATCCTTTACTCCTGTCGCAATATATCCTATTTCCCCACTCTCAAGACGTTTTGTTGTTTTCAGTTCGGGGGTGAAATATCCGATCTCTTTCATTTTTGAAATTGTATTTTCTCCGGCAAGAAAAATACTGTGTGTTGCTTCGAAAAAACCTTCCACCACACGAATTGATGCGATAACTCCCTTATGGTTATCATAAAATGAATCAAAAATAAGCGCTCTCCCCTTCACACCTTGTGTCGACTCACTCTTTTTTGGAATTGGAACTCTTTCGATTACCGCATCCAACACTTCACGAACTCCATATCCTGTTTTTCCCGAGACAAGAAAAATATCTTCCGGTTTTTGATGTAACAACACCGCAAGTTCTTCACGCATGCGAGCAACTTCGGGATGAGATAAAAATACCCCCTCTTCATCTCCGGGTTTTTGAAACACATCCACTTTATTTAGTGCACCAATAATAGTAAGACCGGCTTTTTCCGCTGAGTGAAAATTTGCAAGTGTTTGCGCTTGGATTCCTTGTGTCACATCAACCAAGAGCACCGCTCCCTCTACTGCTTCAAGCGCACGAGATACTTCGTAGGAAAAGTCACTGTGTCCTGGAGTATCAATTAAGTTGAGAACATATTCCGAGTGTCCGGCGACACGTGTAGGTACATATTTCATCCGGACCGGTGCCATCTTTATAGTAATTCCACGCTCTCTTTCTAGTTCAAGTTGATCGAGATATTGCGCCTTCATACGCCGTTCTTCAACGGTGTGGGTAGATTCAAGAAAACGATCCGCAAGCGTGCTCTTGCCGTGATCAATATGTGCAATAATACAAAAATTTCTTATATTCGATTCCATGCGATTATATCTTCACTACAGACTACTGCTTTTTGAGCGTAAGGAGAAGAGTAACACGGGATTCCGGATTGTCGTTCTCATATGAGAATACTGGACCCTCCGATTCAATCCATGTATATCCCAATGGTGCACTTATCGAAATTCTTAGGTGCGTACTTACCCCAGATTGTTTATCAAACACAAAGGTAAATATCTTTCCGGGACTCACTGTTATCTCACTATCTCCCGGCGTCTGATATCGAACACTCAGTATCTTTGAAACTCCCGCGGGCACATTAAACCACGTTCCAAATGCAGTTTTTCCAAATGCCTGCATTGTCCATGTTTGATAGGTGTTCACAAATATTTTTGTTTTTTCTATTGATTCAAGCTGCGGAAGTCTCATGTATCCATTCGCATCATAATCAAAATTTGAAAACAAATTTTTTACATCATTTCCCTTCAGAGAAATGAGACTTGCATTTGGATGCGCATACACTTGAATGAAATTTTTATTTGTCGCCTTCCACCACGGATCCTTTTCGTCTTTTCCTAAATGCGAACGAGTTATCTGAAGATCGGTAAATGTTCCTCCACTCGTATCCACATCGATGCGCGCTTCAACGAGTTCATCCATGAATACATCAGTCTTTCCCCCGGCAACATTCGTGTTCACTACCCCCAAATACGATCCCCAAAAATTATTTGGAAGTTTAAATACCCCCCCATCAATGTTTGCCATCTCTATAAAATGCTGTATATCCTGATTTTTCATATACACCATGATATCTTTATATGAAAAATGTTCCCCTGTCTTTTCAACGAGATCCTGTAACTGCGGCTGCGAAAGTATTTTCATCCGCTCAAGTATAATTGGTGCGAGTACCTTTAATATTCGTTTTGGCTCCCCCGCAATTTTATCCTTTCCTGTTTCAACTTCTTTCTGAATTTCTTTAAGGAAGTTTTGATCATCAATCACCACTTTGTATTCTTCAAGCGGCACGGGACCGATAACCCCAAGAACACTTTTCATTACATTTAAATTGAGTCCGATTGCTCCATCAAACGCGATATTCTTTTCTGAATACATTTTTGAGTTTTCGAGAAAATATATCACAGTTTTTGCCGATGTGGGAAAATCGAAAAACCAATTTGCATCCCTCGCCCCCCAATTTTGGGTCATTGTTTTTATCTCCTGAGGAGGAACCACCTTCAAATCAAGTTGACCATCAGGATCGTATATATCCCGTACATCAATCCCCGCAAGCTGACCATTTTTAATGGTCACATCGGCATAACTTCCAATAAACCCGCCCCCAGGCCTTATCTCGGCGGTATTCTGAAAAAAAACGAGAATATGTTTCTCTCCGCTTTTCAAAAAATCAATCACCCCTCCGAGAAATTGATCTAAATCTCTCAATTCGGAACCATACGTGAGATAATTTTCACTTATGACCGATTCAAATTTTTCAAAAACTGGAGAAACTGATTTTAATGAAGTAACTGTATTACGCAACGATTCAATCTGATTTGTGATGGAACGAACAAGTTCACGAGCTTCCGATATATTTCGTATGAGCATCGTCCCGTCACTCTGGAAATAACGAAATCCATTTGTTTGAAGCGCAGATAATGTTTCAGTAAGCCGAAGAAGATCCGAATTTAACTCCGAAACTTTTCCAATGAGGTCCCCTGCATCCTTCACCGCCGGCACTACACCCCCCACAAGATCGAAAAGGGCTTGTCCATAGCTTTTATTGAATGTGTCTTGGAGTGACACTAACTCGATATTATTTTTTTTCAAAGAGGCCGTTGCCCTATCAGGACGAAATTCCTTCAATGCAGTAACTGACGAAGAAAAATTCTTCACTATAGTCTCTGCACTCTCGGCAAATGTTACTTTAACATCATTCAAATTGAAAAATGTTAAGGCAAAAAACATCATGAGTAATGTAATACACACCCCAACTACCCCCCATACAATTCCCTTTGTCTTTCGAGATACATACACCGGAGCTTGAGGAATATGCCCAAGATTCACCGTTTCAAATTTTGGAAGACGTTTGTAGTCATAATTCGGTTTTTTGATATCAACAAGTACTGAAGATATATTTTTTTTAGGTACTTTTTTAGACATAGAGTTTTTTCGTTATAGTTCCATTGTCTCCACTTTTGAACTTTCTTTTTTATATTTTTTAAATATTTTTAATGTCTCTTGTGCTGTTTTCTCCCATTCAAATCTACTCACGTTTTCAAATCCAAGGGTAATAATTTTTTCTCTTAATTCTTTATCGGCGATAAGAGATGCTATCCCCGACGCAATTCCTTCCTCATTGTCCGGCTCATAAAGAAGAGCGGAACGCTCTAATATCTCGGGAAGTGATCCCTTATTTGAAGAAACAACGGGCGTTCCACACGCCTGTGCTTCGAGAGGGGGAAAGCCAAATCCCTCAAAAAAAGACGTACATACAAATACAGAAGCGAGATGATATAAATTTTTTGCTTCTTCATAGGATGCGGGTCCCCACAACACAATATCGTCTCTCCACTGAGATTTTTTGATCTCTTCATATATACTATCACACAACCACCCCTCCTTCCCTGCAATGATAAGTTTAAAATCTCCATACTCTTCTTTCTCTTTCAATATATTGAATGCTCGTATAAGGCCCGGAATATTTTTTCTCGGTTCAAGCGTACTAAGAGTCAAAATAAAGTTCTTCGGCAATCCACGCTCTTCACGAAATGAATATAATTGACTCGGAAGCACAGGAAGAAGATAGAAGGGGTTTATTCCCGAATAGACGACTGATATTTTCTGGGGGGGGATTTTATAAAGCTCGACAAGATCAACTTTTGTTGAATTCGATATTGCAATTATCTCTTCGGCACTTTCGGCTTGTTTTTTTGGATTCTGCCGCCAATGCCATAACTTTTCACGGGATGAATAGAATTCGGGAAATCGTTCAAATGATAAATCATGAAATGTGATAATACGTGGTGTTTTTTTATTCTTTGCGAGCACATTAAAATGCGGACTAAAAATAACATCGGGACGAGTGAAGAAATCAACTTTAGGGTGGTGAAGAAACTTAAATGAGAAATCAAGTGCGCGATTCGGAATGTGGAAATTTAATGACGAGGCATTTGCATGATGTTTTATATCAACCGGCAAGGTTGTTTTGGAAAACGAATTAAAAAATAAAATATACTCATTCATCAAGTCAATCTTGAGAAGATGAGTAAATAAAAGGCGCGCATATTCCGGGATTCCGGAAACTTCCCCCTTTGTAAGAACCCGACCATCAAATAAAATTCTCATCCCGTTAGAAGCGGACCGCGAATAGAATGTGCGGTCTACACGTTATATTTTTTATTCGACTCATATACTTATATTAAAACATTTATACGCGAAACCCAGCCCTTTGAACAACCTCGGATAATCTCTTTTTAAACTCTTCCTCAGAAAAGCGACGCGCCGATTCTCCGATAGCTTTCCTATTATAGGTATGGGATTCAAAATCACGTACCGCCTCAATAATCGCCTCTGCGGTCTGCTTCTTGAAAAGAATTCCCGTCTCTCCATTTTTTACTATTTCTCCCCCTCCCCCAACATTAAAAGCTATGACGGGAGTTCCACACGCCTGTGCTTCTGCCGCGACAAGACCAAAATCTTCTATCTGCGGGAAAATAAATGCTTGTGCAGTATTATAATATTCCCTTAACTCCTTATCGCTTACAGAATTTAAAAATTCAATATATGCGGGGTTGGCAAGTTGCCGTAATTTTTTTTCCTCCGGTCCTCGTCCAATAATTTTTAAACGTTTTTTCATTCTATTAAATGCCTGGATCCCAAGGTCAAATCCCTTATAGTACAAAAGACGCCCCGTCATAAGATAGAAATCTTCTTTATGTTCTTGTGGCTCATAAAAAAACTTTTTAAAACTTACCGGAGGATATATTACCTCCGCTTCCCGTTCGTAGTACGATTTTATCTTTTCGGCGATAAAGTGTGAATTCGCAATAAATACATTCACTCCCTCGGATGCTTTTTTATCCCACCTTTGAAGCCACCGAGCTATCGGGCGAAGTGCATCTTTAGACATTGAGCGGGGAGAAAAGGAAAGATTTTTGAGATAATCTATCTCCCATGCATATCGAAGCGGACTGTGACAATAACAAATATGATAGGTGTTATTTTTCTTTCGATACATTCCAAATCCCTTTGCGTACCCCGCGGAACTTGAAATAATAAGATCATATTTCCCTTCTAATTTTAAAAATCCCGCAGCAAACGGCATAAGCGGAATAAATGCCCGATGTTTTTTTCGCACTATCGGGATATCGATAAAACTCGTTTTTTTTATATTCTTCTGAAATAATCCAAATGTTTTTTTCTCGTCGTAAAGAAGCGTATAGAGATCGGCACTGGGAAACATTTCGAGAATTGTCTGTAATACCCGCTCCGCTCCTCCAAACTGATTGAGATAATCGTGAAATACCGCAACTTTCATCCCGTTAGAGATAGATCGCGATCAATGTGCGATCTATATTTTTAAAACATTCGACTGTATTTTCAATAGTGTCTCTCATAAATAAATATGCGTTCCCGTGATCGCTATCTCTAACGGGATTCATCCTCCCATTTTACCGCATTTTTCCTATTATTTCTAACCAAAACTAAACTCCAGTCGGATCAAAAAAGAGAATAAGTGCAGTTTTCATCGCAATTTTACAATCGAGAAAAAAAGATCGGTGTTCTATATAATAGGTGTCGAGCTCAATTTCTTTTTGAAATGACAACGATGATGCACCACTCACCTGTGACAAACCGGTAAGTCCCGCACGTGCCAGAGTCACTTTTTTGTATTCTTCCGGATATTTTTCTACCTCTCCCGGTTCATGTGGACGGGGTCCCACAAGTGCAAGTCTCCCCATAAATACGTCGATAAATTGAGGTAACTCATCGAGACGAAGTTTTCGCACTACTCGTCCTACCTTCGTCACTCGTGGGTCATGTTTCATCTTGAAAAGTGGTCCATCGGTGCGCTCATTCATTGGAAAAAGTGATGGCTTCATATATCTCGCATTTTTTACCATCGTCCGAAATTTATATACACTCGTTAATTTTCCTTCACTCACCCGGTCAAGACGCACCAATATCGGAAATCCGCTTTCGATTACAATCGCGATTCCAATAAATGGAAAGAAAATGGCAAAAAAAATAAGTCCTATTAAAGAACTTACAATATCAAACACTCGTTTCCATAATGGATAATGCATAAAAATAAATTAGATATTTATAATCACCACAAATTCTCCTTTCAACTTACTTCCAACAAAATATTTTTTTGCCTCTTCTGTGGTTCCGCTCCATATCTCTTCAAATACCTTTGTTAATTCTTTCCCTACAATAATCTGAGTGTCTACGCCAAATACACGCAAAACATCATCAAATGACTTTTGTACACGAAAGGGCGACTCAAAAAAAACAATCGGAGTGACTTGAACATTCTTTAATTCATCAAAAAATTTATTTCTCCCTTTTTTGTGCGGCGGATATCCGACAAAGGTAAATGTGTCTCCGTTTATTCCGGAAGCGGAAAGAAGTGTAATCACCGATGATGCACCGGGAATCGGAATAATAGAAACATTGCTTTGATTATCGCGAATATATTTCACCATCTTCCACCCGGGATCCGCAATTCCAGGAGTTCCTGCATCAGTCACCAATGCAACATCTTTTCCTTCCTTTAAAAGATTTTCTACATCTTTATACACTTTCTCCCCCGCATATTCATCATATCTCCACACGTTTTTTTTGATTTCGTAATGATTCAAAAGTTTTTTTGTGACACGCGTATCTTCAGCGAGAATAATATCGCATGTTTTTAATACCTCGAGTGCACGAAGCGTAATATCTTTTAAATTTCCTATTGGCGTCCCAACAATATAGAGAATTCCCATAAATTTTTAATTATTCTTCCTCCTCAATACCTTCTTCACTACCTCTTTTATATCTTTCACCCCCATTTCATATTTTTCAATGAGTTCACTTGGCTTTCCCGATTCTCCGAATGTATCCTTCATCCCGATAAATTCCATCGGTACGGGGAGTTTTTTTGCAAGAAATTCTGCAATAGCACTTCCCAATCCCCCCGCAATTTGATGTTCTTCAACGGTCACCACAGCTCCCGCGTGTCCCGCGTGATTTAACACTGAGTCCTCATCCAATGGTTTGATGGTATGCACATTCATAACCGACACACCAATATCTTCTCTTTCAAGTTCTTTTGCGGCAACAAGCGCATTATAGAGAAGCATTCCGCATCCGATAATTAACACGTCAGGTTTCTTTATTTTTTTTCCCCGTATTGGATACCATAAGAGTTGTGCCTTTCCTGGAATAAATGGGGTTTCATTTGTGGTAATAATAGGACTCTTTTCTCTTCCAAAACGAATATATACCGGGCCCCACATTTTTCCTGCAGCAAGGGTTGCTTTTCTTGTTTCTATTGAATCACAGGGGCAAATCACTTTCATATTGGGAATCACACGCATAATTGCCATATCTTCCGTCGCTTGATGTGTTGCTCCATCGGGACCGACGGATATTCCCGCATGAGCCCCCGCAATTTTTACATTCGAGTCGTTGTATGCAATTGTGGTACGAATTTGTTCATAATTTCTTCCCGGAGAAAAAACTGCATAGGAAGAAATAAACGGAATTTTTCCCGATATCCCTAATCCCGCCGCAATAGTCGCCATATTTTGTTCGGCAACACCGATTTCAAAAAATCGTTCGGGAAATTTTTTTGCAAATCCTTCCGCACGCGTTGATTCAGTGAGATCCGCACACAAAACGACAACATGAGGATTTTCCTCTCCTGCCTTCACAAGACCCTCTCCGTATCCGTTCCGTGTCGGCATTTGCTCCACATCCGAATCAAAAACCTTTTGATTGAGTTTTAATTGTTCGTTTAACATTCTACTTTAAAAACTTTATGGATTTTATAAACTTACTGGTGTTCCGACTCTATTCTTTTTCCCATGGTGCGAAGTTCGTTAAGAGCTTTTTTCGCTTCGTCGGGCGTTGGTGGCTTCCCGTGCCATAAATAATCGCGTTCCATAAAACTTACCCCTTTTCCGGGAATAGTATGCGCAATAATCACTGTTGGTTTTTCATAAATTGCCTTCGCCTCATTCACTGCGTCTATGAAATCTTCAATATTATGCCCATCCACTTCAATCACGTGCCAATTGAATGCCTCATATTTTGCCCGAAGAGGCTCCAAAGGCATAACGCTTTCTGTGTATCCGTCTATTTGTATATTATTCCTATCCACTATAAGAATAAGATTTAAGAATTTTTGCTTACCAGCAAACATAACTGCTTCCCAAAAATTTCCTTCCTGATGCTCCCCGTCAGATGCGATACAATATGTCCAATATTTTTTATTATCCATTTCACCCGCAAGAGCGATACCAATCGCTTGAGAAAGCCCCGAACCTAAAGGACCGGATGTTGTTTCAATCCCTGGAAGTGATCCACGATGGGGATGTCCCTGCAAACGTGAATTTATTTTCCTAAGAGTTTTTAATTCCTCTAAAGGAAAATACCCCGCGTAAGCAAGAGTCGCATACTGAACCGGACATATATGCCCATTGGAAAGAACGATCCTGTCACGATCTGGTAAATTAGGTTTTTTTGGATTGTGATTTAAAATATGAAAATAAAGTGACGTGAAAATATCTGCCATACCGAGAGGTCCTGCAGAATGTCCGGAACCTGCGCTTAAAAGGGTCTCAATCACAATTTCACGTATGCGATTCGCTGTGATTTCAAGATATTGTATTTTTTTGTCATTAAGTTCTGGCATATTTTTATGAGTTTTTAAGAATGGAAAGCGCCTCATTGGGATCGTGTGAAGAAAAAATGAATGTGCTTGATGTTGCAATATCGCATCCCGCATCTCTTGTCTGTCGTGCGCGATCTGCATCAATCCCACCGTCCACTTCAATACGAACATCGTTTCCTGTTTTTGCTCTTATGTATGAAATGTGTGAAAGTGCGGAATTGTTAAATACGCCTCCAGAAAATCCCGGAAGAACAGATAAAACTTGAAAAAAACTCACACGTGAGAGAAATGGGTCAATCGTCCGCACATCTGTGTGTGCCATAATTGAAATACCCAACTCAACCCCATGCGCGTCGCACTCTTTTTTGACAGAAGAAAAATCAAAATGTGATTCCGCGTGGATAATAATTCTTTTTGCTCCAACAGCAATCCAATCGCGTAAAACTTTTTCCGGTTCCGATACCATAAGATGAACCTCTATTTTCGCGCGAATACCGTCTCCTATGGCGCTTTTAAAATCTTCGGCATTTTTCCACAATAGAACTGGAGCGAATATTCCATCAGCAACATCAATATGCACCCATTCGCACGCCAGTTTTTCCGCGATTGCAATTCTTTCGCGGACGCATGACTCTTCTTTGCAATTAATAACGGGAATGATAACCATTTTTACAATTCTTCTTTCCTCTCCACATCTGAAAATTTCCTTATAAAACCTTCTTCAATGCGCTGAAGTTTGTCTAATCTCCTCCTGAAACGCTCTTCTCTTGAAAATGGCGTCTCAATCCATGTGATGAGTATTTTTCTCACAACATCCGAAGTAAGATAGTCCGCTGGAAGAACGAGAACATTCACATCTTCATCATTGCGCGCATCAAATGCCTGATCTGGAGTTGTGAGAAGTGCGGCACGAACGTTACGGAATTTATTTGCCGTAATACTCATCCCTACTCCGCTTCCACATACGAGAATTCCTTTGCTGTTTTCATAATCGTTATTAACCTTCCTCGCAAGATTTTTCGCGAAATCAACATAATCATCCTGTTCATCATATGTCTCGTTTCCCACATCAAAAATCTGATATCCCCTGTCGCGGAGAAAATTTTTGATTGCTTCTTTAAGACGAAAACCCCGATGATCTGCTCCAATGTAAATAACCATAGTATATATTTAATTATATCACGCACCGAACTGAAATTCTCTCTCCGACTCAATGATTGTGTTACTCCAAGAATGCGGGCTGAAAATCTTTGTTTATTTTAATCTCTTTCACATCCATTTTTTCCACAATCCCCCTACGCGCGCTTGCGTGGAGAACAATACCTTTCATTGTTTCTTCGGAAAAATTCTGGTCAAACACAAAATTTCCCAAACTATATGCAATCCAACCCTCTTTGTATCTTTCTATTTCCTGAGATACGTGAGGATGATGTCCTACGATAATATCCGCCCCTGCGTCTATCAGCGCGCGGGAAATCCTTTTTTGTTCTTCGTTCGCTAAAGATTCATATTCATTTCCCCAATGCATGGAAACGACAACGATGTCACTGTGTGTGGTTTCGTTCCTGATATATTCAGCAATTTTCTCTTCTTTGAAATCACTGACGCCAGGACGATCGCCTTCCGCGTAAAGTGATGGAGGATAAAGATTCGTATACGCAAAAAAGATAATTCGTCTATCACCTTTCATTATAATTGCAGGCCTGTTCGCCTCTTCCGCATTTCTGCCTGCGCCCACGGAAACAATTGCGTTCTCCTTCAAAATATCAATTGTGTCCGAAAGCGCATCACTTCCCCAATCCCATATGTGATTATTTGCAAGAGAAAGAACATCAAACCCTGCGAACACAAGTCCCTCAATGACTCTCAGATTGGCGCGAAAAGAATATTCGCTCCCCTGATTCTTTCCTCTTGCCGAAATTGGGCCTTCAAGATTTCCAAACGCAACATCTGCCATGCGTGTTGTGCTCGCAATATAAAAGAATGGGAATGTATAATCACCAATTCTTCTCATTTTCAAATCAACTCCGCGGGAAAGCATAATGTCTCCCATAAATATAAGTGTTGTCTCTTCCGAATCATGAATCCACTTCTGTATCTTTTTGTAGATTGTTTTATGACGCAGATCGGCAACTTCGCGAAGACGAAGCGATCCTTGAACGGACGTAAAAATGCTTTTTTGTATTTCAATCCTTATATAGAAAAGAAATCCACAAAAAAGCGCGAAAGCGAGCAAAGCAATAACACCATATATGAATTTTCTTCCTGTTTTCTTTTCTTCCATATTCCTCTTCTTATTATAAACCACCGCCTCTCTAAAGAGAGGCGGGGAAAACCTTTTTTTATCTCAACTTTATGAGCAGTTCTTTTAATCCATCTAATTGAATCTTTACGGAATCAAGAATGTTTGCTGAAACACCTCCTGAAGCTGTTGTTATTGTAAACGGAGCATCACTTGTGTCATACGTCCCTTTCGCCCCGGCCACAAAAACTACGTATTGACCAGTGGTGAAATTCTGCGGAATAGTCCAAGTGTATGATCCTTCATCCTGAACAACTCCTCCGCTTACATTATTGTAGAACGTCAAACCAAAATCAGGTGCAATTCCATAGTAATTATTGTCTGATCGCGCTTTGTACACACTTATCGCAACACTATTGCTACTTCCCAAATTAGTCGCCGTCCACTTAATAGACACTGAATCGCCCTGTTTATACGATTCTCCACCGTTCGGAGAAAGAACTTTCGTAACAGGAGCTTCGCATACAGGAGGAGTCGGAGTACTAACAACATTGGATGGTTCTGAAAGATCTAAATCTTTGAATGCCCTGATATACACGGTTTTAGGAATCTTCGTGCAATCAAAGATTCTTCCTATGTATGAAGTCCTCTTTCCCGTATCGGATGTTCCAGCTGTTGGAGAAACATATCCCTTCATACCATCGTCCCAATATATGTAATACCCGCTTTCTCCAACTGCATTATCCATATACTCAAATTTTGATATTGCTGTGTTTCCGCTCATCTCGTATCCGAGGAACGCGAAATTTGTCGGTTTTCCAAGCGCTCCGCTCGTTGTTGTTGGAACGGAAATATAAAATGTGTTGTCACTGTAATCAAGGGGAGCTTGATATCCTGCCACTAAATCTCCTTGGATAAGAATTTTATAATTTGCTTCATAGATATTTGCTTTAGGAATTGTCCAAACAAATGAACCTGTAGATGCGGGAATTCCGCTTTTTATTTGCATAACCGGATAACGATTTCTATCAACGAGTGTTAACACCACATTCCCCGTATAATTTGTGGAGCTCCACTTTATTTCCATTGTTTTTTCTCTTTCAAACATCTCCCCACCGTTTGGTGATGTTATGGTTAATGTTGGTGCATCTACTGAAGAAAGAATCGTAAAAGCGGAATCGCTTGTATCACTTACAACAGTTGACCCACTTGCGAGAGATATGCGTATCTTATATCCCGGCCCAGGACCGACATATGAACATTGAGAAGAAGAAATTTCCCATTCATATACATTCTCTCCGTTTGTTATTGCTGGAGTTGCGAGTGTGCATACAAGAGCCTCTCCTACCATAAGCTCAATTTTTTGATTACTCACCTCTCCCAAATTTTCCGCATTCCATCTGATTTTGAGAATATCCTTCATTCTGAAAGATCCTCCGTTCGGATTTGTGAGTGTAATTTTTGGAGTGGTATTAGATGAAGTGACTGTAAATGAATAATCACTTTGATCAAAATAACCAGTATCTGAATAGCCCTGTGGATTGTACCATACCCAGATTTTATATCTTCCTACAGGTACATACGACGGAATTGTAACGACCTCTTGTCCATCATTAACGACACCATCTTGATCAGCGAGCATCATTGAATATCCCCCATGCCAAGTGGTCGTATTAGGATCGGTTAGAATAATACTGATTTTGGAGGAAGGTAAAATATTTACACTAGACCATTCTACTGTAATTTGTTGTCCTGCTGCATATATCTCCCCTCCGTTCGGAGAAAGAACTTTGACGGTTGGAGTTGAGCATGGAATCTTTACTTCCGCCCTCGCCGATAATGAGGATCTTTTTCCAGTATTCGCATCATACGCATCTACATAATATACGTGATTCACACCGCATTCCTGTTTTTCATCTGTATAACTTAATCTTCCCGTTGCGCCCACACCTCCCGCAGACCCAATAATAACAGCTTCTGTTTTTAACTTATAAATATTATATGCCGTCGCGTTAGTTACAGGATTCCAAGAAATAACAACATTTTGTCCACTTGCTGTCGCACTAACTCCGGTTGGAGCCGGCAACGATGAAGTCCCACTAGAAGATACAACCATTTTCCCTTTTTCTCCCCCTTCTTTGTGCCCTGGAACATCACATCTAAATGTATATTCACCAGGTTGTGTGGGCGCAGTAAATGTGATAGACCTTGTTTCATTTGGTCCAACGCCGATCGCAACAGCCGAAAGAGAAGGATTATCAAAAGCAAACACGTGCGCGCTACTATCCGACCCCGTAAGTGCAATTGTTACAGAACTTCCCGGTTTTACAGTAAATTGATCCGGAGAAAAACCCGAGGAAGAAACCTTGAGACGAATCGCGCCACTTGGAACATTAGGAATTGGAGAAGATTGACTAATAACCTTCATTGCATTTCCCTTTACTCCCGTTACATTCGCTTCAAAAAATCTGTTTCCGATAGAGAAAGAAATTTTTTCAACACCTATAAGAATTTTCTTTCCTGCTAATTCCGTATTGTCTTCAATATCTGCTTTTATAACTATGTCTTTTTTCGTTTTTGATGGAATTTCTAATGAAATATCCTCCCTTTCTGCGGTTAAATGACACCCTACTGAATCACGTGATATTCCGTCTTGATCTCTCCAGTTGTAAGAATTGCCGGATTCATAAATGCCCATACCAGACAAACCACATGTTTCTCCATAAAGAGGTGAAATATAAAACCTTATTTTATTGATACTTATTTTTTCGCTTCCGTTATTTTGTATTGTGAATCCTAAAAATTCAACATTTTTTTCTCCTGTTCGTACATCACGTGATTTTGGCGTGTTTGTTGCGCGCGTTACTTTCACATTTGACGCTCGTGAATCAATTATAGAAAAAGCATTGTCGCTCAGATCAAAATCGTTTTGTACATCGCTTCCCACTCTGACTTTTATACGATAAAGTGTATCTAAACCTTCAGAAAGATTCATTCCACCTAAAGTTTCCGGAATTTTCCATTTGTAAGATCCGGAATTTTTCGTATTTGCAATAAGCACCTCTTCTGATGTGTCTTGATTGATAAGAGTAATACTCACATCAGCAGTGCTCTTGAAGGCCAACGCTTGCCACCTCACAGCATATGTTTCTCCAATTTTAAGACTCACTCTTCCGTTTGGATATGTAACTTTCACCCCAGAAGATGTAGGAGGATTTTGAGATGGTGAAACAACTGAAAAAATCCCTTCATCAATTCCACTTGTGATTGTTCCTGAATCATCTTTCAATAAAATGCGATAATTCCCCGTAACAATATCTCCCGGTAGCTTCCAGTTGAAAGATTTTGCACTCATAGAAACAGTTCCAATTGTTTTTGAAGATGCGTTATTTTTAAGAAGAAGTAGTGTCCCGTTTCCACTAATTCCCGAAGAACTCCAACGTATATAGACGGTTGCATTTGAACCCGATTTATATACATTACTATCGGGAGAAATAAGAGTAATTGATTTCGCAGTTGGTGGTGTGGGTGTGGGTGTTGGTGTCGGAGTTGGTGTTGGGGGAGAATTTGGCGTTGTTGGAGGAATAATATTTGTACTTATTGAAAAAATACTATCACTCTCGTCTGATACATTCATTCCATCTCCGGAAAATTGAACGCGAATTTTATAATCATCTCCAGAAGGAAGTGCAGGACACACAGATTTTAAATTTGGAAACGAATAAAGTGTTCCTCGTCCTGATATATCGGCAATTTTGCAAACGATGGTGTTATTTTTTACAATGGAAATTGTCTGGCGTGCTGAAGAAGAAAGCGATTCATCAGACAAACCACTCATTTTAAACCACTTAATATATAATCCCGTATGTATGTCCCACTTTTCTCCCCCATTTGGATAAATAACTCTTAAAAGTCCATTATCTGAAGGTGGAGCATTACCAATGGGAGCATTGGGAATAATCTGATCCGGAGAATCTTCAATGACACTCGGGACCCAATATGCTGGACTTCCTGTGGTTGGCGCAGGAGATGTTGTGTTTCCTGGAGTAACTGATGATCTCCCGCTGAGACCTAATCGCCACTGAAGTTCATAAACTTGTTTTAAAAGAGCATCTAACTGCTGTTGAAGCGTGGTATAATCCGTGCCAACCGTGTCATCAGCAGGAGCCGTGAGAGCAGACGCGACTGAGAATGTACTTCCTAATACCAACAAAGAACAAAAGAGAAAAATAAATAATTTTTTCATATTTTTATTTGGTGCGAACCTTTTTATTATGTATCTATTATATCACCCCCCCCCACTAAACAACAGTGTTTATCCACAACCTCATATATCTAGAACTTAACGATCGTTAAGTTCTAGATATACTTTAGAATATTATGATGGTAAAAAATACATTATTTCAAAGGAAAATTAGTCCGAAACCAACTCACAATTGAGGTGGTATCCTGAACGAGTTTTTCTCCCCCGGAAACAAAAATCCCTACACGTCGCCACAGCCCACGCTCCGTCTGAAATCGCCACACGGTAAGAAGTCCTCCTTTGTATTCTTTTTCTTCAGCTATTTCACCGATAAATCCATTATCGTCCATAAATGGACTTGTCTTTTTTATTATTCCCTCAAATACCACATTTTTTTCCTCAGGATAATAGGCATCACGACTTACCCCAAAGAGAAAACTTCTTTTTGCAACAATGTATCTCGAAAGTTTTATGAGATCGAGAGGAGTGCTCACATTTTTCTTCGATACTCCTTCGGTATCCACTATTCGGGTTTTTGTCATACCGAGTGCTTGTACTTTTTTATTCATTTGTTCAATAAGACCTGATTCTCCAATGAAAGAAGAGAGCACATGCGCGGCGCTATCGGACGAATTAATAAGAAGTGGATACAACATATCAAATCCGCGATATCGTTCATTCGGCTGAATTAGTTTTTCCGAATCGGTAATCATATACTCATGTGCGGTGACATACTGATCAAGATTTATCACTTCACTTGCAGTCAGCGCCGTCACAAGTTTTGTGATTCCATATATCGGCTCTACCGTATCAATGTTTTTTCCTATAAGAATTTCGCCAGTATCCATATCTGCAACAATCGTATTCAACGCTGAAATAGTGGGAACAACAGATTCATCTTTTGGACGAAGTGCTTGATAGATCGCCATCTGCGGTTTTTCATCATATAAAAGAATCGGCATTTCGAATTTTGCAAATTCATATACTTTTTTTGCATCATCCGTAAGAAGACGAATACATCCTCCTGAATTTGAAAATGGAAGTAAAGTTCCATTTTCATAATATGGCCATCCATGGATGAAAAAATTTCCGTAAAATTGTATTCCGTATGGCATCCACACCTTACTAATGGAAGAAAAATGTTTTGCGGTTTTTGCCCCAACGGAATATACTCCCGTTGTCGTCTCCCACCAACTTCCCGGTTTTCCTTTCGCTTTCACGGGAAAATGCATTTTTATCTCTCCCTTTTCGTATACAAAAAGGTCCATTGTTTTTAAATTCACCTCAATAAAATCTCCTTTCGCCCCCAAAAGCCGTTTCTTTTCGGTTTCAAATATTTCTCCCGCATCGGTTCCCACTGACCCAACCGCATCCACAAAAAGACTTTCTTTCGGTGCAGAGTAAAATGTAATCGGCTCCACCGACTTCATATTCTTCAACTCGGTATTGAGATTCCAAAGATAAAAAAAACCTGCCCCCATAATAATAGTAAGGACACCGAGCACGGCAAAAATAAAAACATGAGAACGCGGATATTCTTGTGTTCTTTTCTTTTCTTCTTTCATTTTTATTTATTGAGCATGCTCTGAAGACAAAAGAACGTGTTTTAATAATGTCGCTACATATCCCGCCTCATTGTCATACCACGAAAACACCTTCACAAGATCGCCATCGATTACTTTTGTGAACATCAAATCAACAATTGCACCATATGGCTCCCCCACAATATCGGATGACACCACCTGCTCATTCGTCACGGTAAATATTCCTTCCCACTTCGGATCTTTTGTGGCGTTCAAAAATATATTATTTATTTCTTCCATCGTCGTTTTTCTCTTCGTTACAAGCGTAAGGTCAACAAGTGATCCACTTACCACGGGAACACGCATTGCAATTCCATCAAATTTTCCTTCAAGTTCCGGAAGTATGCGGGTTACCGCAATCGCCGCACCGGTTGTTGATGGTGCAATATTTTGTGCTGCCGCTCGTCCCCGACGAAAATCATTTCCTTTCACGGGTCCATCAACAATGGTTTGTGTCGCAGTATATGCATGCACCGTACTTAACGCCGCCTTTTGCACTCCAATTGCTTCGTGAAGTATCTGTATCACGGGAGATGTTGCATTTGTAGTACATGACGCATTCGAGGTAATAAGAAAATCTTTCATGTCCGCATCATTAATTCCCATAAGAATTGTTTTCCCAAGAACTCCATCCGCATCTTTTGCTGGAGCGGTAATGACCACACGTTTTGCACCCACATCAATATGCACCTTCGCCTTTTCATATGATTCAAACACCCCCGTTGATTCAACTACCACATCAATATTCAAATTTTTCCACGGAAGTTTTAATGGATCTTTTTCCTGCAAAAATAAAACTTCTTTTTTATCAACAACCAGATACTTATTTCCATTTTTCTCCTCCACACGAACATCGTGTGCATATTTCCCATATACGGAGTCAAATTTCAAAAGATATGCAAGATTTGTCACATCGCCCAAATCATTGATCGCCACCACATTTATTTTTTTATTATCAAACACCTCTCGAAAGAAAAGTCTCCCGATTCTTCCAAACCCGTTAATTGCAATATTTTTCATATCCTAATTATAATATAGAACATTCTCGACTACATCCCCCTCTTTTAAATTCAATATATCCGATTTTCCCGCCTTTATTTCCAAGACTGTGTCTGCATTCCCGGAAAACGTGTATACCCGAAGTTTTTCATCGGATATTCCCACTTGGGGATCCACATTCTTTTCTATCCATACGATTTTTCCTTTATGGATCCAGATGATATCAATTGGAAACTTCATCTCTTTCATCCAAAATCCATATCCCCCCTCTTCTGGAAAGAGAAACAGCATTCCCTCTTCGTCTCCAATTGTATCTCGCCCCGATAGCCCCATTTCTCTCTTCTCTTCCGTATCCGCAATTTCAACAAATATTTTTTCTCCGCGTAACAACACGTGTGGTCGTTCAATAATTGGATCTTTCGCTTTTTGAAAAATAAAAATAATCCCAACAAGAAATATCACGAGAAAAATAAAAATAATCTTTTTGTTTTTGTTCATGTGGTTGTTTGTTTTTAGTCTTTAGTCAATGCATACACCGCAATACCGAATGCTACCGACACGTTGAGCGACTCCTTATTTCCCTTCATTGGGATTTCCATAACCACATCGGAAAGCTCCAGTATATTTTGTGAAAGTCCCTTCACTTCATTCCCCACCACGAGTGCAATTTTTTTGTTTTTTGAAAATTTTATTTTGTTATACACCACGGAATTTTTTGATTGCTCGAGTGATACAATGACATATCCGTTTTTTTTTAATTTCTTTATTATCCGCACTGTCGATGAAACATATTCCCATGGTATTGATAATTCGGCACCCAGTGCAACTTTTGCAACATCGGGACGCACCTTTCCAAATCGATCAAGTGGAATTGGCGTAATTCCCGAAAGATACAGTTTATCAACCCCCGCAGCATCCGCAGTGCGAAACATTGACCCAACATTATGAGTACTTCGAATATTATGAAGTATCACTACCATGGGTTCATTATAGTGCATCTCTTATATCCATCAAAAAACCCCAATAGCATTGGGGTTTTGTTTTTCAAAATTAATTTTTTACTCTCAGTACTTCTTTTACTCCTACATTCGAAAAGAAAACCACTTCTACTCCCCCTAATTCGGAAATAATTGCCCGAACAAGTGGAGACTCATTTTTGATTTCTTCGGTATCCGGAATAATAAGAAAGGCATTTGGATTCGATTTGGAAAAATCCAACTCGGAGACACCCCTGTTTTTCAAATCTTCAAGATTTACTGGAATTTTCTTGGCCATATAAACTCCTCATCTTTTTGTTAATAGAAACCGTTTACTGCCTTAAATATAGGAGCAATATCTAACAAAATCAACACTTTTATTCTCTCCCTGGAGTTGGATCGGATAGGGAAAAATTACTACTCCCCCATGAAATGCGTTGTATACTTCTCCCTTTTGGAATTTCTTCCCAATTCGCCTCGTCTATTTTTTCACTCCCCTTATAGAGCACCACGGAATTTTTTGAATATGCGAGCGTGTATGATCCCGCCCACATTACATGCGGTGTCGGATCTCCCTTGTATCCTGCTTCATTCCCAATTAAAAAATAACTCTGTGGTAATATAAATTTCCCCTGGAGACGTGACCCAGAAACAAGAGTGGTTTCATTTCCTGTAGAGCTTTTCTTCTTTATCGTCCACCCGGTTAAATCAATTGGAGTATTTGAATTATTATATAATTCAACGAATTCATACTTTGTATTTTCCTCTGTTCCTACACACACCTCACTTATCAAAACAACATTTCCTGTTTGCACCACTGTTTCTGTCTTTATAACCGACAAAGTAGAAATAGTGGGTGGAGAAATAGAATTATTTATTACTTCCGTCGTCGCTATACTATTTGTTGGTGCAACAAAAATTTTCTGTACTTCTTCGTTTTCTCCACCAGTTGGCGGATTTGTACTGCCAGTCCGAGGTTGGTCCACCTTGGGCGGAGAGTTTTCTGCATTTGGGGTTCCCCCTGGAAGTAGTGATGTGTGCCATCCACTCCCTCCATCATTCCTTTCCATTGTCTTTTTTGTTTTGTTGTCTCCCGCAGGCCATGTGGTCGCGATTATCTCGTCTTCTAAACCACATTCACCGTTGAACAATCGAATTCCTTCGTCGGTATTTCGAAGTGCACCATCATATCCCACGTTCCCTTCCAATTTTTGATCCTTTGAATTTCTCACCGCAAGAAAAAAATTATGTGGGGCTATAGTGATGTCTCCGATTTTTGTTTTTATCTGCTCATCTTTGTCGACAATTTCCCATCCGCGAAGGTTCACTTGACTTCCGGATATATTCTTGAGCTCGATCCACTCGGCATTCGTTCCGGAAACTCCCCCCATCCACGCAACTTCGTTTATTATAACCGCACTCTTTCTTGGAACTTCAAGTGTTTCAAATGTGCAGTAAGAAGAAGTTAACATCTCTGTTTCTTCCGCAGAATCCGTTTTTTCATGTAAAGAAAAGACGCCACGCTCTTCCTCTTGCACACCAAAGGATTTCTCAGTAATGGAAATGAATTTTGCTCCAAAAGATCTTAGGGAGGGCGCCTCCATATATACAACCCATATAACAAAAATGACGCACAAAAACACAGCGCCATAAACTAAAACTTTCTTTTTTAATACGCCGGAATCCCCCTTTTCCTGCATATCCGTCATATCTTTCTTATAGTATACTATACATATACATGGAATTAAAAAGAGTCATTTTTGCCTTATTTTTTTTCGTACTCGGGGTGTTTTGCGTACATTATTTTTTTCTTATGCCAGTACACGCAGACACAAACATCACCGCAACCACCACAGATCATTATGCATGGGATGACGTTGACGGATGGTGGGATTTTTATTCGACAAACTCGGTCTATGTGTGGGGAAACCGTCTTGATGGATACGCAAGTTCAACCATCGGAGAAATTTCTTTCAACTGCGGAAATACATCAATTGGAAATATTTGCGGAAGTTCAAATTATGGAATTTGCAATGGATTGAGTGCCACCCACAACACCGATGGAACATGCACCGGCGGAGATGCAAGTGGAAACCTTTCCGGATATGCATGGAATGATACTATTGGGTGGATTAGCTTCAGTTGTACAAATCACAACCCAAGTTGTAGTCACCGCGGAACCGGCGCTGGTGATTATGGAGTATATATCGACGGCACCGGAGATTTTCACGGATATGCATGGAATGATGTAATTGGATGGGTTAGCTTTAATTGCGCAAACGACAGCTCGTGCGGAATATCAAATTATAAAGTAAATACCGACTGGCGCTCTACAAGCACTATTGGATATCTCGAATCTTCCATATTTGATACACAATCAACGGGAGGAGCATTATTAAACAGTGTGATATGGCAGGGATTCAGTCCAACCAATACATGTGTTGATTTTCAATTTGCCGCATCAAATAATTCTTCTGGACCGTGGAATTATAAAGGACCATCAGGAAATACCACGTCGTATTATGGAGCCCCCTGTGTGAGTAACCCATTCGGGGGAACGGGATGCGCAGCAACGAATACTTCAATTTGCGTCAATAAAAGTGATTTTGTGAATTATCGATATATTCGTTATAAGGTACGTCTCACAAGTGATCTCGCACAAACAAAAACTCCACAAATCGACGATATAATCCTTAACTGGAACCCCTAGAAAACTAAAATGTCAAAAATCAAATCTCAAATATTCCATCTCACTTTTGAGATTTGAGATTTTATATTTAAATTTATGCAAATATACAATTCTCTCTCAGGAAAAAAAGAAAAACTTTCACCACCGCTCAGAGATAAAGAACTGAAGCTTTTTGTCTGTGGACCAACCGTATATGACGATCCTCATATGGGTCACGCACGGACGGCGGTTTCATTTGATATTATCGCTAAATTTTTACGCACCGAAGGATTCTCCCTCAATTATCTTCAAAATATTACTAACATCGACGACAAAATTATCAATCGTGCAAAAGAACAAAATGAAAACCCCTTTGCACTCGCCGAACGATTTGAAGGTGCATATATGGATACAATGAAAATGTTAGGAGTGGATTCAATCACCACCTACGCGCGGGCAAGTGACCATATTCCGGAGGTAATAAAACAAGTACAAACACTTATACAAAAAGAATATGCCTATCGCATCGAAGGTGATGGATACTATTTTGACATTAAAAAATTTGAAGATTATGGAAAACTCTCAAAGCGTACCGCACTTCAGGCGGAAGACTCGGTATCACGCATTGACGAGGGAATAGAAAAGAGAAATCGAGGAGATTTTTGTTTATGGAAGTTTGTAGATGTGCGCGATATAAAAAACACATCCGAACACACGATCATACATGGGGAACCCGCATGGAATTCGCCATTTGGATGGGGTCGACCGGGATGGCACATTGAAGATACTGCAATCACAGAAAAATATTTTGGTCCGCAATATGATCTCCATGGAGGAGGACTTGATCTAAAATTCCCCCACCATGAAGCAGAGATTGCGCAACAAGAAGCGGCGTCGGGGAAAAAACCTTTTGTACGGTTTTGGCTTCATGCGGGGTTTGTTTCCATTGATGGAGAAAAAATGTCAAAAAGCAAGAAAAACTTCATTTCGGTAACAGATTTTTTCAAAAAGAATGGAAGTGATAATGAGGCAACAAAAAACACATTTCGTATACTCGTGGCGAGTCATCATTACCGATCACCCATGAATTTCTCATGGGAATTATTCGAACAAGCACGTGTCCGCTTCTCTTCTCTCGTTGAATTTGTCACAAAATTGGAGTTTATAAAAAACAGTAAAAATACCAAAGAACAAGAACACACTAGTATTGATGCAGAAAAAATCGAACAAAGTTTTTTCGATGCAATGAGAGATGATTTCAACACTCCGCTTGCTCTTGGGATGTTGTTCTCGGAAATGAACCGAATAGCTCCATACATGTTTTCCCTCAATAAAAACGACATTAATTCATTTATCTCCGCTACAGAGAAATGCCTCCATATTATTGGAATTTCTATACCTCATCATACGGTGCCGGAACGCGTCATCCATATTATGAACGAACGTGAGTTATCCAGAGCTCATAAACAGTTTGCGCACGCAGACGCCTTGAGAAAAGAAATAGAGGAGCTAGGATATGAAGTGGAGGACACGCCAATCGGTCCTTTCGTGAAAAAAATAAAGTAACAATTTTTATGCAAACAAAGAACATCAAACTTCCCCCGCAAGATATAGATGCTGAAGTATCCGTTCTCGGCTCTCTTATGATTGATAAGTTCGCAATTATCAAAGTGACGGATATTCTGAGATCGTCTGATTTTTATCATCCTCTCCACCAGACTATTTTTGAAACAATTCTTTCTCTTTTTGAAAAAGGACAGCCAGTTGATATTCTCACTGTTTCTTCGGAATTGAAAAAAAATAAAAAATTCAAAGATGCCGGAGGAAGTGATTATCTTGCGCAACTAATCGGAAGCGTTCCGACTGCGGCGCATATTGAACACTACGCAAACATCGTCAAAGAAAAAAGCGTACGAAGGGATCTTATTCATGCATCGTCAAAAATAAACGAGAACGCATTTGAAGAAGCGGACTTTGAAGAAATGTTGGACGGAGTAGAGCAGAGTATTTTCAACATCTCCCAAAAATCGCGTCCGCAAAAATTCGTGCCCATCAAAGAAGAACTTTCAAGCGCATATGAGCGTATGGAGCGTCTACACGAGGGCGACGGCGCTCTGCGCGGAATCCCCTCTTTCTTCCACCAGCTTGATAACATGCTCTCGGGATTCCAGAAATCCGACCTCATCATTCTCGGAGCACGCCCTTCATTCGGAAAAACAGCTCTCGCGCTTGATATTGCGCGACAGGCGGGAATACACGGAAAATCCGTCGGTATTTTTTCCATAGAAATGTCACGCGAACAGGTAATAGATCGCCTCATCGCGTCGCAGGCGAAAATACCCCTCTGGCGTCTCAGAACAGGAAGGTTAAACAGCGACTTTGAATTCTCGCTTGTTCAACAGGCGCTTGATGAGCTTTCAAAAGCATCTCTCTACATAGATGACACACCATCTCCCACTCTCCTTCAGATGAGATCAGCTGCGCGACGCCTTCAACTGGAGCAGGGATTGGATCTACTTATTGTGGACTATCTCCAGCTTGTCCAACCGAGAACATCAAGCGAAAGTATGGTCCACCAGATCACTGAAGTGTCGCGCGGACTCAAAGCCCTCGCGCGCGAATTGAATATACCTGTACTCGCCCTATCACAACTTTCCCGCGAAGTTGATAAACGCGACGTGAAAATCCCACGCCTCTCAGACCTCCGTGAATCAGGATCTTTGGAGCAAGATGCGGATGTTGTTATGTTTATTTACAGAAGAGACCGCGACAGAATAGACACTCCGGAAGAAGAACAAAACCTTGTGGAAATCATTGTTGCGAAACACCGAAACGGGCCGATTGGAAGCATCCAACTCCGCTTTGATCCGGAAAAAGTCTCTTTTCATAACATTGATACAGTACATAAACAGCAATAAGAGAAGTTTTTAAAGTTATAAAGTTTATAACATTCATAAAGAAATGAAAATACAAAAGTTTGAAGATATTATTGCATGGCAAAAAGCAATCCAACTTGCTGAGTTTGTTTATACAAACTTTAAAAGCTGTAAAGATTTTAGTTTCCGAGACCAAATACAACGAGCGGTAATTTCTATTTCAAATAATATTGCCGAAGGATTTGAACGTGGAACAAATAAAGAATTAAAAAACTTTCTCTTTATCGCAAAGGGATCGTGCGCAGAAATTCGTTCCATGACATATATTGCGAGAAAATTGAATTATATTGACATAAAGACGGCTGAAGAGATCTCAAAAAACGCAACCGAAATATCAATGATGCTTTCTGGTTTCATTAAAAAAATTAGAGAAACCCTTTAAATCCAACTGTATAGACATTTTGAACTTTTAATTCCCAATCTTCTGATTTCTGTTGTATACTTTATAAACTTTCTATTTTACAAACCTTATAAACTCACTTATGTTCCCCTCCGAAATCAATAATTTCATTGAAAAATTTTCTAAGCTTCCATCAATCGGGCCTCGCATGGCGACGCGCCTCGCTTTTTATCTCTCAGAGCGTGATCCGCGATGGCTTTCCGAACTCGCGCAATCAATCGTAAATCTCTCCGGATTATCCGTTTGCGAAATGTGTTTTGGAACGGCTGAAAAAGGAAAATCTCTCTGCTCCGTGTGCCAAAACGGAGAGAGAAACAAAAAAATGGTTGCAATTGTGGAAAAACAGACGGATGTTTTCACAATAGAAAAAGCGGGAGGATATCGCGGATCATATCTCGTGCTTGGAGAACTTAAAAGTGACGGAATGCTTGAAGAAAACCAAAAAAAGAGATTAAGCGCCCTCTCAAAAAGAATAGAAGCTGAACATAAGGGAAAAATAGAAGAAATCATCATTGCCTTAGGACCCAACACATTTGGGGATTTTGTGGCAGGCATCATAAAGCAGGAATTCAAAAACAAGGCGGAGCGCATAACACGCATCGGACGCGGAATTCCCACAGGGGGTCAGGTTGAATTTGCAGACGAGGAAACGCTCAGAAATTCTCTTGAAAACAGGAAATAAAAAAACTGAAAGAAGACGATTTAGAAAGATAATTTCCTAATTTCAACAAATTTCAAAATAAAAAACCCGTCCGCAATTCGCCAAATGGCGTAAGCGGATGGGTTTTTAATTAATTTCCACTTAATTTCTTTTTAATTTCCTTCAACAGGAACCTGCTGTTGTGGAACAACCTGCTGTTGAGGAACTTGCTGTTGTGGAACAAGATTTGGGTTTGTTGTGAGAAGCTGACTCAACTGGCTCTCTCCCTTGAGCTCCGTGTACCAAACAACCTGATCCTTATTGATTTTCATGTATTCCTCAGGACCCCAGAACAAATCCGCAAAGCGCTGTATTCTTAGAGGATTCTGCTGATCCCCCGTTGCTTGGAGTGAATATACATTTTTCAAACCAAAATAGGGAAACTTCACGAGTTTTCCGAAATATAGTTCTCCCGTCTGCAAATACACCGCTGAATACTGTGATTTTGCGAAAAAGATCTGCCAAACGACTAAAATAACAAGCACGACGATAAGCACAATAATCACCCACAAAAGCCATTTATTAACTCTCGCCATATGTATTTAAAAAATATATGCAATTAAATCGACCGTTTTTTTATTCTTCTATTATACTACAATTCACAAAAAAGCGATGTGGATAATATCAGGAGCGTGGACGGACAACAATATGTCCAAAAACCCTCTCATTTCCTAAACACATGTCTCTGCAATAAAAAACAAATGTTCCTTCGTTATTAGTTAAAAATCCCATACTAACAGTTTTCTTTGCTGGAATGGAAAAATAAAAATTAAAATCCTGCGATTGAATGTCTGTGCCTCTCTCTGAAAAAATATCAAGTTGGACATTGTCGCCTTTCTCAACAATGATAGAGTCGGGTATATATCCATTCTCTGTGACTTTTAATTTAAATAATTTAAATTTTTCTTTTGAGCCAGCATAAAGAAGTTCCTCAGAATCCGCTTTTGTAAGTGGCATTGTTTGGAGCGCTTTCAGTTTTTGCTCATATGGAGTCAATACACCGCTATCTGAATTTTGCAGAGATGAATCCACGTCAGACAAGTTTTCATCTGAAATTATATTTGTTTTATCCTCCGTTTCTTGTGATATTAAATCTCCATTTCCGCCCCAAAAAATAAAAACAGCAACCACAAGAATCAATATCGTAATAATAAGAATGATTGTTTTTTTGTCCATAAACAGCTTTATATTTTTTTATTCAAGGAGAAAACCTCTTGTACATGAACGAACTTCCACAGTCGCTGACTGTGCAGAGGAACATTTCACGTTTGATGGAACGGTTCCTACAGTTGATAAATCCCCGCTTGAAAATGTTGTTGAACAACTTGAGTCAACTCCTCCAATACTTGCATCGCTATTATATGCAACCACATAAACCGTGTATGAACTCGGACATTGAAGCCCTGTTTGTGGCACACTTGTGCCACTTGAATTTTGAATCAAACTTACTGTATTCGGGCTTGATCTCCCTCCTTTCATATAGACTCTATATCCATCCGCACTCACATTGTTCCACGAAGCATTTAAGCCACTTCCTCCAGATTGTTCTGTCACAGAAAGTCCAGAAACCGCTGAAGGTGGAACAACACACGAACTTGTATTTATAGACGCCGTTCCAGCACTCGTCATATTACCAACAGCATCTCTTATTTTCACATAAGCAGTGTAGTTTGTATTACACGTCAAATTGGTAAATGTGTATGAATTTGAACTTGTCCATGTATAATTTGTCCCGTTTGTTGAAAATCCGTATGCGTTTGCATCAAGTCCGGAGTGTGCATCGCTCCCAGTAACTCCCGCAGAAACCGTAACTGATGTTGAATCAGCGCTCGTCTGCGATGGAGTTGGCGTCGGAGTTGGTGCTGTCACATCAACACGCACTGGTCCCCAACAATATGTCGCGTAATTACCTAACGTAAGGGTGGGTGTCCAATTTCCTGCGGCATCGCTCGCCCTGAAGCACGCGTACCACGAGGAGCCCGAGGTTGTTTGTGTCAGTGTGGCTCCGTTCGTAAACGTGCTTGCGGCCGTCGTTCCAGGATCGCATGGTGGAACACTTTGTGTATCAACCCAACAATGACGAACATATGAAATACCCGATTCATCGCTTGCCGTCGCTGTTGTGCTCGCAGAAGTCATCCAGTTTGCACCAGATCCACTTATTAAAAATGTCGGAGAAGTCGTATCACACGCGCTAGTAGTGGCGCTTGCCGATGCATTTGCCGAACATCCTCCAGCATTACACGCAGATACGGTATAGCTATATGATGTATTGCAAGTCAATCCGGTTTCACTGAAACTTGTTGAAGCTCCCGAATAAATAGTGGGACCGCCGGGATGAGCAAGTGTATACGATGTGGCACCAGATACGGCATTCCACGAAATATTAATCTGAGTTTGTGACACGGCGGTTGCTGTCAAACCAGTTGGAGTGGCTGGGGGCGTAAGAATGCTGTCAGTATTGCTTGTTTCATTTACTGCTAATCCACACGGAGGGGAATAACCATAAAATATGTAATATTCATATGAAGTATTTGGCGAAAGACCTGTATCTGTATATGTTGTAATACTTGTCGGACCACCAGCATTGTATATTTGTGATCCGTTCCGATAAATAACAACATTTGCGACAGACCACGATGGATTGGGATTGGTCCATGAGAGATTTGCCGTTGAGGTGCCAGAAAGCGACACAGAAAAAGAATTAAATACACCATTCCCCGTCTCAACAGATTGCGATGTCTGAGATGATTCGCCCGATCCGTTATATGCGCTCACATAATATGTATAAACAGTGTTTGAATTGAGTGAGCTATCCAAAAATCCAGTGCTTGTTCCATTATAAACAAGTGTTTGAGGCCCTCCAGCGGGAGCGCGATACAATTTGTATCCAGTCGCTCCGGATGATGTATTCCAAACTGCAAATGGTTGTGTCACTCCATTCAAACACACCGTGGAAAATGATGGTGAAGCAGGAAGACATACATTTGTTGAAGTATTAACAGTTCCAGAACTCGGCCCCGTCCCCCCCGCGTTGTATGCCTGAATGTAATATGAGTATGATGTTCCACACGTTAAACCCGTATCAGAATATGATGTACCGACAACATTTTGTATATTTACTCCATCTCTCCACACACGGTATCCTGTCGCACCTGATACTGAATTCCATGAAAGATTAATTTGAGTAGTAGAAGCTGGAGTTGCTGTCACACCCGTAGGAGCGGATGAAGGAGCACATACAGTTGTATTTCCCGTCACAGTAGATTCGGATGAAGACCCCCCTGCATTATTTGCTGTTACTCCTATTCCATAATATGTCCCGCATGAAAGCCCATTAATCGTATAACTTGTTCCTGTAACTGTCTGCGATCCTCCACTCCATGCAACTGTATATGATGTGGCGCCCGATACGGCATTCCAAGAAACATAAATCTGCGATGTAGAAAGTGTTGTCGCTATTAGACCAGTCGGGGCAGAAGGAGCACAAACAACGGTCGTTGCACTTGCTGATGCATTTGATGAATTTCCACCAGCATTTGAAGCATAGACGGTGTAGCTATATGAAGTTCCACACGTGAGTCCTGTTTCACTGAAACTTGTTGAAGCTCCAGAATAGATAGCGGGACCACCTGGATGAGCAAGTGTGTATGATGTGGCGCCAGATACGGCATTCCATGAGAGATTAATCTGAGTACCCGATATTGTTGTTGCTGTAAATCCTGTCGGAGTCGGGGGAGGATTCGGAAGCGTGGTGCAGGATGCTGTGTTCGCCGATGCGGTCGAGTAGTAGGTTCTTCCGTTCGTCGTAACATAGGATTTCACGTTGAATTGGTAACTCGTATTCGCCGTAAGACCCGAAGCAGTGCCGGAAGTTGCGCCTGCGCCCGCCGTTCCCCGCTGGGTAGCGCCACTGTCATAAATCACGAATCCTGTTTCGTTTGAAGAGGTATCGGTCCATGAAACGGCCGCGGTGGTTTGGCCTGTGACACTACAGCTCCCGATTGTGGGGGTTGACGGTGTACATTGGTCGGTGGTGATTAAGGAGGTGCTTCCGGAATATCCGGAGTAGTAAGTTCTACCGTTTGTTATGACGAACGCGCGGACCTGGAAGGTGTAGGCGGTCCCGCAGGAAAGGCCGGAAGCGCTTCCGGAAGTGGCCCCCGCGCTCCCGGTGCCGACATACACACCGTTACTCCAGATTTCAAATCCCGATTCGGTGTAGGGAGAATTTCTCGTCCACGTTACCGTGGCGGCGGTTTGACTCGTCGGGGTTGCGCTTCCTATTGTCGGCGTTCCGGGCGTCGCGACATCCGTCGTCGCGGAGGAGCCGGTCGAATTAGCAGAACATCCTCCCGCGTTGCATGCCTTTACATAATACGTATACGAAGTGCCGGCCGAAAGGCCTGTATCCGAAAACGATGTTCCTGGAGGACTTCCTACAAGCGTGGTTGAACGGTACACATTGTAATAAGTTGCCCCGGAAACGGCGCTCCATGAAATATTAATCTGGGTCTGGGAGACGGCGGTTGCCGTAACACCGGTCGGGGCGGGAGGAGTACACACGACCGTGCTCTGCGAAACAGTGTTGGAGTTCGACGAACCGTACGAATTGAATGCTTGCACATAATATGAATACGAAGTGCCGCAGGTGAGTGAGTAGTTATTGTATGAAACAGTCGAATTTGCGAGGTCGCCGCTCACATTCACCGTGTTGCGGTACACCCGGTACCCTGTCTCGTTCGTCGCATTGTCCGTCCACGAAAGATTGATCTGGGTCTGTGAGATAGTAGTCGCAGAGAGACCAGTCGGAGCATAGGGAGCTACAGCTCCGCTCTGCGCTCCCGCGAATTGCGGAGCGATAAGAGTAAAGTTGTCGCCTTCAAAATTTAAAGAAAATATTCCCGATCCGTCCTGTCCTCCGAATCCCACGAACGAGACGACAAGCAACACGAAAAATACAAGGAGGAGTGTTCGGAGTGCAATCATTCCTCCCCGCTCCCCTAGATATCTGCCGATCATCTTTCGCAAGCCGTTCATATTCATATTATACCATACCCGCGCCGTGGATTGGTGAATGGCATTCCGCGGAAGGGCCGACTGATGTAAAATGAACTGGATGGAACAGGAACTCCGAAAGATCACGAAGGAACTCTGGAACGAGAAGTTCCTTTTTTTGGCGCTCTGGATAGGGATCACGCTCAAGGTGTGGGGTATCTTCTCAAACGGACTTCTTCCCGGATGGGACACACTCCCTCACTTCCTCGCGCTCCAAAAGATGGCGTGGGAGTTTCTCCCGAACGGGGCGCTCTCCGGCTATTCGCTCGAATGGTTCGGAGGATTCCCGCTCTTCACCTTCTACGGGCCGCTCTTCTACGCGGTGGTGGGAGGATTTTGGATCATCACCGCAAAACTGTTTTCTCTCGAATTCCTCTTCAGGATATCGCTCCTCCTCGTGCTGTTTCTCTTCTCCATATCTCTTTGGTATTTCACAAGAGCGTTCTTTGGGAAAGACGCGGGAAAAATTTCGATTCTCCTCGGCGCGCTCTTTTTCTTCTATCCCGTGTCTTTTAGCCCCGTCGGAGTAGGAATCGGAGGAACGATGTTCATGGGACTTTTTAACGGAGTGTTGGGACTCTCGCTTCTTCTCTTCTGGTTGGGCATACTCGAACGCGCGCGCGTGCACGAAAGTAAAACCATAAGAAACAGATACCATGTCGCGGCCGCACTGCTCCTTGCGGGAATCATATATACCCACACGCTCACGCTCATCGCCGCCGCGCTTGCGGGAGTGATCTATTTCATCTTTCATTTCAAAAACGCGGAGTTCAGAGGAAAAATGGCGCTCGGCGTTCTCGCGGCGTGCGCGCTCGCGCTTCCGTTCCTCGCGCCGTTCGTGCAGAACCTCGAGCTTTCCTCCTCAAGCGCGGCGGGAAACATCGATGTTATTATGGACTCCCTTACCTACATCTTCCCCCTCGACATCGAAAGAATTGCGCTCTCCTCTTCGCTTTTCTCTTTTGAATTCTGGTCCGTGATATTCTTTTTCTTCGCAGTTATGGGGAGTATTCGCCTTTTCAAAGATAAAAAACCGTTCGTTCCCTCGCTTCTTCTTATTGCTTCGCTTGTCCTCATCAGAAACTACCTCGTTACGCTCTTTCCCGCGCTCGGCATTCATTATTACCGCTTCATTCCTTTTGTCTTCGCGCTTGCGCTTGCGGCGACTTCTTATGGGATTATAGCACTCATGGAAGGAGTAAAAAATCTCCGCTCCAAAAGCGTCATCGCCGTACTTCTTGGGGTAATGATACTTCAGCCATTTCTTCTTTTTAACATCGACCAGGCGAGAGAGCCGGCGAGCAAGAATTCGCTTTTCGCCGGAGCGGGCATACCGTATCGGTGGCATCTCGAAAAATACGGAAGCGCGGCGGAGGGACAAAAACTTCTCGAACTGCTCCGGAACCTTTCTCCATCTAAAAGGACGCTTGTGGAACCTTCACCGTACAACTACTTCGCCGCGCTCGGATCGCCGCACTACTTCACCGCGATGATACCGATGGAAAACGGGCAGAGCACGCTCTATGGGCTCTATGCCGAATCGTCCCCGCTCACTCCATTCATCTTCTCTTCGATCGAAAGTCTTCTCCAGACGGCATTCTACTGGGGCGACGTGCGTCTCTCTGGACTCGTCCCGACCTTTTTCAACCAGTCCGCGGAAAATCATGTGAAGCGGCTCGCGCATTTCGGCATGGATCGTTTCGTCGCCTTTCGCGCTTTGACGCGCGAACGATTGAACGAAGCGAGCTCCACTTCGATCGAGGCGCGCACCGAGAACTTCGAGATATACCGCGTGGAGGAAGCGAAACCGCTTGTGTATGAATCCGAAAATCTTCCCATTATATATGTAGATGCCGACGGAAAACTCCCTTTCAGGGAAATTGCGCTTGCGGTGTTCGAAGACATCGAACTTCTCAATGTGCCGATACTCGAGGCGAAGAACATAAGGGAAGCGATTGTGCTTGCGGCACGGGAAGCGGTAAGTGCGTTAATCGTGTCGGCGGGATCGCTCGGGAATGAAGAGATTAAGAATCTTGAATCAGCGGCGCTCCCCGTCCTTCTCCTCAATCCCTCGGAGAGAATAAAAACAAAGCCGCATCCCGCAAACTGGATCATACTCGAAGGATTTTCCAAACTCGACATGCCGGTATCCCTCGCGCTCGTCCGGCCGAAACCCTCCGCGTGGGCGCCGTTCCAAGATATTATTAAAAAATTCCTTGCCGCAAAGAATCCGGAAGCGGGCAGTGTCGCAATCGCTTCGTTCGCAAATCGAGAGATACGCTTTGAGGGAAAGGGGCCGATCGTGATTAATGCGGGGTATTTCCCTTATTGGAAGATATCCGGATGTGAAGGAGACGTTGTATGCGGGGTATGGCGTGTTACTCCCGACGAGATGCTTGTGTTCGCGGAAGGTGAAACGACGCTACGCTACGAGGCGGATGGGATAAAGAAAGTCGCTATTGTCATTTCATGGAGTGCCTTTTTGGGAATCGCGGCATACTTCTTCTTCGGGTTGAAGAAAAGGAAGGTGGAGTGAAAAACGTAAATCGGGTAGAATAAGTGGAAGGTCGCAAGAAGAATTTGAGATAATGGAACAAAACAACAAAAAGACGATCGTATGGATTATTGTGGGAGTGGTAGTTGCCGCAGTCGTGATTTACTTCGCGGTAAGCGACGGACTTCCGCAAGGACCCGCGGGAGTTGAGACGCCGGAGGGAACTGTTGCGGTAACGGGCACGAGTCCTGTGGCGCCATCGGGCGAGGTGATCGCACCCTCGGGAAAGCCGGCGGATAACACCTCTGTACCGGGATCGGAGAACGCGCCCCAGCAGTCGGCGCCGATCGCCGCGGCGGAAGTTCCCGCACAGGCAATCAAACTCTCGGTAACGGCGGCGGGGTTCTCCCCCTCGTCTTTCTCGGCGAATGCCGGTAGCGCGGTGACGATTTCCATGACGGCAAACGACGAACAAACGCATGTCTTCCGTTTCGACGATCCGTCCTTGAGCGCGGTTGCAATCGGCGTGGGACCGGGGCAGACGCGCGTCATCACATTCAACGCGCCCAAACAGCCGGGCACGTACAGCTTCCACTGCGATGTACCTGGGCACGCAGCCCGCGGTGAAACAGGAACCATGACGGTGAGGTAAATAAGAAGGAGCAACTAGCGCCAAGTAATAATAAAAAAATTAACTCCGACATTAAGTCGGAGTTAATTTTTGCACTCGTCGCCCCTAATTCCTAATTACTTAATCACCAATCTTCCCTGTATCGCGCAGCCAGCCGGGCATGAGTCCTTGCAAGTGAAGATATATTCTCCGGCCTTATCATCCGACGCACCGAATCCGAAGACGGCCGCTTGTCCTTGTTTCACGTTGATATATACCTCCAGTGGCGCCGCGAATATAACGTCATAATCCGCGTCAACGGCCACCATGTTTATCTGTACTCTTCCTCATTTCGCGACGATCAGTTCGGACGGGGTGTAGGATCCGTTTTCCATCTTTACCTCATACGCTTTGAGAGCGTTGAGTTCACGGTCAATCGCTCCACCGGGAAGCTTGACCGGCTCCGTTGCCGTCTTTTCTCGGTACGCGGCGGACACCTCGTTCGTATATGTCGTCTGTCCCGCGCTCGCCACAATGGTCCAAACCGATCCTGATGTACTCTTACTCGACGAAATCTTTGCGGTGGGCGACAAAGATTTCATACCGCACTGCGTTTCAATCCTCAATAGTTACAAAAACCGCGGGAAAACTATCATTTTCGCGAGCCACGATTTGGAGGCGATTGCCAAACACTGTGACAAAACCATCCTGCTTGATAAAGGAGAATTAAAGATATTCGATGAAACACCGAAAGTGCTGGAAGTTTACAAAAAATTATGAATTATGTACGAAACTATCGTTTTAATTCCTCACCACAATAATAAGCGTCTCTTGGACGAATGCCTGAACTCTTTAAAAAAAAACAAACATATAAAAATTTTAAAATTGTTGTTGTTGACGATGCGTCAACTGACAACAGTGTGGAATATCTGCATGTGAACTTTCCTGAATTTGAAGTACGTGCACTCGCTCACAATAAGGGGTTCGCTCGTACTGTAAATCATGGAATCGTACACGCGCTCAAAAAATATTCTCCAGAATTTATTGCGATTCTAAATAACGATACTGCGGTGGACGAGCAATGGATTGAAGCACTGATGGCGCGTATCAAAACAGACCCGACTATTGCTGCGGTCACCTCAAATATGTTTTTGCGGATCATCCGAAAATCATCAACAGCCAGGGCGGTACAATCGATTGGAATGGGGACGGATACGACATTAATTTCGGAATTTCCCGCGAACGCGGAAGAAAAGAAAGTTCCGAAGTGGTCAGCGCATGTTTTGGCGCGGCACTCATCCGATCCGCGACGTTAAAAAATGTTGGGATTCTCGACGAGGCATTCGGTGCATACTTTGAAGACCTTGATTGGAGTTGGAGAGCGCGCCTTTATGGATATCGGATCATTTTCGAACCAAAGGCAATTGTATACCACAAACACAGCGCAAGCTATAACAAAACGCCGTATAAAAAATATACTATTGCAAGCGAAATGCACTCCGTGCGGCACTCAAAAACTACGGAAAGAAATATGTTTTTCGTGCACTACTGTATATTCTAATTGGATATTGGTTTGCTATTGTAGGATATTTTCAGACAAGCAAACACCGCCTCCCGTTCCTTAAAAAAATTAGGATTTGTGAGTATTCCTTTCTTTGCGCTCTTTTGGAATATGATCAACCTTCCCGGTACACTCAGAAATCGAAAAAAAATACAGCGTGAACGCACTGTCCACGATGAAACGATTATACACCTTGCGGAACAAGATTTTGCTCCTGTAAGAGAGTGGCTGAAGCACTTAAAAGAAAAAATTCCGACACTAAAAAAAGCGGTGGAACAACCCCAAATACACCAACGGGATAATACACCCGTCGCTTCAATCCCTAGTGAACTGGAAACTTTGCGCGAACGTCTTATGCGCAACACACTTCCCGGAGACGCACCAGCGGAAGAAGTCCTTCTACACGTCAACGAAAAAATAGTGCATGAATATTTTGAAACTATCTCAACATATCTCCCTTTTTACCTTTTCAATAGATTTGGAAAACTTCGCGAAACTCCAAAAAGAATCCGAAAAACACAACTTATTCCTTTTAAAAGACTCTTTCTCGCGCGACGAGGTATCAAGTTTAATGAATGTGTGTGACGCGTATGTGTCACTCCATCGTTCCGAAGGATTCGGGCTTACAATCGCCGAATCTATGATGCTTGGAAAGCCGGTTATAGCCACGAATTACTCCGGAAATATCGACTTTCTAAATGAAGAAAACGGATTCCCAATTCCTTACACACTTATTCCGCTCGAAAAGGATTATGGACCGTATAAAAAAGGAAATGTGTGGGCGAGTCCTAATGAAGAAAAAGCCGCTGAAGCGATGCGTATGATATATAATCACCAAGAAATTGCGGGAAGAAAGGGAGGAAGAGCACGAAATGACATTGTCACAAAACTAAGTTCCGTCGCGGTCGCAGAAGCGATTACCCATCGCCTCGCGCACATCAAATTAAAATAGATTACTTAATCACGAGATTCCCTTCCATCTTTTTTCTTTCAGGACACTCGTCGTGGCAGGAAAATTGATATGTCCAAACCTCTATCGCACCTGCATCAAAGCCAAAGACCCCACAAATCTATTGATTGGTGAGGTCTTTGTTTATTCTTAATAATTATGTAAACGTGAAAATCTATCTCACAATTAATTTTCCAACCATTGTTCCGCTCTTAGGACAAAAATCTTTACAGACGAAAACATACTCTCCGATTTTTTCCTCTCCTGCATCAAATCCGAAAACAGCCGCCTGCCCTTTCTTTATCTGAAGATATGTTCCAAGGGGAGCCGCAAACGAAATATCATAATCCGCATCAACAGCAATAACACCGACCTGCACTCGTCTACCCTTCTCTATCACTGTTTCCGCAGGAATGAATTTCCCTCCTTCTGCTTTTATCTCATAAGTAAAAATGGAATTATTTGCACTTCCTTCTGGGCCTCCTATTATTTCTACCGCTTTTGTAGCTTCCTTATTCATCGCCTCCTCTGAAAGATTTTCATTAAACACCGGTTGGCCCGCTTCGGCAGTAATTTCTTCGCCTCCTTCCTTCTGGGACACATCAGAAGGAACACCCGATGAGGAATAATAAAAAGCAACGGCAATGACGATCACAATAAGAACCACCACAATCCACACCCACATGTTCTTTTTTTGTTCCATAAACTTTATGAACTTTAAAAACTTTTCAACTTTATAAACTTATATATTCGACCTTGCATCTTTTATTTTTTTATTATAGCACAACAAAGTTTTAAAAGTGATAAGTAAAAAGTCTTTAAAGTGAAGAAAATAATACAGATTCTTTACAAACTTTATGAACTTTTCTACTTAATCCTCATCAATAATTAGCATTGAACGCCACACCGTCATAATTTGAATCAACTCCGTTGTAAACAAACCCGACATAATCGGACTTTGATGGAACCGGTGTGAGATATGGTGTTCCCATAGATCCCCAGCGTACACTCGCAGGCCATGTCACGGTACGCGAACCTATTCCGTCTTGTTTTAATATAACTTTATAACTTGCACCACTTTGCCCTCCACTAAAAGTAAAGGTCACATTTCCTGTAAGAACACAATGTTGTGTTCTTCCCGCACTCCAGTCAATAATAACCGCTCCCGTGCAATTTCCCTTAACAAGCATGTCCGACGTGGAAACAATCGCACTGTCTACATAATTTTTTGTTGCCGCGTGCCCGCTTACCGTCGGCGTTCCTACAAGCACTGGCTGTGTGAACTGCCCCGTTCCTGCAACATCAAGTTTGTAAACAGGCGTGGAAGTTCCGATACCAACATTGCCACCCATAAAATGACTTGTTTCATACGTTCTAATTAAAACATCTTCATTTCCAGAATCATCTCTCATAGACAGATATCCTCCATATCCATCATAATGTTTTAATATTACGCGTTCCGCTCCAGATTCTCTAATACCTATACCTTGTGCAACGCCAGCACTATATTCAATTGCTAATTTTTCACTTGGACTCGCAGTCCCAATTCCAACGTTTCCATTGGTATCAATTGTAACCTTAATGTTTCCCCCTTGCCTGAAATAATGTTCCGAACCGTTCCCTGTATCATAATAGATTCTACCGGGCGCTTGTATTTGTATATGATTTGAGCCGTCTAATTTTAATATATCCGCGGTATTGGTATCGCTTTTCCTAGCCATTACGTACGTGTTGTTTGGAATTAAAATATTTCCATTGACATCTAAATGCGCGGCAGGGGTCGCCGTTCCAATACCGACATTCGCTGCATTTAAAATTTTCTTCGTTCCCTGAAGATCTAAATCCTTATCAAACGTTATAGACTGCGCAAGCGCAATTGTCGCCATTCCAAGCACAACCCCCAAAACAACCGCGGATGCAAATAAAAGCGTATGTTTTGTATAGTTCATTGATATGTATATTTATTATAACACAACAAAGTTTATAAAACGAAAAGTTTGTAAGGTTTATAAAGTTTCCCTGATTTTACTTATGAAACCGGATAATATTTTTGATATTTCAGTCGTATTGTTTGAAATTGCTTTGGCAACAGAAGTATTAATATAACCTAATTTTTCAGCAATTTGCCCAATAGATCTCACTTCCCCGCAAGAACCTTTTGCAATAAATAGAAATTTCTTTAGTTCCTTATTCGTTCCGCGCTCAAATCCTTCCGCTTTTAAAAGTTTTATACACAAATTCCGCGAGTTTCATCGCTTTTTGCCATGCAATAATATCTTCAAACCTTTCTATTTTCATATTATTTACCAACTAGATTCTTACTTTAAAAACTTTCTACTTTATTAACTTTTTACTTTATAAACTTTATTAACTTAAAGAAATTTCACCTTATAGTCCACCCTTATCTTGTCAAAATACGGCGAGGAAAAACGCGCTCCACTTTCCGGAGTGAATGTTGCTCTCCAAAACAAACGTTTTTGCGAATTATCTGGAAACGCGATGAATTCTCCCACACGCGCGGGAACCCATTCCTTTCCGTCATTTGAAAGAGCAAACTCTATATCCGACTTTCCTTCAAAGACGTCCGCCTCAACAATGGTCGCGGCCCACACTTCTGCGGGGTAGTTATTTAAATTAAGTGAAGAAACGCGTGCGAAAGAAGGAACATTGAACCCTTCATCAACAAATTGCCACAACTCTCTGCTTCCACCATTTCTCATCATATTCCCCGAAAGAACAGTCGTTCCCCCGCGCACACTCTGTAGCATAAATGATGCTTCGGAAAATGCGTTTTGCATAACGAGTTGCGTGAGATCCACCGCACCTCGTATATTCCCTGCAGTCCCATCTTGAAAAAGTTTAAGAAGAACTGAATTGCCCTTAGTTAAACTGAAAACATACCACCGCGCGTCAACGCCATCTCCTGCGCGAATAACTGCGGGCTGAAACCCGCCGCGCATCGCGCGTATACCGAAGAATTGTGATACGTCCTGAAACGGCTTTCCTTCGCGAATGTGATATGCCTTTCCATCATACGCCCCATACACTGCGAGCCAATTGTCAGATGTTCCTCCAAATCCAATAATTCCATCATATTCCGAAAGGAATGGCGCGTTCGCGTCTCCGAAAACTCTTTGATACGATGTCCCGTCGTAGAAAAAAATCCACCCTTCATACATGCTTTTTTCACGCGCTACGATTCCCACAAGCCATTCATTTTCAAGCGTTCCCACTGAGATATTTTTCACATCTTTTGATCTCATTTCACGCGGAAGTGAAATCTCTTCGTTATTGAAGAAAAGCGCAAGTCCACGCTGTTCAAGACACGACGATTCTATGCACCGCCTGTCTGCTCTTTCATTTTTAGAACGAACAACGGGAAAGACGTCTTGTGAAACCTCGTCGGTTTGAATTCTCTGCCATGTAAAATCTGGTTCAAGTGTAAATGCTGTCACGATTTTGTCGTGATACATATTCGTTGCGGACACATCAAGCCACCCCACTCCGGAGAATAAATCGGTAAAACTTGAAGATACAAGGTTTTTTGACGCAAAAGAATCCGATAATGTCTCATCCTGTTTTTTCAAGATTTCAAAAAATGGTTTAGTGACTTTTTCGAGAAAGGTTGGAGCTTCTTTCGGAATTTCAACTTGAGGAGACGGCGGTGGCGAAACTTCTTCGGAACTTGTCGGAGCTTTTCGGAGCGTTTCAAGTTGTGTAATAAACCTTTTTTGGATAAGAGACTCTACCCACGTCCGTAATATTCCACCACCACCGGTCACAAGCACTAAAAGCACTATCCCAAGAAAAAAACCAAAAATACCGACTCCAAATTTTTTCAAAAATAATAACCGCTTTGCGTGTATCACTTCATCTGAGGTGATATACACCTGCGGTTTTTTTTTCTTCTCGGGAGCCTGTTTGAAATCTTTCTTTAACATAGTTCAAGATTTAAACTCAATTTTGAAACCCAATTGAAATTTAAAATTCGAAATCTAAAATCCCTTAGGTCTATTATACCATACAAAAAAACGAGTCCCTCACAGACTCGTTTTTTTGTTTCGTCCAGTAATGCCTTTTCATCTACTCACAAATGAAAAACGCACTATCAAACGTTATGCACTGAATTATATCACATCTCCCGCAACCTTCAAACGACACATTCGCACTTATCCCCACCCATGGCATACCCACGCTATCTACTTTTACATCTCAAGCATCCTCCCACCTGTCTAGAAAAGTACGATCGTACTTTTCTAGACAGTGTTTAAGAACGAGAATAAACATTATTCTTTTTATTTCTTAATGTTCCACTCTTTACCGCCTCGAATATATCAACATACTCACCAAGTCCCAACTCAAAGATATCCTTAATAAATTCCTCGGGAAGTTTGATATTCCCTACCCACACACTTTTCTGCGCCATTGAAAAACCAAGATATTGTAACGTTTCTCTCAACCATTTTCGTTTTCTTTTTTCTACTTCCGGAACATCAAAAATTACGATTATATATTTTTCGCTTTTTTTCTTTTCATAATTATGTTTGTTCGGTAAATTCTTTTCTAAAACTTCTTTTTTAATCTTCTTTTTACCCTTCTCTGTGAGAATAAAATGTGTTTTTTTATTCACTACCTCCCGCTCTAATAAACCATCCTGTTCGAGATAACTAATAAATTTTCTATATTGACCCCACCGCTCATTCTCTTTCTTGCGGATAAGACGATTTTTTTCTTTTTTCTCTAAAAGGTATTGTATTTTTCCGTAAGAAGCTCCATATCCCGCCTCAAGATAAACATCAAAAAGATCAACCATATCTACGGCGGTCTCTCCTATTTTTTTCAATATTGCTTTTGTGATATCTCCACGCATAAATATATGATAAAAACTACTTAATTTTTATGTGTTCTCTATTGTTATTATTATATCAAATCGTCCAGAAAGGTACGATCGTACTTTTCTGGACGATTTAGGTGGAGATGTTTTAACATGATTTTAGTGGTGCGTTTTGATAATATAGAGACTATTAAAAAATCCCCCGCCCACTGGCAGAGGATTTTTTACCTTACAAATTTTATGAACTTTCAACGTTATAAACTTGTTGATTAGTTCACAATCATTTTTCCTGTTTCACCACGTCCTGCATGTCCTGGAACATCACATTTGAATGTGTATTCTCCCTTACTTGTTGGAGCATTAAACGTAATGGCACGTGTTTCTTTTGGAGCAACACCAATTGCTACTGCTGAAAGTGATGCATCGTCAAACATAAAAATATGTGTTTGATTATCCGATGCGGTTACACTGAGTGTAACTGGAGCACCCGCTTTCACCGTAAACTGATTTGGTGCATATCCTGATGCAGATACATCCAACTTGATTGCTGCCGAAGGAAGTGCTTCTGGCGCTACTGGATTTGACTGTTGAGGTGCCTGAGGAGTTCCTGGAACTACATCATTTTTTACCTCTATCCCTTCATTCGTCACCACCTTCCCCGTGCTTGTTGAAATTGCACTGGTTCCTGGTGCAGCGACTATCCCTTTTTCGGTCACTGTTCCCTGATCAGTTTTTTCTCCCACTTTCCCTTCATCAAGTCCTGGTACCTGACTGCCCCCACCACTCATGAGTGCGTATACTACAATTGCTACCACGATAATCGCGACCACTACATAAATGATGATATTCTTTTTGTTACTTGTATCCATTTTTTTATATAAATTGTTCGACTTTTTTTATGTTACTTTTATTATAGCACAACAAAGAAAGCTCCCCTTATTTCACAATCAGCGACGGTGTTTCACTTTGGTCTTTTGCATATGTCGGCCACTTTCTCCAATCAAATCGCTTCCCCACTAATCGGTATGAAAATTCAATTTCTCCATTTGCCATTCGTTCTTTATTATTTGCTTTAAAGATTATCTTCTGTCCTTCGATAGTATATGCAATAGAAATTGGAACATCATACGCAGTCGCGAGCACTTCTACATTGTCTTTCGAAAACTCAATTGCCTTATACCACACCCAGAGATCACTTCCACGCTCAACTTTCGAAAAGTCGATCGCCATTTGCCAATTGCCAATAGCTATTTGCTCTAATTTTCCCCTTCCTACATATTCTTCCTTCACTCCTCCCGCAATTGCCGACGCGTAGGTTGAGTATTTCTTACCTTCAATTTCATAGAGAGGGTCAATGGTGGAAACGGTCAGTTTGTTTATTCCTGTAATATTTTTTCCGTTCATATTGAGATTTGAATACATTGCACCAGTGAGCCATAGATTTCCTGAAAGTGTTGATGTGCCGGTCACTGTAAGGGTTGTGAAACTTCCCGATCCAGCCCCTCCGCCGACGATAGAATCAACATATGACTTTGTTGCTGCATGCCCGCTTGCCGTAGGCGTTCCGACAAGTACTGGTTGTGTAAATCTTCCATACCCTGCCACATCGAGATTATATGATGGGGTGGTTGTTGAAATACCAACATTACCTGAATTAATAAGCACATTCCCTGGGCTGCTTGGAGTAATATAAATATCTTTGCTGTTTCCAGATTCAAGCGTCATAGCGCCATTTGCCGAAGTAAGTCCTCCGACAATCACACCGCTCCGATATACAAGAATTTTCCTTTCTATATTTGCTGATTCGTAAAGAGCTATATTCCCTCCGACCACTTCAAATTTATTTCCGGGACTTGTTGTTCCAACACCGACATTACCAGTCGAAAGAATTCTCATTCGTTCGTTATATGCACCACCTCCTATTGTGGAAAAAAATATGTCCTGATCCTCTGAACCTCCAGTTCTGTCAATATACTGAACCCCAATCCTAGAGAAGCTGTTTGATCCGGCGCCACTTTGGCCAAAAGCAATGCTCGCATAGTTGTTTGCGGTAGTATTGCTGTTGAATATGTTTAGAACCGCACCTCCACTTGCTTGTGTTGTGGAATTATCTGCGACTCCCACTGTAAATTTGTTGCTCGGACTCGTCGTCCCAATCCCCACATTCTGCGTTGTGCTCGTGAGATACACCAATCCTCCATTAGTTGTCCACTGACCTGAACCTGTGAACATTGAGTCAACATAACTCTTTGTGGTTGCGTGTGAGTTTGCGGTTGGTGTCCCAACAATCACTGGTTGTGAGAATTGAGAAGTGCCGACAACATCCAATTTATATACAGGGGTGGTGGTAGCGATGCCGACGTTGCCGCCGCTAAAAGTATAGCTACCACCAGAAGCATTAGTTAGCTGAAAATTCATGTTCGCCGTAGTGGAATTATAAAATTCAATAGACGCATTATGTGAGGCGTCGCTGTAAGTACCTATCTTACCATTAATAGGCATGTCTATTTTATATTGAGGATTCGTCGTCCCGATGCCGACGTTGCCTTTCAAATTCATATTCCCATTAGTTGGCAAATCGCTCCATGTAACTCCTTGACCAAAAGCTACCCCATAAGTTCCTGGCTTAGCCATTAAAATTGGAGAACCGTGTGCCTCCAAATCAAAAGCCCCAACACCTCCTTCACTTCCTATTTGTGCTACATTTACACCACCAATATTTAATTTCATAAGCAACCCATTACTTGAGCCATAAATTTCCAATTTATTCCCCGGACTCACCGTCCCGATGCCGACGTTGCCGCTTGGTATGTATAAATGTTGTGTGTTAGCAGATGTCCCATCAATCTGAACAAATGACACAAGCTGATTTCCAGTTTTACCTATATAGAATTTAGAGCCGGAATGTGCAATCCTTTGATTGGTTCCACCGTCATCAACAATGTTGATTCCACCTGTTCCAGCAGAATTTTTTATCATGACATCACCATTCACTTCTAACTTCGCCCCCGGACTCGTCGTCCCGATACCGACGTTCTGTGTTGTGCTCGTGAGATACACCAATCCTCCATTAGTTGTCCACTGACCTGAACCTGTGAACATTGAGTCAACATAACTCTTTGTGGTTGCGTGTGAGTTTGCGGTTGGTGTCCCAACAATCACTGGTTGTGAGAATTGAGAAGTGCCGACAACATCCAATTTATATACAGGGGTGGTGGTAGCGATGCCGACGTTGCCGCCGCTAAAAGTATAGCTACCACCAGAAGCATTAGTTAGCTGAAAATTCATGTTCGCCGTAGTGGAATTATAAAATTCAATAGACGCATTATGTGAGGCGTCGCTGTAAGTACCTATCTTACCATTAATAGGCATGTCTATTTTATATTGAGGATTCGTCGTCCCGATGCCGACGTTGCCTTTCAAATTCATATTCCCATTAGTTGGCAAATCGCTCCATGTAACTCCTTGACCAAAAGCTACCCCATAAGTTCCTGGCTTAGCCATTAAAATTGGAGAACCGTGTGCCTCCAAATCAAAAGCCCCAACACCTCCTTCACTTCCTATTTGTGCTACATTTACACCACCAATATTTAATTTCATAAGCAACCCATTACTTGAGCCATAAATTTCCAATTTATTCCCCGGACTCACCGTCCCGATGCCGACGTTGCCGCTTGGTATGTATAAATGTTGTGTGTTAGCAGATGTCCCATCAATCTGAACAAATGACACAAGCTGATTTCCAGTTTTACCTATATAGAATTTAGAGCCGGAATGTGCAATCCTTTGATTGGTTCCACCGTCATCAACAATGTTGATTCCACCTGTTCCAGCAGAATTTTTTATCATGACATCACCATTCACTTCTAACTTCGCCCCCGGACTCGTCGTCCCGATACCGACGTTCTGTGTTGTGCTCGTGAGATACACCAATCCTCCATTAGTTGTCCACTGTCCCGAACCTGAAAACATTGAATCAACATATGATTTTGTTGTCGCATGACTCACTGCAGTCGGTGTGCCAACAGTCACGGGTTGTGAAAATGTTGCGTTCGCTCCAGTAATGGTAAGTGCCAACGCTCCCGATGCACCATTATAAATAAGTCCCCCAGGACTCGCTGTTCCCCAAAATCTCATCGGAACACTTGAGGTAAAATTTGAATACCCATCCCCCACTTCAATTCCCAATTCCTGATTCGTTCCTCCATTATTGTATTCAACCATACGCAACGTCGTCACATCATCCTGTTGAATAACCGCGGTATCATAATTGACGTGTGTGTATGAATACGAACTGTTTCCTACAAACAAGGGATAATTAGCCATTGCAAACGAAGCATATCGCGCATCAAGTCTCGCAGTTGGACTCGCAGTTCCGATTCCCAGATTTCCCGCAGAATTCACTACCGCTCCGACATTTCCTGTTCCTGTGGTAAGTTGCAAATTTCGTAAGGTACCCGTGCCCCCCGCGCGCGTGCGCACAACAAATGTATTATTCACCCATACCGCTTCACCTGATTCAAAATTCGCTGACGCTGGCGCAATCGTCTGATCCCCCGTCGGATTCAAATTTTGATACATAGCGCCAAAAACAAAATTGGCAGGAATCAAATTGCCAACGGCAAAAATTCCTAAAACTAATAATGTGACGAAATAACGATGATTCATAATTTTGTTTTTGGAAACTCTAAGTTCTAAATTCTAATTTCTAAATAAACTATATACTTAATACTTTCTACTTAATACCTAATACTGTTTTTATTATACCTTATTTTCTTCTTGTTATTTAAAATTTACCCAGTAGTGAAAACTCAATAGTTATTTTGACTGCAAAATAAATGATGCTTTTTCTGTCTGGTCTTTTACCACATTCCCCCATTCCTTTGCGTCGTGTCGTGGTGCCGCAATGTGATACGAAACAATTGGGTTTTGAGATTTTACACCGGTCATCTGTCCATAAATTACAATTTGTTTTTCATTCGGGTGTAATTCATACCACACTCGTCCATCAAATTCTGGAGTAAGCGCAATCACCATATCCTTCATGTTCTTTCCTTCGTTTATCGCCTGCCAGAATAGCCACAAATCAGAACCTTTTTGAAGATTTCCGAAATCAATAACCGCCTGCCACTTTCCAAGTGCAATTTGTGTAAGTGATTCTTTTCCAAATATTTCGGTTTTTATACCAATGGTGTCTGATCCGTATGTCGCATATTTTACTCCATTAATACTATAAATAGGGTCGATAACCGAAGCAGTGATCTTATTTATTCCTGTAATATTATTCCCGTTCATATTCAAACTTGAATATGCTGCGCCACCGAACCAAATATTTCCGTTGAATGTTGAAGTTCCTGAAACCGTAAGTGTTGAGAAACTTCCTGTTCCTGCTCCACCTCCGACAATTGAATCAACATATGATTTTGTTGCAGCGTGACTTGCATTGGTGGGTGTTCCTACAAATACTGGTTGATTAAATGATCCTGTTCCATTCACCGAAAGTGTATAGAGAGGAGTTGAAGTTGCGATACCAACATTGCCGCTAGTGGCTTTTATTATCATTTGGGCAACACCATTATTTTCATAAAACGCGATATCTCCCCCAGTAGGACGATTCAAAAGTAATGTTCCATCAGACGCTCTACTCAAAA
>JBFLWN010000003.1:79792-81587 GCA_040757555.1 Patescibacteria group bacterium | reverse complement strand
AGGCATGCAAGTCGAACGGACTTTATGTGGAGCACAAGGAAATTATTTTTTTGATTTTCTTGTGCTCTATGTAAAGTTAGTGGCGAACGAGTTAGTAACACCTTGGTATGTACCCCAGAGTCAGGCAAAACGAGTCGAAAGATTCGCTAATTCCTGATAGTCTCGCAAGAGTAAAGACGCAAGTCGCTTTGGGATCGGCCTAGGCCCGATCAGCTAGTTGGTGAGGTAATGGCTCACCAAGGCTATGACCGGTAGGGGAGGTGAGAGCCTGTTCCCCAACGAGGAAACTGAGACACGGTTCCTACTCCTACGGGAGGCAGCAGTCGAGAATATTCCACAATGGGCGAAAGCCTGATGGAGCGACGCCGCGTGTAGGATGAAGCATTTCGGTGTGTAAACTACTTTTCTACGGGAGGAAGCCGCAAGGTTGACAGTACCGTAGGAATAAGTGGCTGCAAACTTCGTGCCAGCAGCCGCGGTAATACGAAGGCCACAAGCGTTATCCGGATTTATTGGGCGTAAAGGGCGCGTAGGGGGTGCGGTAAGTCTGCGGTTAAATCTCTGGGCTCAACTCAGAAATCGCCGTGGAAACTGTTGCACTAGAAGGTGTTAGAGGCAGATGGAACGCACGGTGTAGGGGTGAAATCCGTTGATATCGTGCGGAACACCAAAGGCGAAGGCATTCTGCTGGGACACTCTTGACCCTGAGGCGCGAAAGCGTGGGGAGCAAAAAGGATTAGATACCCTTGTAGTCCACGCCCTAAACGATGCAGACTAGTTGTCTCGAGTATCGACCCTCGGGGTGACGTAGCTAACGCGTTAAGTCTGCCGCCTGGGAAGTACGAGCGCAAGCTTAAAACTCAAAGGAATAGACGGGGACTCGCACAAGTGGTGGAGCATGTGGTTTAATTCGACGGTAAACGAGACACCTCACCAGGGCTTGAAATGTACATGAAAATTTTCCGAAAGGAGAACCCTCCTCTTACGAGGACATGTGCACAGGTGCTGCATGGTTGCCGTCAGCTCGTGCCGTGAGGCGTTCCCTTAAGTGGGGTAACGAGCGCAACCCCTGTTCTCTGTTATAAGTGTCAGGGAAGACTGCCGTCGCATAGACGGAGGAAGGTGGGGATGACGTCAAATCAGCATGGCCCTTTGATGCCCTGGGCCACACACATGCTACAATGGTCAATACAATGGGTTGCCAAGCCGTAAGGCGGAGCTAATCCCATCAAAATTGGCCCCAGTTCAGATTGAGGGCTGCAACTCGCCCTCATGAAGTCGGAATCACTAGTAATCGCAGATCAGCATGCTGCGGTGAATACGTTCTCGAGTCCTGTACTCACCGCCCGTCAAGTCAGCGGAGCTGGGAATAGGTAAAAACTCCTACCGGGGTTCAGCCTAAGCTCGGTGATGAGGACTAAGTCGTAACAAGGCACGGGTAGCGGAAGCTGCTCGTGGATCAATTAAATTATGTCGATTGCAAGTCGTAAAAAGTGAGACGCCCAAAACAGCAATGTTGGCGGATCGCTGTTTACGATTTGTGATACTTTTTTACAAATCAGGGAGGTCTGAGCCGAGCCTTCTTCTCGAAGAATTTCGAGAAACAAAATTCGGCCGCGAAGATTAGGACAACTAAAAATGTTTGCTATAACAAAAATCCACCTGCCCATTGGCAAGTGGATTTTTGTTATTTATAGTGCCGATGTATAATAGAGAGAGAAATAGAAAAATGGATACACCAACTTCATTGCCAATAAAAAATATTCTTCTCGTTGAAGATGAGCCACTTTTAGGA
>JBFLWN010000003.1:47832-79692 GCA_040757555.1 Patescibacteria group bacterium | reverse complement strand
ATTGACGACAGTGTTCGTGAATCGTTAAAACTCAAAACCGATAAAGATTTAAAGGAGGCCGCACAAGACGTTCCGATTGTTGCAATTGTCGATAATCTTCTTGAATATGCAATTTCATCTCGGGCATATTGGCAAGTGGATTTTTGTTATTTATAGTGCCGATGTATAATAGAGAGAGAAATAGAAAAATGGATACACCAACTTCATTGCCAATAAAAAATATTCTTCTCGTTGAAGATGAGCCACTTTTAGGAACACTTTTGAAACAACGTCTTGAAAAAGAGGGATTTAAAGTTCTCCTTGCTCGTGATGGAAGTGAGGGGTTTGAGTTGTTGAAAAATAATCAACTTGATTTAGTACTACTCGATATCATTCTTCCTAAAATATCTGGATTTGAATTTTTGGAAAAAGTACAAGCTGATCCGTTGCTACAAAAAGTGCCGATTGTGATTATTTCAAATCTTGGACAAGAAACTGACCTTGAAAAAGGACAGGCTCTTGGCGCGGTTGGATATTTTGTAAAGGCCCGTATTTCAATGGAAGAACTTGTGGGTCGGGTAAAAGAATTTTTACTTCAAGGTCAATAAAAGTGTATAATAACAAAAAGAGAAAGGTCGGTATTTCTTCTGAATATTACAATGGAAATAAAAAAATCGAAAAAGGGTTTTACCCTCATTGAGCTCCTTGTCGTTATCGCCATTTTGGCAGTACTTGCGACAGCGGTTGTTATCATCTTGAATCCTGCCCAACTCGTGAAACAGGGAAGAGATTCAACGCGTATTTCCGACATGGCCGCAACACATAGCGCAATTGCGCTCTATCTTTCAGAAGTTGCGGGACTTACTTCGTGGACTCCCTATACTTATTGCACTAACGAAACCGCTGGATCGAAACCAACAGGATTTGATCCGTGTACATATTCAAGTTCAACGGCAGTGAATGGAAATGGGTGGGTACCGGTAAATTTTAATGCAATCTCATCGGGTTCTCCGCTTTCCCGTCTTCCAATGGATCCAGTGAACGATGCGACATATTATTATGGGTTTAAAAGTTCCTCAACACTTCTTTATGAATTAAATGCGAAGATGGAGAGTAACAAGTACGGAGCATCGGGGAGTGGAGATGTTGTCTCAAACACAAAAGATGGGGGAAATGATGGTAATTGGTATGAAGTGGGAAATGCCCCGGCATTAAACCTGTAATATATCTGATATTAACTAGTCTTTTTGTTATCCACATTCAAAATTAGTTTTGTTTGTGTTATACTTTATTAGTAAAAAGGTTACTTTCAAAAATATGAAGACAAATACGAAAAAGGGTTTTACCCTCATTGAGCTCCTTGTCGTTATCGCCATTTTGGCAGTACTTGCGACAGCGGTCGTTATCATTTTGAATCCTGCCCAACTCGTGAAACAGGGAAGAGATTCAACGCGTGTGTCCGATTTGTCGGCACTCCATAATGCACTTGCACTCTATCTTGCTGAGGTAGCAAATCTTACCTCGTGGACCGCAACATCGACATGTACGGTTGGCACCACCTCTCCAAGTGGAGGATCGTGTGTGACAAATGCAACAACCGCGGTAACCGGTACAGGATGGGTGAACGTGAACTTTGGTGCAATTTCTTCAGGATCTCCACTTTCACGTCTTCCTTTGGATCCAGTGAACGATGCGATATATTACTATAGTTATACGAGTTCCTCAACACTTCTTTATGAATTAAATGCGAAGATGGAGAGTAACAAATATGCAGCGAGTGGTGCGGGTGACGTAGTCACAAAAGATCAAGGAAACAATGCAACATGGTATGAAATCGGGAATGATCCAGGGCTCGATTTACAGTAAGTAATAGATTTTTAGAAGATACATATTTCCCGCCTCTCCATGGAGAGGCGGGGTTCGTATATAATAGAGAGGATGATTATGAGTTATTTTATTCCGATTTTTAGCGCATTCATTTTTCTTATTTTATTCATTTTTCAGATTTTTAATAAAACATTTTCTGATGTATTTCGCCTTCTTGCGTCAAAGTGGATTTTTGTTTTTTCTGTTTTAGGTATCATTTTTTGGTATCTGTATTTAACCGGACTGCAGTATTTTATATGGGTAGAAGCTGGTCCTCCCTCATCTTTTTTTCTTCCGCCTCACACAAGTATTTTATATCTCTTCCAATATCATCTCGTTCGTTTTTTGATGTATTACTGTATTTCTTTTGTTATTGCCGTATTGTTTCTTATTTATGGAAAACGGTACAACAAAAAATTTGGAAGTAAATTTTTTGAAGATGAAGAACTGTATATTGGAGGAATCGCCATATTTCTCCTTGGAAATCCATTGTGGACATATCTGTGGATTTTTTATCTTCTGGTGATACTTCTTGTAGGACTTTTAGGAACGTTTTATATAAATAAAATACTCAAAAGGAGAGAAGATCGATTTCCGTTTTATTATTTATGGATGCCTCTCGCGATTGTTGCTATAATAATAGCGCAGTTTTTATATTAGCTTTTTTTATGGTAGCGAATACGTCGCAAAAATAATATGATCTCTCTTCCCCAATCAAAAATAAAAGAAATGCTCGTGAATGCGGGTATTTTGAATGCGGAAACATTTGATTCGTTAAGCGTGGAGGCGGAACGGAAAAGGCAAAACGTGATGGATCTTGTTATTTCGCAAGGTCTTATCACAAGTGATTATTACTACACCCTCCTTGCACGGACGTTGGGGTATGAGCGTGTAAATTTGGGAACAGTGGTTATTGATGAGGAGGTGATGCATCTCATTCCTGAAGATATTGCGCGTATTCGTAAAGTTATTGTTTTTTTGAAAGATAGCGATGGGGTGTATCAAGTGGCGATGGAGGATCCAACCGATCTTGAAACAATCGATTATCTTTCGCTGAAACTAAAGGGAAGGATAAAGGTGTTTTTTGCGAGTGAGGATGATTTAAATAGGGGATTTATTCTCTACCAGAAAAAACTTACCCAAGATTTTAAAAAAATTATTGACGACAGTGTTCGTGAATCGTTAAAACTCAAAACCGATAAAGATTTAAAGGAGGCCGCACAAGACGTTCCGATTGTTGCAATTGTCGATAATCTTCTTGAATATGCAATTTCATCTCGGGCATCCGACATACATTTTGAGGCGCTTGATGATGTTATTTTAGTGCGCTTCAGAGTTGACGGGGTACTTCATGAAATTATCCGTATGCCGAAGGAAATTCGTCCTGCAGTTACTGCACGTATAAAAATTCTTTCCGGTCTTCGTGTTGATGAACACACCCATCCACAAGATGGACGTTTTCGATTTAAAATTGGCGATGGTGTTATTGATATTCGTGTTTCGATTATCCCGACTTTTTATGGAGAGAAGGTTGAAATGCGTTTGCTCGCAGGAGCGCAGAAACCGATTTCATTATCCGATCTTGGAATGTTTGATGATGGGATACGGATGATTGAAAGTGGAATCAAAAAAACATATGGAATGGTACTTGTCTGCGGACCAACAGGATCCGGAAAAACAACCACGCTGTATTCGGTATTGAATATTTTGAATCGCCCGGAAGTGAACATTGTTACTGTTGAAGATCCAATTGAATACGATATGCGATATGTGAATCAAACCCAAGTGAATGTTGCGGCGGGTATTACATTCGCTTCGGGACTTCGATCCATTCTCCGTCAGGATCCTAATATTATCATGGTTGGTGAAATTCGAGACGCCGAAACTGCAAATATCGCAGTGCAGGCGGCACTTACCGGTCACTTGGTACTTTCGAGTATTCACACTAACGATGCTCCTACCACAATTCCTCGTCTTATTGATATGGGAGTTGCACCGTTTTTGGCGGCGGCGGTATTGAATGTAATTTCCGCACAACGCCTTGCACGAAAAATTCATATTGATTGTATTGAATCTTATAATCCCGACGAAGAAATGAAAAAAGTGATTACACGGGAACTTTCTTCAATGAATATTAATTCGGATATTGCACGTCTTCCTAAGGTGTTTTTCCGTGGAAAGGGATGTGCAGCGTGTAATTATACGGGGTTTCTTGGACGTATCGGTATTTTTGAATCAATGGAGGTAAGTGAGGCAATTCGTAAATTGATGATTAGTCCTGATTTTAGTCTTGATGGGGTGCGCGAAATTGCCCGAAGAGAGGGAATGATCACTATGGTTGAAGATGGACTTCGTAAAGTAGAACTCGGGATGACGACTATTGAGGAAGTGTTCCGTGTAATTAGGGAATAGTCCGTAGATTTTGAATGAATGACCAAATGAAGAAAATGTTATAAAATTAGTACAGTAGGAATTTATTCGGGATTCGTAAATAGAAATTTATACTTTTATCATGTTATTTCACTACATCGCATCACAACCAGACGGAAGAATTATTGAAAATGACGTTGAGGCAAATGATGTGGGGCAGGTTCTCACCTTTCTTTCTTCTCAAGGATTTAAGCCGGTAAGCGTGAAGGCGGTTTCAAAGGCCACACAAACCGGACGAAAGGAAATTTTTGGTTCTAAAATATCACTTACTGACCAGGTATTTATATCGAAATATTTGGCTCTTATGTTGAAGATTGGAACGGGGTTACTTCAAGCGATCAATATTTTGATCGATGATTTTTCGAAACCTGCAGTGAGAGGATTTTTATTGGAAGTACGATCAAACTTGGAGAAGGGACAACCATTTTTTGCCGCATTTGCGAGGTATCCAAAAACATTCAGTCAAGTATATATTAATTCTGTGAAGGCGGGAGAGGCTGCGGGAAATTTGGAATATATCTTTGAAAATTTGAGTGCATCGCTCACAAAAGAAAAAGCACTTCGTGATCAAGTGAAGGGGGCATTATTTTATCCTATTATTCTTCTTGGGGCGTCAGTACTTATTCTTATTTTCTTAGTTGTCTTTGCTCTTCCTAAAATTGCAAAAGTATTTACCGAAAGTGGATTTGAGCCTCCGTTGTTTTCAAAAATTGTTTTTGCAATCGGTCTTTTTCTTGGGAAATTTGGAATATATGTGATTGCGGGATTAATTATTCTTGTGGCGATTGTCGTCGTGCTTTATAAAACGTCTCTCGCATTCAAAAAAATGATGGTGGGTATTTTTTCCGGACTTCCTTTGGTGCGTGATGTGACAAAAAAAATGGCTATCCAAAGATTTGCCGCGACACTGAGTACACTCATTAAAGCGGGTATGCCACTTACCGATGCATTGGAAATTACTTCCGATTCAATTACGCAATTTCAATTGAAGGAAGCGTTGGTTCGTATTTCGCGTGATGGATTGGCGAAAGGGCTTACGGTAGGGGAGGCATTCAAACGAGAACCCTATTTTCCAAAGACGGTGGTAAACTTAATCGCAATATCGGAAAAAGCGGGACACATCGAAGAGGTACTTGCCACACTTGCGGATTTTTATGCCGCAGAAGTTGAGGGCTCGCTAAAAATGCTTGTTGCGTTTCTTGAGCCTATTATGTTGCTCTCAATTGGTCTTATTATTGGGGTTATTGCACTTGCCATCGTTGTTCCGATTTATCAACTCACCGTACAATTCTAAGAAATCTGAATCTCAAATTCAGAATTTCGATTGAATTAGAAAATTCAATAATTTTTAACTTGATTCAAAATTCAAAATTCAAAATTCAAAATTCAAAATCGGCGTTCACGCTTATTGAGCTCATTGTTGTGGTCGCGATTTCTGCGGTGATTTCTGTTGGAGGTTTTTTTACAATTTATAAATATCAGGCGGCACAAAATATAAAGCTTGCGTTAGGGGAAATTGTTGCAGTTGCCCGAAATACACAAGAAATGTCGGTGACGCAGAAAAACGGGAAACAATGGGGAATTCGTTTTTCAAATTCAGTTGCGGATGGGCAATTATTTCGAACATGGAGCGGGTCCTCGTTTGCTTCTTCGTCGCCAAATCAAACGTACAAACTGCGGTCGGGGGTAAATTTTGGAAATCCCGCAACAGGAAAAGATATTGATGTTATTTTTTCCGCTATTTCTGGAGAGGTCTCACAAAATCAAATTATCACGCTTCTTGCGGGTTCCAGTGGTTCCACAGTAGGGGATGTGGTGGTAAATACATTAGGAAAAGTGACCACTCGCAGAGAAGAGGGGCTTGTGGGATATTGGCACTTTGATGAGGGGACAAGTACACTCGCGTATGATAATTCGGGATATGGAAACAATGGAACACTCTATAATACTCCGACCTGGCAAGGGAGTATTAACTGTAAAGCGGGAGGATGTTTGGATTTCAATGGAACAAATCAATACACTAGGGTTTCAAGTAATACCACACTAGATCTTGCGGGCGTTGGGACTGTTGCTGCGTGGATAAAAATTCCATCGTCATGGTCGGGAAGTTTATATCCAAACGTGGTAAGTAAGGGGGCAAATGCCGGATGGGATACCGACGGATGGAGTTTGTACGCTTTTGGCCCTGCGAGTAATGCAATTGGAGTTGGATTTAGAAACGGGGGGACAACCTTGAATGTTGCGTTTACAAACTCTCTCAAAGATCAGTGGATACATATTGTTGGAGTTTGGAATGGATCAATGGTTTATATATATCAAAACGGAGTTTTGAAAAATTCCACGGGCCAAGCCATAAATCCTCCTTCTACATCATCCCCGGTAACTATTGCGAGAGATAACGGGGGCCAATATTTTGACGGATTAATTGATGAAGTGAGAATTTATAATCGCGCACTTACTGCAACCGAAATTTTACAGATGTATAATGATATTAAATAAATTAACGAGTTTTAAGTTCTAAATTTTAAATGGAATTCAAATTATTAAATAAAAAATTTATGCATTCAATTAAAATTTTAAATTTTAAATTTAGAATTCTTCTACGAAGTAGGAGTGGTCAATCATTAATTGAAATTCTTGTCGGTCTTTCGATTGGGGCTATTTTAATCGGGGGAGCGGGATTTGGAATTAGTTTTATGTTGAAATCGACGACTTCAAGTGATGATATGCAAGCTGCATCGGGTATTGTTCGTCAGACACTTGATGAGGTGCGTTCATATGCAAGCGCAAACTGGCAAAATATTTATAGTCTTACCAAGGGATTAGATACTCAATATTTTTTGAATGCATCGGGTACGACATTTTATACCGTTCAGGGGAAAGAAGGATTTCTGAGTAAAGATGTTACGGATGGTTTAGTAGGGAGATGGGGATTTGATGAGGCGACGGGAACGATCGCGTATGATATGAGTGGAAACGGGAATGATGGAACACTTACCAATAGTCCAACGCGAGCAACATCAGTGTGTTGGGTGGGGAATTGTTTAATTTTTAATGGAATTAATAACTACGTTGAAGTAAGTGGTTTTATGGGTGTCACCGCATTTTCTAATGGGTCCGTTTCTTTTTGGGCAAATTTTGATAGGTGGAGCTCCGTTGATAATATATTAGGATTTCAATCAGCGGCTACAAATAATAATGCATTGCGTTTTGAATACGATTCGGGAAGATTACGGGTTATATTTGGCAATAGTGGTGGATCCTATAGTGATGCTTACTCAAATAATATAATTTCTTTGAACACATGGCACCATGTGGTGCTTACATGGAATTCTTCAGGTAATACTGCGACGGTTTATATTGATAAAGATGCAAAAATAAATACCGTTACAACTTGGCCAACAACATATGCTACTTTTCGAGTTGGGAGTGCCTATGCAGGTCGATTTTTTCAAGGGTATATTGATGATGTTCGAATTTATAATCGCGTACTTACCGCAACCGAAGTAAAAAATCTTTATGAGAGCAAACCATTTTCCGCATATTTTTCTGTTGAAAATGCATGTCGATCAAATGATTCATCGAGTACAATTACCGATACAGAGCCGTGTCAAAGTGGATCAATTGTTGACCCAATAACGGAAGAAATAACCGCAACGGCCGAATGGAATACAAGGGGAGTAATGGACAGCATAAGTCTTACTGATTATGCAACTCGTTGGAAAAACGATATATTTCATCAAACGGATTGGTCTGGTGGATCGGGAACTGATGGACCCCTTACGAGTCCAACAACACAATATGCAAGTTCCACAAACGTGGACACAACAACAAATCCTGGTTCAGTGCGTATCTTTGGTCTCTAGTATTTTTTATTTTAATTCCACAACAAACCCTCCTTGTGGGATGGTATTTTTTTCTTCTGGTAGTATATAAAAAATATTCTTTTCCTCTTGTTTTTTAGAAGTAAAACTATCAGTGATATACATCACCGTTTGCGAAGGCATTGGAATTCCCCGGACGAGTGTTCCACTGCCATTTGTCACAATATATTTATTAATTTCCTTTGGGAGCGAATTTAACATATGTCCTATTTCGACAGAATCCGATGAGAATGCATTTGCGGTCTCCTGGTGTGGTCCCCAGATTATGAAATATGTATAAAATGTATACACACCGATAAATCCAAGAAGTAACCCGGCCGATATATTCAGAAGTGTTTTGGGGACGTTTTTATTTTTTATCCAGTCATACATAAACACGGATCCGACCCCCGCAAGAATCATTGCGGGAGGAATCATAAGTATTGAGCGAAGCGCGTGGGGGATGCCTTCGTTGGAGACGACAACGGGGAGTGCAGTGACGCTAAGCCAGGAAAATAAAATCCAAAACCCAAACGCAGAATTTTTAAACCATCTTGATTTTTCTTCCTCTTTTTTCTTTTTCAAGATTGTTGTAATTCCTGCAATAATTCCGATTGCAAAAAATATCGCAATTGGCCAAAAAAGTTCCGGTGTTCCCGAAAGATTATGTCGCCAATTGCTGTCGCCATACACAAAGAACATTCCGATTGTTTTTGTAACGTTCAATCCCAAATCTTTCAGTGGAGATTCACCGCTAAAAATCGATACCTGCGACGTCCTTCCCAAAAAATCTTGTGGATTTTGTGCAAAATAAATAATAAGAGGAATGGAGATGATAATCGATCCAAGCACAAATAATGAGCCGAACCGTACTGCTTGTTTCCGATTAGATTTAAATGCAATGAGGAAGAAGAAAAAAAGGATGAGTAGTGGAGTTGCGCGATAAGCAATATATGAATGCATGCCCAAGCCATACACCATTCCGGCAAAAACCGGAAACAAAATCTTATATTTTAAATTTTGAAAATTGGAAATTAGTAATTGAGAATTTTCTTCTATCTTTCTGAAAGAAAGTAGAAGAAAATATATTCCCCAGGTTAAAAATGCTGGTGCCATAATTGCACGAAACCCAATACGTGAGAAATTAATGTGCCAAAAACTTGTTGCAATAAAGAATGTTGAAATAAGTGCAAATGTTTTTGCGCGCTCATTTTTTCTAAACAACTCTTTTGTAAGGAAATAAATACCAAGTACGGTACATATTCCAAAGAGAGTACTGGTAAATCTGAGCATCCACGGCTCTGGAGTTGGGTAAAAATTAAGAAAGAAATGAAGGAAAAATGCCTGGATATTTATAAACATTCCCTCTCGTCCGTTATTTTCTGGGTAAAATATTTTGTAGTTTCCTGTGGAAATTGCTTCAAGAGCGTTATTTCCATTCATCGCCTCGTCCGGATAGAGTCCTGGGGGAATAGTGAAAAGACCACTAAAGCGAAAAAGTGATCCGAGTATGACAATAAGGAGAAGAATAATGAGTGTTTTATGTTCTGTTTTCATACGCTATAATTATAGTATAGTTTTCTATCCTTATGCCAAAAACACAGAACTTCAGTGAACACATCGAAAAAAATCTTGTCCGTCTTGGCGGACATGTGGAACAACAACTCGGATCTCGTGGAGAAAAAAATCTTTCCGAACGAGAAATTGTAAAAGAGGCAATCCAAACACTTGCAGAGGATGTGACAAAAAATGAAATTACCACTTCTTCGCCATCCCCCCACCCTGTTCCTCAAATAAACTTTCCATCACTTCCTTCATATCTTCAAGAAGAAGGAAACGAGGATGTAAAACGTATTGTTGAACAATTAGTGGAGGAAGCGCTTTCCCACGATTTAGAAAAAGCGGTGAGAGACGCAAAAAAATATTCCCCATTTATTGAAGATGCATTTCATGACGCACTTATTGATAGATTGGTTCCAGAATTAAAAAAACGGGGAATTCTTAAATAAAAACCATGTTTATTTTTTATGCGGTTCTCATTGCGGTCCTATTAATTATTGGAATTTATGTGTCTGTTCGCATGAAGGAGAGACGGATGGTTCGGGATTCTCTCCAATTAAAGTTGTTTCTTATTCGTCTTCCTCGCGAAACACAAGAAGGAAAAGAATTAAAAAAAGAAATAAATCTTTCGGAGCAATTTTTTAATAATCTCCTTTCATTCAAGGTCCCATTTATATTTGAGGTTGCCGTCCCTTATATTGGAGAAGAAATCCATTTTTATGCCGCTCTTCCCGGTCGTCTTTCTGAATCATTTGCTCGTACGGTGCAGTCGATATGGAAAGATGCACAAGTTGATCCGGTTGAAGATTATAATATTTTTAATTCTTCGGGTGCGGTGTCGGGGGTATATGTAAAACAAAAGGAAAAATTTATTTTACCAATTCGGACATACCAAGAACTTGAAACAGAAACATTTGCACCACTTCTGGGTGGCCTTTCGAAGATACAGGAATTTGGAGAGGGAGGAGTGATTCAATATATTTTTCGACCAGCACAGAAAAGTGCAAAAAAAACTATTTTTGATTCACTCGTTTTGTTAAAGAAAGGAGGAAAACTAAAAGATGTTCTCTCTCGTTCAGTTTCTCTATCCGATTTAAAAAAAGCGACATTCGAAGGAACAAAGAAAGATGAACAAAAAGAGAAACTTATTGATGAAACCGCAATAAAGTCTCTCGAAGCGAAATTATCAAAACCCCTCTTTGAGGTGAATGTCCGCATTCTTTCGTCGGCACCCTCTCAGGAATCCGCGGATATGATTTTAGAAGGGACTAGTGCCGGATTTTCACAATTCGGAACTCCGGGAGGAAATGAATTTGATGTGGTAAAACAGAAAGATTTAAAAGATCTCGTTCATTTTTATTCGTTTCGCTTATTCAATGATGAAAATAAGATGATATTGAATACTGAAGAACTTGCGAGTATCTTTCATCTTCCTACCTCGTTTACCAACATTCCGAAAGTAAGAGAATTAAGATTTAAAGAAGTTTCTCCGCCGTCAAACCTTCCAAAGGAGGGAATAAAAATTGGAGAAAGTAAATATAGAAACGAAAAACGGGATGTTCGTATGACACGTGAGGACAGAAGAAGGCATATATATGTGATTGGTCAGACGGGTACCGGAAAAACAGTATTTCTTAATAATCTCATTGGTCAAGACATGGAGAAGGGAGAGGGGGTGTGCGTAATAGATCCCAACGGGGATCTATTCGAAGATCTTCTTGCGCGCGTGCCGAAATCTCGTGTGAAGGATGTGGTGGTGTTTGATCCGGCGGATATGGAGCGTCCATTGGGGCTTAATATGCTTGAATATGATCCAAAGTTTCCCGAACAAAAAACATTTATTATCAATGAACTCATGGGGATTTTCGACACGCTCTATGATTTAAAAACAACTGGAGGTCCGATGTTCGAACAATACACAAGAAATGCGCTTCTGCTTCTTATGGATGATCCAAATGATGGGTATACCATTCTTGAAATTCCGCGCGTGCTCGCGGATGCTGAGTTTAGAAAAAAACTTCTTGTGAAGTGCAAAAATATTATTGCAAAAGATTTTTGGGAAAAAGAAGCCGAAAAAGCGGGGGGCGAAGCGGCGCTTTCCAATCTCGTCCCGTATATTACAAGTAAGTTTAATACATTTATCGCCAATGATTATGTACGACCTATTATTGCACAGTCAAAAACCACTTTAAAATTTAGAGAAATTATTGACGAGGGAAAAATTCTTCTCGTGAATTTAAGCAAGGGGAAAATAGGGGATTTGAATGCGGGATTACTTGGAATGATTTTGGTGGGGAAAATCACCATTGCGTCGTTTTCACGCGCAGACATTCCAATGGAAAAAAGAAAAGATTTTTATCTTTTTATTGATGAGTTTCAAAATTTTACCACTCCAAGTATTGCGACAATTCTTTCCGAATCGAGAAAATATCGCTTATGCCTTACCATTGCACACCAGTTTATCGGCCAATTGTCCGAAAAAATAAGAGATGCGGTATTTGGTAATGTTGGTTCAATTATTGCGTTTCGTGTGGGTGCTGATGACGCCGAATATCTTGTAAAACAGTTCGAGCCTACATTTAATGTGAATAATTTATTGAATATCGATAACTTAAATGCGCATGCAAAATTGATGATTAACAACCAGGTCACAAGCGCATTTAATATGTTTGAACCATTTCCTCCAAAGGGAAGTGCAGATACCTCAGAACTTGCGCGAGATTATTCGCGACTTACCTACGGACGACCGCGCGAAACTGTCGAACAGGAAATTTACGCGCGATTACGTGGAAAAGAAACACCAACGTCGAATGGGGAAAATAACACAATTTTAAAATAATATGAATACATACAACAAAAAGGATTTTTATTTGGTAGGCATTATCGGTTTTTTGGTCGGGTGGCTCGTGCTTCTTCCGGTAAAAAATCTTGGATTTACCGTGACCCCGCTTCTTATTGCGGGAACAGTTATTGGGTTTTCACTTCTTGCACCTATCGCGCTTGCGGTGTTGAAGTTGTTGGGAAAGTTTTGGCCGGTGCTTGAGCAATTTGGAAAGTTTGCCGCAGTGGGAACACTGAATACGCTTCTTGATTTGGGAATATTAAATTTATTTATACTTCTTACTGATATTTCCGAGGGATCTACATATTCCGGTTTTAAGGCAGTCTCATTTCTTGCCGCAACGACAAATAGTTATTTTTGGAATAAACTTTGGACATTTCAAAGTGGAACGCCGGTAACCGGAAAGGAATATGGAAGGTTTATTTTATTCACACTTATCGGGACGGCGGTAAATGTCTCGATCGCCTCGATAGTAGTGAATGTCATAGGCGCTCCGGATGGAGTAAATCCGAAATTGTGGGCGAATGTTGGTGCATTAATTGGGGTACTGGTTTCTTTCATGTTAAACTTTTTAAGCTATCGATTTATCGTCTTTTCGAAGAATAAAGATGAAAAACAAATAATGTAATTATGAGCAAGCCATTTGTATCAATTATTATTCCGGCATATAACGAATCAAAACGATTACCACTCACACTCATTGATATCGATCGAAGATTATCGGAGCGGGATTATGAATATGAAATTATTGTGGTGAGTGATGGATCCCGTGACGAAACTGCGGATATTGCTGAGCGACTTTCTCATGTGATAAAAAATCTTCGTGTGATCGCAAATAAAGAAAATCATGGAAAGGGGTGGGTGGTACGACAGGGGATGCTTGCTGCGAAAGGAAATTGGCGGTTATTTACCGATGCAGACAACTCAACTTCAATTGAACAATTTGATAAGATGGTCCCATATTTTAAAGAAGGGTATGGAGTGGTAATCGGATCGAGAGGAATAAAAGGTGCCGAATTACATCCTCCGCAGCAGTGGTATAAACAGATATTGGGAAAAATGGGGAATTTATTCATACAGATATTGGTATTATGGGGAATACAAGACACGCAATGCGGGTTTAAGTGTTTCTCCGAAGAGGTGACCGAAAAGGTGTTTCCACTTATGAAAATCGATCGGTGGGGATTTGATGTGGAGGCACTTGTCCTTGCAAAAGAGATGGGATTTCGCATAAAGGAAATTCCGGTGAGATGGGTAAATGATTTTCGTTCGAAAGTTAGTATGGGAGCATACATTTCCACGCTCCTTGAGGTAGTAAAAATTCGGTGGTGGTTGTGGCGAAAACAATACGCATTGGAGAAAAAATAATTTTTATGCAGCACTCTGAATTTAGAAAAGACATAGTATCTGGCGATTGGATCTTGATTGTACCCGGGAGGGCAAAAAAACCAGGAGATTTCAAACAAAAGAAAGAGAAAAGAAAAATCGCGCCGTTCCATACGTGTCGTTTTGAGCACCCATTTGAGAATATCGATGAACATGTCATTTTGGGATACACGCGAACAAAAAAAGGAGATATAAAGACCGATTGGGATCTTGTGGTGTTAAAAAATAAATATCCCGCAGTGACACATTCTGAAAAAAAAGCGCTTCATCGTACATCAAAATTTTTTGAACTTATTCCGGGTGTAGGGCATCATGATCTTATTGTTACCCGTGATCATAAGAAAAATTTTCCTGAGCTTTCGAGCATGGAAGCATTTCGGGTATTTTCCGCATTTCGTGATCGATATCTTATGCTTTTTCAAGATAAAAATATTCAATATATTTCTATGTTTCATAATTGGGGACATACCGCGGGCGCATCTATTTTTCACCCACACTACCAGATGATTGGGATTCCTGTTGTTTCCTCGAGAATTCTCCGCACACTTCGTGGCGCACATGATTATTTTGTACAACACAAAAAATGTGTGTTTTGTGCAATGATTAATGAAGAGAAAAAATACAAAAAAAGAATTATTGCGGAAAATGAGTATGCAATTGCATTTGCTCCCTATGCTTCACGACACGAGTTTGAAGTGAGGGTCTTTCCGAAGAAACATTCAGCATATTTTGAAAATACACTTGATGTGGAAATGGAGGGAGTAACAAAACTTCTCCAACAGGTACTTCGAAAAATGAAAAAGAATCTTGGAGATCCTGATTACAATTTTTTCATTCATACCACACCGTTGGTTGAAAAAGTAGCGAACAAAAATTCTTTTCATTGGTACGTAGAAGTTCGTCCTGTGTGGAATATCGCCGCGGGATTCGAATTTGATACTGGGGTAGAGATAAACGTGGTAGATCCCGATTTTGCCGCAAAAATCCTAAGAAAATAAGCTCACTGTGGTGTGTATAATCGGAGGACAGTTTCCTCCGATTTTTCATTGACGCACCTAGGCAAAGGGGATAATAATGAAGACAGCAATTTATTAACTTCATAGGAGAACTACCATGAAACGATATCCTTGGAATCGTGAAGTGTTGCGTGTTTTATTCTTGAATGCTCATACATACGATGAGCTAAATAAATCAGCAAAAGAACTTTACGATAAATACCTCAACGATAAAGAAATTGATTCATCAATTTCTTTTGATTCATTTTTTGTAGCATTGTGGCGTCGCGCAAGAGACAGTGGTTTTATTCGCGGTTACCATCAAAAAGAGAAAGTAGAACAACCAAGTATTTCTTTGAATGCTAATGAACGTGAGCAAATTGAACATCTTATTGCATCAAAGTTGCTTCATAACGGAAGGCGAGAGTTTCTTCTCGCCGCGCTAAAAGCGGTCAAAGATATTGGTTCAAAGATTGGGTATAGAGGTCTAGCTAAAAAATTTGATGAATTTGTTTGGTCGAAAGAACGGCTAAGATTCATTAAAGAAGCACTTCGCTATAAACACGATCTTTCGCGTATCAAAGAAACACTTTCGGTGATCCCGGAGAAGATAATTAACAAAAAGCTTCGGGAATTACGCGGTCCTGGAAATAATGTGGCGATATATGGAGATATTTTTTCTGAAGCGGGACAAGGAAGACTTGTTGTTTCTGAAGAAATTCTTGAAAACGCAAAGGTGGTGCTTTCTAAAGCAACGCTTCAAGATCCATATATAATCAAAACAGAAAACGGAAAATTTTCTTTTTCTGTTATTAATTCTCCCCTTGTCGGCGCAGAATATAGTCAGGTTCTTGAGGAAAATGTTGTTCTGAATGGACTTCAACTTGCTGAAGCGAAACATGATGATTTGGTCATTTTTTCCGGTGGACTCATGTTCATTGATGCAAAAAAATCAGAAGGACTTTTAACAACGCACCGTGCACGAAGTTCTGGAATGACGCTCAATCTAAAAATACTTGATCCACGGTATCGGAGAGAAGCTGCAATGATTAGAAACACAAAACCCGCAGATAATGTGGTATGTGAAACAGCACGAGAAAAATTCTTAAATCTCGCGTCCGGATGGAGAAAGACTGTCGTTGATAAAGATGGTAAGCCCATTTATAACGGCAAGGTTTTTATCACACTTGGACGCACCGAAGAGGAGATTATCGAAGCTGCAGCACATGCAGAGATAAACTACATTCTCGCGGTATTACGTAATCGCATTAACGAACAACGGAGGGGTGTCCAAGCAGAGTTGCGGTATGAGTATAGAAAAGACAGGGATGCCGATACTCAAAAAATTGAAAAACTTCAGAAGGAAATTGAATGGTTACTCATGAAGGAAAAACGTACCATTAGTTCCAATGTTTCAACTGAGGATAGAAAGCGGTTTTTTGATATTGTCCGTGCGTGGGTGATTAAGACACTTGAAAACACCATTCCAAACGCGAAAGTCATAACTCAGGGCACTGCATTTCTAAGTATTGGCGGAAAGATAATTGAAATTCACCAAGATAGGGAACAGGGGCCGACAACAGTAATGCTTGATGAGTTCATGAAAAAAAACGTAGGGCGACGTGCACTTGATAAAACACTTCCTGATGTTGTTCTTCTTATCAACTCATATTCAGTAAATTATCGTTGGGCAGTCGGTCAACGTTTTGTTAAAAACAAAGAAACATCAACGGATGTATATCAACTTCCTGTTGCACTCAATAAGCGTTTTCTTTTAGATCAACTTCGGGATGTAATTCGAAGAGGATCTCCACTTGAACGGTTGTTGCGTCATGAGCAGTTTGAGCCCGGTATCTTTCGCCTCGAATATTTGAATGGATTATGGAATCCGGAACCGATTTCAATACCCGTATTACTCCGAAAACCACTTGAGGGTATCACCGCAAAGCAGATAAAAGAGGAATCGGAGTATGTGTATTTATTTGTAACCTCCGATCAGCACATCGGACACCCATGGAAGTCGTATTATTACGACAAGAAATCAGGGATGTTCTTTGGACATGACGAAGCGGTTATGGAAATATTGCGCCGGGAATATCTTGAAAATGGGAAACTTGTTCCAATCCACTCGTATATTGATCTTGGTGATCAGGATCAGGGACACCATTTTGAAACTCAAGCAGAATTACATGAACGCACAAAGGATGTTCGAGTAATCATGCGTGAATTCAAAGTACTCGAAAGCGTAATAAAAAATTCAAATGGCATTGAAGCTGCAGAAAAAGTGAGAGAAATGCAAAGGCAGATCATTGATCAAATTTTGATTCGTGGTATTCATTGGCCTCAATATCAAATGCGTGAATATAAACGACGCGTACTCGAACCAAATGCTGATATGTTTGCAAGTATTGTGAAACGGTCACAAAAAGCAGGTGTTACGGCATTGGGGATTGAGGAATATCTCACTGGAAATCCTGATATGAGAAGCATCGGAATTATTACAATTCTTGGTGGCAATCACTTTAGGAATACTGTTGAAGGTGAATTGAACGAAGGATCGTTTTATGCCGAGAATATTATTGATATTCTTGCGGCAGATAAATCGATTGGATTATCCCGAGAAGAACTTGAACGTATTGTTCGTGCTCCGTTACATGGAAGTACTTCATATGGACAGGGGATTTTCAAGACAGGATCCAATGGTTATGAATATGGTTTTTCGTTACGTCATGAACCGGCTCGAAAGTCTGGAGCAAATGGAGATCCGCTTCGTGAGGCAGTAAAAAATGTTCTTGAAAGAGGAGATTTTACTGGCGTTTTTGCGGGACGAAAGGTTATCCATCTTTCAGGTGATATTCACCGATTCGGTTCTGTATTTATGTCTGATGCTGTTGTACTTTCAGTTGCTGCCGGTACGGGAGGTGATCCATATGGTGAACGCGGATTTAGTCCTAATAATATTGGAAACTTTGTTGTTGGTATTCCAGCTCGCGGTCCAGAATATGGTCCAGTTCGTATCATTGTATTCAACCAGGATTTTGTAAGAAGTTATTTTGAAAAATCTTGGAATATTGATTGGGATCGAATATTTAAAGATCCATTATAAAGAAGACAATCCGGGGAAATTTCCCCGGATTTTTATTTGATCACTTTTTGTTCTGGTAGTAGATTAGTGTCAGTAATATAAAAAAATAAGGAGTACATACATTGGGTCGCAGTATATCAATCCAAGAATTTAAAGAGATAGTTCCTCTTATTTGTGATGCCGAGACGGCGTGGCGAAGTAAGAAGTGGAAAGAAGATATTCCAGAGACAGAAAATTGTGATGTTGTTGCATTACTGGCTCAGGAAATTTTTGGAGGGACGCTCCGTCATGCAAATTTGAGTAATATTTCTGGTTTTGAAAACGTTCCCTCGCATTTTTGGAATCGTTTACCCGATGGAACCGAGATTGATTTTACCATTCGCCAGTTTCGAGGGAAGAAGTATTCAGTAAAAAGTGTTGCATACAGCAGAAAGCGTCTTTTATCATTTAGGAAAGTACGAGAACGGTATGATAAAATTTTGAAACGTTTTTATAGTTACAAAAAAAGTTAGCGCAACCAAAGTCCGCTTTTACAAAGAGCGGATTTTTATTTGGGCTCGTATTGTGTAGAATAAAAAGAGATGACAAAAGAAAAACTTATCGAAGAACTTGTACACGATGGATATTTAAAAACCCCGTCCATTATTGATGCATTTACCTATATTGATCGTAACGATTTTATTCCTGAAGATATGAAACAGTATGCATACGTAAATGAACCGATTCCTATCGGGTTTGATCAGACAATTTCACAACCACTTACCGTTGCATTTATGCTTGAATTACTTTCCCCAAAAGCGGGGGATGTTATTTTGGATATTGGGGTGGGTTCGGGATGGCAGACCGCGCTTCTCGCATTCATTATCTCGCGCGAATATGGGGACGAAGAGCATGCTCCGTCAGTTTTTGGTATTGAACGCATTCACGAACTATTTGAGTCAGCAAAACAAAACATAGAAAAGTATCATTACGTAAGTAAAAATATTGTTTCGCTTACTGAGGGAGATGGAGTGTTGGGTTTTCCGGAACATGGTCCGTACGATAAAATTATTGCCGCCGCTGCGACTAATGCAATTCCTCAAGTATGGAAGGATCAGTTAAAAATAGGGGGGCGCATTGTTGCCCCTATTGATGACTCGATTGTGGTATTAGAAAAAAAGGGGGTAACTGATTTTGAAGAAAAACGATATTTTGGCTTTCGTTTTGTTCCACTTGTTTCTGATTAGTGTCCAACACATTTGCATTATTTTGTCTTTTTGATATCATCTCCCTAGGTTTAGTTTTGACATATGATATGGGCGTAGTGGTGTAATCGCGCGTTGGTTGGATGCCAAAGGTATCCTCTTTCTCTACTCGGCTGGAGGGATTGGGGATCGCGCCCACCAATTTATTAAAATCCCTTTGTATATACTTTGGGGTTTTTTGTTTTTTTATCTATACTAGAGGTATGATCACTTATTTAAAAAATGTATCAATACAAAAAGGATCGGTATGTCTCTTGCGTGTTGATTTAAATATTGAATCCTTGAAGGATGTATTTCGCATTGACTCAATTGTTCCCACGATGAAATTTTTGAGGAAAAAAGGTGTAACGGTGGTGATATTGAGTCATAGAGGAAGACCACATCCCGAAGGGCGGGGGATTTTGAATTTCAAATACAGTGTTTCCGATGAGGAAAAAAAGAAATATACATTGAAGCCATTTGCGAATATTCTCTCAAAAAAAGTTGGAGAAAAAGTAAAATTCATTGATAAATCGGATATTCATGAAATAAAAGAAGGAATACAAAATTCACATGAGAAAATTTTTCTTCTCGAGAATATGCGTTTTTGGAGGGAAGAAGAAATGGACAATGCAGAATTTGCACGGCATCTTGCCTCATTGGGTGATTTTTATGTAAATGATGCATTTGCCGTAAACCACAGGGCGGATACATCGGTATCGGCGATTACACGTTTTTTGCCTTCATATGGAGGATTACTTCTTGAAAAAGAATTAGAACATTTGGATGTGGTAATGCATAATCCGAAGCATCCTTTTACTATATTACTTGGGGGGGCGAAGGTGGTAGATAAGGTCGGGGTGGTAAAATTCTTTTGGAAAAAAGCGGATTCATTTCTTTTTGGCGGAGGAGCAGCGAATACATGTCTTGCTGCACGCGGAGTTTCTGTGGGCAATTCTCTTATAGACGAAAAAGCATTTGACGATATAAGACCTTATCTTGCGTCGCTTAAAATACATCTTCCTGTAGATAATGTGAGTATGGAAAACAGGATTTTCGATATTGGGCCACAGGCGATTGCGGAATACACAAACATTATTGCCAATGCAAAAACAATACTATGGAGCGGACCCATGGGATTGTTTGAAAAAAAGAAATTTTCTTCCGGAACGAGGGAGATGTGGAGGGCAATTATAAAACTTGCAAACAAAGACAAAACGGCAACTATTATAATCGGGGGAGGAGAAACTATTGCGTCACTTAAATTATTAGGAGCTCATTATAAATTACCAAAAAATATTTTTCTTTCGACCGGAGGGGGAGCAATGCTCACATATTTATCGGGAGAAAAATTGCCGGGAATTGAGGCGTTGAGGTAATTTAAGTGATATAATTATCATATGAAAAATATTCTTCTTTTTTCGTTTTTAATAGTTGTTTCACTTGGGATTGGGTTTGGAATTCGTTATTTTTTTGCACCGAATACTCAAATTTATGAATCAAGTGTTGTAAATAATAAAGTAGAAGAAAAGTTAGTTCAAAAAGAGTCGGGATTTATTGATTGTGGAGAAGCAGAGGTAAAAATGGAAAATGGAGATTTTAATGTAAATTCTCTTAATGAGAATTCAAAGAGTTCATTAAAGTGTTATTCTTCTATTTTAGAATCATGTAAGAATGGAAAATTTATCCCATTTCCCAATACTGTGTTTTCTATTTCTTCAAATGTCGAATCATGTTCTCTTAATTTTGCACTTGACGATGGTACAAAAGCTGGGTGTACATTCCCAAAATCTCTCCCTGGAACATTTTTTGCATCCATCTTTCAGGATCCTGAGAACCAGTCCATGTCTTTAGAAGAGAAGGAAATTAAAAAGGGAATGGCTTTTGACATGGCATTAATATTTGGATTAGCTATGCAATCTGGTTTGAATGAAAGTTTTTCGACAAGTAGTATTCCATCGGAAAAAATTATCTTGGAAAATTTTTATGGGAGCAAAGTTGTTTGTGATGAAATGAAATAGATATCCGAGGGGTTATAGTATGAGTTTTTCCAAAAGCAGTTTGTTTTTTATAAGATGAAAAAAATATTAGTGATCTATCACAAAAGTTGTCCGGATGGGTTTGGGGGGGCATGGGCGGCATGGAAAAAATTTGGGAACAAGGCGGAATATGTGGCAGTTGACCCCGATACGCTTCCTGAGAAGTTTTCCAAAGGGAGAGAAATATATTCGATTGATATAAGTTATCCTGCTTCCGTTCAGAAAAAGTTACGGGCTGAAAACAAATCACTTGTGGTGCTTGATCATCATGCAAGCAGAAAAAATGACACGGAGGCATTTCCGGAAAATACGTTCGATAATAACCATTCTGGTGCAGTGCTTTCGTGGAAATATTTTCATCCGAAAAAGAAAGTACCAAAATTTTTGGAATATATTGAGGATGGAGATTTATGGCGATTTAAATTTCCCGAAGGGGGAAGGGTGGTCTCATATGCGCTTATGCGTCCCTATGATTTTCATGTATGGACAAAAATAGTGAATGATGTGGAAGATATCAAAAAAAGAAGGGAATACATAAAAAATGGGGATCTGATACAAACCTATGAGAGACAAGTGATTGAAAGAGTTATGGAAAGGGCGGGGAGAGTCTTATTTGAGGGAATGGAGGTATATGCAGTGAATTCATCGTATAAAATACTTACATCGGAACTTGGTCATCAACTTACACAAAAAACTGGTTTACTGGGGATTGTGTGGTATGAAGAAAATGGAGAGTTGAAAATTTCTCTCCGTGCTGATGGAAACGTTGATGTATCAAAAATTGCACAAAAATACGGAGGGGGAGGACACAAAAATGCGGCAGCGTTTGTAATAAAAAACGGCAAAAAACCGTGGAAGATAGTAAAACAATAAAATGAGTAAAAAGAAAATAGTTATTTATACCGATGGAGGGGCGCGTGGAAATCCCGGTCCTGCGGCAATCGGAGTAGTGTTTCCGGATCTCGAAAAAGAATATGGTGAACAAATCGGAATTGCAACAAATAATATTGCCGAATATAAAGCGGTTATTTTTGGACTTAAAAAAGCAAAACAGTTATTGAAAGATGAGTATGAAAATATCGAAATTGAAGTTCGATCGGACAGCGAACTTTTAGTACATCAGATGAATGGAAAATATAGGGTAAAAAATGAAAATTTAAAACATTTATATATTGAAACGCAAAACTTATTGGGAAATTTTAAAAATGTTATCTTTGTCCATATTCCCCGGGAGAAAAACAAGGAGGCAGACAAAATGGTAAATAGTGCGCTTGACCCCGTGTAGAGACCACGATCACTAAGAATATATTAGAAAAGAAATGGTATATAGAAATTATATTTATACTCCTCGCGTGCTCCATTTATAAACTTGAATCATGATCTGTCTCTAACGGGGTTGACGCATCTGTTTAAATCAATTTTAATTATTTCGGTACATCAAACGATAGCTCTAATGTCACATTGGAGAGGAAAGTCCGGACACTCAACCCCGAGTTTATCAAGGGGTATGTGTAGTGGGTAACACCCATCGAGGGCAACCTTAGAGGTGCGAGCAGTGACGCTCCGATGTGCAAGGATCGGAGAGACCCAATCCTAAGCTAGAAGGTCTAACTTCGTCATAGGGATAAAAAAACGAAGGTGAAACGGCTAAATCCTTACATGAGTGCAAGATCGTGCTCTGGTTTTGCCAGAGAGAATCGCTCGAGTCCGAGAGTAATCGAGGACCTAGATAAATTATCGTATAAACAGAATCCGGCTTATGATGTACCCCGTGTCCCGCCCCGATGTAAATCGAGGCGGGACACTATGTTTGTATTTTCACTCAATATTTGTGTAAGGGGTTGACTTTTCCTCTTGTTTTGTTAAAAATGTATCTGTTAATGTCACACAATTCAAAATTCGCTCGGATTGATGGTATCGTCGTTGAGGCCTTGCCCGGTCTCGTTTTTAAAGTGAATATTTTGGTGAAGAACGAAGAAGGGAAAGAGGAGGAAAAAGAGGTGCTTGGACACCTTGCGGGAAAGTTAAAGATAAATCATATTCGCATTATTCCGGGGGATCGAGTGTCGCTTGAGATGCCGGATGTGAATGATCGGAGGGGAAGAATTGTGAGAAGATTATAATTTTTTAAAAGTTCCATAATATGAAAGTTCGTGCATCAGTAAAAAACATTTGTCAGCATTGCAAAATCGTTCGAAGAAACGGTAAGTTATATGTGATCTGTAAAAAAAATCCAAAACATAAACAAAGACAAGGATAAATAATAAAAACATGCGTGTAAGCGGAGTAAACATACCAGATAATAAAAAAATAGTTGTTTCATTGGCCTACCTTTATGGGATCGGTCCGTTTTTGTCAAAGAAGATTCTTGAATCGATAAAAATTGATCCTGAGAAGCCTACAAAAAATTTAACCACCGATGAGGTAAGTAAAATTCAAGGGGCTATCGAAAAAAAATATAAAATAGAAGGAGAATTGCGTCAGGCAATTCGTCAAAATGTAAATCGATTACGAGACATAAAAGCATATCGTGGAATGCGGCATGCGCGACGACTTCCTGTTCGTGGTCAGCGAACAAAAACAAATTCTCGAACCGTTCGAGGAAATGTGAGAAAAACTGCGGGAAGCGGAAAAAGAAAAGTTGAATTGAGATAATTATATGGGAAAGAAAAAAGTTATAGAAAAAACAAAAGAGCAGTTAATACAAGAGTCAGAAAAAGTTCAAGAGACTGCAGAGAGAAAAGCGAGTCAGGGAGGAAAACACAAAATTGAACGTGGGAGAATTTATATTAACGCATCATATAATAACACTATTATCACCGTAACGAACGAAATAGGGAATACGGTTGCCTGGATGTCTTCTGGGTCAATTGGATTTTCCGGCCCCAAAAAGGCTACACCATTTGCCGCATCAAAAGTTGCTGAGGCAATTTCCGCAAAATTAGAAAAAACCGGCCCGTTTAATGTCGATGTATTTGTATGTGGTGTTGGGAAGGGAAGAGATTCCGCGGTTCGCACATTTGCGGCAAAGAAATTTAATATTCTCTCGATCAAAGATGTAACTCCAATTCCACACAATGGTCCACGTCCTCCGAAAGTGAGAAGGGTATAAAATTTATTTATGAGAAAAATTACAGAAAAAAAAGAACGATCACTTGGCGTAAAACTTTTCTTGAAAGCGGAGCGTTGTAATTCTCCAAAGTGCGTAATGGTGCGTCGTCCTACTCGTCCTGGGCAGCATGGACTACGAAGACATACGGTTTCCGAGTACGGAAAACAATTGCAGGAAAAACAAAAGATTCAATTTTTATACGGATTAACAAATCGTCAGATGGCAAAATTATTTGAATCTTCAAATAAAAAGGAAAAAATTCTCCAAGCGCTTGAACATCGTCTTGATCGAGTTGTTTTTCTCCTTGGTTTTGCTGCATCTCCGCGTATTGCCCGTCAACTCATTTCTCATGGTCATATAATGGTAAATGGAAGAAAAGTGACTATTCCATCATTTCGTGTTAAGATAAAAGACGTTATATCGATTCGCCCCGAATCTAAATCTTCCAAGCTCTTTGAGGATATCCAGGTGAAATTAAAGAAATACTCGTCTCCAGAATGGCTCAGGCTTTTCCCAGATGAATTAAGAGGGGAATGTGTAAAGAATTTTGATCCAGGGCAGGAGCAACCCCCATTCGATGTAAACGTCGTCGGAGAATTTTATTCAAGATAAATTATATGCAATATTCACATTTAAGTGAGTCAGTCGAGATTAAAAAAATCTCAGAGAAAGGGAATGTCGGTGTATTTCACGTCGAAGGATTGTATACGGGATATGGGACAACAATTGGACACGCGTTACGTCGAGTCCTCTTATCGTCGCTTCCTGGAGCCGCAATTACACAAATAAAAATAAAAGGAGTGAATCATGAGTTTTCCACATTACCGGGCATGATGGAAGATGTCGTTGAATTCGTACTTAATTTAAAGAGAGTAAAATTTCATTTTTTTGCCGACGAACCACAAACACTTTTATTAAAAGTGAAGGGAGAAGAAAAGGTAACCGCGGGTCATATTCAATCAACCCCACTCGCAAAGGTGGTAAACCCAGAGGTGCATCTCGCGACACTTACCAAGAAGAATGCAGATCTCGAAGTGGAGGTTACTGTTGAAAAAGGATTGGGATATGTGCCCTCAGAGACAAGACGTTTGGAACGGTTACTTGTGGGGACGATTGTGCTTGATGCAGCATTCTCTCCGGTTGAGCGCGTGTCATTTGAAGTGGAGAATATGCGCGTTGGGGATCGCACCGATTACAACAGATTGAAAATGGAAGTTGAAACCGATGGTTCAATTACTCCATCAGAGGCGATGCACAAGGCGGCAAATATCTTAAAAGATCATTTTGAGAAAGTATTGGCGGTTGAAATAACTCCAACAACACTCGAAGATGACGGAGAAAAAAAGAAAGAGAAGAAGAGTAAAAAGTAGATTAATGTATTATGAGGCATTTAAGTGAAACCAAAAAATTTGGTCTGAAGCGTGGCCCGCGGAAATCTTTTATGAAGATTCTTGCGCAGAATTTGATTATGAAAGAACGCATAAAAACAACAGAAGCTCGAGCGAAGGCTATTCGTCCCGTGGTGGAACGTTTGGTAAGTCACGGAAAGAAACAAAATGTCGCAGCGCTTCGAACACTTATGGAAAAATTGCCGAAACAGGCAGCATACAAGATGTATCATGATATTGCACCACGATATAAAGACAGAAAAGGGGGATATACGAGAATTGTAAAACACCTTGTGCCTCGAAAGCATGACGCGGCAAAAATGGCAACTATTGAATTTGTATAATATGGCAGATCACATTATAGACGCAAAAACTAAAAAATTAGGGAGACTTTCAACTCAGATAGCCTCGATTTTACAGGGGAAAATATATCCCTCGTATAATCCGAAATCTTCGGGGACTGACCGGGTTATTGTAAAAAACATTAGTGGACTTTCGATAAGTGGAAGAAAGGCAACTCAAAAGGTGTATTACAAACACGCGGGAGCATTAGGACATTTGAAAGAAAAAAAATATGCCGATGTATTTGAGAAAGATCCATCGTGGGTGCTTCGCCATGCGGTAAATTTAATGCTTCCTAAAAATAAACTTCGAGCAAAACGAATGAGACGTCTCATTATAGAAAAATAATTATTATGGAGAAAAAAGTAGTTACAAAAGAAAAAAAAGAGGTAGTAAAAAAGGAAAAAGAGCGATATACCGAAACAGTGGGACGAAGAAAGACTTCTATTGTTCGTGTTCGATTATATCAAACAAAAGAAAAATATGGGGGGAAGTATGATATTGTGGTAAACGATGTTCCGTTTACGAAATATTTTCCAATTGAAAAACAGAGAAAGACCATTACCTCTCCTTTTGTGAAGACCGAGGAGATGTATCGTGTTACTGCGCATGCAAAAGGTGGGGGAATTTTTTCTCAGGCCGAAGCACTTCGTCTCGGAATTACTCGAGCCCTCATATCACTACATCCCGATACGCGCACAAAATTGAAAGCGCTCGGATATTTGAAGCGAGATCCCCGCATGGTAGAACGAAAGAAATTTGGAAGTAGAAAAGCCAGGAGACCACAGCAGTGGAGAAAAAGATAAGGGAAAACTCCCCAGAATGTTCTGGGGAGTTTTTATTTTTCTCCACTGCTGTGAAAGAGGGGGTCGGGGAGAAACGGGAATTGAGTTTCTCACCGTGTAGGAAATAGTCCCGAGTGATAACGAGGGACGTTTAGAAACCGTGGGTTTCTAAGGAGTGAAGCGACGCAACATTGGAGAAAAAGATAAGAGAAAATCCCGCGAAAGCGGGATTTTTATTGACGCAGGCTCGGGATTATATATAATCAAACCAGAAATTTAAAACTTTTATTCATTTATATTGAAGGAGGTTGTCATGGATTTAATTTATTTGGGTGCTCTTTTTTTGGGCCTCATTCTTTTTTATTTTGTATGGTATATATTTTTTTCAAAAAAACAAAAAGACACGGAAAAATATTACACCAGAGAGGACTATGAGGCGATTGAAAATGCAGAAAGTTTTACAGATCTTACTGAAATTGCATTCAGAATAATCAAAAGGATGCCCCAGCCCGTTTCTATGGTGTGTGGTCCGATTGCAACCGGCGGGAAAGGGAATATAGAGGAAAATTTGAAGGTGTTTAAAAAAACAATTCAGACTCTTGTTAATAACGGCGAAAATATTTTTAGCCAAATTCCTTTTGAGGATGCTATGCAGCGCATTAAGCAAAATCCACAATATCAAGGGGCAATGCAGTTATTGGGGGAATTTTATCTTCCGATTTTTAAATCTGGCTTTATAAAAAAAATGAATTTTATAAAAGGATGGGAAGGATCTTTTGGCGCTACGTGGGAACATAGTATCGCAGCGGCACTAGGAATAGAAATTTTTTATCTATAAAAACCACCCCCGATATTCGGGGGATTTTTGTTTTAAGCAATCAACAAAGATCTTTAGTAATGTGAAAAGGTATGATAGTATTTTTTTATGAATAACAAAACGTCATTTTTAATATTTGGTGTTCTTGTGGTAATTATTGTCGTGCTTTTTACCTCGGGAATACTTAAAAATCCATTCTCCGAAAACAAAGAAGGGGAAGTGGCAGAGGAAGAAATACAAAAGTCAGTAAACTTGCAAAATAAAGAAAATAATATGGAACAAAAAACAAATGAAGTCGGAATTCCAGCAATGGAAATTAACGTTGAGAAAAAATATACCGCGGTGCTTCACACTGATCTGGGTGATATATCAGTCCTTTTACACACCAAGGAAACCCCAATAACTGCGAATAATTTCGTATATCTCGCCAAGAAAGGGCTCTATAATGGAACTATTTTTCATCGTGTCATAAAAGGATTCATGATACAGGGCGGCGATCCATTGGGGACCGGTATGGGGGGGCCTGGATATAAATTCAATGATGAGCCATTTCAGGGAGAATACACGCGGGGTACTGTGGCAATGGCAAATGCGGGACCAAATACAAATGGAAGCCAATTCTTCATTATGCATGCTGATGTTCCACTTCCTAAGAATTATGTAATCTTTGGAAGTGTTGTTTCCGGACTAGATGTAGTCGACAAAATTGCGAACGCGGAGGTGGTTTCTAATAGTGGTGGTGAACCATCAAAGCCAAAAACCCCAGTCGTGGTGAAATCCGTTGATATTACTGAAGAATAATATGTTTGATCAATTTAAAATGATGTCAGAAATGATGAAAGGGATGGATCCTAGTCAGTTAAAAGATTTAATGAAACAAGCAGAAGGGAGTAAAAAGGCAATTGAAGATATGGTACGTTCGGTAGTGAGAGAAGAAATACAAAAACAGGAACTCGTATCGAAAAAAGATTTGGAAAGATTTTTGAAAAGTTAATACACTGATCCCACCACTTCATACAGTGGTGGGATTTTTATTTTTACAATATACAGAAAAATAATTTTTTTGTATTTTCTAAAAAAATATTGAGTTATCCACAAAAAATATTTTTTTGTTTTGCTACACTAAGAGTAGAAGATATTTTCTGATATGAATGAACGCGACACACTATATAATTTTATATTGCGTATCATATATCACCGCGGATGATATATGAAAAGGTCGAACATTAAAAAATTAATATTATAGAAATGAAAAAGAAAGTAACGAAGGCAACGAAGACAAAGAAAGTTGTAAAGAAAAAAAAGAAATAGAGACACCGCGCTCGATGCTGTTCGCGGATAGTGAAACGCCCCCATTCTTATGGGGGCGTTATGGTATACTAAACGATGTAAAAGGTCGTATTATTTTTTTATTTTCATGAAAAAAAATGTAGGAACAGTAGATAAAATTATTCGTGGTATCCTCGGACTCGTTTTCATCTATTTTGGAGTATTTTTTTATACGACAAGTGTGGTGTTGTCCATTGTTCTTTTTGTAATTGGTCTCCTTCTTATTATTACCTCAATGACAGGATTTTGCTTTCTCTATACACTCATTGGTGTTAACACGAAAAAAGACACAGTGATACCCCCAACAGTTCCACAACCGTAGAGCTATTGCGCGGTCCGTGATACCCTAAAGAGGTCGGTAGCTCCGATCTCTTTTAATTATTGAGTATGTTAGAAAAGAAAGAAATCTATTTATTTAGAAGGAAAATTTGGGAATTTTATAAAAAAAACAAAAGAGATTTTCCTTGGCGGAGAACAAAAAATGCATATCATATTCTTGTCTCAGAGATAATGTTGCAACAGACACAAACAGAGCGAGTGCGAGCAAAATACAAAGAATTCCTCTCATTATTTCCAGATATAAATACCCTTGCTAAGGCGCGTGTTGTCGATGTGCTCCGTGCATGGCAGGGATTAGGATATAACCGACGGGCGTTATTTTTGAAAAGGACGAGTGAGATTCTTATAAAAGAATACAACGGTCGCATTCCTAAAGACGAAGATATATTAAAAAAATTTCCTGGAATTGGGGCAGGAACAGCCGGTGCTCTTTGTGCTTTCGCATTCAATGTTCCGTCAATATTTATAGAAACAAATATACGGAGAGTGTACATACATGAGTTTTTTACATCAAAAACAAGTGTTTCCGATAAGGAAATATTTGAATATATAAAAATAACCATCGATAAGAAAAATCCAAGGGAGTGGTATTATGCCCTTATGGACTACGGAGTATTTTTAGGAAAAGAACGAACAAAAAATCCAAATACAAAAAGTAAACACTACAAAAAACAAAGCCGGTTTAGTGGGTCCGAACGCCAACTTCGAGGGAAAATTTTAAAAACAGCACTTTTATATAAAAAAACAGCACCTCTTTTTATTTCAAGAAAAACAGGAATTGATGAAAAAAACACAAAAAGAATTTTGTATACATTAAAATCCGAGGGATTTTTATGATTGTTTCCGGAAGAAATTTGGGATATACTAATAAAAATTAATTTATGGAAGGGAATGAACAAAAACAGAATATTACCTATTCGGATTTTGAAAAACTCGATTTACGTGTTGCAAAAATAATAGCCGCCGAGGCAATTGAAACATCCGAAAAACTTATGAAACTTTCTCTTGATGTAGGAGGAGAATCACGTCAAATTGTTGCGGGAATAAAAAAGTATTATTCCTCCGAAGAACTAATCGGAAAATACATTGTCATTGTGGCAAATCTTGAGCCGAGAAAATTAATGGGAGAAGAAAGTAGGGGAATGTTACTTGCTGCAGGAGACCACGAGCATTTTACACTTGTTACCCCCGAGAGAGAAATAAATTCAGGTACTCAAGTACGGTGACTTAGTAGGTAACCGTTTTTAGATTATTACTTATATCAAGAAAATAGAACTCACCCCGTAATGTATATTTTTTTACATCTTGGGAGAGTAGGGTGGCATTTTGGGGATTTCTTTCATTCGCTTCAATTGCCCACACGCTGTTTTTTGTTGAAGCGACGAGATAATTTGGATATCCAGGGAGCCATTCGATAAATTCAAAATTTACACGCTCTGCGCCGTTATTTAGCACAAGTGGATGTATCACTCCCTTTTCCACTATCATATTTCCGGAATAGTTGGCGATATATATTATTCCCAGTGTTCCATTTTCAAATATCACCCCTAGTCTTTTTTCTTCGGGACTCAGAGAAAAGTATTTTATTCCTTGTGCTACTGTCGAGATGCTTTTTGTTGTGCGGTCGTAATTAAAAAGAATATTATTTTTTCCGATAAAAAATAGAGATGAACTATTTATTATTGGAGCATATATTTCAGTTGAAGAGGTATACATAATTTCTGGATCGTTTTTTATAAGGAGATTTACCATTGCAATATTTCCGTCGGCATTCTTTACAAATATACGAGTATTATCGAGAAAAACTTCAACGATGCCTTCTGTTTCAAGTATTTTTTCTATGGACACCCTTTTTAGATCAATAATATAAAGAGAGGTTTTTGTTGCAACAATTATTTTTGAGCGACTAAATGGGTGGGGAAATACAGTAAGTATTTTCACTATCCCAGGGAGCTTCAATTCGCGCTGTTTCAACGAATTAAATAATTCTTGTATATTTGTTGATATATTTGGGTTTGTGACGTCAATAAAAAAAAGATTTTTGTTTTTATCTTTTGTAATTATTTCTCCAGTTTTTATTGAATAATTAACCACCTCATTTCCCCTTATTATATTGTCATCGATACGTATGTTTCCCGAGTTATCCTGCAAAAGAATTCCATTATCGGTGACCCAGAAATTTCTTATTGAACTTGAGGCTATTTCTTCTATTTGTGGATTGTTTCTCCATAATTTTATAAAACTCTCAGAAGAAACTACACTTTTTTCCACGGAAATATTTTTTTTCCATGGAGAAAACCCATCCTTTTTTATTACTACTTCGTACGTTCCGGGTTTTAGATTTTTTACAAGTGTTCCTCGACTAATAATCCCGTCTTCGGATTTATACTGTTTTCCGTTCACATAAATTTCAGCGTTTATCGGGATTGAACGCACATAAATAGCACCAGTTTTCACTATAGTAAATTCTTTCCAGTTGA
>JBFLWN010000003.1:31868-47732 GCA_040757555.1 Patescibacteria group bacterium | reverse complement strand
GTTCCTCGACTAATAATCCCGTCTTCGGATTTATACTGTTTTCCGTTCACATAAATTTCAGCGTTTATCGGGATTGAACGCACATAAATAGCACCAGTTTTCACTATAGTAAATTCTTTCCAGTTGAGGGCGAATCCTTGCGTAATGAGAATAAGGTAGGTGCTTCCCAATACAAAGAGGGCAATAAATGTGTAGTATAAGATTTTTCTTCTTTTTTTCTCCATTGATATGTGGTAATCCTTATCGGTATATCATTTTAAGGATATATCTGCAAACCCCATGCTTGATTTTACACCATTTCGATATTAGAGTATTGGAGAAGGAAGATATAAAACATGTTTGTAAGAAAAATAGGCATAGATCTCGGCACGACAAACACCCTCGTCTTTTTACCCGACAAGGGGATTGTTATCAATGAGCCGACTGTTGTTGCGCTTCGAAAGCCCGATAATGCGGTGCTTGCGGTTGGTGCGGAGGCGAAAGAAATGGTGGGGCGAACACCGGATGATATTGTGACATATAAACCATTGAAGGATGGAGTAATTGCCGAATACTATGTAACACAAGCAATGCTTCATTATTTTATTTCACGAAGTATTGGAAATTTTAATGTATTTCGTCCCGAAGTAGTTATTTCGGTTCCTGCAGGAATTACCTCAACCGAATATCGCGCAGTGATGAATGCCGCAAAGGAAGCGGGAGCAAAAGAGGTGTATTTGGTGAAGGAACCACTTCTTGCATCACTTGGTGCCGGAATTCCGATTCACTCTTCAGAGGGGAATATGATTGTAAATATTGGTGGAGGAACCACTGAGGTTGCGGTGATTTCGCTTGGTGGAATTGTGGCGTGGGCGAGTCTCCGTGTTGCGGGAAATAGATTTGATCAATCAATTGCCGAATATATAAAGAAAAAATATGGGTTGGCGATTGGAGAAGGAACTGCCGAAAATATAAAAATCAATATCGGCACCGCGATTCCTAATCGCACAAAGACAGAAATGAAAATACGCGGCAGAGATCTTGCATCGGGATTGCCGAAAGATTTGAATATTAATTCAAACGAAGTGGCAGAGGCAATTAATGGACACCTTGTGGATATTGTGAACTCTATTCAATCTGTTTTTAATGTGACCCCCCCCGAACTTGCGGCAGATATTATGGAAAAGGGGATTATTCTTTCGGGAGGAAGCTCACAATTAAGAGATTTGGACGAGTTTTTGAAGCGTTCGCTTGGTGTTTCTGCATATGTCGCAGAAGAGCCAATTTTCTGTGTTGCAAAGGGAACTGCTATTATTTTAAATCACCTCGAAGTATATAAGAGAACACTACTCAATAAGAGGTCATAATCGTATGTTTTTTGGATACGAAGATAAGCGTCATCGATTCGAAACTCTTGCGCAGAATCATGTATTGCGTCATGCATATCTTTTTTTTGGAGACGAAGGGATTGGAAAAAAAACATTTGCCCTCATGTTCGCAAATTTTCTGGAATCGGGAGAATTTACTATTTCGGAAAAGGCACTTATTGATTCAACTGTTTTTTCTCCGGACGAAAAAGGAACTATTGGGATCGATGAAATGAGGAAAGTAAAGAAATTTTTGTTTCAGAGGCCGTTTATTTCCTCAAAGCGTATTGCAATTATCGATTGTGCGGAGGCACTTACCGAAGAGGCGGCAAGCGCACTTTTGAAAGTTGTAGAAGAACCACCCGTTCATGCATTACTTATTTTTATTTCACAAAGCACCGAATCATTTTTTCCTCCTCTTCTCTCGCGATTTACGAAAGAATATTTTCCCCGCCTTTCGGATACAGAGATTGAGCGTGTTCTTGTGGAACAATATAAAATCTCAGAAAAGCGTGCGAAGGAAATAGCGGCGGAGTCATTTGGGAGAATCGGAAGGGCGGTGGATTTGGTTGAAAAGAAAAAAACAAAAAAGAAAGAAGAAGAAACATTGGAAAATATTATTGAACGAAATATATTTGAACTTCGGGCGAAGGGTTCAACAAAAAACTCAAAAAAGATTTCTTGGCTTCTTGATCGCCTTTCCCTCGTGAAGCGATATAACGTGAATCCCAAACTTCAGTTAAAAAGTGTACAATATATAATTGATAAGAAATATGATTGAAGAATTTAAAAAACAAGCGGAAGAAGTCGTTCAAACGTTCAAAAAAGAAATAGCGGGAATTCGTACCAATCGCCCGAGCCCCGGCTTACTCGAAGATATTAAGGTTTCCTATTATGGTCAGTTTGTCCCAATAAAACATGTTGGATCAGTAGGGGTGACGCCCCCGCGTGAGTTGCATGTGCAAGTATGGGATTCATCGGCAGTAGGTCTTGTTTCAAAGGCGATTGAATCATCACAATTGGGATTATCGCCACAGGTAGAAGGAAATATGGTTCGTGTATTTCTTCCCGAATTAAGTAAAGAACGAAGAGATGAATTTATAAAACATGTAAAAAAGATTTCGGAACAGTATCGCATAGAGATTCGTCATGCTCGAGATGAGGCGAATAAAGATGTTGAAAGACGACTTAATGAAAAAGAGATAACGGAGGATGAAAAATTTAAGGAACGTGAGGATATTCAAAAAATAACCGAGAAAGTAAATGGAGAAATAGAGGAATTACTTGAAGAAAAAATAAAAGAAATACAGGAATAATTTATGGATCCCGTTAAAGACCGCGATCGCACACGCATTATTGATTTTAAATATATGAATATCGTCGTTAAACACATAGAAAATAAATACAGACCGCATCTTTTGATCGCGATCTGTCTCTAACGGGATGGATATTCTACTTATTATTGTGGGCCTTTCAGTGCTCATACTTGTGCATGAAATTGGACATTTTGCGAGTGCAAAGTTTTTCGGAATTGGTGTTGAAGAATTTGGTATAGGGTTTCCTCCACGGATTTTTGGTAAAAAATATAAAGGGACATTCTATAGCGTGAATGCTCTTCCGTTTGGTGGATTTGTGAAAATAATTGGTGAGGATGGCGAGGATAAGGAGAACAAAGAAGAGAGTGAACAAAAGAGCGATTCATTGAATTTTTCCTCTCAGAAAGTCTGGAAGAGGGTGATTGTTCTTGTGGCGGGCGTTTCCATGAATATTATCGCAGGGTGGATTATTTTCAGTGCCGTATTTATGGTGGGGGTGCCGACAAAACTTACTATTATTGATGTATCTCCCGATTCTCCGGCGGCAGAAGTAGATATAAAAACAAATGATTTTATTGTAAAAGCTACACATGGTACAAAGACACTTGAGGATCCCATTCAAACCAAAGATTTCATCAGTTTTGTAAAAGAAGCGGGAGAAAATGATATTGTGCTTTCCCTACAGAGAGGGAAAGAGGTAATAGAAAAAACACTTCGGGGAAGAATAAATCCTCCCGAAGGACAAGGTTCGCTTGGACTTGGATTGGGAGAATCAGGTGTTGAGCAAAAGGGTTTTTTTGAAAGCTTGTGGTATGGAGCTACCTATACTTGGGACATCATAAAAATGACCACTATTGGGTTTTTTGATCTCATTATAAACATAGTTTCTGCACCAGGAATGGTAAAGAACGTTGCGGGTCCGGTGGGAATTGTGGTAATTGCAAAACAGGCAACCGATATCGGTTTTATATATTTCCTTCAATTACTTGCACTTATTTCAATAAATTTGGCGGTGTTGAATTTATTGCCGTTTCCCGCACTCGATGGGGGACGTGTATTGATGCTTATTATCGAAAAAATAAAAAGAAGTCCTGTGTCTCTTCGCACCCAATCGTATGTAAATTTGGCAGGTTTTGTTCTTTTGATTGCACTTATGCTTTTTGTGACCTTTCAGGACATCACAAAACTTTTTAAATAACCAAAGTTTTTATTTTTTAAATAACCCCACGAGTTGTCATGGGGGGCTAGTTTTGGTAGGATACAAGTGATAAATACATGCGCCAATCACGTTATTTTTTGAAGACCACAAAGACCTTTTCTGAAGAAGATAAGGTCATTTCTGCACGATTTTTAAAACAAGCAGGGTATGTCCAAGAGTCTGTTGCGGGGCGTTATTATTTTCTTCCCATCGGACAAAGGGTGCAGCATAAGATTATGGCGATCATTAGAGACGAGATGGACAAGGGAGGAGCACAGGAAATGGTTTCTCCGATTTTGCATCCAGTAGAACTATGGAAAGAAACCAATCGCACGAATACCACTGGATTTGAACTCATGAAGGTAAAAGATCGACGTGGATCGGAGTTTGCGCTTGGGGGTACTGCCGAAGAAATGTTTGTCGACTTAGTCCGTAAGTATGAGATAAGTTATAAAGATCTCCCGTTTCACTTATATCAGTTTTCCCCAAAATTTCGCGACGAACTTCGTGCGCGTGGCGGGTTATTACGCGTTCGGGAATTCATTATGAAGGACGGATACTCCTTTCACAAAGATGAGGAAAATTTTAAGGGGGAATATGAGAAGATGAAACAGATGTATACGAGAATTTTCGAACGCATGGGACTTCCGACCACGGTTGTTGAATCCGATAACGGATATATCGGAGGAGAGTATTGTCATGAATTTATTTCAGAGTCGGACATTGGGGAAAGTAAATATTTTGTCACCGAAGATGGGATGTATGCGGCGCATGAGGATGTTGCAAAATTCAAGAGAAATCCCGCAAATAGGGGAGCGGAAATGTTGCCGTTTGAAATTATCGACCAACCGGAGTGGGTGCAAACGATGGATGATAATGTAAAACATTACAAAAAAGAAAAAAATAATTTTCTTAAAAATGTAGTGTATAAAAATCGTGTGAATGGAGAAATTATTATTGCCGTCGTAACTGGCGATTTGGAAGTGAACCAAAATAAACTTGAACATGTACTCCATATGGTTGGGCAGTTGGAGCCAGCTGAAGATGCGGATCTTATAAAATTGGGCACAAAACACGGATATGTACATTGTTGGGGACATAAGGGAGCGCGATATATTGGAGATATCGTACTGCACGATGCCCGGAATTTGATTGGAGGACAAAAGGAGGAGACCACTGATTCTACAAATGTAAATTACGGAAGGGACTTTACTTGTGAATTGCTTGCCGATATTACCACCGCAAAATCGGGAGATATTGCGGAAAACGGGAGTCGACTTGTGGAGGGGCGAGGAATTGAAGTGGGGAATACATTTCAACTTGGATATCACTATACCGATCTCATGAAAGGAGCAGTGTATCGTGATGAGGACGGTATGGAAAAACCCTATTATATGGGATGTTATGGAATTGGTGTTGGTCGTACAATGGCAGCGATTGTGGAGAAATTTCACGACGAAAAAGGAATTATATGGCCGGAACAAGTAGCTCCGTTTTATGCACATATACTTGCGATCGGTGAAGTAAGCGAAAAACTTGAAAAATTTTCCGACGAGGTGTATGAAAGACTTAGTGCGTCTGGAATTGAAGTATTATATGATGATCGAAAGAAGATGTCCGCGGGAGAAAAATTCTCTGATGCCGATCTTGTGGGAATTCCATGGCGAATTATCGTAAGTGAAAAAACAATGAAGGAGGGGAAGATTGAGGTAAAAAAGAGATCCGAAAAAGAATCAGTATTAATGACAATAGAAGATTTTATAACACATACAAAAAAATAATTATGGTAATCAAAAAAAATATTGGTATCGATTTGGGAACAGATACTACACAAATTTATTTGGAGAAAAAGGGGATTATGGTAAATGAACCCTCGATTGTTGCATTTAATAATCGTACGAATAGGGTGGTTGCTCATGGAGCGGAGGCAAAAAGCATGCTTTCTCGAACTCCTGCGCATATCACTGCACTTCGACCAATTATGCATGGAGTGATTGCTGATTTTGATATGGCGCGTGAAATGATCCAGCGTTTTTTGAAAAATGAAAAGTTTCCGTATTCACTTATTACAAAAATGATTGTAAGTGTTCCCACGAATCTCACCGAAGTAGAGCGAAAGTCGGTGGAAGACCTTCTTAAAGAATCGGGGGCATCACACGTATATCTCATTGAGCAGCCCCTTGCGGCCGCGTTTGGAAGTCAACTTGATATTAATCGTCCCACTGCATTTCTTATTGTTGATATGGGCGCAGGAACGACGGATATGGCGATTATTTCTATGAATGGAATTGTTGTTTCGAGGCGACTCAAGATTGGTGGTGATTATCTCAATCAGGAAATTATGAAGGCAGTTCGTGAAGAATTAAAGTTGAACATTGGTGAACCAACCGCAGAAGATATAAAAATTGGACTCGGATCGGCGGTGCCCCTTGGAGAGCGCCTTGAAATTACCATACGAGGAAGAGATGTATTGTCGGGTTTGCCGAGGGAGCTTTCCTTACGCGATACACAGGTGCGATTATGGATATCCCGTCCCCTAAAGGCGATTACTGAAGCGCTTAAAGATTTAATCGAGGGTGCTCCGCCGGAGCTTGTGGGTGATATCTATCGAAATGGAATTTATCTTTGTGGGGGAGGGAGTTTACTTCGCGGAATCAACCAGTTATTTGAGAAAGAAATTGGTGTATCGGTGTGGATTGTCGACGAGCCACTTACGAGTATCGCTCGCGGAACTGGATTGATTGCGGAAAATTTTGAGAAGTACGAGCACGTTCTTAATAATTTTTCTAATATAAAATTAGGAAATATATAGGGCGATGACGAAGGGGAATATTTATACACTATGAAAAACTTTTTCAAGTTTTTTCTTTTTTTTCTTTTTATTGTATGCATACTTATTGTGCTTATTGTGACGCACCGTGATATTGCAACGTTTTTACACGATGGAGGAGCTTTTGTGGGTTCGTTATTTTCAAAGCAGCATACTATCCAAGATCTTTTACTCGAAAATGAGAGTCTGAGACAACATATTACGTCTCTCACTGTTATCCGTGAAAAAAAAGAGCGCTATCACTATAAGATTGCTCGTGTGTACTCGCAATATCCCTTCAACGATGCGGCATCCATTATTATCGATATTGGATCAGATGAGGGAATTAAAGTGGGGATGCCGGTCATGGTGAAGGAGGGAATTCTTTTGGGAAAGATAAAGAATGTGAAAAGAACCCAAAGTGAGGTGGAAACAATTTTCAGCCCCGAGTGGAAAATAAGTGTGAATATTGGAAAGGAAATGATAAAAGCAGTATTGAGTGGGGGTCCAACTCCGCGAGTAGATCTTATTCCTATAGATGAGAATGTTTCATTTGGAGATCAAGTGACTAACAGTGTTTCTGATTTTCCAATGGGTGCTTTTTTGGGTACGGTTTCTGAAATAAGTAAAAATACAAATGATGCATGGAAAAAATCCGCACTGAAAGTTCCTTATAAGATTGAATTTTTGAATACTGTATTGGTTATTGTAGATTTTCCATAATAATGAAAAAAAATTTTGAAGAACATATAAAGACATTTCTCATTGTATTGTTTTGCTTTATCGTAGTTTTTATTATTCAGTATTTTAGAGTAATAACGATATTCGGAATAACCCCTAATTTTATTTTATTGTTTTTTCTCGTTTTTCCCTTTTTGCGTTTTCGTTTTCTGTTTTTTGTCTTTTGTGTGATTCTTTACTCTATATTTACGTTTTTTTATACTCCGTTTTGGATTATTTCCAGCGCCACCCTTTGTCTTTCTGTTTTATTCATCTATCTCATAAAAAAATTCCTTACTGGTAATTCTTTTGTTGATTTTATTTTCTCTATTGTGTGTTCCACTGTCCTCTTTTATATACTTTCCTTTTTGTTTGTTCACGTAGGATCATATCAGAATGCGATTTCAAAATTTGTTTCTTTATTCTCGAGAACATGTATTATTGAACTTTGTATGAACGTTGTGGTGGGAATTATTATATGGATTTCGTTTAAGAAAATGGGGAAAATACTTCGATAACATATGTCACGGAAGATATTAAATTTAGAAGATATACTCACCGACCAAGTGACTGAAGAAGATTTTTTGGAAGTTCCATTAACTGATAAGGTGTTTCGATGGGTATTTTTTTGTATTATATTGGTTTTTTTGGTGACCCTTGGGCAGTTTTTTTATATTAATGTAAAAGAGGGAGACTTTTATTATAATCGTGCGGTGACGAATATGAGTGATGTTAAAATACATCCCGCCCCACGTGGTGTTATTTTTGATAGATTTGGGAAGCCACTGTTAAGAAACGAACCTGCAATTCGTGTATTTATTTCCCCTCATGATTTTCCTGAAGATTATCCCTTGAGATTGAAGGCACTGGAAAATATTGCATCTTTTGTGGGTATAGATTTTTCGGAGTTAAAAAAAATGATCGGGGAGAAGGATTGGGGTCAGGGTGAAAATTTACTTCTTCTTGATGATGCATCACATGAACAAGTGGTTGCACTTTCTGCATTAGATCTGAAGGGGATATATATTGAGCCAACATTTAAGAGAATATACGAATATCCATTTATTTTTTCTCACATACTCGGGTATACAGGTCTTGTAAATACCAGTGATTTAAAAAATAATACAAATCTTTTTGTTGACGATAAAATAGGGCGCGCTGGTCTCGAAGCATTTTATGATGAATATGTGAGGGGGAATAATGGGAAGGAAGTCTTTTTTAGAAACGCAAAGGGGAGAGTCGAGGAAGAGCGTTCAGTACAGGAACCTGAACCTGGTTCCGCACTTTATACATTTATAGATGCAGAACTTCAAAAGTATATGTACACACGTTTGAAGGATGCGCTTACTTCCTTGGGGCGAGATAGCGGTGCAGCAATTGCGATGAATCCCCAAAATGGTGAAGTTCTCGGATTGGTGAGTGTACCTGGATTTGATGCAAAAAATTTGAAGGAAGCACTTGTGAGTCAATCAAAGCCACTTTTTAATCGTGCAGTGAGTGGGGTGTATAATCCGGGTTCGGTAATAAAACCACTTGTTGCGGTAGCCGCACTCACTGAAGGGGTTATAGATCCAAAAAAACAAATATATTCTGCTGGGTACATAGAGATTCCAAATCCTTATAATCCCTCGCAGCCTGGACGTTTCTTGGATTGGAAACCACACGGATGGATTGATGTTCACTCTGCGCTTGCAAAATCAAGTAATATTTATTTTTATGAGGTAACAGGGGGATTTGAAAGCCAAAAAGGGATTGGGATATTGAAATTAAAAGAATGGTGGCAGAAATTTAATCTCGATAAAAAAACGAACATTGATCTCATTGGGGAGGGACAGGGATTTCTTCCTGATCCGGAGTGGAAAGAAGAAGAACGAGGAGAGCCATGGCGTTTAGGAGATACCTATAACGTTGCAATCGGACAAGGTGATTTTATGGTCACTCCAATCGGACTCTTAAATTATATTTCTGCAGTTGCGAACGGCGGAATTCTTTATGAGCCTCGTATTGTAAAAGAAATAGTTGATGAAAAAGGAAATAAGGTAAAAGAGATGCCGGTGAAAATTTCAAATGATTTAAAAGAACAAATTTCAAAATTTTTACCTGACGTGCAAATTGGAATGCGTGGAGTGGTATCTGAATCATATGGCACCGCACACTCACTAAGTCTTCTTCCATTCGAAGTTGCGGCAAAAACAGGAACTGCACAGATACAAAATAACTCAAAAGTAAATGCATTTTTTGTTGGATATGCTCCATTCAAGAATCCGCAGATTGCACTTCTCATTCTTGTTGAAAATGCGAGAGAGGGGAGTCTCAATACCATACCAGTAGCGAAGGATATTTTCCTGTGGTATTATGAAAATCGATTAAAAAAATAAATATATGGAAATAGTATATCTCACAAAAGAAAGGTATGAGGAGCTTCAAAAGGAGCTTGATGAGTTAAAAACCCTAGGGAGAAGGCAGGTTGCCGACCGTCTTAAGCACGCAAAGGAACTTGGGGATTTATCTGAAAATTCGGAATACCAAGAGGCGAGAGAAGAGCAATCCAGACTTGAGCAGAAAATTGCCCAGCTCGACGAACTTCTCCGTCACTCATCGATTATAAAGAAATCAAGTGGTATTGATTCAGTGCGCATTGGTTCGAAGGTAAAAGTCCAAAAAAATAAAGAAACTGCGGTATATACTATTGTTGGCTCAAATGAAGCCGATCCATCAAGTGGATTTATTTCAAATGCATCTCCTATTGGACGCAGTCTTTTGGGAAAGAAGACTGGGGATATTGTGGTTTTTATTACTCCAAAAGGTGAAGTTTCATGTCGTATATTAGCGATAGAGTAGTGTTTATATGCTCGAGGAAATAATACATGATCGTGAAAAGAAATGTTTAGAATACGAAACAAATGCTTCGGCGTTTCCTGCGGTGGTGAAGCGTTCGCATCGTATAAAAGAAGTATTATCTAATTTTGAATCATTTCTGAAGGAAGAAAAAAAACTCTCACTTGTCGGAAGAATATTTGCGCTTCGGGATCAGGGGGGGATTCTTTTTGCTGATGTTGCGGATGAATCGGGGAAATTACAATTTGTGTTTAATGAGAAGGAAATCAAAGATTTTTCTTTTATTCAGAAAACATTTGACAATGGAGATTTTATTGAAGCTCAGGGAATACCATATGAGACAAAAAGGGGAGAGAAGAGTTTATTGGTGAGTGGTGCTCGTATTATTGCAAAATCATTACGACCAGTACCAACAACGTGGTACGGGCTTGAGGATACCGAAATACTTTTGCGGAGCCGTTATCTTGATTTTCTTTTACACGAGGACACAAAAGAACTTTTTAGAAAGAAGGCGTTGTTTTGGGAAACAATTCGGAATTATTTAAAAAGAGAAGGATATCTTGAGGTAGAGATGCCAGTACTTGAACCAGTTCCAGGAGGAGCAGAGGCGCGTCCATTTATTACACATCACAACGCACTTGATGAAGATTTTTATTTGCGTATTTCACTCGAACTTCCATTAAAAAAAATGCTTGTAGGAGGAATTGAAAAAGTATTTGAAATCGGAAGAATTTTTAGAAATGAGGGAATTGATCGGGAACATCTCCAGGACTACACGCAAATGGAATGTTATAGCGCATACGAAAATTATGATGATATGATGCGTTTTGTCGAAGCGATGTATAAAGAAGTAATACAAAAACTTTTTGGAACACTTAATATAAGAATTCAAGATGCTGATATTGATTGGGGAATTCCATGGCCCAAGGTGGATTACTATGAGGTTTTTAAAAAAGAAACAGGAATTGATTTACATTTAGCGACGGAAGAGGAACTAAAGAAAAAAGCAAAAGAGCTTGCTGTTTTCATTGAGCCTCACTTTCAAAGGGGAAGAATTATTGATCTTATATACAAAAAGGCTGTTCGTCCAAATCTAATTCAACCGTGTTTTCTTGTTGATCCGCCCGTGGAGATAGAGCCTCTTGCGAAGCGTTTGGAAAAAGATAAAAACCGTGTTGCACGTTTTCAGATTCTTGCAATGGGTACCGAACTTGGAAAGGGGTTTTCTGAGCTAAACGATCCACGTGATCAGCGTGGTCGATTTGAAGATCAGATGAAGCTACGTGAAGGGGGAGATGACGAGGCACAAATGATTGATGAAGAGTTTATCGAGGCGTTGGAATATGGAATGCCGCCGGCTGCTGGATTCGGTATGTCTGAGCGTTTATTTGCGGTCTTAATGGGACGTCCAATACGGGAGACAGTCGTTTTCCCGCTTATGAAGAAAAAAGAATAATTTATGTTAGATGTAAATTTTATTCGAGAAAACACTGAAGAAGCGAAAAAAATTCTTGGGAAAAAAAGCGTTGATCCAAAACTTGTCGATAAATTTTTGCGTTTTGATACAGAATGGAGAACAAAAACTGCCGCACTTGATCAATTGAAATCGGAACAAAATGCGGTGAGTAAAGAATTGGGGAAAACACAAAGTGAAGATCTCCTTTCGAAGGCGCAAATTTTAAAGAAGCGTGTTGTTGAGATTTCTACAGAGAGAGAAGAGCTTGAAAAAAAACGTGAAGAAATATTTCGTAAATTTCCAAATCCACCGCTCGATGAAGTTCCTGTATGTCCCGATGAGTCGGGCAACAAAGTACTTCGAGAGGTTGGGGAAATACCGAAATTTGATTTTCAGCCGAAAGATTATCTCGAACTTGGTGAAGTACTTGGTTTTATTAATGTAAAAAAAGCAGGAGAGGTGTCAGGATCTCGTTTCGGGTATTTAATGGGTGATGTTGCACTTATCGAATTTGCGCTTATAAAACTTGCGATGGACACACTTACTCCCCATGGATTTGTTCCGGTAATTCCTCCGGTGTTTGTAAAAGAAAAAACAATGCAAGCGATGGGATATGTAGATCGACGGGAGGATATGGAGGAAACATATTTTTTTGAAAAAGATGGGTTGTATCTCGTGGGAACCTCAGAACAATCGGTGGGGCCATTTCATATGGGGGACGTATTAAACGAAGAAGAGCTTCCAAAGCGCTATGTGTCGTTTTCAACGTGTTTTCGGCGTGAAGCGGGGAGTTATGGAAAGGATACTAGAGGAATTCTTCGCGTGCACCAGTTTGATAAAATAGAAATGTTTAGTTTTTGTAAGCCAGAAGATTCTCAGTCTGAACATGAATTTCTTCTTTCTCTTGAAGAAAAGCTTATGCAGTTATTAAAACTTCCTTATCGCGTGATTCAGATGTGCAGTGGTGATCTTGGAAATGTTGCGGCTGCAAAATATGATATTGAAGCATGGTTTCCTTCACAGAATACATATCGAGAAACTCACTCAACATCAAATTGTACTGATTTTCAGGCACGAAGATTAAATATAAAATATCGGCCAAAAGAAAAGGGTGAAAAACCAAAATTCATCCACACATTGAATGGCACTGCGTTTTCTCAACGCCCCATTCTTGCGATTATGGAGAACTACCAGACAAAAGAGGGGACAATTCGTGTTCCAGAGATATTACAGCCGTATATAGGAAAGAAAGAAATTGGGAAATAGATTTAGTAATTTCCTATGACTACAGAGGAAAAACAGTGTCAAAATTGTAAAAAAATCTTCACTATTGATAGTGAAGATTTTGATTTTTACAAAAAAATTGATGTACCGCCTCCTATGTGGTGTCCAGAGTGCAGAATGATTAGAAGGATGAACTGGAGAAATGAGAGGACATTATATAGACGCGAATGTGGTGCATGTAAGAAAAAAATTCTTACCATTTATTCTCAAGATTCTCAGCTTTATGTTTTTTGTCACGAATGTTGGAATTCTGATGGGTGGGATCCACAAGACTTTTCGGTTGAGTATAACTGGAATAAAAATTTTTTCCTACAATTTGATGAATTATTTAAAAAAATTCCCCTCGTTTCAGCAGATAGAAAAAAAATTAATGTAAATAGTGAGTATGGGAATTATCTTGGGGGATGCAAAAATTGTTATATGTGTTTTTCTGTCGCCGAAAGTGAAAATGGATATTATTTAAGTAATTGTCAGGAAAATAAAGATTGTTTTGATTCTTCTTTTCTTAAGGGATCTGAAAAGTGTTATGAGGGGATTGATGGGGAAAAAAATTTTGATTGTATTTTTTTTCAAAAAACAAGAGAAAGTGTTTCCTCAAGTTTCCTTTTTAATTCTGCAAATTCCAGTAATTGTTTTATGAGTGCGAATTTGAAAAATAAAAATTATGTTTTTCGCGGAGAGCAGTTAGATCAGGTCGAATATAAAAAAAGAGTTAAGGAAATTAATTTTGAAAGTTACCGGACTATCGAAGAACTTAAAAGAGAATATTTAAAATTAAAGACAAATGCACTTTGTCGCAATATTGAACAAAAACATTCCGTGGGTGTTACGGGGGATAATATAACAAATTCAAAGGATGTTTCATATTCTTTTGATGTGAACGATTCTGAAAATGTGAAATTTAGTTTACGCATATTGAAGGGGAGTAAGGATATATATGACTGTCATGGTATGGTGGGGGGAGAATTGGTATATGAGGGTTTTGGATGTGGTTTTTCTCCAAGAAAAAATTTATTTTCTTTTTCCATAGATACGAGCAGAGACATGATATATTGTGCCATGTGTCATAATTGTTCGAATTGTCTCGCCTCCATCGGCCTCCGCAACAAGGAATATTGCATCTTGAACAAGCAATACACCAAAGAGGAGTACGAACTCCTCCTCCCCAAGATTAAACAACACATGTTTGACATGCCCTACATCGACCAAAAGGGCAGAACCTACACATACGGTGAATTCTTTCCCCCCGAGCTCTCTCCCTTTGGATACAACGAGACTATTGCCCAAGAATACTTTCCTCTCACCAAGGAACAAGCACTTGCTCAAGGATTTTCCTGGAAAGATCCTGAGGAAAAGAACTATACCATCACAAAAAAACCAGAGGATCTTCCTGATACTATCACTGATGCTCCTGACTCCATCACGAGTGAAGTCATAGGATGTATGCACCAAGGCACTTGCACTCACCAATGCACCACTGCCTTCAAGATCATCCCCGAAGAGCTTGAGTTCTACCGCCGTATGCATCTCCCGCTTCCACGACTCTGCCCCAACTGCAGACACTATGAACGTCTTGCCCAACGAAATCCCCTGAAGCTCTGGAAGAGGCAGTGTATGTGCGACAAATCAACACACCGACACAATGGGGTATGTCCCAATGAATTCGAAACCTCCTACGCTCCTGAGAGAAAAGAGATAGTCTATTGTGAGCAATGCTATCAGGCGGAGGTGGTGTAGAGAAAATTCATAAATTACTTATGAATTTTTTTTTGCTACAATGAACGTATATGGGAAATCTTGGAAAGATTTTGATCGGAATCGCAATTGTAGGATTGTTTATCTACGGAGCGTATTATGCATATACAAATTGGTGGGGGAATGAAAGTGCCGATAATGCGGTGGGAAAAGTAAAGGGTATTGCGGTTGAGGCGGTGGAAAATACAAAGGAAAAACTATCTGAAGTACAGGCGACGACTGGAGAAAAGATTGGGACTCTTGTAAAGGAAAAAACTGGGTCTATAATTTCTTCTATCGGAAATTCAATTTCGAATTTTGGAGGTTCTCTTGTTGGAGAAAAAATAAATACTACTTCAAATTCTTCTGGGGGCGGTTCATCCATCAACCCCTCACCACAGACTGTAGTGTTATCGGGGGAGGTGAATAGTACTACTACACAGATGGCAACGGGTTCAAATTTTGTTTTACCTCCTCCTTTTGCGGCAATTATCACAAAAATAAATATACCACTCGCATTTTCAATAAATAGAGAAGTAAGCTATTCGATTGATTGGGCAGACGGAACTATAGAAAAAGGGAGAGTATTAGAAGGAGAAAGTGTATTAGTTTCGCATGAATGGAAAAAACAGGGAGACTATACTATTGTATTCATCATTTCTGATACAAAAGAAAGTCGCACATATCAATTTCCAGTGAGGGTCTATAATGGCTAAATTTAAAAAAACCGAAATTCTCTCTGCACAGCGTCCTCATAAGTCGAAAAAGAAAATTCGAATATGGGGAATTGCATTGATTATATGCGTGATTGCTGGAATTATTCTTGGTTTTTTCTATTTTATTTTGAATGCAAATATACTTAAGGTGCAAAGTATAAAAGTTTCTGGGGCCCGCCTTACGGGTCAGAATGTTATTATTTCTTCATTTTTTGCGGAATCAATAAAACAAAAACCATGGTTGGTGCTTCTTGGTCCCGATAATCTTCTTTTTTGGAAACTTGCTTCTGGGAGTATTTCGCCAATTTATGTTCCTACCGTACAGGAAATAAAGAAGGAGGTTAATCTCGGAGAGAAAAAAGTTTTTTTGGAAGTAACGGAACGTTTTGTCACAAACGTGCTTTGTGAATATAATGGGGGAAAATGTTACGGAATGGACGAGAATGG
>JBFLWN010000003.1:27208-31768 GCA_040757555.1 Patescibacteria group bacterium | reverse complement strand
ACAACACGATCGTTTCCCAAATAATATTTTGGATTTCCTCCTCCGAAATAATCAACTGCTATTTTTTTGACGTCATTATTTGGATCCGCGTCATTATTTTTTTCATCTACCCAGATTTTGAGACGTTTCAAATCTTGTCCCCAGTCGTAGTTTGAATCAGTAACATAGCGAAATCCTCCAAATGTACCACCTCCGATTTGGTTGAAATATGAAAGAAAATATGGAGAAGCAATAAGGGTTTCTCCAGCAAACCATACGATAAGAATTCCCAATCCAACCCTTCTTATATTCGTTTTTTTTGTGTCAGTGTGTTCATATGAATATCCCGATATGCTGAAATTTTTTGATGTCGTATTTTGTACTCCTTGCTGACTGTCGGAAAACGAAGTATTAAATGCTGTTTTTAATCCACTTGTGGCGAGGATATATAAAAATGGGAGCGTTGGAATAAGATGACGTATTCCAATATTAAGAGGACTTTTCATGCTATATGCCCAATAAATAACAATGAAGATAAACATTGAAAATTCGGCAAAATTTGTTCCAAGATATTCGGAAAATCTTTTTATTAATGATCTCTCTTTTTTTACCCCCTTGAATATGTGTATACAAGAAAATAACGTTCCAAATAGAATGATGAGAAGTGTAGGAATTGTTTCTTTAAGGAAAAATACGACAGGGAAATAATACCACCATCCAAGGTTTGATACTTCACCCAAGAAATATCCTGTGTTTCCCCCCGTTGCCCGTTGGAACACCATTAGGAATCCGAGGAGATATTCTCCAAGTGGTCGGAATAATGGAGATTCGGTAAAAAATAAGGAAATTTTTGCAATCCATTGGGGCGAAAATGATTCAAGTATTTTCTGTGAATCAGCTATCTGCCGTTCATGTGGGTAGTTAAATGTAAAAAGTGCGTATACGATGAAAATAATGAAAAGCGCAATGATGAGAATTACAAAGAATTGCACTATATATTTTTTTACACTTTTTGATTTTTCGTATATTTCCTTTTCTTCGCTTCCAAGATTTTTTATTCTTATTCTTTCAAAAATGAGAAATATAATACCAATAATTATGAAATAGGGGAGTAAAAGCACATTTGAGAATTTCATCAGTTCTGCAATGCCAAGTGCGACCCCCGCAAAAATAACATTTCCTTTCTTTGGAGAGAGAAGAAATCTTACAAATGCATATGTTGCAAAAAATGTTCCGAGTGCTGCACCGACATCAGTGGTCACATAATGACCGTGTGCAATTATCGTTGGGGAAAGTCCAAAGAGGAGTGTTGGGAGAAGTGCCCACCAGCGTCCCATGAGTTCATTTGCCCAAATATAAATGAGAATAATAAGGAGTAGGGTAAGAATAATAGGAAAGATGCGCGACGCAAAAACAATATTATCTGCATTGTTTCCCGATTCATAGAGAAATTTTCTTCCCATATCCCACTGTCCATTGAGGTCCTCCTTCCATGCGTTATCGTCGGTAGGAAATGTAATATCTTGGAATAGAAGGGGGATAGCCGCGAGTGCTTTTATAAGTGGGGGATGTTCGGGGTTTAGCCGGTAATCGAGTAATTTTGTGTATCCGTATCCCGAAGGGATGTGAGCAAGTTCATCCATTGTTGCGGGCTCCTGATACGCAGTACGCACCATAAAAATTGCGGAAGCGACCATGAGAATACCGAATAATACAAACGGAATTTTTGAGTGATTCTGAAAAGTCATATGAAAGTATGTTATGATAATAGTATACAATAAGATTGATATGGATGCTCACCAATATAAAAAGAGTGGATTTTCTCTTGTGGAACTTATGATCTACATTGGTATATTTGCGGTGAGTGCAGTATTTCTCGTGAGTATTTTAACGGTAGTGACACAAATTCAGGTACGACAAACTTCCGTACATGAATTAAATCAACAAATCTCTTTCGTGCGCGCCGTTGTTGAACGTTTTGTGCAAACATCAAGTTTGGTGGATATGACGACCGCAGTTACGACTTCAACAATAAAACTTCGTATGTCTTCCTCCTCAAATGATATGGTGCTTGTGTATCCTTCAAATTCAATTCTTTATCTTGAAGAGAGGGATTCTTCGGGTAATTCAACGGTGAAGCCGCTTACTGATTCAAATGTGGTGGTAGATAATTTTTTTGCAACAAAATATCAGACCCCAAGTGGGTTTTCTTTGGTGCAAATTGATATGTCGCTTAGTTATAACTCGACAAATTCCCGCGCAGTGACAACACGAACACTTAAAACAGCCATTGCAAGAATTTCGGCAGCGGAGTTTGACTCGTCGGTGTACCCGAATACAAGCGCGAGTTTTGACATAGGGACAGCGACAAAAAATTGGAATAATGCCTATTTTGCTGGGGTGGTAGGAATTGGGGCAACGAGTTTTAGCCCAGGATATAAGGCGGTAATTAGCGGGGGAGATCTGGGTATCCGTGATGTGAATACTGGTCTTATCGTAAAAACTCCCGATGGATCGGCGTGTTACCGATTGGGAGTCACAAACACTGGGGGAGTAACCACAACACTTGTGGGAACGTGCCCCTAAGCACATTTGATTCTTAGAGATTTACTATTAGCACTTGACATGGTTGAGTGCTAATTTATAATGGGAGTGTTATGAAAGAAAGAACAGCGGAAATACTTAAAACAGGGATTCAGTATTTCATAAAAACTGGACTTCCCATTACCTCAGAACGTCTCTACGAGGAATATAATTTTGGTATTAAGCCAGCGATGATTCGATGTGAATTGAACACACTCGATGATGAGGGATATTTGGAACAAAACCATCCTTCGGGAGGACGTTGGCCGACACATAAGGGATATAAATTTTTTGTTGATAATCTTCTTTCAATAGAAGAAAAGAAAACTTCTAGTTCTCTTGATCGGTCATTTGGTCATTTGGTGGACGATCTACTTCGGGGAGATAAACGTTCATTTGTAAAACAAATATCAGATTCAACAAATATGTTGAGTGTGGGATATGAACCCAATCATGATGAATTCTATAATAGTGGACTTCACGATTTATTTAGCCGTTTAGAGATGAATGTGAAAGAAGATTTTTTGAAAGTGGTTGAGGATTTTGAATCAATTACAAAACGACTTGAGGAGGATAGAGAATGGTGGGAGAGTGCTTCAACGTGGCCCCAGGTGTTTATTGGTCATAGTCCAGTAACAAAAAGTAAGCATATTTCGGTAATCGCCGAACGCCTAAATTTACCACAGGGAGATTTTCTTCTTTTTCTTGTAGGTCCTAATCGAATGGATTACGAGCGATCAATACACATGATTCGTTTCTTACAAAGGTCAATTGATGAAAAATGTTAACTATGGAAGAAGATATAAAAAATAATAAAAAAGAAGAAGAAAAAGAAAGTGAATTGGAAGTATGTATGAAGAAATGCGATGAATATCTTGAGGGGTGGAAGCGTGCGAAAGCAGATTTTTTGAATTATAAAAAAGAAGAAGCGGGAAGGATTTCTGAACTTATGAAATTTGGAAATGAATCAATCATGTTTGATCTCATTACTGTTCTTGATAGCTTTAATCTTGGAATTTCCTTAAGTAATGATGAGACCGCAAAAAAGGGGATGTTACTTATCAAAACGCAGTTGGAAGATATTTTGAAACGATATGGACTTGAAAAGATTTCTATAGAACGCGGAGGTACTTTTGATCCAAAAACACAGGAAGCGGTAGATGAAATCATTTCCGATTATCCAGAGGGGACGGTGGCGGAGGAATTGGAAAAGGGATATACATTAAGTGGGAAAGTAATAAGGCCGATAAAAGTAAAATTATCAAAGGGAAATGGGGGATAGAGGAAATGCAAAATCTAAAAATATTTAAAACAAAAGGGTCAAATATAAAAATAATCATTTAAAAATATGGCAAAAATTTTAGGAATCGATTTGGGAACAACAAACTCTGCAATGGCGGTCATGGAGGGGGGGGAGCCACGCGTTCTTGAAAATCAGGAGGGGAACAGAACTACCCCATCTATAGTGGCATTCAGTAAGTCGGGAGAACGCTTTGCGGGTCTTCTTGCAAAACGTCAGGCGGTGGTAAATCCAAAAAATACAATTTTTTCGGTGAAGCGTTTGATTGGGAGAAAGTTTTCCGATCCGGAAGTACAGCGCGACAAACAATGGCTTCCGTACGATCTCAAAGAATCGAGTCAGGGGGGTGTTGAAATAAAAATGGGAGAAAAGTGGTACACCGCAGAAGAAATTTCCGCAATGATTTTGCAAAAATTAAAATTGGACGCAGAAGCAAAATTGGGAGAAAAAATCGATGAAGCGGTGATTACCGTTCCTGCATATTTTGACGACAGTCAGCGCCAAGCGACAAAAACCGCCGGAGAGATTGCTGGATTTAAGGTGCGGAGAATTATCAATGAACCGACAGCAGCGGCACTTGCATATGGGTTGAATAGAAAAAAGAATGAACAAATTGTAGTCTATGATTTCGGTGGAGGAACATTTGATATTTCAATTCTTGAAGTTGGGGATGACACTGTTGAAGTAAAGGCGACTGG
>JBFLWN010000003.1:0-27108 GCA_040757555.1 Patescibacteria group bacterium | reverse complement strand
CGGCACTTGCATATGGGTTGAATAGAAAAAAGAATGAACAAATTGTAGTCTATGATTTCGGTGGAGGAACATTTGATATTTCAATTCTTGAAGTTGGGGATGACACTGTTGAAGTAAAGGCGACTGGCGGTGATACCCATTTAGGAGGAGATGATTTTGATAAACGCATTATTGAATATCTCGTTCAGGAATATAAAAAACAGGATGGAATTGATATTTCGAAAGATTCACTTGCGTTACAACGTTTAAGAGAAGCCGCGGAACGTGCAAAACATGAATTATCAACAGCACTTGAGACAGAAATTAATCTTCCCTATATTACCTCAGATGCTGCGGGTCCAAAACATTTTGTGATAAAACTTACCCGTGCAAAACTTGAAGATCTCGTGAGTGATTTTATTACCCATTCAATTGATCTTGTCCGTGAGGCGGTGACTAATCCATCGCCAAAAGGTGCGGGATTAAAATTGGAAGATATCGATGAAGTAGTGCTTGTGGGAGGACAAACTCGAATGCCGGCGATACAGGAAGCGGTGAAAAAATTATTTGGAAAAGAGGCACACAAAGGAATTAATCCTGATGAAGTGGTGGCGATTGGTGCGGGAGTGCAGGCGGGAGTGCTCCAAGGAGATGTAAAAGATATTCTTCTTCTTGATGTGACTCCACTTACATTGAGTATTGAAACATTGGGGGGAGTTTCAACGCCGATGATACAAAAAAATACAACCGTTCCAACCTCAAAAAGTCAGGTATTTTCAACTGCCGCGGATAGTCAAACTTCTGTAGAAATCCATATTGGTCAGGGTGAGCGTCCGATGATGGCAGATAATAAAACGCTTGGAAGATTTATTCTCGATGGAATTCCTCCTTCTCCCCGTGGTATTCCACAAATTGAGGTGACCTTTGATATTGATGCAAATGGCATATTAAATGTTTCTGCAAAAGATAAAGCAAGTGGAAAAACACAGTCAGTACGCATTGAGGCCTCAACAAGTTTGAGTAAAGATGAAATTGAAAAATTAAAAAAGGAAGCCGAAATATACGCCGCGGAAGACCAGAAGAAAAAAGAAATGATTGAAGCGAAGAACCAGGCGGAATCGATAGTATATCTTGCGGAAAAGAGTTTACGTGATGCCGGTGATAAAGTCCCTGCGGATATAAAAACCGGCGTTGAGCAAAAAATTACGCGGTTGAAAGAAGTTAAAGAGGGAACAGATGCTCAAGTGATTCAAACTGCGACACAAGAACTTTCGCAGGAATTACAAAAGGTTGGTCAATTCATGTATAATAATACCAATCAGCCTCACGGAGAGGGCACAGAAAAGAGCCCTGAAGGAGGCGAAGAACAACATGACACCGGGTCCAACAGTGACAGCACAAGCAAATGAGGCGGAAATAGATCGAAGTGTTCTTAAGATTATTCTTTTGACACTTCTTGGCGCTGGCCTTTCCGTATTATTGGTAAAACTCTTTCTGAATTTCTTATTGAATGTTCAGAGTGCATTTTTCTTTCTTTGGCTTGGTGCCGCAGTTGCGTTTCTTGTGGTGATTCTTCTTCAAACAATTTTTATCAAAAGTAAAATAAAATTGGTAGGAATTATGTTTCTTGAGGGAATTATTCCACTCGTGCTTTTTACCGATCAATTATATCCGGTCATGTCGGTTCCACTTATGGTCGGTACAGGTTTTTTTGCCCTATTTCTCGTGCTCGGCTCATACAAAGGATGGAGGTTTCTTGGTGAAAGTCTTACTATTCGATTTTCATTTATGGCAAAAATTGTTTTACCAAAGGTAGTAATGGGAATGATTTTTCTTCTTCTTTCGGTACTGTATATACAATATTTCGAGTTAAATAAATTTACCGATACACTTGGTGAATCGATTGTTTCGGAAACACTCATTGCGAGTGAACCAGTAGTAAAATTGTGGTTTCCGAATGTAAATTTTAATCAAAGCGTGAGGTCATTTTTTGAATCGGTCGCTGAAGCACAACTTAGAAATATCAGGGTAGAAACGACACGAAGTGATGGAGCTCGTGTTTCAGCTGAGTTTAAAACACTTACCGATGAGATGAAAAAACAAATTATCATTGATGCAGGAGAAAAGGTACGGATGGTGTTTGAAGAAAAATCGAGTTCTTCATTTTCTCCCGATGCACCAATAAAAAATGCGGTATTCCTTGCGATAAAAAAGTATATTCAAAATAATTCAGAAAAAATGGGGAGTCTATTTCCCATTATCGTGGTCGTTATTGCATTTTTTACATTCAAAGGAATATTTTCACTTATCCATTGGTTGATTAGTCTTATTGCATTTTTAATTTACAAATTTCTTGTTGCGGTTGGATTTGCTTATGTAAATCTTGAAAGTAGGAGTAGGGAGTTTATACTACTTTCGTAGATGTTTTATTTTTTACTTTTTATATGGCTAAAGATTATTATGGAATCTTAGGGGTAGTGCGCAATGCTTCTCCTGAGGAAATAAAAAAAGCATATCGGAAACTTGCACATCAATATCATCCCGACAAAGCGGGAGGAGATGAAAAAAAGTTTAAAGAGATTAATGAGGCGTATCAGGTTCTTTCGCATAAAGAAAAACGCGCACAATATGATCAATTTGGGACAACATTTGAAGGAGCTCAACAGGGAGGGGGGTATGGTGGATTTTCTGGATTTGGTGGTTTTAACCCGAGTGATTTTCAAAATTGGAACTTTCAAGGAGGGGTTGATGGGGGAGATTTTGGCGATATTTTCGAAACCATATTTGAACAATTTGGTGGGGGAGGTAGTGGGCGACGACGTCAAACATATCAACATGGATCTGACATAGAAACGCGCATTGAACTTACTCTTGAAGAAGTATTTTTTGGTGTAAAACATGAATTGAAATTTAAGACATATGTATCGTGTAAGGATTGTGGAGGAGTTGGGCACGATGCATCAAAAGGATTTTCGACATGTACGAAGTGTAATGGAAAAGGAGAAATACGCGTTGAGAAAAAAACTTTTTTTGGGAATTTTGCACAAGTGAAGGCGTGTGATACCTGCTCTGGTCGTGGACAGATTCCGAATAAAATTTGTAGCACCTGTAAGGGAGTGGGAAGAGTTGCTGACGCAAAGGAGGTGGTGGTAGATGTTGCTCCTGGAGTTGAAGATGGACAAGTAATAAAAATAAAAGGAGGGGGTGAAGCGGGAGAGCGTGGGGGAGGATCTGGTGATTTATATGTGAATATTCGAATAAAACCTCATTCGGTATTTAAGAGAAAGAAAAATGATTTATATGTGAACAAAGAAATAAAAGTTACTGATGCACTTTTAGGAAAGAAAATAAAAATGCAGGAAATTAATGGGACCACATTTGAATTTTCGATTCCACCCGACTTTAATTTTGATGGTCCATTTAAGATTCCGGGAAGGGGAATGCCGCACCTTGGGTCGCCATCGCGTGGTGATCTCTATGTGCATTTTTCTCTCCAGATGCCGAAAAAACTTTCAAAAAAAGCAAAAGAATTGTTGGAGAATTTAGAGAAAGAATTATAGATTGACGTAAATCATATTTTGTGTATTATATATACAAGCCCGTAGATAGTAGGCATCCAGAAAAATGTGAATAAGCCCTACCGAGGAAACTTTATCTCTTTAGAGGATATTGTCTGCGGCGAAAGGTCGGAGATTTTTTGTTTAGAGCTACAAAATACGAATTTTATACGAAATTACTAAAAAGCATTTAAACTCTTTTTCGTATATTCGTACTTTTTCGTAATTTGTAGAAATTTTATGAAAACAAAAGCACAAAAGATAAAAAAAGTTGAGGAAGGAGGAAAAATCGTTGACGAAAGAAATACGGTTATTTTTGCCGATTTTACCGGAACAAAAGTGAATGATATGAATGCACTTCGAAAGAGTCTTCATGGACTTGAATCGAAGTTTGAAGTATTCAAAAAGCGTTTATTCCGCGTGATCTTACAGCAAAAGGGATTCGAATTTAATCCAGAAACTCTTCCCGGTCAGCTCGGTGTTATCTATACCGATAAAAGATTGGATGAAATTGCCGGACCGGTGTATAAGTTTGCAAAACAGTTTAAAACATTCAAAATTCTTGGAAGCGTTGATTTAAAGAGTAAAATCTTTGTTTCAGGAGTTGAGGTGGAAGCGATCGGAAAATTGCCTTCACGTGAAGTGCTTATTGCGCAAGTGGTGGGTACTATCGCAGCGCCAATGAGTGCCTTTCTCTATGTGTTAAGTGAGAGATCAAAACAATTACAGTCGAAATAAATTATTTATTACTATGGAAAAATTTAATGATATCATCGAGAAGATCGAGAAAATGACCGTGGTAGAACTCGCGGAACTCGTGAAAGTACTCGAAGAAAAATTTGGAGTAACCGCATCAATGCCATCAACCGGAGGTGGTGCAGCGGCAGCGGAAGTTGTTGAAAAAACAGAATTCAACGTAGTCTTGAAAGTAGCGGGTGACCAGAAAATCAATGTGATTAAGGCAATCAGAGAAGCAACCGGATTGGGGCTTAAAGAAGCAAAAGATATTGCTGATGCAGCTCCGAAGACCGTGAAAGAAGGAATGAAGAAAGAAGATGCTGAAGAGTTGAAGAAAAAACTCGAAGCAGCGGGTGCAACAGTAGCATTGGAATAGTAAGCATTATTAAGTTAAAACCCCACCATTGAAGAATGGTGGGGTTTTGGTTACAATACCAGAAGAAATATGCGCCTTTAGCTCAGTGGTAGAGCGTTCCGTTCACATCGGAGAGGCCGTAGGTTCGATCCCTACAAGGCGCACTAAAATAATGAAGCATGGTAAAAATAACTTATTTTGTTCACGGAACCACCACAGATAATGAAAAGAATATTTCCTCTGGGTGGTCGGATGTAGAGCTTTCTGATTTGGGGGTAAGGCAGTCCATTGACCTCAAAAGTCAGATAGGGGATAAAAAATTTGATATCGTATTTTGTTCAGATTTAAAGAGAGCGGTTGATTCTGCAAGACTAACATTTGATGATATTGTGCCAATCATTTCCGATGTGCGGTTAAGAGAATGTAATTATGGGAAATATAATGCGCAATCATCAGATATTGTTGAACCGTTACAAGAAGAAATGATTTTTGATCAGTTTCCAAATGGCGAAAGTTATGAAGATGTAAAAACAAGAATTTCCGATTTTCTCAATTTTTTAAGGAAGGATCATGATGAAAAGTCCGTAGCTATAGTAGCTCACAAAGCTCCACAACTTGCACTTGATGTACTGTTAAAAAATAAAACATGGAAACAGGCATTTGCCGAAGATTGGAGAAAGACAAAATCATGGAAACCTGGATGGGAATATACTTTGGAGTAATATAAATTTATGATTTCGAAGACGACAATAGAAAAAATTGAGGAAATTGTTCTTAGGGAACAGGGTGTAACCCCACCTCATTTTCATATCAATCTTTCAAATAGAGAGGGACAAAAAATTGCTGGTATGTTAAATGCTAATAGAGAGATAGTTATGCTCGGTACTCTTTTTATGGATTGTGCGTTAGGAGAAGCTCTTCAACAAGGGAAATTGAAAGAACATGTAAAAATGAGTGTAGATAAGGCAGAAAAGATTTTGAATGAATTTTCTGAGATAACGGAGGTAGAAAGGAAAAATATAATGAATTGTATAAAAGAACATCATGGGACTGACAAATTCTCCTCACTCGAGTCGGAAATAGTGTGTAATGCAGATTGTTATAGATTTATTTCTGTTGAGGGGGTTATTGGAGGAATAAAAAATTTCAGGGACATAGAGGTAAATGATCTTGTTGTTTTATGGTTAGAAAAAGCAGATGAAAAATGGAATGCGCTAAGTTTAGATATTTGTAGAAAAGAATTGGAACCTCAATATCGGGTGATAAAACAGTTTTTAGAAAATTACAAAAATTAATTTGAGAAAGAATATAAACCGCCCTCTTGGGCGGTTTTGTGTTTTTTTATAGAAGAGCTATCTTTATATATAGAAACGTTTTCAATTTAATAAGGATAGGAAAATGAAAAACGATGAAGGGGTTTTGAAAAAATCAGAGTTGAAAGAGGGGGTCACTTATATTGTGTGCCCCGATCCAATGTGTAAATTATTTTTTTGTAAAACACGTAGATGTCCATGTATTTCCGAGTGTCCGATGAAGGAGAAGAGAAAATTAATATTTCTCTGCCCATTTTGTAATGACTTAATTATTCATGATGGATGTTTTAATCCATACATCCAACACATAACTCATGAGTGTGTCGACACAGGGATGCATCCAATCTTTTTTGCAATGGATAATCCACTCCGTCTTTTATATGAAATACCGACATAAGTGTCGGTATTTTTTGTTTTCATGATCATTGTTTTAGAGAGTGGGGAATTGAGAAGAATATTAAATAATTAGTGGACTTTTTTATATCTAACAACCTGTTGATAAATCGAATGGGCGAGTTGAATTTATGTAGATAAATAAAGGGTTTTTTGAGTTGTAGTATTCGTCTGGGGCGCTTTTTGTTTTTTATGCCGTGTGGTGTATTATGAAATGGAAGTGGGGAATTGTGGATAAGAGTGTGGATAAGTACCCATTGTGGGGGATAACTCAAAAATATGCTTCTTGGTGAATACAAACATACGGTAGATCCAAAAGGAAGAGTTGCGATTCCCGCGAAATTTCGCGAGAAGTTTACTGCAGGTGCAATCGTGACGCGTGGTCTTGATCGTTGCCTTTTTATATTCAGTAAATCCGAATGGGAAATATTAGCGCAGAAAATTATTTCACTTCCACTTGCTCAAGCCGATTCTCGTGCGTTCGCTCGTCTTATGCTTGCAGGCGCGACCGATGTTGAACTTGATATACAGGGAAGAATTTTAATTCCTGATTCACTTCGAAGTTATGCAAATGTGAAGAAACAAGTAGTGGTGACCGGAATGTATACGCGTGTTGAATTATGGGATATGGATGCGTGGGAAGCATATAAGAAAAAAACAGAAGGTGCTGCCGATGAGATTGCCGAGAAATTGACTGAATTAGGGATATGATGGACGTGAAGCACATTCCAGTTCTTTTAAACGAAGTAATAAAAGTTCTTGATCCGAAGGTGGGAGAATTTTTTATCGATGGGACGCTCGGAGGCGGGGGACACACTGATTTAATTTTAGAGAAAATTGGAAGGAGTGGGATTTTTCTGGGGATTGATTTAGATGGGAATGTTTTGGAAAAAACAAAAGAGAAAATTAAATCAAATTTCGAATTTCAAATTTCGAATTTCAAATTTGAATATGGAAATTATACTGAAATTCCAGAAATACTGAAAAGGGAAAAATTACCGAAGGCAGATGGATTGCTTCTTGATTTGGGATTTTCTTCTTTTCAAATAGATGATCCAAAAAGAGGATTTAGTTTTCTCCATGATGCTCCGCTTGATATGCGTTATGACATTCGTTCTAAAAATATTTCCGCGGAAGACGTGATAAACGGAATGAATGAAAAAGATCTTGCCGATATTTTTTGGAAATATGGAGAAGAGCGATGGAGTAGGGTAATTGCAAAAAAGATTATTGACGAGCGGAAAAAGAAAAAAATACACACCACTATCGAATTAGCACACATCATAGAAAAGGCGATTTCCCGAAAAGGACGCGTACACCCAGCGACAAAAGTATTCCAAGCACTTCGAATATATGTAAACAAAGAACTTGAAAACATAGAAACAATTACGAGGGAGATTCCCAATATCATCGCGAAAAATGGACGGGTTGCGATAATCTCATTCCATTCGCTTGAAGACAGAATTGTGAAAAATGCGTTTCGCGATCTCGTAAAATCAAAAAAAGCCGTATTTATAAACAAAAAACCAATTATTCCAACTAGAGCGGAGGTCTTAAAGAATCCACGAAGCCGCTCAGCAAAACTAAGAGCAATACAAATTATTTAATCATTTTATGACCATTATTAGTCCAGCAAAAAATAGAAATTATATACGATCCTTACTCATGTTTTTTGGCATGATTTTCATTGCTGGAGTTATCTATATCTCGGAATATAACACGTTTGTTGATGCACGATATGAATCAAAAACGTTAAAACAGGATATCGTAAAATTGCAGGAGCAGAATGCGGAATTGAAGAATTTGTATTATCAAATGACTGATCCCACGCGTTTAGAAAAATTAGCGACTGACTACGAACTTATTCTTGATCGACAACCAAAGTATCTAGGATCTGCCCAATGAAAAATTTTCGATTTTACGCATTATTTATTATTTTCATAATATTATACGGCGCCCTTGGTGCTAATCTTTACAAGTTGCAAATCAGTGAGGGTGCAGAGTTTTTGGCAAAAGCGGATATTTTAAAAGAAAGGGGAAGAGAACTGATGTTGCGTCGTGGTCAGATTTTTGTTACGGACAAGTTTAATACCAATATTCCTATTGCGCTCAATAAAGATGCGCCCATTATTTTTGTTTCACCCGCAGAAATAAAAGATCCTACAAAGGTAAGCGAAGAAGTGGGGCGTGCATTAGGAATAGACACCTCTCTATTGGAGCAAAATATTAGAGAAAATCCCGAGAGTTATTTTTTTTCATTAGTGGATAAAGCAACTGCAGAGCAGGTAAACCTCGTAAGTGAGAAAAAATTCCAAGGAGTACATATTGAGCAAAAACAATATCGTTCATATCCGTATGATAATCTTGCATCGCAAGTGATTGGATATGTTGGAAAGAATGATAAAAATCCTGAACCTGCGGGTATTTATGGTGTTGAACGTTTTTATAACAAAGAACTTTCGACTGGGGATGACGTATATCTCACTCTTGATAGGAATATACAATCACATGCAGAGCAGATTCTCAATAAATATATTGAAAAATTTCAGGCGAGTGGAGGAACGGTGATTGTGGAAGATCCAAAAACCGGAAAGATTATTGCACTTGCAAGTAAGCCGGATTTTAATCCAAACGAGTACGGAAAGGCAAATATGAGGGATTTTGCAAACCCAGCAATTCAAGCCCAGTATGAGCCTGGATCAGTATTTAAACCCCTTACCATGTCTGCGGGTATTGATATAGGGGCATTTACACCGGACACAACTTTTGTTGATAAGGGATTTGTGACATTAAATGGAAAAACAATTCATAATGCAAACAGTAAGATATATGGAAAAGTCACTATGACTGGCATTATTGAAAATTCGATAAATACGGGGGCGATATATGCCGAACAGCTTATTGGTCACAATAATTTTTATGAATATTTGAAAAAATTTGGGTTTACCGAAAAGACAGGAATTAGTTTACCAGAAGAGATTGCAGGAAATATACGAAATCTTGAACGAAGAGATGCGCGGGCGATTGATTTTGCAACTGTTGCGTTTGGACAGGGGGCTGCGGTTACTCCACTGCAATTAATAAATTCATTTTCAGTGTTGGCAAATGGGGGATTACTTATGAAACCATACATCAATAAGAACGAAGAACCATATGTGTTGCGGCGTGTGATTAGTGATGATACGGCAAAAAAAGTTACCGCCATGATTGAGACTACAGTTGAAAAAGCCAAAATAGCCACAATTCCTCAATATAGGGTTGCGGGAAAGACAGGGACCGCATATATTCCTGATAAAGGGAAATATTCGGAAGAGATGGTTCATACATTCGTCGGATTTGCTCCCGTGAGTGATCCTCAATTTGTTGTGTTAATGAAACTTGATCGTCCGCAAATTGGTGAACTTGCAGGACTTACCGTGGTTCCCGCTTTTCGTGAATTATCGGAATTTATACTGAACTACTATAATATTCCTCCCGACAAGGTAAGCGCCGTACAAAATAAATAGATATGAAAAATTTTCTTCTCTCAATATTACAAAAAAGTGTTAAACTTCTCGCAAAACTTACATTAAAACGTTATAACCCCGGTATTGTCGGGATTACGGGAAATATTGGAAAGACATCCGCAAAAGAAGCAGTGGGGGTGGTACTCTCACATACACGACGCGTGCGCGCATCGTCAAAGAATTTTAATAATGAATTTGGGTTACCGCTCTCTATTTTGGGGGATTGGGGAAATACTGAAGGAATATTTTTTTGGATAAAGGTATTTTTGAAATCAATATATCAGCTTATTGTTAAGGATAAAAAATATCCCGAGGTTATCGTACTGGAATATGGGGTTGATCGAGTGGGAGATATGAAATACCTTCTTGAAATTGCGCGCCCACATATTGGGGTTTTTTCTGCGATGGGCGATGAGATGCCAGTGCATATCGAGTTTTTCAGCGGGATTGAAGCAATCGTGAAAGAAAAGGCGAGACTTATACAGCAACTTCCCACAACCGGATTTGCTATTTTAAATGCCGACGATGCACGTGTGATGTCGACACGGGAATATACCCATGCAAATGTGATTACGTTTGGATTTTCGGAAAAAGCGAATGTGCACATCAGTGCTTTCTCAAGTTATGTTTCCGAGGATGGAGGAGGGGTGACATTTAAATTGACCTATGGGGGAAGTGTGGTGCCGATACGAATTGAAGGAGGACTTGGAAGGGCGCCTGCATATGCTGCCGCGATAGGTGCAATTTCCGGATTAGTTTTCGGAATGAATTTGGTGAAAATTGCGGAAGCGCTTTCCAATTATGTTCCTCCGAATGGACGACAACGCATGATTCGTGGAGTGCGTCATTCGATTATTATTGATGACACCTATAATGCGTCTCCAAGCGCTACAAAAGAAGCCCTTGCAACATTGAAGAGTTTGGATGCAAAAAGAAAGATTGCGGTCCTAGGAGATATGCTTGAATTAGGAAAGCATACATTTGATGAGCATCAAGCAATTGGGCGTCTTATCCCGGAGAGCACGGATCTCCTATTTACTGTTGGCATTCGTGCAAAAATCATTGCAGAGACCGCAGAAAAGATCGGATTTTCTAAAAAGAAAATATTTGTATTTACCAACATCCATGAAGCGGCAATGCAATTACAACAAAAAGTATTACGAGGGGATCTTATTTTAATAAAAGGATCGCAGGGAGTTCGTATGGAACGGGTAGTAAAGGAAATCATGGCTGAACCGCTTCAGGCAAAAAAGTTATTAGTACGTCAGAGTCGCTCCTGGTTACGAAGGCCTGGATTGTATGATTAGGGTGCTACGAAATACAAACATACGAAAACATCGATATTCTTGCGTCCTATATTTAATTTAGTTATAGTGATGAACGTCATTGGCCCTGTCGTCTAGTCCGGTCAGGACGCATGGTTCTCATCCATGTAACACGGGTTCGAATCCCGTCGGGGCTGCAAATATAAAATAAGCATATCTTTATGGTATGCTTATTTTATATCCTGTTTCGATACGGGATTCGAACGGAACTTTTATGCTCGTGGGGCGAGATGAAATAAAAGTCCGTGGCTTCGGAGGAATCCGCTATAGGCGGATGGAGGAGAGGGAATCCTCCGCCAAAGGCGGATAAACTCTGGAGCTACAATACAAAAAGAGCTTTTTTTGCTCTTTTTTGCTATAATTTTTATATATGAGTTCTGAGGAAAAACACTGCCAGAATTGCAAACAAAGTTTCATTATTGAGAATGAAGATTTTGATTTCTATAAAAAAATAGATGTACCCCCACCGACATGGTGTCCGGAGTGTAGGCTTATTCGACGGTTTTCGTTTATGAATCTATGGAGTTTATACAAACGAAAGTGTTCAAAGTGTGGTAAGTCGATGGTGAGTATTCACGCAGAAGACGCAAAATTTCCAGTATACTGTCAGCCGTGTTGGTGGGGAGATGATTGGGATGGAACTGAATATGCATTGGAATATAATCCAAATCGACCATTTCTCGAACAAGTGCGAGAGTTGGTTAATAAAACCCCATACATGGGTCTTGAGAGTGCGTATCTTACTAATACAAATAGTGATTATACAAACGGAACAGCATATTCGAAAAATTGCTACATGACGTTTTGGGCGGACTATTGTGAAAATGTTTATTATTCAATATTTCTCTTTAATCTTCGTGATTCACTGAATTGTTATCGAATGAAAGATAGTGAACTTTGTTATGAAGATGTTGGGTGTTATAAATGTTATACCACTTATTATTCAGAGGAATGTGATTCATGCACCGATGTATGGTTTTCACGTTCTTGCACTGGATGTACAAATTGTTTTGGGTGTATCAACTTACGAAACAAAAATTATTGTATTTTTAACGAGCAATATTCTAAGGAGAAATATTTTGAAAAACTGAAAGAGTTTAATCTTTCTTCGTATTTTGCATTGGAGAATATAAGAAGGAAGGTTTATGAGTTTTGGTTGAAATATCCACGTCGATCATATATAGGAAATAGTTTGAATGTAAATGTAACGGGTGATTATGTATATGAATCAAAAAATTCACGGGATACTTATATGGCAAGTGGCGTTGAAGATTCACGATTTGTCCAGTTTATTTCGGTTGCAAAAGCGCATGATTCTTATGATTATACTGGATGGGGAAATGGTGCAGAGCGTATTTATGAATCTTGTGTTACAGGAGAGGGGGCAAACAATATAAAGTTTTCCAATGAATGTTGGCCAGATGTGTTGAATATTGAATATTCAATTTATGCAATTACGTGTAAAAATGTTTTTGGGTGCGTGAATCTTAAACGAAAGGAATATTGTATTTTAAATAAACAATATACAAAAGAGGAATATGAAAAACTGTTGGCACATATCCGCAAAGACATGGAGCAAAATCCGTATATCGATTCTTTGGGTCGTGTATGGAAGTATGGTGAGTTTTTACCATATGAGCTTTCTCCCTTTATGTATAATCAGACGATAGCTTTAGCATTTTTTCCAAAAAAGAAAGCAGAAGTTTTAAAAGAAGGAATACAATGGCATGAGACGGAAGAAAATGAATATGCAATTACCATGCAGGCAAAAAATCTTCCTGATTCTATTCAAAATACAAGCGAGTCTATTTTAAGAGAAGTTATTGCTTGTGAAACTTGTGGGAAAGCATATAAAATTCTTCAGGGAGAATTAGACCTCCTAAAGAGATTTTCGTTACCTATATATCACCATTGTTCCATATGTCGAAGAAGTGCCTTGTTTTTGAGAACGAATTTACCGCGTTTATATGATAGAGAATGTATGAAGTGTAATAAACAAATAAAGACATCTTATGCCCCCGAACGTCCGGAAATAGTCTATTGTGAACAGTGCTATCAAGCAGAAGTTGTTTAATTATGAAAGAAGAACGAATGTGTCAAAACTGTAAGCTGACATTTCTCATTGAGGATGAGGATTTTCAATTTTACAAAAAAATGAATGTGCCATCCCCGACGTGGTGTCCGGAGTGTAGATTAATTCGCCGGATGATATGGCGAAATGAGAAAATTTTTTATAAACGTAAAGATGCTCATTCTGGGGAAAGTATTTTTACAATGTTCCACCCCGATGTTCAAATAAAAATATATGAGCATAGTTATTGGTGGTCTGATTTTTGGGATGGGATTGATTATGGTCGTGATTATGATTTTAATAAGCCGTTTTTTGAGCAGTTCGAGGAATTATTGAAAGATGTTCCTTGGTTTAGTCGTTCAGCGAATGACATAGTGAATAGCGAATACGCCATGACATCCGGCTATTTAAAAAATTGTTATATGGTTTTTGATTCAGACCATGCGGAAGGATGTTCTTATTGTGTTGGATTGGTAAATACAAAAGATTCAATTGATAATCTTCTTCTTCTGTCGTCAGAACTTTGTTATGGCACATTTGCGTGTGCAAATGTTAGCAGAGCTTTTTATTCGATTGATTGTAATCAGAGTAGTGATATTTGGTTTTGCGAAGAATGCGAGGCATGTTCCAATTGTGTTGGATGTCGGAATCTTAGACACAAGCAATATTGTATTTTGAATAAACAATACACAAAAGAGGAATTTCAAAAAGAATTTGAAAAATTGCAACTTCACACGAGATCTGGACGGGATATGTTCGCTAAACGTTTTGCTGAATTTTCTCTGAAATTTCCCATTAAATCAATGCTTGAAAGTCATAATACCAACTGCACTGGTGATTTTGTGACGTATTCAAAAAATGTGAAGGAATCTTATCTTGTGAGAGGGGGAGAGAATTTAAAATATTGTCAGTCATTATATACCCCTCCAGGTTCTAGGGATTGTTACGATTATACAATTTGGGGCCAGAATGCTGAACGAATATACGAGTGTTGCCAGGTTGGGGGAGATGTATCTAATATTGCCTTTGGCGCATGGCTTTATCCGAATTGCTCAGGTGTTCGGTATTCTGTAGCATGTCCATTTTCCAGCAATATTTTTGGTTGTTTTGGTTTGAAGAGAAAACAATATTGTATTTTGAACAAACAATACACCAAGGAGGAATATGAAAAATTGTTGCCCAAAATAATTGAGCATATGAATGACATTCCGTATGTTGATAAATTAGGGAGAATTTATAAATTTGGTGAATTTTTTCCTCCAGAATTAAGCCCCTTTGCTTATAACGAAACAATTGCTCAAGATTTTTTTCCGCTTTCAAAGACCGACGCAGAAAAAAGAGGATATACGTGGCGCGACGGAATGGAAAAGCAATATAATCCCACTTTATCTTGGAAGGATATACCCGATTCAATAAAAGATGTTGATGATTCTATTTTAAATCAAATCATTTTGTGTAGATCGTGGGATGAGAATCAGGGGCACGCGATTGAACATAATTGCACGAAAGCGTTTCGTATTACTCCAGAAGAACTTCAATTTTATCGAAGGTTAAATATACCAATTCCAGATTGTTGTTTTTATAGTAGACATTATGAGAGGGCAAAACATCGGAATCCGATAAAACTATGGTCTCGAAAATGTATGTGTGGGGGTATTAACTCGGAAGGAGGTGTTTATGAAAACACGGTTACACATGAACACGGTGACAGACCTTGCGGTGAGCCATTTGAAACTTCCTACGCTTCCGATAGACCAGAGATTGTCTACTGTGACAAATGTTTTTGGAAAGAATTTCTATAAAATATGAAAGAAGAACGAATATGTCAAAACTGTAAATTAACTTTTCTCATCGAGGATGAGGATTTTCAGTTTTACAAAAAAATCGACGTACCTCCGCCGACATTTTGTCCCGAGTGTAGGTTTCAGCGAAGGTTGAATTTCAGGAATGAACGGAATCTTTACAAAAGACCATGTGGGCTTTGTGAAAAAATTATGATCACCACGTTTTCTCCTGATAATCCTCGCATAGCGTATTGTCAGGAGTGCTGGTGGTCCGATAAATGGGATCCAGCGGATTATGGCCGCTCCTATGATCCATCAAAAACTTTTTTTGAACAATTAAACGAATTATTCAATGAGGTGCCACTTCCGGCTCTTGGGAACAATTATCCAACACTTGTGAATAGTGAATATGTAAACGAGAGCGGATCGGTGAAGGATTCTTATCTTACCTTTGATGCCGATTTTTGTGAAAACACTATGTATGGCACGCGACTCACTCATATCAAGGATTCATCCGATCTTTATATGTCGAGAGACGCCGAACTCGAATATGAAGATGTTGCGTGTTATAGGAGTTCACGAATATTTTTCTCGGAAGATTGTGCGGATTGCGTGAATATTTATTTTTCGAAGAATATGGTGAATTGCCAAGATTGTTTTGGATGCGCGGGACTGAGAAACAAACAATATTATCTTTGGAATCAGCCGCTCACGAAAGAGGTCTATAACGAAAAATTAGAGGCATTTAAAAAAAGTATGAAAACGCGCATGGGGGTAAGTGCATTATGGGAAGAAGCGCTTGTTATCTGGAACTCTGTTCCCTATAAGTTTTTCCATGGATTGGGAAATAATAAGGTAACTGGTGACTATCTCTATCATTCAAAAAATGCAAAAGATTCATTCCAGTGTCAGGGATTGGAGGATGGGAGATTTTGCCAACTTATTAAAGATGGATCGGTAAAAGATGCATATGATTACACTATTTGGGGGGCAAATGTACACATGATTTATGATTGTATCAACGTTGGAGAAAATACCGCGAATGCAAAATTCAATTTTGTTGTGGCGCTCGGAAATACGATGAATGCTGAATATTCAATGTGGTCACTTAATGTGGCAAATATTTTTGGATGTTCGGGTATCAGGGGGAAAAAATACTATATTCTCAATAAAGAATATTCAAAAGAAGAATATGAATTATTGCGTTCGCAAATTATTGCCGATATGCAAAAGAATCCATATGTGGATAAGAAGGGAAGGGTGTATGGATATGGAGAATTTTTTCCTTATGAACTTTCGTCCTACGCATACAACGAAACAAGCGCCATGGAATATTTCCCTGTTACCGAAGAAGAGGCGGAAGCACGGGGATGGAGATGGCGAAAGGAATCGCGTTCCGAACATGCAATTACGATGAAGGCGGGGGATATTCCCGAAAGTATCGATGATATTCCCGATTCAATTATAAATGAAGTGATTGAGTGTGCGATGTGTCAACGCGGATATCGTATTGTTTCTGCGGAATTGAAAATTCTCAAAAGATTTTCTTTTCCAGTTCCACAGATGTGCTCGGAGTGTCGTCATAAAAGACGATTCGAAAGAATAAATCCAATGAAGTTGTGGAAGCGAACGTGCCAATGTGCGGGTGAAAAAAGTGAGAATGGAATATACACAAATACCGCAAAACACCACCATGAAGGAAAATGTTCAAATGAATTCGAAACATCATACGCTCCTGAGAGGAAAGAGATTGTATATTGTGAGAAATGCTATCAATCCGAGATAAATTAAAATGAATTCAGAAACTAAACAATGTCAAAATTGTAAACAAAACTTCATAATTGAAAGTGAAGATTTTGATTTTTATAAAAAAATTGAAGTACCTCCACCGACGTTTTGTCCTGAGTGTAGATTACAAAGAAGAATGATATGGAGAAATGCGAGGGTGGTGTATAAACGTGCGGATTCTGGAAATTTTACTCTTTTTTCGGCATTTTCCCCAGATTCTCCGCTAAAAATCTATAATCATGATTATTGGTGGAGTGATGCGTGGGACCCAATGGAATATGGGAAGGAATATAATTTTTCGTTGGGTTTTTTCAAACAACTGAATACTCTCATGAGAGAAGTTCCGTGGGCTGCTGGGTTTAATAAGTCATCCATAAATAGTCCATATTGCAATAATGTGTACGACATCAAAAACTGTTATTTAATGTTTAATAGCGGGCACTCTGAGGATTGTATGTATGGTACCGACACATTGGAAAGTTCCCACTGTATGGACACCGATAAAGCCGAAAAATGTACGAAGTCATATGAATTATTTGATTGCGAAAACTGCTACAACACGTTTTTCTCTTCACATTGTAAGGATTGTGTGGATATATGGTTTGGTTTTAACCTTGTGGATTGTCATAATTGTTTTGGATGTGTGAATTTGAAACATAAAAAGAATTGCATTTTCAACAAACAGGTTTCGGAAAAAGAATTTAAGGAGTTTATAGGTAATTCAAAATTGGGTTCCTATGAATCTGTTCTACAATTCAAGAAGAAATTTGAAGATCAGAAAATGGGTTTTCCGGTCCGTTTTATGCATGGGACGAATAACGTGAAAGTTTCAGGAGATTATGTGAGTTATTCAAAGGGGTGTAGAAATGTTTTTTATAGCAAAGATTTGGAAAATTGTTCTTGGTGTTCGCTTATATTATTTATGCCCGGTAAGGATAGTCATGATATGACAGTTGCGGGAGGGGAGTTGTGTTATGAGATAGAGGAGGGAGGGGGATATAATATGAAATCGACGTGGTATTCGGGATCTGTAGGTTCTGGAGGAGTAACAATGAATGTTGAATATTCAATGAACTGTCATTCTTGTTCAAATATTTTTGCATGCGTAGGTTTAAGAAATAAGGAGTATTGTATTTTTAATAAACAATATTCAAAAGAGGAATATCAAAGTCTAAAGAAAAAGATTATTGAGGATATGAACAAAAATCCGTATATCGATGCAAAAGGAAGGGAATATCGCTATGGTGAGTTTTTTCCCTCGGAACTTTCTCCTTTTGCATATAATGAGACACTTGCATATGAGTTTTTTCCACTTACCAAAGACGAAATACTAAAACAAGGATACATGTGGAAGGAAATGGAAGAAAAGAGATATACACCAACAAAAAAGCATAATGAGCTTCCGGACGACATAAATGATGTGAGTGATGATATCCTCGCTGACATAATAGAATGCGCACATAAAGAAAAATGCAATCATGGGTGTACCTCTGCATTTAGAATTGTGAAACAGGAGTTAGATTTTTATAAAGAAGCGGGATTACCACTTCCACATTTATGCCATAATTGTCGTCATTGTGAGAGAACAAGCCAAAGAAATCCTTTGAAACTTTGGAATAGACAGTGCCAATGTGTAGGTACAAAAAGTGAGAATGGAATATACACAAATACCGCAAAACACCACCATGAAGGAAAATGTTCAAATGAATTCGAAACGAGTTATTCGCCCGAACGAGAAGAAATTGTATATTGTGCCGATTGTTACCAAGCGGAAGTGGCCTAGACAGCACGTAGTATTTAGTAGTAAGTATTAAGTATGGAGACAAGGATAATAAGAGTGTATTCGAAAAAACCGGAAAAAAGAATAATCCAAAACGCTGCAGTAATTATAAAGAACGGCGGACTTGTGGCGTTTCCGACAGAGACGGTATATGGGCTTGGCGCAAATGCATTTAATGCGAGCGCGGTAATGAAAATTTTTAAAGCAAAAGGACGTCCCGCGGATAATCCGCTTATTGTGCATGTAAGCGATGAACGAATGTTAAAGTCAGTGGTGAAAGATATTCCAGATAAAGCCACTTCACTTATGAAAAAATTTTGGCCCGGACCCCTTACGATTGTATTCAGAAAGAAAAAACAGATTCCGAACGTAGTAACCGCAGGAGGAAATACGGTTGCAGTGAGAATTCCTTCACATCCAGTGGCGCTCGCGCTTATAAAAGAAGCAGGGGTTCCAATAGCTGCGCCATCGGCAAACACCTCAACGCGTCCAAGTCCAACAGAGGCAAAACATGTGTATGATGATTTTAATGGAAGAATTCCACTTATACTTGATGGAGGAAAAACAAATATTGGCGTTGAATCAACCGTGCTTGATTTAACAATAAAGGCTCCTGTATTATTGCGGAAGGGAAAAATAACAAAGAAAGATATTGAGAAGGTTATTGGGCCTATACAAGTTCATGTAAAAAAAACAAAAGGAGTGGTAAAGTCTCCCGGGCAAAAATATAAACATTATGCTCCGAAGGCATCACTTATTCTTGTACGTGGAGGAGTACAGGCGGTAAAGAAAATTATTTCAAAATATAGTAAGAAAAAGATTTTTGTCATTACTTTTTCGGAACATATGGATAAATATCCAAAGATATGTGAAATATATGTTCTTGGAAAAAAACAAAATACAATTGCCGCAGCAAAAAACTTTTTTTCATTACTTCGAAAGTGTGATAAAAACGGGGCCGATGTGATTATTGTTGAGGCAATTATTGAAAAGGGAGTTGGGGAGGCACTTATGGATAGAATTTCACGTGCGGCCTCAATGATTGTATAATCTACAATATGATAGAACACATAGCGGTTATAGGAGCGGGAAGAATTGGGAATGCTTTTGCGAGGATTTTCAAGAAAAAAGGATATACCGTTGAATTGTGGGACAAAGAAGAGGGGAAAGTGCGGGGGCAAAAGAGTCTTTTTGAAGTGGTATCAAGCGCTGATATTATCTTTTTATGTGTTCCCTCATGGGCACTTCGTGAAGTGTGTGGACTTATCAAGAGTGCAGTAAGGAGCGGGGTATATGTTATTTCCACGGCAAAAGGAATTGAAAGGGAGACACTAAAAACGCCGGACGAAATTATTGATGAATTTTTTGTAAAAAAAGAATTTGGAATGTTGGGGGGGCCAATGCTCGCAGAGGAAATTGATTTAGATCATGTTGGGATTGGAGTTATTGGTTCTGCACATGAAGACGTATACAAAGCGGTGCATACCGTATTTCATGGTACACCGGTGCATATTTTGTATTCAAAAGATGTGCACGGAGTGGCGATTGGAGGAATATTAAAGAATGTGTATGCACTTGCGTTTGGTATTGCGGATGGACTTAAATGGAGTGGAAATGCGAAGGGATGGTTTCTTGTGAAATCAATGAATGAGATCGCGCGTCTTGCGCGTACATTTGGTGGAAGAAAAAAGACAATACTCGACGTTGCCGGACTTGGAGATTTGGCAACATGCGGATTTAGCGAGTATTCAAGAAATAGGAAAGCAGGGCAGGATGTATTGGAAGACGGGAAATTCGATATAAAAAGCGAGGGGGTTGTGTCGGCACCGTCTATATTTATACTTGCGGGACGAAAAGTGAAAAAATTTGAGATTTTGTTTGCCCTAAAGGAAATAATCGACGAGAAAAAAGATCCGAGGATAGTATTTCAGAATTTATTGGAAAAGATATAAAACTGTATGAATGAATCAAAAATAGAAAAAACAAAGAAATTTAAATCCGAATTTATTTGGTTCGGACTTCTTGGTTTTATTATTCTTCTTATTGTTGCGTCATTTGCGTTCAGAGGTTCCCAATATTTTTCGGTTGAACAAATAAAAGATACGGAAATTTTCTTTCCGCTTATCACCATTTCCTCTTTACTCGATAGCGTGAATCCCTGTGCGTTTTCGGTATTGTTACTTACTATTGCATTTCTTTTAAACATTGGGAGATCGCGTATACATATTTTGAAAGTGGGTGGTTTGTATGTGTTTGGGATTTTTCTTGTCTATATATTAATTGGATTGGGAATACTTGGTGTATTGGATATTTTCAATACTCCGCGTCTTATGTCGAAAGCGGGAGCAACAATTCTTATACTGTTTGGGGGGATAAATATCTTAGGAGTTATATTTCCGCATTTTCCGATTAAACTGGGAATTCCGAAAAGCGCACATGCACGACTTGCATCGGTTATTGAAAAAGCATCATACCCAGCTGGATTTATTCTTGGTGTGCTTGTTGGTCTTTTTGAATTTCCCTGCACCGGAGGCCCGTATCTTTTCGTGTTGGGATTGCTCCATGATCAGGGGTCATTTTGGTCAGGATTTCTATATCTTTTGTGGTATAACCTCGTATTCGTTTTCCCCCTTGTTGTAATGCTTTTTCTTGCAGCTAACAAATTTGCATTGGAGAAACTTACTACATGGAGAAAGGAAAGCGCTCACGGGATAAAGGTATGGGGATCGATTGCAATGATTGTGCTCGGTATCTTTATCTTTCTTTTTTAGCGGTGTACACTAAAATTTACTTATGGATCAAGAAAAATTTAAACAATTATTATCACGGGTAGATGAATTAAGAAGGGGAGGAAATTTTGATCTTTCTCTCGAAGAAGATTTGAGTATTGCAGTGATGAATCTCATAAGCCTTGAAGAGCATTTCTTTTTCACTGGAGAGAAAACGGAAAAGTCCGAATATTTTGGTTTACTTCAGGAAACACGAGAAATCAGAAAATCGCTCCTTGGGCGTATGATTCCTGCACATGAGGGAGAGACGTGGTGTATTTCAAAACACCTACTTGCGGCAAGTATGCGGGTAATGGAAGTGGGAACAAAACTTCTCGGAGACGGAAAAAAAGAAGAAGCGGAGGATATGTTCAAGAAGGCGTATAAAATATATGCAATGTTTTGGGGATTGCGATTGAAACTCATTGATGTCGCAGGGGTGAAAAAAATTAAAGATGAGCAACTGAACGTTCATGATAAAAACCCAAATGGGGAAAAACCATGGACTGTGGAGGATATAGTCGAAAAATTAGTTGATTGTTGCGATGAATAAAAATAATGTTCCAGTGATAGTGATTGGCATCGTGCTTATCGCTTTGCTTGTGGTTATTATTGTGACCACAAACGCAGATGAAGGAAATAAAGTGAATCTTGATGAATTTGCACAGTGTCTTGCGTCGAAAAATATTACCATGTATGGCGCTGAATGGTGCGCCCATTGTAAAGATGAAAAAGCGGAGTTTGGTGATTCATTCAAATACGTGCCGTATGTGGAATGCACGGTGGAAACTCAAAAATGTATCGATAGCGGAATTGATTCATATCCTACATGGATTTTCCCAGATGGGAAGAAATTGATAGGGAAACAAGGGGTACAAAAATTATCTGAAGAAAGTGGATGTTCACTTCCCCCAGGGGCAAAATAGAATAAAAAAACCGCTTTTTGCGGTTTTTTTTTATATATATGAAGTAAAATAGTATAATAAAGGCGGATTATTATGAACAGAAAAATAAGAAATTTTGATGCACTTGCCGTGACCCCAGAACGGAGGCACGTGCTTGAATTACTTGAATATGGACTTCAATCAATTGATACACAAGCAGCGGTAAAACGGAATGTGAGTTTTGACGGACGATTACTCACTATTGTTGGCGAGTCATATAACATAGCCGATATAGGAAAAATTTTTATTGTAGGAATAGGGAAATGTGCACTTGAGGCGGTTCAGGCACTCGAGGACGTATTAGGGGATCAGATTTATGGCGGGGTGATGGTAGATGTGCATGACGGAAAATTGAGGACAGGGAAAATTCAAGTATTTGTTGGTGATCATCCACTTCCTAGTGAAAGAAATATTTCTGCAACAAAGGCAATTATTGATTTATTGAAAGGTGCCGAAGAAAAAGATTTGGTGATTGTGATAGTTTCTGGTGGTGGATCATCACTCCTATGTCAGCCGGAAAATCTCACGTGTTTTGACGAAAGAAAAATAAATGAATGTTTATTCAAAGCAGGTGCACCAATTCAGAAAGTAAATACCGTGAGGAAACATCTTTCTCTTGCGAAGGGCGGATATTTGGCGAAATATGCATATCCTGCGCGTGTTACTTCACTCATTTTTTCCGATGTTCCGGGTGATGACACTCAATTCATTGCTTCAGGTCCTACCGTGCGCGATACAACAACAGTTGATGATGCGCGAAGCGTATTGAATGAATATCAGGTGCTTTCTTCGTGTTCATTTGCCGAAAATGGACTTATTGAAACGCCGAAGGAAGAAAAATATTTTGAGCGCGTAAAAAATACTATTATTGTTTCAAATAGGATTGCACTTGAGGTAATGAAGGAAGTTGCGGAACGAAAAGGGGGAAAAGCAAAAATAAATTCACATGACTTTTCGGGACATGCGCGTCATGTTGGTGCAGGTGTTGTTGACGCATTAAAAATTGCGCCCCTCGATACATTTCTCCTTTATGGGGGAGAAAGTACGGTGGTATTGAAGTCGGGAGGAAAAGGAGGGAGAAATATGGAAGTTGCTCTTTCGGCACTTCGATTTGCTTCTGACCATGATGTGATTATTTCTCTTGCGTCCGATGGGCGTGACAATACAGAATTCGCGGGGGGGATTTGTGATATAATAACAAAACAAAAAGCGATACGTTTCGGATTGAATCCTCGAGAGTATTTGGATCGAAATGATTCATATAATTTTTTTGTGAAAACGGGAGATTATATAGATACGGGGGACACCGGTTCAAATGTATCGGATCTCATTGTCGGAGTGAGATATTCAAAATAAATTATATGAAAAGGGAAGAACAGTTTATATTAAAGTTTGAAGAAGTCGGTATTGAGGACGTGCCTCTTGTGGGAGGAAAAAACGCGGCTTTGGGAGAAATGTATTCTCATCTCACTCCACTTGGAATTCGTATTCCAGATGGATTTGCCCTTACCGCTACCGCATATCGCTATTTTCTCGAGAAGACCGGTCTTCATGCACAAATTGAGAAGATTTTAGAGGGATTGGATACCCATAATATATATGATTTACAACGGAGAGGGAGAAAAATCCGACGGAAAATTATGTGGGCAAAACTTCCCGACGAATTGGTGGAGGCAATAAAAAAAGCATATATAGAACTTGAGACATCACACGGAAGAGATGTAAGTGTTGCGGTTCGTTCTTCTGCGACTGCAGAGGATCTTCCCGGAGCATCCTTCGCGGGACAACAGGAAACATATTTGAATGTGGTTGGTATTGATGCATTACTTGATGCAACAAAAAAATGTATTGCATCTCTCTTCACTGACCGTGCTATTTCCTATCGCGTTGATAAGGGGTTTTCACACCTTACTACCGCTCTTTCTGTTGGAGTTCAAAAAATGGTGCGCTCGGATCTTTCATCAAGTGGAGTGGCATTTACTATTGATACCGAATCCGGATTTGATGATGTGGTAGTGATTAATTCAATTTATGGATTAGGGGAATTTATTGTACAGGGAAAAGTGATTCCCGATGAATTTATCGTATTTAAGCCGTCACTTGAAAAGGGATATAACGCGATTATTGCACAAGACCTTGGAAAGAAAAACGTAAAACTTGTGTATGGGGATCGCGGAACAAAAGAGGTAGATGTACCCATTGAAGATCAGGAACGATTTTGTCTTGAGAGGAGTGAGGTGCTTACACTCGGAAAGTGGTGTGTCATGATCGAGAAATATTTCTCCGAAAAACATAAGCGATATCAACCGATGGATATTGAGTGGGCAAAAGATGGAGAAACGGGAGAACTTTTTATTGTGCAGGCACGCCCCGAGACCGTACAATCAGGAAGAGATAAAAATATATATCGTGAATATCTTTTGAAAGAAAAGGGAGATGCACTTGTTTCTGGTATTTCTGTTGGATCAGGTATCGGAACTGGGCCCGTGCGTGTGATTCGAAGTGTCTCTGGGTTGGGATCTTTTAAACAAGGAGAAATATTGGTAACAGAAATTACTGACCCCGATTGGGAACCGATTATGAAAATTGCTTCCGCGATCGTAACCGATAAAGGAGGGAGAACATCCCATGCGGCAATTGTTTCACGTGAACTCGGAATTCCATGTATTGTGGGAACTGGAAACGCAACACGTGCATTAAAAAATGGCCAGGAAATAACTGTTGATTGTGCATCGGGAGAGGTGGGGAAGGTATATGAAGGAAAACTTCCGTTTGAAGTTATTGAACACAAACTGGATGAAATTCCGAAGACAAAGACAAAAATTATGGTGAATGTCGGTTCTCCCGAAGAAGCGTTTAAATTACATTTCTTACCTATTAAGGGGGTTGGATTGGGTCGTCTCGAATTTATTATTGCATCGTATATTCGTATTCATCCAAAGGCGCTTATTGATTATCCAAAATTAAAAGCAGAACACGACGAATTGGCTAAGGGATGGGGAAAATTAGTGAAAAGCGAAAGACAGTGTGTGCTCGAAGATATACTAAAAACAATTGAGGAGCAGACAAAAGGATATAAGAAAAAGGAACAGTTTTATATTGATGAACTCGCTGAGGGTGTTGCAAAGATCGCTGCAGCGTTTTGGCCCCATGATGTGATTATCAGATTTTCCGATTTTAAAACAAATGAATACAGCAAACTTGTCGGTGGGTCGCTTTACGAACCACAGGAAGAAAATCCAATGCTTGGATGGCGCGGTGCATCACGATATTATGATGAAAAATTCAAAGATGCATTTGGATTAGAGTGTATGGCACTTAAAAAAGCACGAGATGAAATGGGACTAAAAAATATTGTTCCAATGATTCCTTTTTGTAGAACTCCCGAGGAGGGGAATAAGGTGATTGAAATTATGGAAGAGCATGGACTTGATCGTTCAAAAGATACCACACTTAAAATTTATGTGATGTGTGAAATTCCGTCGAATGTTCTTCTTGCGGATGAATTCCTCACTATTTTTGACGGCATGTCTATTGGTTCAAATGATTTAACACAACTTACCCTTGGACTTGATCGTGATTCTGGGGTATTGGCACATATCGGAAACGAGAAGGATGAATCAGTAAAGAAACTTATTACCGATATCATAAAGAAGTGTAAAAAACAGAAGAAATATATTGGAATTTGTGGTCAGGGTCCATCCGACTATCCTGATTTTGCCGAATTCTTGGTTAACGCAAAGATTGAGAGTATGTCATTAAATCCTGATACAATAATAAAGACACTTATTTCAATTGGAAGTAAGGAAAAGAAAGGAAAGAAATAGAGAATAATTAACTTTCCCCTCCGAGGCACCTCGGAGGGTTTTGTTTAGTGTGAGGAGGTTATATAATACAAAGATGAATATTGGATTTTTTGATTTAGAGGGGTGGGAAGAAAAGATGATTGGTGATGCTCTTTCTGGGCACACTATTCGGTTCTATAAAGAGAAACTACACGAATATTCCGGAAGTGAGTTTGGATTTGAGGTTATCTCCGTGTTTGTAAACTCGGAAGTGACAAAAGAAGTCTTGGGAAAATTTCCGAATTTAAAATTGATTGTTACCCGTTCAACTGGATATGATCATATTGATTTGGAATATTGTAAAGAAAAAAATATTACTGTGGCGTTTGTTCCGGGATATGGAGATAACACTGTTGCCGAATTTGCGTTTGCACTTATTTTGAGTCTCACGAGAAAGATGTATGAATCAATCGATCATTTGAGGGAAACAGGAGCCTTTTCGTACAAAGGATTTCGCGGAGTTGATTTGAAGAAAAAAACAATTGGAGTGATTGGCACGGGACGCATCGGAAAGGAATCAATTACTATTGCAAAGGGATTTGGGATGAATGTGATCGCATACGATCCACGTCCAAACGAAGAGTATGCAAAACAAGTTGGATTTAAATATATGCCACTGGACGAGCTTTTAAGTGATTCTGATGTAATTACCATTCATACTCCATTGAATGACGGAACATTTCATCTTTTAAATATGGAAAATATTGGGTTGATAAAGAGAGGGGCGTACCTTGTAAACACTGCGCGGGGAGGGATTATTGAAACACAAGCGCTTGTGTATGCACTTGAGAAAGGAATACTTGCGGGAGCAGGACTTGATGTGCTTGAAGAAGAGGGAGAAGTAAAAGATGAAATGAAGTTTTTGAAAGAAGATGGAGGGGGAACTATCTCGACGGTAAAAGATCTTCTCAAAGAGGAAAATACAACCGAAAGGTTGAAAACAGTTATTGCAAATCATATTC
>JBFLWN010000002.1:0-148044 GCA_040757555.1 Patescibacteria group bacterium | reverse complement strand
GTGACGTTTGATGCAATTGATGGGTTAAGTATTACGGGAGAAGTGAGTGAAATTGATTCAGCCGGGACCGTAACACAGGGAGTAGTAAATTATAAAGTAAAAATTAGTTTTGACACCCAGGATGATAGAGTGAAGGCGGGGATGAGTATTTCGGCGGCGGTCATTACGAGTAGCAAGGCGGATGTGCTTATGATTCCAAATTCTGCGGTGAAATCACAAAATGGATCGCGTTATGTCGAAGTGGTCAATACTACTTCTATCGGTAGTCAGGCAAGTCAGGGCACCCAGGGAGTGGCGCTTACTACAACACCAACACAGAAAACTGTTGAAGTGGGTGAATCAAATGATACTTCGACGGAGATCGTGGGCGGTCTTACTGAGGGAGAAACTGTGGTGGTTCGAATTATTTCTCTTTCATCAACACAGACGCAAACTACAACACAACAGGCGGGAGGAGTGAGAATCCCTGGTCTTGGAGGTGGTGGATTGGGTCGTTAAAAAATTATTTATGATTAGGTGCGAAAATATTACAAAAACATACGTGAATGGAGATGTGGAAACACCGGTATTGAAAGGAATATCGTTTGAAATAAAAAGTGGAGAGTTTGTCGCAATTATGGGGCCCTCAGGTTCCGGGAAATCAACGTTAATGCACATTCTTGGTGCGCTTGATACCGTAACTTCCGGAACATATGTATTAGATGGGCGTGATGTATCGAAACTTTCTGATGATGAATTGGCGGATGTACGGAGAGATAAAATTGGATTTGTATTTCAATCATTTAATCTCCTTTCTCGCGCAACCGTGCTCCGAAACGTCATGCTTCCGCTTATTTATGCGGAAGTTCCGAAAGCAAAACGAATAATACAAGCACATCACGCGTTGAATGCAGCTGGACTTGATAGTGATCGATGGACGCATCTTTCAAATCAACTTTCCGGAGGGCAGATGCAACGTGTTGCAATTGCACGGGCACTTGTAAATAGTCCAAGTATTATTTTTGCAGATGAACCAACGGGAAATCTCGATTCAAAAACAGGTGAAATTGTTCTCGGCACGTTTCAGGAATTAAATCGAAAACATAATCACACTATTATTTTGATTACGCATGAACCGTATGTCGCTGAACACGCGGATCGAATCATTCATATTGTTGATGGTGCGATTCTCGAGGATAAAAAGAATATTCATAAACGGGTGGCACATACCCATAACGCAATAACATGAAGATATCTGATTTAATAGAAGAAACATATTTTTCACTTACCGTGAATAAAGTGCGAACAGGGCTCACAATGCTCGGTATTGTGATTGGTATTGGTTCTGTGATTGGAATGGTTTCGATTGGACAAGGGGCACAAGGTTCAATCGAATCAAGAATTCAATCAATTGGTTCAAATTTGATTATCGTATCTCCTGGGACACAACGTGGTGCGGGCGTACAAGTGAGTTCTGGGCGCGGATCCGCACAAACACTTACGCAAGAAGATGCCGATGCAATTACAAAAAATGTTACATTAGTAAAAGCCATTGCTCCTGAAGTTTCCCGCAGATATCAAATTACCGCAAAGGGGACCAATACGAATACACAAGTAATAGGGACGGTATCAAGATATCCAGATGTGCGTAATATCGAAATAGATACCGGTTCATTTATTACCGATCAGCAGGTGAGTAGCCTTGCACGTGTAGTGGTACTTGGTCCAACCACTCGTGATGATTTATTTGGTGTCGGGGCTGAGGCAATTGGACAATCGGTGAGAATAAATAAAGTTGATTTTAAAGTTATTGGAATTACAAAATCGAAAGGAGGAAGCGGATTTGGAAATCAAGATGATATGGCATTTGTTCCGCTTTCGACCGCGCAGCGATTCCTCGCTGGGGATATTTATGTAACGTCAATAAGTATTGCAGCTCAAGACCAAACTTCCATGGGTGACGTCCAGCAACAAGTTACCGATTTATTACTGCAACGTCATAAAATTTCTGATCCACAACTTGCGGATTTCAGTGTGTTAAATCAAGCCGATATCGTTGCTACTGCGTCATCGGTGACTGGAATATTCACCATTCTTCTTGGAGCGATTGGTGGGATTTCTCTTTTAGTCGGTGGTATTGGAATTATGAATATGATGCTTACCACAGTTACTGAACGTACGCGTGAGATAGGACTTCGAAAAGCAATCGGTGCAAAAAAAATTGATATCACCATTCAGTTTATTACCGAGTCCGTTGCACTCACATTTCTCGGAGGAATTGTTGGTGTGTTATTTGGATGGTTTCTTGCGTTTCTTACCACACAACTTGCTGGAATTCCGACGAGTATTTCTTCCGGATCGGTGATGCTTGCGTTTGGTGTTTCTGCGGGTATTGGAATTATTTTTGGATATTATCCTGCTCGTCGAGCCGCATCATTGAATCCGATTGAAGCATTGAGATACGAATAAATAAAAATTATATATACATAACGGAATCATTCGTCGATGATTTCTAAAAAAGAAAAAATATGAAAGATATAAAAAAGATAATACCAGTCATTGTGATCGTGTGTATTGTCGGTGCGATAGGGTTTTACGTAGGTACAAAGTATGGAGGAAATAAATGGAATGTACCAACAAACGGACGAATGCAGCTTGGGGGGCAAAATCTAAGACAAGGAGGGGGGAATGCCATGATGGGACAAAGGGGCCAGGGAGGGGGCTTTTTGAGTGGAGAAATCATATCAAAAGACGCAACTACCATAACGGTGAAGCTGGGTGACGGGGGGTCAAAAATAGTTTTTCTTTCGAGTTCCACACCAGTGATGAAGTCGGTGCAGGGGTCATCCGCTGATCTTCTTGTGGGAGAAAATGTGATGATAACTGGGACCACTAATTCTGATGGAAGTGTCACTGCGGGATCGGTTCAACTACGAATCCCATTATCAACAGTTAGGTAGTATTGATTTTTATTCTCATTTTCTGTAATAATAAAATAGATATGAAATCAGTTTCCACAAAATATCGAATACCAATAATTGCGACGAACGTCGTTCTTATTCTTGTAGTCCTTATTATTTCGGTATGAACCGGGAACTTGTGATTTTATAAGAATAAAAAGCAAAATCAGAAATTTCCCGGTTTATCCGGGAAATTTTGTTTTTATCTGAGAAATGGAAGGAATATATTCTTTTTATCTCTCAGGGAAAAATAAACCTGAAGATCTTTTATAAATAAAAATGGAAGGGAGGATGTCATGGCTGCAGATGAAAAAAACCACAATAATCTCTCTCAGGGAGATGACACAAATAAATCCCCTGGGAATGAAAAAGAGAAAAAACCCGAAGAAAATACTTCGCTTTTTTCCGAATTCATTCAACGCTCTATACAAGGATCGTTTGATGGAGATTATTATCCGATCGATGAGCACTATCTACGTATACGAGGTTAGCGCTCATATAATAAAAATTCCCCTGGAGCAGGGGAATTTTTTATTTGATTATTTTTGATTTGAAAAAATCACTTTTCATAACAAGCTCTGTCCAAGATTCTGGGATTCCTCCGCGTTTGGTGAGGGTGATATATTCTTCCATATCAACAAGTGATCCAAATTCGTTTTCGTAATCATCTCTAACTTCGACATCAATTGAATTATCTAAAATACGGGCGACATAAAAAATTCCGAAATGTACTTTTCCAATGTCATCCGAATCATCTTTTATAACTCCCTTTATTTCCACAGAGATGATTTTATTGAGAAGTGAGATATCCACATCTTTACTTCCATTCCTAAAGTCAAGACGAGTATTGTTTTTTACAAACACCACCTCCTCATCTATCTCCCGATAGAGCGAATCAGTGAAGTTTGTATCAAACGGTTCTATGTGCCCACCTACTCCAACGGCTATTTTCCCGGCAATACGTTTATCTCCAAATCCCTTGTTTTTTTCGGGGGTACCTCTTGTATAGGTAAAAAACTTTTTTCCTTTGACAATAAGTCCATAGAAGACAATTTGCTGCCATTCAGAATCGGATTCAACTCCGTTTTCTCCATGTCGCTCTTTAAATGTTTTATTTTCTTGTATGGCGTTTATGAGTTTTTCTATTTCTTCTTTTTCGAGTGGAAGAAACACGGAAAGTGTTTCGGAAGATTCTTTTTCTCTGGTTATTTTCTTCCACACATCCAATGATTCTATTTTACTTTTGTGAATTGCAAGACATTGTGACATATGATTACCTCTTTTTTTTATTTACTTTCCAAAGTATATATTATTTTTTATTGTTCGTAAAAGATGATATTATAGGCGTATAAGGACATGGTGAATAAGAAACGTCTTTTTATTATAGCGGGGACACTTGTACTACTGAGCGCAGCCGGAAGTGGGGGATATCTTTTCTGGAATCTTTATAACGAAAATCTGATATTGAGGGACGAAATATCCAAAATTAACGAATCGCTAAAATTTAATAAAGAGAATTTTCTTCGCGCGAGAAACGAGAACATTGATTTAAGCGACAGAAATAGAAACCTTTCTCAGACCGTTCAGGAACAACTTGATAAAAATACCAGTCTTGAATCACAAGTTGTTGGACTTTCGGGGATGGTGCAGGATATTTCCGGAACCGTGGGGACGCTTCAGAAATTGAGTCAAACCGATAAGGAGCTCCTGCAGAAATATTCGAAAGTTTATTTTTTAAGCGAAAATTATATTCCCTCGAGGCTCACGGGTATTTTTAAGGATTATTTATATGATTCAAGTGTCGAAAAAAAGATTCACGCAGGAGTAGAGCCGTTTCTTGTGGATATGATAAAAACCGCAAGTGGTGTTGGGGTTGATTTGAAAATTGTCTCTGCATATCGCTCATTTGATGAACAGATTTCTATAAAGACAGGATATAAGGTCATATATGGGTCGGGAGCGAATAAATTTTCCGCCGATCAGGGATATTCGGAACACCAACTTGGCACGACGATTGATTTCACTACGCCAAAATTAAAAACTCTCTCATTACAACTCGAAAGCGATCCGGCGTATAAATGGCTCACTGAGAATGCATATCGATTTGGATTTGTGCTCTCATATCCGAAGGGGAACTCATATTATCAATATGAACCGTGGCATTGGCGGTTTGTGGGAATTCAACTTGCAAAAAGACTTCATGATGAGAACAAATATTTTTATGATCTAACGCAACGCGAAATCGATTTATATCTTGTTTCTATCTTTGATAGGTAGTAGCGTATGCAGATCAAAACTCTTCACGCTGCATTTGATAAGCTCCATAATATACACGGAGCAAAACACCTTTCTTCGATTTATGGTGCTGGGTGCATAAAACGTCCGCGGGTTATGTTTATATTCATGAATCCAACAGGGAGAAATGTTTCGACGAATTATAAATGGAGTGGGATAAGGGCACCTTGGCTTGGTACAAAAAATATCTGGAGATTATTTTATGCAGTTGGATTTATTTCCAAAAAGACATTTGAAGAAATACTAAGTCTTAAAGTAGATGATTGGACTCCTGAATTTTCAACCAAACTTTATGGAGAAATTGCAAAAAATAAAATTTTTATAACAAATCTCGCAAAATGCACTCAAATTGATGCACGGAAATTAAATGATTCAGTATTTAAGGACTATCTTGAATTAATGTACAGGGAAATAGCTCTTATAAAACCGAAAGTGATTATTACATTTGGAAATCAAGTAAGTTCGATACTTCTTAAAAAACCGATAAAAGTGGGAGATTATAAGGGTATAAAAAAAGAAAAACTTTTTATAAAGGGAGAAATGTTTGATATATATCCCATTTATTATCCTGTTGGGCAGGGAATGAGAAACATGCCATTGGCGGTAAAAAGAATAGGGGAAATTATTTAAATATTTACAAAAGGAAATACACTCCAGTAAAGATGAGAATAATTGAGAATACTCGCTGAACAATGGTTGTTCTATCGAGTGTTTCTTTTCCAATTTGCGGAAAGAAGAGGGTAAGAATAACTCCATAAATAAATACGACAAGCGGTTGTACGCCGTTGATGACCCAGACAAGTGCAAGTGGTGCTGAGAGACTGGCAAAATTTGCGAGAAGTTTTGCGATGATATTTAAAAGTTCAGCGATAGAATTTAGTCCAAGCACCATCGCTCTGCTTTTTTCGATTGTTGCAAAAAACTGTTTTCGATAAAGTGGGATAAACACGAGAAGGAATATACCAAACATCGCCCCGCCAATATATTCCCAGAATGCGGTGCCCCAGAAATTTTCATCAAGTGCAACTATTTTAAAAATAAGTCCGTTTACCGCAAGCATAAATGTGGAAAGGAGCATCCATAAGAATGGTTTTAACTTGAATCGAATGTGTAATGAGAGATCAAGGGAAATCACAATGCCCCCTGCGAGAATAAGGAGAGATGAAAGAATTTGTATTATGGTTAAATGTTCGTCTAGAAAAAAGAGAGCGAGGAAATAACTAAATACGGGAATAATCTGGAAAAGTGCGGTGATCATTGAGGGTTCCTCGTGTTCAAGTGCGTGAAGGTAGGGAATAAATGAGGCGACAAGAAGCGCTCCATTAAGGGCAATAATTATCGCGTTGAAAAGGGTTATTGAAAGTGCACTCGGATAGAATAATGCGATAAAGATGGAAAATAAAAACCCACTCAAACTTGTAAATATGACAAGAGAGCCGATTCCCTTTCCACTGAAATATTTTGAAATGATGAATTTATCAACGTGATTCACCATTCCCCAAAGCATTGGGGCAGCAAGTGCGATCCAAAACCATTGCATGTATTCAGTTTATCACTGCAGGGGATAATTACGAAGTTTTTTTCACCACAATGAATGTGGTGAGGTTTGGATGATTATCCTGAATACTTGGCGCGATAATTGAGAGTCCATAAATATACGCCGAGCGGGCAGGAGCAATAACAGCGGTGTCTTTCGGGAGAATTCCTTCCGCAAGATCTTTTGCGGCTTTCGCGGTATCTTCCCATTCGGTAAGCGGAATACCCTTGAATTCTTTTGAGAGATATCGTTCACACTGTGAGAGTGCTTGCGGATGACTGGTGATATTTTTTATTTCTTCTTTTTTTACATTCGGAAGCACCATGAGACATTGATGTACATCGAGCCACACTTCATCGATCATCGTGAAAAGGTGACGTCCCATTGCTTCAAACGCGGTTTGCACAAGTCCACCGCGTGAATTTACCACCGGAAAAATTCCCAATTCAACTTCACCTTTTTCCACGCGAGAAAGCACTCCTTCCATATCAATGGCAAATATAAATTCCATTTCTTTTCCTGATCTTTGTGCATAAATAAGTCCGGCTTCTTCAGAGAATGATCCACTTTCTCCTGACACCGCAAGTTTTATTTTTCCCATATAGGAATAATAATATATGAAACATATTCTATCAATTTTATTGAACCCTTCTGAACTGAATTATTTCTGTTAAGATTAAAGAATGAGTGTTTTCTGGTACGCAAAAGAATTTTCTGAAATATCTAAAGAACTTAACTCCTCAGAGTCTGGACTCAGTATAAAAGAAGCACAGGAACGTTTAATTAAAAACGGTCCGAATTCACTTCCAGAATCGAAGGTGCCAAGTATTTTTTTTGTATTTTTTTCACAGTTTTTTAGTCCGCTTATTTATATACTTATCACTGCCGCAATCATTGTTTTTTTTATAGGTAACGCCGTTGATGCGGTTATTATTTTTCTCGTGCTCATATTTAATGCAACTATGGGAACGATCCAGGAAGGGAGGGCCCAACGAACACTCCTTGCACTTAGAAAATTTGTTGAAACATCCGCGTCGGTATTACGCGATAATAGAATTATCGTTATCCCAGACAAGGAAATTGTCTCTGGGGATATTATTATTCTTCAAGAAGGAGATAAAATTCCCGCTGATGCCCGAATTATCATCAGTAATTCACTTAAGGTGAATGAATCGAGTCTTACTGGAGAATCAGTTCCAGCAGCGAAAACTATTGATGTATTACCCGATGCCTTTTTACCTCCGCATGATCAGAAAAACATGGTGTTCGAAGGGACTAATATTGTAGGTGGAAATGGAACCGCAATTGTTGTAGAAACTGGGATTTCAACTGAGATAGGAAAAATATCACAGACAATTTCTTCTATTGATACAGAAGTTCCACTCAAAAAAAACATTCGTTTTCTTTCCAAATTGATTATTATTACTGTGTTTATTATAAGTGCGGTGCTTATGATATTTGGTGTCGCGTCTGGAAAGCCATTGCGAGAAATGTTTGCTATCGTCGTTTCTTTATCTGTTTCAATTATTCCCGAGGGGTTACCGATTGTAATGACGTTGGTACTTGCCACTGGTGTATGGCGGATGACAAAACGAAATGTACTTGTTAAAAAATTACAGGCAGTTGAAGCACTTGGGCAGGCGAAAATAATTGCGGTGGATAAAACTGGAACGTTAACAAAAAACGAGATGGTTCTCGAAAGGGTATACATAAACGGGCAATTTTTTGATATTCATGGTTCTGGGTATGAGCCAAAAGGAGAGGTGTACCTTGAAAATAAAATTATAGATCCACTTAGTCATCCAGATCTTATGCTTGCGGGAAGAGTTGCATCATTTTGTTCTAATGCGAACGCAATGTATTTTGAAGACACAAAGATGTGGAAAGTATCCGGCGATCCGACAGAGGCAGCACTTGGAATATTCGGATCAAAAGTTGGATTCAAAAATTCGGCACAAGATTCAAAAAAAATCTTTGAATTGCCGTTTGATTATCTTACAAAATATCATCTCACCATACACGAACTTGAAGGTAAGAATTTTTTGACTGTAGTTGGTGCTCCTGAAAAAATTTTTGAATCTTCCGCGCGCGTGTGGAGTGAAAACAAATCTGAAAAACTTTCAAATGAGGAAAGGGAAGAATTGGAGGGGGTTTTTTCTGATCTATCTAAACAGGGGTTCCGTGTTCTTGCATTTGCTATTAATGATGATGTTTCCCCAGTTGTTTCAAGTGATGATCTCCCACAACTTACGTTTTGCGGTTTTTTTGCAATGAAAGATCCTTTGCGGGAAGAAGCAATCATTGCCATCAAAGAAGCTCATCATGCGGGAATACGTGTTGTTATGATAACGGGTGATCATAAAATAACTGCACGTGCCATAGCCGATGAGGCTGGGTTAACGGATCATATGGAGGGCACTATTACCGGAGAAGAACTTGATAAATTTTCCGATGATGAACTTCTTGAAAAATTTGAGAATTGTAATGTGTTTGCTCGGGTAACCCCAAGACACAAGCTTCGAATTATTGAACTTTTCAGAAAACGTGGAGAGGTCGTCGCAATGACTGGTGATGGGGTGAATGATGCGCCATCTCTTGCTGCAGCAGATCTTGGAGTTGCAATGGGAAGAGTTGGCACTGAAGTAGCGAAAGAGGCAGCGGATTTAGTTCTTTTGGATGATAACTTTGGGAATATTATCGCTGCGGTTGAAGAGGGACGCAGTATCTATAAGACAATAAAAAAAGTTATTCTTTATCTTTTCTCAACTAGCATTGGAGAGGTGCTGACGATCTCTGGCGCCATTTTTATTGGACTTCCCTTGCCGATTCTTCCCGCACAGATTATATGGCTTAACTTTGTTACCGACGGGTTTCTTGATGTATCGCTTGTTATGGAGCCAAAAGAAGATGGATTACTTAAAAAACATTATACAAAGCCGCCTAAGTATATCCTTGATTCGTTCACAATAAAAAGAATGTTTTTTATGGGAAGTATTATTGCACTTGGAACAATTTTTATTTTTTCGCAATACTTAGACGATGGAATAGAAAAGGCGATTACTATTTCGCTCACCACACTTGCAGTATTTCAGTGGTTCAATGCGTGGAATTGTAAAAGCGAAGATAGGTCAATATTTACTCTCAATCCATTTAAAAATATGTTTTTAGTATATGCGACAATCACTGTTATTGTACTTCAGATTTTTGCTATATATCATCCGTTTATGCAGAAATATTTACATACTACCCCGCTTTCTGTTTCCGAGTGGATTCACGCGGTATTAGTCGGAGCTACTATTCTTGTATGTGAGGAAATTAGAAAACTATTATACAAAAATCGTTCCAAAGAAAAAATCTTGTAGCAATACCTTGTATAAATGTTTGATGGAATCAACCTCGCTTTTCTGTTAGGATAGCGCTAATGGACGATAAAAAGTTGTGGGATGTGATTGTGGTGGGAGGGGGGCCGGCAGGTATGATGGCGGCTGGAGTTGCTGCAGAAAAAGGAGCAAAAGTGGTGGTGATTGAAAAAAATGAAACACTCGGCAAAAAACTTCTGATTACCGGCGGGGGGCGGTGTAATCTAACCAATTCGGAATTCGACAATCGCAAACTTCTTGAAAAATTTAAAAGTGATGGAAAATTTCTTTTCTCAGCTTTTTCTCAGTGGAGTGTCAAAGAAACATTAGATTTTTTTCATGCAAAGGGGATGGCAACAAAAGTGGAGGAGGGCTTGCGCACATTTCCCATGTCAAATTCTTCTGAGTCCGTACTTAATGTGCTTGTGAAGTATATGCAGAAAAATAAAGTGACTATATTTTCCAATTCGCCTGTGGCTGAAATAACGCGCAAGGGAAATGAGATTATTGGGGTAACACTAAAAAATAAAGAACTTATACGGGGAAAATCTGTTGTTATTGCAACAGGGGGAACATCGCATCCGGAAACCGGTTCAACAGGAGATGGATTTAGGTGGCTCAAGAAAATTGGGCATACGATTATTACCCCAACCCCCTCACTCGTGCCGATTGCGATAAAAGACAGGTGGGTGAAACGACTTTCAGGAACGAGTCTTTCCGATATTAAGCTCACGGTGTTTCTTGATGAAAAAAAACAAAATGTGACAAAAGGGAAAATTCTTTTTACGCATGTAGGGATAAGTGGCCCCACGGTGCTCAACATGAGTAAAGATGTTGGAGAATTATTGAGATATGGGAATGTGGTGCTCTCACTTGATCTACTCCCAAAGGAAGATTATGGGACATTGAATAAAAAGCTTCAGGATTTATTTCGGGAACATGATAAGAAAAAATTTCAAAATGCCCTCGTGAATCTTATTCCTTCCGCGATGGTTCCGCTTGTTGTGAAACTTTCTCTCATTAATCCGGATGTCCAGTGTAATAGCGTCACACGGGAAGAGCGTTTAAAACTTGTCACGATATTGAAAGGTATTCCGATGCATGTGAGTAAGCTTCTTGGAGTCGATAAAGCGATTGTAACGAGTGGAGGAGTCGCGCTTCATGAAGTAGATTTTAAAACAATGCGTTCTCGGCTTTTTCCGAATTTGTATGTTGTGGGCGATGTATTGAATATTGATCGGCCGTCAGGCGGATATAGTCTTCAGATTTGCTGGACTACCGGATTTGTCGCGGGAACGGCATCGGCGGAACATAAAAAATAATTATGGAGGAATCAATATTTCCAATGCGGGTGAATAAATATTTGGCACGTGAGAAAAATTCCACGCGAAGGGAGATTGATGAGTTGATTAAGAAAAAACGGGTGTTTATAAATGGGAGGTGTGCGGTGCTTGGTGATAAAGTGGAGGAAAAAGATAAGGTTGAAATTCGATTTCGGGTATAATGAAAATATCTATGGAAGATCAGAAAGAAAAAATTTTTACTGTTTCGGAATACATTGAGATACTGAACACGTTTTTGAAACGCGAGGAAATTAAATTAATCGGTGAAGTCTCGCAGGTGCAGAAAGCGGTATCGGGTCATGTGTATTTTTCGCTAAAAGATCAAAATAGTGATGCGGTGATGAGTTCCGTTATATGGAAGGGGAATTATATGCGGTGTGGAATCAATATGGAGGTAGGAATGGAATTGTTACTCACGGGTCATCCGCAAATATACGCTCCAACGGGGAGATTTTCTTTTGTGGCGGACACAATTGAACTTCGCGGTGAAGGGGCACTTAAAAAAGCATATGATGAGCTGAAAAAGAAATTGGAAGGGGAGGGAATTTTTGCTCCCGAGCGAAAACGCCCATTGCCGGAGCTTATTCATAAAATTGGAGTCATTACATCTCGAGAAGGAGCCGTGATTCACGATTTTATAAACAATTTGGGGAAATTTGGATATCAAGTAAATTTAGTGGATTCACGAGTGGAGGGACAGCAGGCGGTGAAATCACTCATTGAAGCGATACACACGTTGAAAAAAAAAGATATTGAGGTGTTGGTGATTATCCGCGGAGGAGGGTCGTTGGAGTCACTTCAGGCATTTAATAATGAGGCACTGGTGCGGGAAGTGGTGAACTTTCCGGTTCCTGTAATTGCGGGGATTGGACACGATAAAGATGTTCCGCTTGTGGCGCTTGCCGCGGATGTGATGGTTTCGACTCCCACTGCCGCAACACATCTTATTAATTATTCGTGGCAGGAGGCATACGCAAAAATCGGTCAGATGTCACAAATACTCACGCGCGTTGCACAGGAGATCAAAAGAATTTATGCGGATGTGGATTTGTCGTGGAGTTCAATTATTGATCATGTGATAGAGCGGATAGAAACAATAAAACAAAAAATTGCGTTTGCAGAGCAGACGATAAAATTCAATGATCCGACACGCCAATTGAAATTTGGATATTCAATAGTGCGAAAAGAAGGGAAGGTGGTGAAAAATGCTCGTGGTTTGGAAAAAGGGGATTCGTTGAATGTGCAATTGAGCGACGGAAGTGTCGAATCAACGGTCGATCGTGTTACTATATAATTATGGTAAAGAAAGAATCAAAACAATTTAAAGATCAATTAAAAGAGATAGAAAAGATTCTCGAGTGGTTTAATGCACAAGAGGAATTGGATGTTGAGGAGGCACTCGAAAAAGTGAAACAGGCATCGGCACTCATCAAGCTCAGCAAAACGAGATTGAAAGAAGTTGAAAACGAGTTTAAAGATATAAAACGGGAGATTGAAGAGGAATAACAAAAAAGCGACACAAGGTGTCGCTTTTTTGTTATTTGGTTTTATTTTTGCGACATACCTCTCATTCCTTTTCCTCCACCATTTCTCAATCCAAATCCGAGCTCTTGTTTTATTTTTTGAGCTCCAACCATATCGCCTTTTTCCACTAATGTATGCGCCTGGGCAAATTTTGCAAAATTGTCTTTATTGATAACTTGCGTAACTCTACCTTTGTTTTGCATAAGGTTTTTCCAGGCGGTGTAATCATTCGTCTCAAAGGCTTTTTCCATCGCAGCGTGACGTTCTGTCGAATAGTTGGGACCTTTTGTTGCTGGATCTCCTTGATATGCACTTACTGATTCAGCAAAAATCATGGTCACGCCCATCACTAATGCAATCATTCCAAGGCTCAATACCGTTTTTTTTGTTTTGTTCATAATAATCATGTTCCATTGTATGAACCGAATCGACCTTTCATAAGTAATACAACCGTGTGGTATTTTTTATTTCATATCCTATTGACAAAATAAATAGAAAATATAGCATTCAAATATGCATTTGAATGAGTTGGCACAATTAATGCGTACCGCTGGGGATGAAAGTAGGCTTAGAATTTTATGTGTACTCTTCAGAAGGAAGAAGGTATGTGTGTCGGATATGGCAAAAACTCTTCACGCGAGTGTTGCAATCACCTCCCACCATCTTCGGGTTATGTCGGGAGAGAAATTGGTTGTTCCGGTGCGCGAAGGGAAAAAGATCTGCTATACATTGCCCAAGGGGGTCTTTGTGAGGGATTTAAAAAAGTTTATCTGCAAATATAAATAAAATGTCGTTATTAATTAAAAAATATGGAAAATAAAAAAGTGATTGTGTATTCAACCACCACATGTCCGTATTGTGTGTATACGAAGGATTATTTCAAACAAAAGGGGATTTCTTTCGAAGATAAGAATGTGGGAGAGGACAGGTCAGCGGCACAGGAAATGATTTTAAAGAGCGGACAGATGGGGGTGCCCGTAATCGATATTGAGGGGGAAATCATAATAGGATTCAGACCCGATGTCTTTGAAGAATTGTTGGGGAAATAAAAGGGGATAAAAAAGCGACACTTTGTGTCGTTTTTTAATATATGAGATTTAGGTTTTCTGGGTGTATAATATGTATATGAAAAATTTTAACAAGGTGCTCGTGGTATTGGCTTTGTTTGTATTTGTGTTTCCCGTTTTGGTATCTGCCGCGGAATTCAGAGCGGGACAGCAATCAGCATTCACTTCTGGAGAAAAAACAGAAGGGAATCTGTATATGGCAGGTGGAACCGTTATTAGTGCGGGAAGCGTAGATAAGGATCTTTTGGTCGCCGGTGGCACAGCACTCATATCGGGGCCGATTGCAGGCGATTTATTTGTCGTAGGCGGTAATATAACAATTTTGAGTCAGGTTTCTGGAGATATGCGCGTGGGTGGGGGAAACATCACGGTGAATGGTGATGTTGTGGGTGATGTTCTTGTGGGCGGAGGACAACTAATCCTGTCGGGTAAATTAATAGGTGGAGATGCAGTAATGGCAGGTGGAACCGTGAGAATGGATTCCGAAGTAAAGGGAAGTGTAAAAATTGCCGGTGGAAAAGTTTATGTGAATGCGCCTATCGGAGGCAATGTGGATATCAAAGCCGGAAATTTAACTTTGGGACCGGATGCGGACATAAAAGGTAATCTTAAATATGAATCACCAAATCCCGTCGTTATAGAAGAGGGAGGTAAGGTACGGGGAGAAACTGTTTTCACCCAATTAAAAGGGAGTGAGGGAATGAAGAAAGATACAAGAAAGGGAATATTTGGGTTCTTTACTTTGATGCTTCTCGCAAAATTTGTAATGTTATTGGTTGCAGCTCTTATCGTCGGACTTATGTTCCGTCGGTACAGCAAGGAACTCGTGGAAAAAGCCACTACAAACCCACTCAAGGAACTTGGGCGTGGTGTGGTTACTTTCATTGTGCTTCCGGTGCTTTCGATTATTCTTCTTGTTTCTGTTATAGGAATTCCTCTCGGTATACTCGGACTACTTTCTTTTGTAATGCTTTGCATCTATGCGGCGATAATCACTCCGATAGTTATGGGCACTCTCGTGTACAAGTGGATATTCAAAAAATCGGATTATATTATCAATTGGAAAACCATATTACTTGGCACGATAGTATATGTACTTCTTGGTGCGATACCTTTCCTGGGTTGGATTGTGACATCTATTGCGGTAGCGATAACTCTTGGTGCCGCACTTAATATAAAATGGCAAGTAGTGAAGGAATGGAAATAGATAACTGAATAAAATATAAAGAAAGCGACATTTTGTGTCGCTTTCTTTTTTTGCTGGGGGACAGGGATTCCTTCTCCTCCATCCCGCCGATGGCGGGATTCCTCCGAAGCCACGGACTTTTGCTTTTTCATGCAATGCATGCGCAAAAGTTCCGTTCGAATCCCTTCAACGAGATATAAATTAAGCACACCATAAAGATGTGCCTAATTTATATTTGCTGGGGGACAGGGATTCGAACCCCGATACCCGCCTCCAAAGGGCGGTGTCCTACCGTTAGACGATCCCCCAATAAACTAACCTATTAAAACCTACCAGTTCTCCGTTATTTTTTCAATTCTTCGATGATTGCGATTTCAAGCGGGATGATAGGGAATTGGCTGTAGCGCATCTGACCATAGGCGGTGATGAGCGATTGAATGAGTCCGATATGCGCGTCGGTGAAGAGCTTTGAGTGTGCGAGAAGTATTTTCAAATGATCTTCCGAAAGTTCTTTCGTCATAAGATCCGCCATGCTTGGCGCAAATTTCAAGACTGCAACACGGCGAAGATATTGGAGAAGGTCTTTTGTGAATTGCGGAAGATTGTACCCGCCGTTTTCGATATGCGAAAGTGCGACAAGTGATTTATCAAGATTTTTTTTGATTAATAATTCCGCGAACTCGGAAAGTTTTCCAAATCCAACTTTTCCGATTGTTTTTTCTACATCTTCAAGCGATATCTCTCCTTTTCCGAATGAGATGAGTTGATCAAGAAGCGATTCAGCATCGCGGAAACTTCCTTCCGCTGAAGTCGCAATAAGATCAAGCGCATCGGGAGAAATTTCTATTTTTTCATTTTTGATTATTTTTGTGAGCTTTTCGATGATTTGTTTTACCGTGACTCGCTCAAAGAAAAATTGCTGTGTGCGTGAGCTGATTGTGGAGGGTACGCGATCCACTTCGGTAGTCGCAAGCACAATCACAATATATTCCGGTGGTTCTTCAAGTGTTTTCAAAAGTGCATTCCATGCATCTTTCGTAAGCATGTGCGCTTCGTCGATGATGAACACTTTGTATCGCCCCATATTTGGTCCGACGCGAATTCCTTCTTTCAGGTTTCTGATTTCATCGATTCCACGGTTTGATGCACCGTCGATTTCTATCGTGTCCAAATTTCTTCCTTCATCAATTTCTTTACATGTTTTACATTCATTACACGGCTCTCCTTTTTTCTTAAATACCGGATCTTTTATTCGTGCCTCACAGTTTGCAATTTTTGCGATAAGACGCGCGGTCGTTGTTTTTCCCGTGCCACGCGGACCCGCAAAAAGATATGCATGTGAAAGTTTATCCCGCTTTGCCGCTTCTTTTAAAATACGGACAATAATTTCCTGTCCCAAGAGGTCATTGAATGTTGCGGGGCGATATTTTCGATATATTGCAATCGGCATATGCATCCAGTATATCGTATTCTATATTTTGCATAAAGGAGGAGCGATACTTACTACTTCGTGTAAAATGCCGTATACTTATCACATATGGCAGATTTTATACTCAAATGCTCATTATTTAAGGAGGATGGAATGATTCCTACGCGATACACGTGCGATGGAGAAAATATAAACCCGCTTTTGGAAATTAGGGGAGTGCCCAAAGAAGCAAAAAGTTTGGTGCTTATTATGGACGATCCCGATGCAACGAACGGAAAGGTGTGGGATCACTGGGTGATGTGGAATATTAATCCAAAGACACAATATATTTCGGAAGATTCACTTCCTCTCGATGCGGTGATCGGGATAAACAGTTGGGGGAGTGCGCGATATGGGGGTCCATGTCCGCCGCACGGTGCAGACGCGCATCACTATATGTTCAAATTGTATGCACTCGATATTGTACTTGATCTTCCTCCTGACACAAAAAAACCGGAATTGGAACGAGCGATTGAAAGTCATGTGATTGCACGAACAGATCTTATGGGAAAATATAAGAGGCAGGAAAATTCAAATCTCTAAATTTTGAGTTTTATTTCTATGAAGCAGCCACAGAACGATTCAAAATATGAATGGACTGGGCATGCGTGGGAGAAAATGCAGTATTATGGAATCTCCGAGGGGAGAATAAAACGTATTATCCGTTTTCCAACGCGTATTGAAGAGGGAGTCGCGGATGAAACGGTTGCGGTGATGCAGCCCGCAGGAACAAAAAATTATCAAGAAATATGGGTGATGTATAGCCTTGTCGCTAATAAACGACAAGGAATTTCGAATTCTAAATTTCGAGTTTTAAATAAAGGAGAAAATAATAAGAAAGAGAGTTCGCTTGATAATGTCCAAAAATTTCTGGGAAATACGGGAAAGAGAATTCGCATTATCACGGCCTGGCGATATCCCGGGAAAAGTTCAGAACGAGATCCAATTCCGGAAGATGTGATGATGGAAATAAAAAGTTTGCTATAAAAAAGACGCTGCATGATGTGATGGGCGTCTTTTTATACATATCGTTTTACGATGTAGCACATGCGGACAAAAGGTTCTTTGAGTGACCAATACAATAAATTTCGTGTTTCCCATTTCAAAGAGTTTTTGTCAAAGTTTTTTGGTTGTACTTCCGAGATAAACGGGAATTTTCCGAAAAGCTTTTTTATAACACACGCCACCCGTACAATTTGTCTTTTGTGAGTCGCGACAATCGGATTGGATAATTTCTTTTCTTTCATAGCATGAAGTGATTCAATAATTACTGAATGTAAATCAATATAACTATTTCCTGCTGGTGGCCATATACAAGTGATGTATTTTTTATTTTTCTCATACCAATCACTTGGGAATGCGGCGGCAACTTCCCACTGTACTATTGCGGGGATATAGTGTCTTTGCATAAAATTCATTACCCCCTCCGCAATTTTTTTGTTTGGTTTTCCAGGCTTAAAGTTTTTTGTGCGTATCCACTCAAGTACTTTTTCATCTAATTCGAATTCGTCGAATTTTTCATTAAGTACTTTCATATCCGCTTCATCAAATGAATTTCTTCCGAATGATTGAGCGAGAATAACATCTCCTTCGTGTTCATTTTTGCTCTTGGGCATACCGCACCAGAACAGAGTATATCGGATGAGATTTTTGAGTTTCATGAGCCCCTCCCTTATATAATTGATAAATTCTATGTTTATCATAGTATTAAGTTATAACAATACAAGAATGAAATTATCAATTGGCATTGTAGGACTTCCCAATGTGGGAAAATCGACACTTTTTAGGGCACTTACCGCGCAGGAGGTGCATATTGCAAATTATCCGTTTGCGACAATTGATCCAAACGTAGGAGTGGTGCCCGTTCCCGATGAGCGAGTCGATGCACTTGCGAAATTGAGTAATTCAAAAAAGAAGATCCCTGCAGTTGTAGAATTTTATGATATTGCGGGACTTGTGAAGGGAGCGAATCAAGGTGAGGGATTGGGAAATCAATTTCTTTCCCATATTCGTGAATGTAAGGCAGTGGTGCAAGTAGTCCGTTGTTTTTCTTCGGGAGAAATTATCCATGTTGAAGGTGAAACGAATCCGGAGCGTGACATCGATATTATTAATACCGAATTATTATTAAAAGATCTCGATACGGTTGAGAAACGATATCATAAAGCAGAGTCGGAGGCGCGAAGTGGAAAGAAAGAAATGATAGTAGTGCGAGATGCATTGAAAAAAATAAAAGATGAAATCGAAAAAGGGGTTCCTCTTTTTACACTTCCAAATCATTCCGAAATTCTTGAAAGTATTAAGACCATTGGGGATTTGGGATTATTAACTGCGAAAGCACAAATTTTTCTTTTAAACGGAAATGAAAGTGACGTGAGTGATTCATTGAAAGAAAAAATAAAAAAGATGAATGCAGAGTATGTGATTGCCGATTTGAGTTCGGGAAATGCAATTCCGGAACTTATTAAAAGTGCATATAAAATTTTAGATCTTATGAGTTTTCTTACGACTGGAGAAGATGAAACACGTGCGTGGACAATCGAGCGGGGATCAAAGGCACCACAAGCGGCCGGCACCATTCACACTGACTTTGAGCAGAAATTTATACGAGCTGAAGTTATTTCATATGAAAAACTCGTGCAGGCAGGTGGGTGGGTGCAAGCAAAACAAAAAGGATGGCTTCGTCTTGAAGGAAAAGAGTATGTGGTGCAGGATGGCGATGTGATGGTAATAAGACACGGATAATAAAAACTCCCGATAAATTCGGGAGTTTTTATTCAGTTTTTTAAAGAAGGTGTTTTTTTGGAAAGTACGAAGAGTGCGAGTGCTGATGTCATGAGCCCGAAATCTTTATATGTTGATATATCAGCTCCGCCAATGATGAGTCCCAACAGGAATTCCCAAAAGATAACAAACGAAATAGTTCTCAAAAGTAATCCAGCAAGAAAACATATGCCGGCGATAATTTGAAATACCGAAAATATTTTTACAAAAAATTCTATATTGGGAAGAAATGAAAAAAATGTGACGTACGCGGAAAATGATTCGCCCCCATCAAAGAATGTGTAAAATCCCATATAGACGAGTACGAGCCCCAGCCCAAGTCGTAATATGTGTTCTGGATGCATTTCTAATTTCTTTACCATATTCTTCATTTCATTATACAATAGGTGGTATGGATGCTGTGTATGAATTGAAACTTGAGACGTATAAGGGGCCCCTTGAGAAGCTTCTTGAACTCATTGAGGAGAAAAAAATGGAAATTACTTCAGTGAACATCGCCGAGGTGACTGGGGATTTTTTACAATACATTGAAAAACTTGGAGAAGAAGAAAAAACAAGAGAATACATTGCCGATTTTCTTGTAGTAGCCTCAAAACTTATTCTTATAAAATCAAAAGTGCTTCTTCCTTCACTTCCACTCACAGAAGAAGAGGAGTCCGATATATCAAATTTTGAAGCACGATTAAGGTTATATCAGGAACTAAAACACGCACAACCACATATAAAGGAAGGATGGAGGGAATTTCCACAGATGATGCATCGTGAATTTCTCATGACCATGGGACCTCTTTTTTATCCTCCGAAACGCATTACTGTAGACGATCTACACAATTCAATCCAAAAAGCATTTGGAGAGCTTCAAAAAGTATTGCGTCCCGTTGGGGTGATAAAAGCGGAGATCATTAATTTAAGAGAAAAGATTAATGAGGTGTTTTCTCGTCTCACTGATTCACCGACGCTTTTTAAACATTTACGAGAGGGGAAGACAAAGGGAGAGGTGGTTGTGCTTTTTCTTGCCATTCTCCATCTCATTAAGGATCAGCTTATTAACGTCGAACAGGAAAATCATTTTGCGGAGATGACGGTTGCGAAAACGCAAAAAAGCCAATAAAATATAAAAAGTTTTTATATGAACGAAGAAACACAAAATAAAATTCCCGAACTTGAGTCACTCCTGTTCCATTTTGGAAATCCGCTTTCTTTGAAGCGTATTGCGTCAATGTTAAAAATAAAAGAAGAAGAATGCACAGAACTTGTTTCATTACTTGAAGGAAGAATGCGAGAAGATATATCTTCCGGACTTATGGTGATGAGAAATGGAGATGAAGTGCAATTAGCCACAAAACCGGAATATCAGCACATCAGTGGAAAAATTGTTGAAGAAGAATTTAAAGAACAACTTACCCCTGCTGCACTTGAGACATTATCGCTTATTGCATATTTGGGTCCCGTATCACGTCCGACCATTGATTATATCCGCGGAGTAAATTCAAGTTTCATCATCCGTAATCTTTTGATACGCGGACTTATCGGGAGAGAACAGGGAACCGAAAGGAAAAATACGTACGAGTATTCGGTGACATTTGATTTTTTGAAACACATGGGAATTGGAAATGTTTCGGAACTTCCCGATTATGAAAAATACAAACAGATATTTGAAGATTATGAACGACAGGAATTTCAAAATCGAGAAGGAGAAGGGCAATTGATTCCTCAGGTTCCGCCCGTGCAGTCGAACGAAGAAGTTGTTCAACAAGAACAGAATGATATCCCACATCAATGAATATACGCTGGCAATCACTTATTCTTATACTTATTATCTTGATTTCAGTGGCACTTACCAAAACTGATTTTGGGAAAGCAAACATTTTTCCCGTTGAGAGAGATGAGGAAAAAAAATCGTCGGTAGACACAAATTCTTCTCTTACCAATGAAGGGGGAGTTCGTCCTGGCACGGCGAAAAATGATTATAAACTTCCGATGCGAATGTGGAGCGTGTTGGATTCGGAAATAAAAGCTCAGGCAGTGCTTATTCAATCTCTCGATAGCGGATTTCCTTTTCTTCACTACAATACATATAAACAGTGGCCGATTGCCTCAATATCAAAACTCATGACTGCAATTGTGGTATTGGAAAATATTGGAGAAAATAAAAAAATTCCGATAAGTAAAAATGCGACCCTTATTGAAGGGATTGCGGGAGATTTGAAAAGTGGAGAGGTGTATTCTTCGAGGGATCTTATAAAAATTATGTTACTCACTTCTTCAAATGATGCCGCTGTTGCATTTGGGGAATATATGGATGGATCGGATGAGCTCGTGCGTGCATTAAATAAAAAAGCACGAGAGTTGGGGATGAATGATACGATATTTTATGATGAATCGGGGCTTTCCGATTTGAATGTCTCAACCGCGCATGATCTTTTAATTTTGACGAAATATATTATCGAAAAACACCCTGAGATTTTTTCATGGACACGCACGAATAGTTTTCTTGTTGAACCAATGAATGATCCGAAAACCAGAACGGTGACCAATATTATTCCGTTTCTTGATAATAGAAATTTTCTTGGGGGAAAAACGGGAACTATTGAATCTTCACACGAGAACTTTTTAGGAATATTCTTATTAAAGAACTACCGAGTTGCAGTGATTGTGCTCGGAAGTCCAAATAGAGTGGAGGAGGTTCCCGCATTATTGAAGTGGGTCGAGGAAGCATATACGTTTCCTGAATAAATTATGGTGTTATTTGAAGCAATACGGGCACTTATCATGTTTGCAATGGCTTTTGTCATCGCTCTTTTGGTTACCCCATTTGTGTTCCATTTTTTGAAAAAATTTGATTTTAATAAAAAAAACATTAGAGACGAAAAAAGTGCTCCGGTTTTTTACCAACATCACAAAGATAAATCTTCGACTCCCACAATGGGGGGAGTGATTATTTGGGGAACGGTGGTGGGAATTGCTCTTGTATTTTTTCTTGCGAGTGCTGCCTTTGGGGGATTCGCCAGTTATTTTAATTTTGTAAATCGTGCCGAAACATATGTTCCGCTTGCTGCACTTCTTTTTGCTGCACTTGTTGGTCTTGCTGATGATTTGTTCGGTATTTTTGGAATCGGTCCACATGGAGGAGGATTAAAGGTAAAACATAAACTTCTTCTCTACGCCATTGTTTCACTTATTGGAGCATGGTGGTTTTATTTCCGACTTGGGTGGAGTACGGTCTATGTTCCGTTTTTGGGAAATCTCGAACTTGGGTGGTGGTATATTCCGTTTTTCGTTTTTATTATCGTGGCGACTGCATTTTCTTCAAATGAAACCGACGGATTGGACGGACTTGCGGCGGGGGTAATGTTTTTGGCGTTTGGTGCATTTGCGATCGTTTCGTTTGTGATGCATCGCTACGATCTCGCGATGATGAACGCAACGCTTTTGGGTGCATTACTTGCATTTCTTTGGTTTAATATTCACCCGGCGAAGTTTTTTATGGGGGATACCGGTTCGATGTCTTTGGGAATTACACTTGGGGTGATGGCGATGGTGACGAATACTGCATTCTTTCTCCCGTTTTTTGGAATCATTCTTGTGATTGAATCGCTTTCGGTGATCATTCAATTAACAAGCAAAAAATTATTTAAAAGAAAGGTGTTTCTTTCAACTCCAATCCATCATCACTTCCAGGGAATTGGATGGCCGGAAAGTCAGATTACTATGCGATTTTGGATTATCTCCGCGGTGATGACCACCTTCGGTCTTGTGTTGTTCTTCCTCGCCCGTTTTGTGTAAAATAAATAGATGAAAATTCTTTTTGGTAATTGGAAAATGAACCCACAAAGTGAGGTGGAGGCAGTGAAACTTGCGCGGGCAAGTGATGTCAAAAACGCGGTACTTATACCGCCGTTTCCTTTTTTGAAAGCGGTAAAAAATGTTTTGAAGAATGCATCGGTCGGCGCACAGGATGTTTTCTATGAAGAAAAAGGAGCATTCACGGGCGAAGTGTCTCCAGAGATGTTAAAAAAACTTGGAGTGAAATATGTAGTTATTGGGCATTCGGAACGCCGCCGCCTTGGAGAGAATGATGAGGTGATTGCAAAAAAAGTGAAGGTGGGAATACACGCGGGACTAAAAGTTATTTTATGTGTTGGAGAACCACTTTCTGTTTATAAAAAGGGAAAGAAGGCAACGGAAGAATTTATAAAAAAACAATTAAAATTTGTTAAGGACAAAAAAAATCTTATTATTGCATATGAACCAATTTGGGCAGTTGGTACGGGGAAAAATGCCGATCCGGAAGATGCGGCATGTGTTGCACGATTTATAAAAAATATTGTTTCAGTACCCGTGTTATATGGCGGTTCAACAAATTCAAAAAACGCAGAAGGTTTTTTGAGAAAAAAAGAAATTGCAGGACTGTTGATTGGTGGGGCAAGTATTGATGCGAAGGAGTTCCAAAAAATGATCAAAATTGCAAAACAGCTTTAGTTTATAAAGAAAAAATGAATTCAGAAACTAAACAATGTCAGAATTGCAAAAATCAGTTCACGATTGAGAGTGAGGATTTTGATTTCTACAAAAAAATGGATGTTCCCGCCCCGACGTTTTGTCCGGAGTGTAGATTACAGCGTCGGCTTAGTTTCAGAAACGAACGTAATCTCTATAAAAGAAAATGTGATGCCCCTGGTCACGAGGAGATGCTTATTTCTATGTATTCGCCAGAATCACCAGCAAAAGTATATGACCACACATATTGGTGGAGTGATAAGTGGGATCCGATGGAATTTGGGTCGGTATATGATCCATCGCGTCCATTTCTCGAACAATGGAAGGAACTTCTTTATAAGGTGCCTACTCCCGCACTCATTAATATTGATGGGGTTGAAAGTGATTATTGCAATTTCACCTATCAATCAAAAAACTGTTATTTGAATTTTGCGAGTGATATGAATGAAGATTCGTCTTACCTTTATCATTCAATCAAAAACAAAAATTCATCCGACATGATTGGATCGAGTAAGAATGAGGGATGTTATGAACTTATCGATTCTGAAGGGTGTTATAACAGCGACCATCTTATTCTTTCCGATACTTGTATTGATTCGAAATATTGTTATGACTGTCGAAATTGCCAATATTGCATTGGTTGTGTCGGTTTGCGCAACAGTAAGTATTGTATTTTAAATAGAAAATTATCCGAAGAAGAATATAAAAATGAGGTAAATACACTTCATTTAAACACAAAGACGGGAAATGAAAATTTCAAAGAAAAATTTTCTTCTCTTGTTCTCAAATATCCAAAAAAGTTTTCCAACTCACGTCACATTGTTAATGCCACAGGCGATTATTTGAAAGAGGTAAAAAATAGCAAGGATTGTTTCGATATAGAGGGGCCATTGGAAGATTCGCGTTTTGTAATATATGGGGTTACCGACATGAGAGATCTTTATGATGCATATGCGGTTGGGGTGAATATGGAAAAGAGCTATGATGTTATGGACGCGGGGAGCAATATGCATGACGCTGCGTTTTCGGGAAATGTATGGGATAGCTATTCAATTCGTTACTGTTATTTTTTGAGAAATTGTTCGAATTGTTTTGGATGTATAGGACTTCGCAATAAGCAATATTGTATTTTAAACAAACAGTACACGAAGGAAGATTATGAGCATAAAGTAGGGGAAATTATTGCTCAGATGAATGAACATCCATATAAAGATTCGGCGGGAAGGGAATATAAATATGGAGAATTTTTTCCCATAGAATTTTCCCCATTTGCTTATAATGAAGCAGCGGTGCAGGAATATTTTCCCCTCACCAAAGAAGAGACGATAAAAAAGGGATATACCTGGAGAGATAGAGAAGAGAGAGATTATAAAGTAACCATAAAATCGGAAAATATTCCGGATGATATAAATAATATTTCAGACTCAATAACTAATGATATTATCGCGTGCGCCCATGGAGGAAATTGTAACGACCAATGCACGATTGCATTTAAAATTATTCCTCAAGAATTTCAGCTTTATAAGAAAAATGGAATTCCACTTCCAAATCTCTGTCCAAATTGTCGTCATTACGCTCGACTAAAACAACGAAATCCTCTAAAACTTTGGAAGCGAACGTGCCAATGTGCGGGTATAAAAAGTGAAAATGGAATATACACAAATACCGGGAAGCATCAACACGAAGGGGCGTGTCAAAATGAATTCGAAACGAGTTATTCTCCTGACCGAAAAGAGATTGTCTATTGCGAACAATGCTATCAAGCGGAAATAGTATAAAGAATTTTAAATTCTAAGTTTTAAATGGAAAACCAACAAGAAAATAGGATCTGCCAAAACTGCAAGACGGAATTTATTATTGAACCGGAGGATTTTGATTTCTACAAAAAAATTGATGTACCGGCGCCGACATGGTGTCCGGAGTGTCGAAACTTAAGACGAATGATGTGGAGAGAAGAGCGGACGCTCTATAAAAACGTGTGCGGACTGTGCGGAAAACAGATCATCACTATTCACGCCCCAGGAACGTCTTTTACCGTGTATTGTCGTGAATGCTGGTTTTCCGATAAATGGGATCCTATGGATTACGGTCGGGAATATGATTTTTCGCAGCCATTTTTTGTACAATATCGGAAACTTCTTGAAGCGGTTCCGCGACCGGCATTTACCGGTACAAATCTTATTGAAAGTGAATATTCACACGCGGGCCAGAGTCTTAAAAATTGCTACTATGTATTTTGGAGTTATTTTTCGGAGAATTCCCAGTTTGATTATGGACTTTTATTTTCAAAGGATACGTATGATTCTTATGTTGTCGATAATTCGGATCACGTGTATTTCTCGCTTCACTCAAATCGTCTCTATCGGACACAGTTTGGATATTTCTCGGATGAATGTCTCGATTCTCTGTTTCTTTTTGATTGTGTCGGGTGTTCCGATTGTTTTGGATGTGTGAATTTAAGAAAACAAAAATATTGTATATTTAACGAAAAATTTTCGAAAGAGGAATATTTCTCGAAATTAAAATATTGGGATTTGGGAAGTTATAAAAAACTTCAAGAGGCAAAAACAAAATTTAGGGCATTTTATCTTTCTCTCCCACGACGATATGCCCACGTATTGAATAGTCAAAATGTTACGGGCGATATTATCCGCGATACAAAAAATTGCAAAACATGTTTCTCCGCACTCGATAACGTGGAAAATTGTAAATATATTTACTTTGGAGGGTTGGGTTTGAAAGACAGTTATGATGTGGGTGGAGGGGGGATAAATTCTCAACTTCTTTATGAAATTTATGCGATGACAAGGAATGTTGAGCGATGTTTCTTTTCAGCGGGAGGAAATAATTCTATTGACACAATGTATTGTGATTGGGCAAGAAATTCGTCTCATTCAATCGGGTGTGTATCAATTCAGAATAAAAAATACTGTATATTGAACCGACAGTATACAAAAGAAGAATACGAAACATTGTCCAAAGTGATACGAGTACATATGGACGATATGCCGTATATCGATAAAAAAGGAAGAATATATAAATTCGGAGAGTTTTTTCCACCAGAATTTTCCGCATATGCATACAACGAGTCTGCAGCATTCCCTTGGTATCCAAGAACCAAAGAGGAAATCCTCGAGGAGGGATGGCAGTGGCGGGACGAAGCGGAACGAAATTATAAAATTTCATTGAAGTATGGCGATATCCCGGATCATATAAATGATGTTCCTGATTCAATTTTGGATGAAATTATTGAATGTGAACATTCTACAAATGTGTGGCAGACCGAGCACAACGCGTGTCTTGATGGATGTACAAAGGCATTTCGTATTACCAAAGAAGAGTTGGCATTTCATCGGGAAATGAATATCGCACTCCCTCGTCTTTGTCCCAGTTGCAGAACAGCTGAGATACTTTCATGGCGAAACGGGTTTCATCTTTATAGGAGAAGGTGTCAGTGTAATCAACCGAAGATAAAAGACCAAAAACTATTACCCTATACAAATACCACAGAGCATTTTCATGGGGATAAATCGTGTCCCAACGAATTTGAAACAACATTTTCTCCCGAACAAGAAGAAATTATATATTGTCATGATTGTTACAAATCGGAATTTTTATAAACATGATGTGGCGTCTTAAGAAATATAAAATTCTTTTCCGAATGCTTTTTCAGGCAGGTATGTTTCGGTTAAAGATATTTTTTCGGAAACTGATGGGAAGGTGATTATCATAGTATGAAAGTATTATGAATATATAGATTTTGGAGGTATTATAAAACTATGACACGCGGAGTAAAAAAGTTTGCATATGGAATGTTTTACCTTTGTATATTTGGATTGGTTTTTTATTGGTTATTCGGTGGATTAATTATAGGTACGCCAACATGTTCCGATGGCATCCAAAATCAAAACGAAACCGGAATTGACTGTGGGGGAGGGTGTACCAAATGCGAAATTACTGAGCTTGTCCCATTAAAACACATGGGAGATGTTCGTATATTTTCGCTTGATAATGGGAAGGTTATTTTACTTGCAGAAATATTAAATTCAAATCAGTTTTTTTCTTCAGATAAATTTTCGTATACATTTGTCGTTTATGATATAAGAAATCGCGAGATAGAAAGAATATCAGGGAATGATGCAATTTTTGCACTTGAGAAAAAAATTATATTTGAACCAAGAATTTCTTCTTCTGTAAAAGATATTAATAAAATCGAATTACTCATTTCGGATGTATCGTGGAAAAAGGCATATGAAACACTTCGCTCTGATGTGGTGTTATCATCGGGATTGGAGACAAAAAAGACAGATCAGGGAGTGCGTGTATCGGGAAGTCTAAAAAATCAGAGTTCTATCATTGCTTCGGAGGTGAGGATTACCGCGATATTATATGACCAATATGATATGGAGGTTTTTCCCGGACAAACAGTACTATCTAATTTGAGTGGACTTGAGGAAAAACCCTTTGTCATCTCATTTCCGGGAAATAAGTTTATTACCGATGAAATTGACGTCTCGCGTACGAAAGTATTCATAAGTACTCGATAATTTCTTTGGTTATGACCATTGTACACGGAAAACAACTTGATTGGGGAATCTTTTTCTCAATTTCCATTCTTGCGGCAGGAAGTCTTTTATCCCTCGCAAGTACCAATATGGCTTTTTTCCGCAGGCAGATATTTTGGTATATTGCAGTGTTTCTTCTTATTTTTTTCGGGAGAAAGATAAATTGGCAGTGGTTAGGAGGGCAGGGCTGGTTTCGTCATGGATTATTTTGGGGAGGGGTGGGACTTCTTGTGTTATCTCATCTTCAGAGTACGACTATTCGTGGAACAAAAAGTTGGCTCGTAGTCGGTGGGTTTCAGTTTGAACCAGTAGAACTTGTAAAAATCGGATTATTGTTTATTCTTGCGCATTTTTTTTCTCGAAGACACATCTCTGCATCGCAAACAAAAAATATTTTTCTTTCTTTTTTTTATACCGCAATTCCTGCGGGGCTTGTGATTATGCATCCCGACTTTGGTTCCACACTCATTATTGTGGGAATATGGATTGGATTTCTTTTTGTAAGTGGTATCCAAAAGAAAAGACTACTTCTCGGCATCGTGGTGGCGATTCTTCTTTTTGTTGTTCTCTGGACTTCATTTTTGAAGCCATATCAAAAAGATCGACTTACCGCGTTCGTGTTTCCCGAAAAAGATCCATTTGGGATTAATTACAATGTGATTCAATCGAAAATTGCGATTGGATCGGCTGGTTTTTTTGGAAAGGGATTTGGTCTTGGCACTCAATCACATCTCCATTTTCTTCCTGAAGCACAAACTGACTTTATTTTTGCTGCATTTGTGGAGGAGTGGGGACTCTTGGGCGGGATATGTATTATTGGAGCATTTTTTTTCCTTTTATATCGATTATTACAAATTGGACTTCGAGTTGGGGATAACTATTCAAAATTTGTCTTATTAGGGACTATTATTATCTTTACACTTCAGTTTTTTATAAATGTAGGCTCAGATTTGGGGCTTATGCCGGTTACTGGGATTACCTTCCCGTTCTTCAGTTACGGGGGGTCGAGTCTCTTGACGGCGGGGGTACTTATAAGTATAATTGAACATATCAAATTTGAATCCCGTTAAAAAATCGAGGAAGCGCTGTTTTTTGCGCAACTTATTTTTTTCCAAATTTGAAGATATTTTCCACGTATTTTTGTGTCCAAATTTTATCCCTTTGATTAAATGAATCCTCAATTAAAACAAGGAGGCGCGGTGAACTTTCGTGTGTTCGTTGCGCTTGCCATAATTTTGGTGTGTATTATTGTAGTTGCCTATTTTTTCTACAGTTTGCAACCAAATAACATTTTAAAAACAGAACGAGAATTCAAAATTATAAAGGGAGAAGGATTTAAGGAAATTGGAGCACGTCTTTCACAGGAATCTGTTGTAAAATCACTTACCGTTTTTAAAGTGTATGCACTTTTGACTGGGAAGGCGCAACGATTTCAACCGGGTACATACATGTTGTCCGATACCATGAGTGTTCCCCAAATTGTGAATGTACTGACCTCAAAAGGGAGAAGTGATGTGCTCATAACTATTCCCGAAGGATCAACACTTGCGGACATCGATGTAATTCTTGCTGATGCAAAAATTGTAGAAAAAGGGACGATTAAAAATTTTCAAATAAAGAATCTCACCTCTGATTATCCGTTTCTCAATAACATTTCTTCTCTCGAGGGAGTTTTGTTTCCTGATTCATACTACTTTGAATTAAATTCATCTCCGGAAAAAGTGGTTCGAAGAATGCTTGATGTATTTTCCGAAAGGGCGTGGCCACTTCTCTCGGGACAGAAAAATTGGTATGAAACATTAATTCTTTCCTCGCTTCTTGAAAGAGAAGTTCCCGAATTCGAAGACCGACAGATTGTTGCGGGGATCCTCCTAAGAAGAATTTCCCTGAAGATGCCGTTACAAGTTGATGCAACAATCGGGTATGCAAAGTGTGATGGAGAGGTGCGGGGATGCGAGAATTTATTAGTGACTCGCTCTGATCTTCGTATCGCTTCGCCGTACAATACGTATGAACGAATGGGATGGCCACCCACACCAATTTCAAATCCGGGAGAGTCAGCGATTCGAGCAGCACTTTCACCTCAAAAAAGCCAGTATCTCTATTATCTCTCTTCCTCAAAAACCAAAGAAACACTCTTCTCAAAGACGCTAGAAGAGCACAATATAAAACGCGCAAAATATTTGTAAAAAAGGTCATATGGTACAACATTTAAAAGCAAAGGTTTTCTCTTCGTATCGCGGCCCATCTTTTGAGTCGCCGAATCTCATAGAGATTCAATCAAAGTCGTTCAAGTGGTTTGTCGAAAAAGGACTTCGCGAGCTTTTCGATGAAATTTCTCCGATTAAAGATCACACCGGAGAAGAGCTCGAGTTGCATTTCCTTGATTATAAATTTGATCCTCCGAAATATACGGAACTTCAGACAAAGGAAAAGGATCAAACCTATGAGGCGGCACTTCGTGTAAATTTAAAACTTACCAATCACGAAACAAAGGAGTCAAAAGTGCAGGAAGTATATTTGGGTGACTTCCCAATTATGACCGAACGCGGAACATTCATTATTAATGGGGTGGAGCGCGTGGTCATTTCTCAACTTATTCGTTCTCCCGGTGTATATTTCTTAATGAATGTATTCCGTGGAAAAAAATTATTTAGCGCAAAAGTAATTCCAAACCGTGGAGTATGGCTCGAAATTGAAACGGAAGCCGACGGATTTCTTGGAGTTAAAATTGACCGAAAAAGAAAAGCACCGGTAACGGAATTGTTGCGCATTTTTGGTATTGAAACTCCGGAAGAAATTTTAAAAACATTTGCCGATGTGGATACCGGAAAAATAAAATATATTGAAACTACGCTCAAAAAAGATGAAGCAAAGACCGTTGAAGATTCTTATATGGAAATCTATCGACGTCTTCGTCCCGGAGATCTTGTGACATCCGAAAGCGCTCATTCGATTATTGAACCGATGTTTTTCCGTTTTGACCGATATGATTTGAGTAAAGTGGGAAGATATAAATTAAATCAGCGCCTTGGATTCACCAAGAAAACTGCTGGAATTTTAGATCGTGAGGATCTTGTAAATATTATTAAGGAAGTTATTCGATTGAATAACAATCAATATGCAAAACCCGATGATATCGATCACTTGGGAAACAGAAGAATTCGTGCAGTGGGAGAATTAGTACAAGCAAGACTTCGCGTTGGATTTGCGCGACTTCGAAGGGGGGTACAAGACAGAATGTCCACATTTGATAGAAATGGTCTTCAGCCAGTACAACTCATCAATTATAAACTTTTGACCGCAGTGGTGCGTGACTTTTTTGCATCATCACAATTGTCCCAGTTTATGGATCAGGTAAATCCTCTTGCTGAACTTGAACATAAGAGACGTCTTTCCACAATGGGACCCGGAGGACTCACACGAGAGCGCGCGGGATTTGAAGTTCGTGACGTACATAGTTCGTATTATGGAAGAATTTGTCCGATTCAAACTCCGGAAGGGTCAAGTATTGGATTGGTAAGTTATCTTTCAAGTTATGCCCGTTTGAATGAATTTGGATTTTTGGAAACACCATATTTCAAGGTTGAAAATTGTATGGTGAAAAACGAAGTGGTATGGCTCGATGCATTCAGCGAACAGAAATATAATATTGCACAGTCCGACGTGAAGCTCGACGAACATAATAAAATCATTGAAAAAAGAATTCCTGCCCGTATCGGTGGTATTGCGGGAATGTGCGAAAAAGAAGAGGTTCATTTTGTTGATGTATCGCCAAATCAATCAGTCAGTATTTCTACGTCACTCGTTCCTTTTTTGGAGCATAACGATGCAAACCGTGCACTTATGGCTTCAAACATGCAACGTCAGGCAGTTCCTCCTATTTATGCGGAGGCTCCGCTTGTGGGAACTGGACAGGAAGAGCGTGCGGCACGTGATTCTGCTCAGATGATTATTTCAGATGTTGAAGGAATAGTACTTGAAGTGGATGCAGATGCAGTGGTAGTGAAAACAGATACGGGAAAAAAGACGTTTCCCCTTTTGAAATTTAAACGATCAAACCAATCAACGTGTGTTTCACAGCGCTCGATTGTTGAGGTTGGACAAAAAGTAAAAAAAGGAACAGTGCTTGCTGATGGTCCCGCGACCGCAAATGGGATTTTGAGTTTGGGAAGAAATTTGTTGGTTGCATTCGTTCCGTTTGAAGGAGGAAATTTTGAAGATGCTATTGTCCTTTCCGAAAGAGTAGCAAAAGATGATTTCTTTACTTCAATTCATATTGAAACATTTGTGTGCTCCGTAAGAGACACAAAACTTGGACCTGAAATGACCACGCCAGATATTCCGAATGTTTCGGAAGATAAATTAAGAAACCTTGATGAAGAAGGAATTGTTCGTATTGGTGCGGAGGTGCGAGAGAACGATATCCTTGTGGGAAAGATTTCACCAAAAGGGGAATCAGAACTTACTTCAGAAGAGCGATTACTTCGTGCCATCTTTGGTGAAAAAGCTCGGGATGTAAAAGATACTTCACTTACACTTCCCCATGGAAAGCAGGGAAGAATTATTGGAATCAAAATCTTCTCACGTGACCGGGGAGATAAGCTTGAACCGGGAATTATAAAGAAAATTCAGGTTGAAGTAGCACAGCTCAGAAAAATCCGTGCAGGAGATAAGCTCGCGGGGCGATATGGAAACAAGGGAGTTATTTCAACGGTCCGTCCGGTAGAAGATATGCCGTATTTGGAAGATGGAACTTCGGTGGATGTGGTATTAAACCCATTGGGAGTTGCATCACGTATGAACCTCGGACAGATTTTAGAAACACATCTTGGACTCGCTGCTCATACATTAGGGTATCGTGCAGTGGTTCCTGGATTTATCGGCGCAACCGAAGAGGATATACGAAACGAATTGAAAGCTGCGGGATTTCCGGAAGAAGGAAAAATTAAACTTTATAATGGACTTACCGGCCAGCCATTTCGACAAGCGATTACTGTTGGATACATTTACATTATGAAGTTGAACCATCTTGTTGAAGATAAGATTCATATGCGTTCAACTGGTCCATACTCATTAATTACTCAACAACCACTCGGAGGAAAAGCACAACTTGGAGGACAGCGATTCGGAGAAATGGAGGTGTGGGCACTTGAAGGATATGGTGCTGCGCACACATTACAAGAAATGCTTACCATTAAATCAGACGACGTAATGGGTCGCTCTGCCGCATTTGAATCGATCATTCGAGGTCAGGAAATCAAGAAACCAAATCTTCCCGCCTCATTTAACGTGCTTGTTGCCGAATTGAAATCACTTGGATTGAATGTGAGATATGACTATGACAAAAGTCGAATTGATGATGACGAAGAAGATAAATAAATAAAAAACTATGAATAAAAACGCTGATCTCAAATCAATTTCAATCAGGGTTGCAAGTCCTGATGAGGTACTTTCATGGTCACATGGAGAAGTATTAAAGCCGGAAACATTGAATTATCGAACACAGAGACCGGAAAAGGATGGATTGTTTTCGGAAAGAATTTTTGGTCCCACTAAAGATTACGAGTGTTACTGCGGAAAATACAAAAAGATTCGTTATAAAGGAATCGTCTGCGAAAAATGTGGTGTTGAAGTGACACGTGCAGTAGTGCGTCGTGAGCGCATGGGACATATTGTGCTCGCAACCCCGGTTACTCACATTTGGTTTTTACGAAACGTTCCTTCAAAGATGAGTTTACTTTTAGGCATCTCAGTTCCAAAACTCGAAAAAGTAATTTATTATGCCGCGTTTATCGTGACGGTAGTAAATGAAGAAAACAAGAAACGTGTTCTTGAAATGCTTGATAAGGAATATAAATCTTTAAAACAGGACAAGAATGAAAATGCAAAGGAATTAAAAGAATCCAAGGAGCGATTGAGAGATGTGGTATCGGTATTAGAACCAGGACTCATTCTCACCGAATCGGAGTATTACACATTGGCCGAAAAATTTGGGGATGTGTTTGAAGCCGATCGTGGTGCAGGAGCAATCAGAAAGATTTTGGAGCAAATTGATTTGAAAGATTTGATGAAGAAGACAAAGCACGAACTTGAGACGGTAAAGGACGCAAACAGGGAAAAACGTGTATTGCGCAGACTACAACTTATAAAATCTCTTTTGAAATCAGGAGTTCGACCTGAATGGATGGTGTTTACCGTATTGCCGGTACTTCCGCCGGAATTGCGTCCAATGGTGGCTCTCGAGGGAGGACGATACGCAACCGCAGACTTGAACGATTTATATAGACGCGTGATCAACCGAAATAATCGTTTAAAGAAACTTATCGAGTTGAAATCTCCGGAGGTTATTATTACGAACGAAAAAAGAATGCTTCAAGAAGCAGTTGATGCGTTGATTGATAATTCCGCACGTACGGGAGCGCAACTTCTTTCTTCGCGAAGAAGACCGCTTCGATCTCTCGCGGACATGTTGAAAGGAAAGCAGGGGAGATTCAGACAAAATCTTTTGGGGAAACGTGTCGATTATTCAGCTCGATCCGTTATTGTGGTGGGTCCAGAGTTGAAATTAAACGAATGCGGATTACCGAAAAATCTTGCACTCGAACTTTTCAGACATTTTGTCATCAATAAAATTATCGAGAGAGAACTTGCGTATAACATCAAGCAGGCAAATCGCTTTATTGAACAACGATCACCGGAAGTATGGGGAATACTTGAAGAGGTGATTGCTGATAAAAAAGTGCTCTTAAACCGTGCACCAACACTTCACCGTCTCGGTATTCAGGCGTTCAAACCACTTCTTATTGAAGATCTTTGTATCAGAATTCCTCCTCTCGTCTGCGAAGCGTTTAATGCAGACTTCGACGGAGACCAAATGGCAGTGCATCTTCCGCTTACGGTTGAGGCTCAATATGAAGCAAGTACGTTAATGAATGCAGGAAGTAATCTTTTGAAACCCGCGAATGGAGAACCTATTACGCGTCCTACACAGGATGTGGTGCTTGGTTCGTATTTCTTGACTCGCGTCGTAGAAGGAGCAAAAGGAGAAGGAAAAACATTTTCAGGATTCAATGAGGCAATGCTTGCACACGAACACGGATATCTTGATTTGAATGCAAAGATTAAATGTATTGTGAGAGGGCAGCTTATAGAAACCACGTGTGGAAGATTGATTTTCAATAATATTCTTCCTGAAGGATTTCGTTTTGTGAACGAGATGTTTACAAAGAAAACACTTTCAAAGCTTGTGGGAGAAATTATTGATGTACATGGAATCGAAGAATCACAGGAACACCTTGATAGTATAAAGAGTTTAGGGTTTAGGTATGCAACGTATTCCGGTATTACATGGGCAATAAGCGACACGGTTATTCCAACGGAAAAACCTGAATTGGTTCAAGCGGGAAATAAGCGCGTTGAGCTTATTGAATCCCACTATGAAGATGGATTGTTGACCGAAGATGAGCGAAGAGAAAAAATTGTTGAAGTATGGACCAATATTCGAGAACAGATTGCTCCGCTTATTCCGAAAAGAATGACATCAGAAAACCCGATTTTTTCTATTTTTGATTCCGGATCAAAAGGAAGTTGGGCACAGCCGATTCAAATGATGGGTATGAAAGGGTTGGTGCTCGACGCAAACGGAAAGACGATTGAACTTCCCGTGAAATCTTCATATAAGGAAGGACTTGGAGTACTTGAATATTTCATCTCAACACACGGTGCACGTAAGGGTTCTACCGATACCGCTTTGAAAACGGCATCAGCGGGATATCTCACTCGCAGACTTGTTGATGTGTCTCAAGATTTGATTATTAAAGAAGACGATTGTGGAACTACCGATGGAATTGATGTGGTTCGCGCCGAAGGAGATAGTTTTGGGTATAAATTTGGTGAACGTCTTTTTGGAAGAAAAACAGCACAGGATATTCGCATCGATCGAAAATTGATTGCACGAGAGGGGGAAATTATTACAAAGGAAGTCGCAAAAATAATACAGGATTCAAAATTAGAATCGGTAAAAATGCGTTCTCCAATCACGTGTAAATCGTTTGATGGAATTTGTTCAGCATGTTTCGGTTTGGATTTGAGTAAGAATAAAATGGTTGCGCAAGGAGAAGCAGTTGGAGTGGTTGCGGCTCAATCAATCGGAGAACCGGGAACTCAGCTTACCATGAGAACCTTCCACATCGGAGGTGTTGCAGGGTTTGATATTACCTATGGACTTCCTCGTGTCGAAGAAATTTTTGAAGCACGTCCTCCAAAAGGAAAAGCGATGCTTGCAAAAGAAGATGGAGTCGTCGAATTTATTAAAGAGGTTGGACTTACAAAAATAATTGAGATAAAAAATTCAAAGAGGACAACATCAAAATCAAAGAAGTTGAAAGCGGGAGTAACCGAATATGTGGTTCCTCTCAACATAAATTTGTTTGTAAAAGTTGGCGACCGGGTAACAAAAGGACAACAACTTTCAGAGGGTCCACTCGATATCCGCGAAATTCTTTCTTACAGAGGTTTGGAAGAAGCACAGCGATATATCGTAAACGAAGTACAGAAGATTTATGTACCTGAAGGTGCATCAATTAACGATAAATATGTTGAAATTATTGTGCGTCAGATGTTTTCTCGTGTCATAGTGAAAGATAGTGGAGATACGGATTTCACCGTTGATGAAGTGGTTGATAAACAGAGATTTCTCCGCGTGAATAGGGAAGTAAAACACGCAAAGAAAAAACCCGCGAAAGCAATTGTTCGCATTCTCGGTATCACTCGAGTAGCACTTACCTCAGATAGTTTCTTATCAGCAGCCTCCTTCCAAGAGACAAGTCGTGTACTTGTAAATGCATCGGTAGAAGGAAAGACCGACAAACTTCGTGGATTAAAGGAAAATGTTATTATTGGAAAACTTGTTCCTGTGGGAACTGGGTTTCGCGGTATCCCCGAGGAGATACTTGAGGCAAAAAGGCTTCTCTATGCTCCCGTAGTGGAAGAAAAAGAAATAGTCGGACAAACTGAGGTTCCTAAGGAATAAATTTGACCGCCCGAGGAATAACTGATATCGTGTACAAGTAATTTATATGGAAGATATTTCAACTATTGAGACACAAAAAAAATATGACATTTCCTTCATTCAGAAGAGTGAGGACGGTGTTCTTGCGCGCCAGCTTATAGAGAAGCACGGGGGAGTAATATTAAACGAATATCCTCTTGTGAAATTGAGACTCTCATATCCAATTAAGAAGGAGACACAAGGATTTTTAGGTACAATCAAATGTACGCTTCCCCCTGAATCAGTACGTGGGTTGTCTAATGCTGCAAAACTTGAGCACGACATCCTTCGTTTTTTGATAGGGGTTCAGAATGAAATAAAGGAAACTACTCCTCGATTGGACGAAGAAGGAAGAGCTCAACAGAGAAAAAAGAGAACGGTGAGCGCACCGAAACAGAAAACAGGGTTCAATGCGGTGCTTTCGAATGAAGCATTGCAGGAAAAACTGGAAGAAATTCTTCAATAACAATAGATGATGAACAACAAAGGGTCGAAATATTCAATGCTTTCAAATAATGAATCTAAATAAAGTTTTTATCTTCGGTAATCTCACTCGTGATCCAGAGCTTCGGCAAACACCAGGGGGTCAGTCGGTATGTACACTTGGGGTTGCAACAAATTCTTTTTATGTTGATAAATCTGGACAACGTCAGCAGAAAGCGGAGTTTCATAATGTCGTGGTATGGGGAAAGCAGGCGGAGGTTGCCGGCCAGTATCTTAAAAAAGGAGGTTCAGTGTTGATAGAAGGAAGATTACAAACGCGTTCATGGCAGGATAATCAGGGACAAGCGCGAAAAACGACGGAGATTATCTGTGAAAGAATGCAACTTGGTCCACGAGGAAGTGGGGTATCACATGGGGGATTTGATCGTGGAAACTCTTCAGATAATGAAGATCAGAGTATCCACATGAAGGATGAACTTCCGGAGATTAATATTGAGGAAGATGAAATAAAAGCAGAGGATATACCTTTTTAAGTGTTTTATCTGAAATAAAACCTTTCTCCCGCTCGGATAGTGAAAACGGGAGTGGTGAATTGTGTAATTATATATAATTTAGAAAATATGAGACAATGTTTTTTTTGTTCACAAAACGTAAAGGAAATTGATTATCGTAACATTGAGCTTTTGAAACGATTTGTTTCTGGCCAGGCAAAAATAATCGATCCTCGACATACCGGAGTATGTGCAAAACATCAGCGTCATCTTGCAAACGGAATAAAGCGCGCGAGAATTGCTGGATTGCTCCCATTTGTACGTCGATAGTATTACAATATATCTATGGCTTTTGATGGTGCGCTCTTTGGAATTTTCCATAAACTTTTAGGAGTGTCGGGAATCCTCGACGTTCTTTTTGTTTTTCTTTCAAAATATCTTGCATATATTGTATGTATTGCGGTTGTGATATTTTTATTACTCCATAAAAATCTCAAAGAGAGGTTTTATATGTTTTTCTTTGTTGTGCTCTCGCTTATCTTTTCCCGAGGAATTCTTACGGAAGTGATTCGATATTTTTATTTGAAACAAAGACCATTTGAATCACTTGGATTTGTTCCACTACTTGAAGAAAGTAGTCATTCTTTTCCTTCTGGACATGCTGCATTTTTCTTTGCACTTGCGTTTGCATTATGGTTATTCGATAAAAAATGGGGAAAATGGGTTTTTGTATTTGCGATCGTAAACGGATGTGCCCGTATTATTGCGGGAGTGCATTGGCCACTCGATATCATCGGTGGATTCGTTGTTGGTGGGGTTTCTGTATATCTTGTGTATCTTCTCTTGAATCCATACAAACCAAAAGGAGTAGCACAAGAAAAACAGGTTAACACAAATGAATAAATTTATGCCATTGTGGATATTATTTTCAATTCTTTCGGCGGTGTTTGCTGCGCTGGTGGCAATATTGGGAAAAATTGGAATTACCAGTGTTGATACCACACTTGCGACTTCTGTTCGTGCGGTAGTAATGGCTATTTTTCTTGTGTGTGTATCGCTTGCACTTGGAAAGGGGAGTCTTCTTTCCACTATAGGAAATAAACCCCTTCTTTTTATTGTGCTTTCTGGTATTGCCGGGGCACTTTCGTGGTTTTTTTATTTCTTTGCCCTAAAAACAGGACCAACGTCTGCAGTTGCCGCACTTGATCGGTTGAGTGTTGTATTCGTACTCATTTTTGCCCTTATTTTCTTAGGTGAACAATTCACGTTAAAATCGGGGATTGGTGCGCTTTTTGTGACTATTGGTGCGATACTCATGGTATTAAAATAATCCATTATTGCGAAAAAATTTTGGTGTGATATATTCGGTACATACCGTGGTGAGGTCGGACGGTATTTAAAAATAATTTATTATGGCAAAAGTGATTGTATATTCAACCCCCACATGTGTGTTTTGTAAGATGGCAAAGGCATATTTTACCGAACATAATGTTCAGTTTGAAGAAAAAAACGTGATGACTGATATTCCTGCACAGGAAGAAATGATTAAGAAGTCGGGTCAGCTTGGAGTTCCTGTCATTGATATCGATGGAAAAATTATCATTGGTTTTGATAAATCAAAAATCGCGTCTCTTTTAAATATAAAGTAACTTTGTATTCCCCGACGATTTCGGTCGGGGACTAAAAGGGTGTATCGCCAATGTAGCTCAGTTGGTAGAGCAACGCTTTCGTAAAGCGTGGGTCGTCGGTTCAAATCCGACCATTGGCTCAATAATAAAAAACACTCTGAAAAGAGTATTTTTTATTGCGTGTCGGATTTGAACGGGAAAGGGATCGGGAAAACGGGAGTTTTCCCGTGGTGGAAGCACTGAAACCGCAAGGTGTCAGGGAGTTTGAAAAGCGACGTTCAATTGCCGACCATTGGCTCAACTAAAAATATTTTGAAAGAAATATTTTTGTTTTATGGTGTTTTCTACTATAATTTTGGTATGAGTTCGGAGGTAAAAACGTGTCAGAATTGCCATAATAACTTCACTATTGAGAGTGAAGATTTTGATTTCTACAAAAAAATAGATGTGCCTCCACCAACGTGGTGTCCGATATGTCGTTTTCAACGACGATTTGCATTTCGTAATGAGCATTTTCTGTACAAGCGAAAAAGCGATTTTTCTGGGGAAATGATTTTTTCTCAATGTGCTCCGGATGCACCTATAAAGGTGTATGAACTCGATATATGGAATTCTGATAAATGGGATCCAATGGATTATGGAAGAAATATTGATTTCACAAAACCTTTTTTACAACAAATTCTTGAACTTTGGCATGATGTTCCTTGGCGCGCAAAAAGCGTAATAAACCCGGTAGCAAGTGATTATTCGAATCAGTGTACCGGCTTTAAAAATTGCTATCTTTGTTTTAACGGGAATTATTCGGAAGATTCTGCATATTCAAACGGCATCGACTATTCGAAGAGTTGTTTCGACAACTCCCATATTTCTCACAGTGAACTCTGTTATGAAGGATTCTGGCTTACGCGGTGCAATAGGGCGGTGTATTCAGAAAATTGTGAAGACTGTTTTGATATTTATTTTTCGAAGAATTTAAGGGGATGTTCTGATTGTTTTGGGTGTGTAAATATGCGAAACAAAAGTTATTGTATTTTTAACGAACAATATTCAAAAGAAGAATATGGAGAAGAAATAAAAAAAATTTTCTCTGGTTCCTATGATCTGTTTGAGGAATATAAAATGAAGGCAATAAATTTTTGGCTTAATTTTCCGGTAAAATTTATGGAGGGAACAAAAAATGTAGATGTTACGGGGGATTATATTAATCAATCAAAAAATGTAAAAAATTCATTTTTAATAAGAGATGGCGAAGATATTAAGTATTGTCAGTATCTTCAGGCGGGCCCCAATAAAGATTGTTATGATCTTTCCACTTTTATCGGTAATGAATTGGTGTATGAAAGTAGTCAAATCGGTGATGGTGCATATAATATTAAATTTTGCTTTCAATGTTGGACGAATGTAAAAAATCTTCAATATTGTGGGAGCTGCATCTCCACCTCGGATTGTTTTGGATGTTTTGGTCTTCGGAATAAACAATACTGTATTCTCAACAAACAATATTCAAAAGAAGAATATGGGGTACTCGTTGAAAAATTGGTTCAGCAGATGAGTGGGGTACCTTATAAGGATAAAATAGGAAGGAGTTACAAGTATGGAGAATTTTTTCCCGCAGAGTTTTCACCCCTTGGATATAATGAGACTCCGGATCAAGAACATTTACCATTCACAATGGAAGAGGCAATGGAAAATGGATTTAATTGGCACATAGTTGATACAAAGAATTACTCTATTACAAGAAAACCAAGTGAACTTCCTGCATATGCGAAAGATGCGGGTGACGGTATCCTTGACGAGGTTATTGGGTGCGCTCATGAAGGAAAATGTAAAGATAATTGTACAACAGCATTTAGAATTATTCGGTCAGAACTTGAATTTTATAAACTTATGAATATTCCGCTTCCGCGGCTTTGTCCCAATTGTCGGCATTATACTAGATTAAAACGTCGTAATACGATAAAACATTGGTATCGAAAGTGTCAGTGTGGAGGTGAGAAATCAGAAAATGGAATATACCAAAATACTTCTACACATATTCACGGAAAGGATTCTTGTCCAAATGGGTTTGAAACAAATTATTCTCCCGATAGAACAGAGATTGTCTATTGTGAGAGTTGTTATCAGGCGGAAGTGGTTTAAGTTTATAAAGTCCATAAAGTTTTTAAAGTATGAATTCAACAAATTATAACGGCGTGTATCTTTCGGTGCTCGCGGGGGCAGGGGGAGATGATGCAAAAGATTGGGCACAGATGCTTCTTCGGATGTATGAAAAATGCGCGGATAAAAAAGGATGGAAAAAACAATTCGTGAATGATATCACAATTTCTCTGAGGGGTGATGGGGTGTATGAATATTTGAAAGGGGAATCGGGGGTGCATCGTTTGGTACGTATTTCTCCGTTCGATTCAAAAAAACTGAGACACACCTCATTTGCACTTGTTGAAGTGTTGCCGATTTTGCCACAGGTGGAAGTTTCAAAAATCCAGATTCCCGAGAAAGATATAAAAACCGATTTTTTCCGTTCATCGGGGCCCGGTGGGCAAAATGTAAATAAAGTGGAAACTGCCGTGCGGGTGAGTCATTTACCGACTGGAATTGTGATTTCTTCGCAATCGGAGCGCTCACAAAGCGCGAATAGGGATAAGGCAATGGAACTTTTGAAGATTAAACTTATTGCACTTATGCAAGAAAAACACGAAACCGCCATAGAGAATCTGAAAGTGAAGGTAAAACCAGAGTGGGGACATGAAATTCGATCATATGTGTTGCATCCCTATAAACAAGTCAAAAATCATGCGACGGGGATTAAAATTTCTCGCGTAGAAGAGGTATTGGATGGGGATTTAGATTTGTTAGAGAATATGAAATAAGGTATAATAAATTCAGATTCTCCTCAAAGGAGTTTTTCTATGATTATTTTTCAAAATGTAACGAAGACCTACAGCCATGGGATGGTTGCTCTCGATAAGGTGAGTTTTAAAATACAGCCGAATGAATTTGTCTCAATTGTGGGGCGTTCTGGCGCAGGAAAGTCTACTATTATTAAACTTTTAATTGGGGAAGAGAAGCCCACAAAGGGACAGGTGTTTTTTGGTTCGTATGAGGTAAATAAATTGAGATCTAAAGAACTTCCCGAGTTCCGAAGGCATATTGGTGTTATTTTTCAGGATTTCCGTTTACTTCCCAAAAAGACTGCATTTGAGAATGTTGCGTTTGCACTTGAAGTGAATGGGCGTCCACAAAAAGAAATTAATGAACTTGTTCCGCAAGTGATGGAAATGGTGGGAATTAAGGATAAGATGCTTAATTTTCCCGCAGAACTTTCCGGTGGTGAAAAACAGCGGGTGGCAATTGCGCGTGCAATGATTAACCGCCCCGATGTGATTATTGCCGACGAGCCGACAGGAAACCTCGATCCCTTCAATACATGGGAAGTCATAAAATTACTTACGAAGATTAATGAATTGGGGAGCACGGTTATTCTCGCGACTCATGATAAAGAAATTGTAAATACATTGGGACAGCGAGTCATTACTGTCGATGGGGGTCGTCTTATTAAAGATGAAGCAAATGGTCGTTTTATTATTGGATAAATTTATATGATGGTAAAAATATCAAGAATTATTCGTTATGGGGTGAGCAACTTTTTTAGAAATGGATGGCTTTCGCTTTCCACAATTGGCATTATGATTCTCGCGCTCATCGTGTTTGAAGGTCTTATTGTGTTTAATGTAATGGCAAAGGGGGCGGTAAGCGCGTTACAAGATAAGATTGATATCAGTGTGTATTTCAAGAGTAATGTTGCCGAAGATTCAATTTTAAATATAAAACGATCCCTCGAAGGGTTGGTTGAGGTGAAGGCGGTGCAGTATATTTCACGGGATGAAGCGCTTGCTGAATTTAAAAAAGCGCATGCCGAGGAGGAGGTGATTACCCAGACTCTTGAACAACTCGACGAAAATCCACTTCTCGCATCGATAAATATTAAAGCGAATGATCCGCGTCATTATGACACCATTGCGGAATATTTGGATAAGCCCGTATTCAAAAATCTTATAGAGAAAGTTACTTATGCACAGAATCATGTGGTGATTGATCGTTTGGTTGCACTTGTTGATACGGTGAAAAATGGAGGGGCATTACTCACTATATTTCTCTCATTTCTTGCAGTCATGATCACATTCAATACCATCCGATTAGCTATTTTTTCTAACAGCGAACAAATCAGTGTGATGCGTCTTGTAGGGGCATCAAATAATTTTATCCGGGGTCCCTATGTTGTCGAGGGACTTATGTATGGGTTTATTGCCGCGATTATCGGATTTCTCATATTTATTCCAATCATTAATTTTGTCTCTCCGTATGTTTCGAACTTTATTCCTGAGATAAATTTGAAGACGTATTTCAATGAAAACTTCTTCTCCCTTTTTCTTTATCAGTTATTATTTGGAGTTGGGTTGGGGATAGTGTCTGGTGTGGTAGCAATCAGAAAATATTTACACGTGTAGTATAATAAACACATGGGAGAGTCTATTTATGGTTTTGACATAGATGGGGTCGTGACGCCACTTATGGTACGTGATGCGATTTCACAGTGTTTTTATGAGGCGCATTGTCTCGATGCAAATATCGGGGAAAACGATAGCGAAGCAAGTAAATTATACTGCAGAGAAGTTGTAAAAAAGGCTTTTTCGGATTCTGGTGGTGACTTTAATCATCCGACAAAAGATTCAATTATGGGGGCGGTAAACAATCTCGTAGAATTTTCAAAAAACTTTAGAGACCCAAGTATTATTAATAAACATCGAGGTGAGATTATGAGATTGATAGAGAAAATGAAATAAAAAATCCTGTTTGTCACAGGATTTTTTATAATTATGTCGGTATGGGGGGAATTCTCTCAACTCTTTTTTCGCCGTCACTCAAAAAGGTTTCGAGCCCGGGCTCGCGGTGCATTCTGCTGAATACACATCGCTCCGCCCTTCAATTTCCGACAATTCGCACTCAAGTGCGAACTTTCATCTCTCCGTTGTCGGGCTGCCGGGAATTTTTCTCTCCCGTCGTTTCACTCCTCCTTCGAAACCAGGGACCACTCGCTTATTCATATCCCATATGCGCTCGTGGTTCCCTTCAATTCCCAACACATCATAAATTATAAAACCCCGCATAAAGCGAGATTTTATAATTATGTCGGGCTGCCGGGAATTGAACCCGGTCTACATGCACCCCATGCATGCGTACTACCGGTATACTACAGCCCGAAAGATCTATTTCATTATACTCAAAGATAATTATATTGATAGTTACGGGTGGACATTTTTGTATTTTTAGTTTAGAATATAAAGCAGTTTTTAAACATATATTGAGGTGAATATGTCGGATAAAACAATTGGACCAAATAAACCCTTTGATCCAAAAAAAGAAACACAAGAGGAATATGAGCTTAGTGCCATATTTCCAATCGGAATTCTTTCTTCAAAAAATGGCCTTGTGCTTCTCGAGGAAGAAAAACAACCTTTAAGGTCTTATCCTGGAGATAGAGGCGACGAAGCGATATCTGGCCCTCTTTATTCTGATGAAAAAAAATAAGAGTTAATTAAAAAATCCCCAAAGGCGGGGATTTTTCTTTTATTTCTTTTTTGTCTTACTGAGTGTTCTTAAACACGTAGTACACACCTTCGATCGTTTTCCTGGGACAAGAAGATTCGTCCATTGTAAATTCGCCTTCTTTTTTCCTGAAGTGGTTGGATTGTAATGTCCACGGAGAAGCTTTCTGGTTCCTCCCATTTTATATGATTTTTCGCATTTTTCGCACGCGCGCATATGTTTTATATATAGAAGTATTATATCTATTTTTCGAAAAAATGCAAATTTTTTGGGATATTATCCGATAACCGTTTCTTTATAACTCTTTTCCGAAAAATTCACTTCATAGAACTTTATATTTTCTCCATATCCAATTTGGAGAATAACCGTATTTTGAGCTTGGGAAATTCTAAATAATATACTTCCGGAAATCATGCTCTTGGGAGGTATTGAAGAAAACTGTCCATTTGTTTTAAACGATTCGATATTATTGCCATCGAGTGCAACGATACTGAATATTTTTGAAGGATCGATTGATGAATTTCCTGTTGCTTTATTGGTATAAATTTTGAAATTAATCGAGAGGGTATTGTTTGAGTTCTTACTTATACTCTCCACAGAAAGAGAAAGGTTTGTTTGTGGGAGGAGTGTTGGGCTTGATTGGACATCCATAAGAATCGCTGTTGGCACTGTTGCAACGCTGGTAACTGTTTCTGGAGCTTGTTCTTCCGATGATGTGGTATTTTTAATTTCTGGCACCTCTTTTTTTATTGGTTGTTCAACTGGAGTTGCTTGTCGCTCTTTATTGGCGAGCTCAAGTGCCATTTCGACATTTCTCACATCGGCGCGTAAAGTTCCAATTGAATCAAAAACAAAAAAGAATCCAGTGAGTGCAAACACAAAAACGAGGGCAATGGTTACATATAAACCAACACTTTTTCTTTCCATATCCCTCATTATAGCATGAGGAATAATTTTCCTATATAATGTCCCTATCATGGAATTTATCATTTTGTTTCAAATTATTGTTCTTATATTTTCGGTGGTCATACACGAGGTATCACATGGATATATTGCTGAAGAATTGGGGGATCCCACTGCTCGCAATTTAGGGAGACTTACATTAAATCCGATAAAACACATTGATCCATTTGGTTCAATTATTCTTCCTCTTCTTATGTCCCTCATTCCCGGTGGAATTATTTTGGGGTGGGCAAAACCGGTTCCCTATAACCCACTTAACCTAAAAGATCCAAAAAAAGGGGGGGCGCTTATTGCCGCCGCTGGTCCCGCAAGTAATCTTATCGTCGCATTTATATTTGCTATTTTTTATCGTCTTTTTATGTATGTGCCAAGTGTGAGTGGGGCACTGCTCACTCTTGAACCGCTTTTTGCCTCTATAGTGATGATTAATATTATGTTGGCTATTTTTAATTTGGTGCCGATTCCGCCACTTGATGGATCAAAAATACTCTTTGCGTTTATTCCAAAAAAATATGAGCATCTCGCTGACGCATTCGAGCGATATGGATTCTTTGTATTGATGATTTTTATATTTTTGGGAGTTGAGTTTCTTTCTCCGGTTGTCCGCTTTTTATATCGTCTTTTTATAGGGTTTTAACCCATCACGTGTTGACAAAATCAGTGGTTTTGCCTTATTCTTATACCTGCTGCACTTGCAGTAGTGTTTTTATGCCTACCGTATCTCAATTAATCAAAAGTGGAAGGAAAAGAATCCTCAAGAAGAAAAAGGTTCCAGCTCTTGGCACCTATTTTAATTACTTATTAAATAAGCCGGTTGATTCATCTTCGCCGTTTAAGCGAGGGGTGTGTTTGAAGGTATTCACTACTACTCCAAAGAAACCGAACTCAGCACTTCGAAAGGTGGCGAGGGTTCGTCTTACTAATGGCATGGAAGTAACCGCATACATTCCGGGAGAAGGACATAATCTTCAGGAACACTCTGTGGTAATGATTCGTGGTGGACGTGTAAAAGACCTTCCGGGAGTTCGCTACCATATTGTTCGTGGCGTACTCGATACCCAGGGAGTAAATGCGCGAAAACAACAGCGATCAAAATATGGAGCAAAAAGAGCAAAGAGCTAACATCATCTATTCAATATGAGAAAAAGATCAAGTTTTAAAAAAAATGAAATAGTGGGGGATTCGGTGCATGAGCGCATCGATATGGCTCGTTTTATTAACTACATCATGGTAGGAGGAGAAAAATCGACTGCGGAAAGAGTATTTTATCGTGCACTCGATGAAGTAAAAAATATTACTAAGGGTGATCCGGTAGAAATTTTTGAAAAAGCAATTGTGAATGCATCACCGCTTCTTGAAGTAGTTTCAAAGCGTGTGGGAGGTGCAAACTATCAAGTTCCCCGTGAAGTAAGACCGGAAAGAAAGTTTTTCCTTGCATCACATTGGATTATTGATACTGCAAAAAAGAAGAAAGGATCTCCAATGGCGAAGCGTCTTGCCGAAGAATTGATTTTGGCGTCAAAAAATGAGGGCACCGCAATTAAGAAGAAACAGGACATGCATCGAATGGCAGAAGCGAATCGCGCGTTTGCAAGTTACGTGAGATAGAAGCGGATAGATTTCGTATGAAAATGCGAAATTTATTTTGGTATATATTTATAAAAAATAATTAAATAAAAATTTTATGCCTAGACAATACCCAATGGAACGAGTTCGTGATATCGGAATTATCGCTCATATTGATGCGGGGAAAACCACCGTTTCAGAGCGTGTTCTTTTTTATACCGGGGTTTCGCATAAAATCGGAGAAGTCCATGAAGGGGAGGCCGTAATGGATTGGATGGATCAGGAGCGTGAGCGTGGAATTACAATCACTTCCGCAGCAACTACTTGTTTTTGGACCCCCACATATATTGATCATAATTCGCCAGATGCAAAGAAAAACGAATATCGTATCAATCTTATTGATACTCCAGGGCATATTGATTTCACCGTTGAAGTGAAACGATCGCTTCGTGTTCTCGATGGCGCAGTAGTGGTGTTTGACGGAGTGGCCGGGGTTGAACCTCAATCGGAAACAAATTGGCGTTATGCTGATGAATACAATGTTCCGCGTCTTTGTTTTATTAATAAACTCGATCGTATGGGTGCAAGTTTCGAAAGGAGTTTTGCTTCCATTATTGACCGACTCACTCCAAACGCAGTTGCAATTCAACTTCCTATTGGGACTGAAGATGCATTTTCGGGTATTGTGAATTTATTTGATAAAAAGGCGTATCGATTTGAGGGTGAACGTGGAGAAAAAATAGTATCGGGAGATGTGCCGGAAGATATGAAAGAACTTGTGGAGAAAAAGCGCCACGAGCTTGTTGAAAAAATAGCGGAAACCGATGATCAATTAATCAGTGAATATTTGGAAGGAAAAGAAATTTCTGTTCCCACATTAAAAAAAGCACTTCGTGCCGCTACGCTTGCGGGGAAATTAGTTCCTGTACTTGCGGGTTCAGCACTCAAAAACAAGGGAGTGCAGCTTGTGCTTGATGCAGTCATCGAGTACCTTCCATCACCTCTCGATAAACCTCCGGTAAAAGGATTAAATCAAAAACACGAAGAAGTAGAAATTGTTGCAAAAGATGATGCTCCACTTTCCGCACTCGCATTCAAGATTGCAGCGGATCCTTTTGTGGGAACTCTTTCATTCTTCAGGGTATATTCAGGAATATTAAAACGGGGAAGTTATATTTTGAATTCATCGAAAAATACACAGGAACGTGTGGGACGTATTGTTCGTATGCACGCGAATCATCGAGAAGAGGTTGAAGAAATTTATGCGGGAGATTTGGGAGCTCTTGTTGGGTTAAAAAATACGGGAACAGGAGATTCATTGTCCGATCCGGAAACTCCAATTATTCTCGAAAAAATTACATTTCCAGAACCGGTTATTTCAATTCGTATTGAACCAAAAACAAAAGCCGACCAGGAAAAAATGGGTCTTGCACTTCGCCGTCTTGCGGATGAAGATCCGACATTCCGTGTGAGTGGAAATGATTCCGGAGAAACAATTATCGAAGGTATGGGTGAACTTCACTTGGAAGTACTTGTTGAACGCATGAAGCGAGAATTCAGTGTGGAATCGAATGTGGGTCGTCCGCAGGTTGCATATAAAGAAACAATCAAAAATCAGGCAAAGGGAGAGGGAAAATATATTCGTCAGTCAGGAGGACGCGGTCAATATGGTCATGTGCGATTGGAGGTTGAACCATTGGAACGTGGAAAAGGATTTGAATTTGTTGATGCAATTAAAGGGGGGGTCATTCCTCAGGAATTTATCGCTCCTATCGAGAAGGGAGTGAAAGAAGCAATCACGAAAGGTGTGCTTGCGGGATATCCGGTAACTGATGTGAAGGTAACACTCTATGATGGATCGTTCCATGAAGTTGACTCATCCGAAATCGCTTTCCAAATCGCAGGTGCAATGGCATTCCAGGAAGCCGCAAAACTCGGTAAGTTGGTATTACTTGAACCAATCATGAAAATACAGACAATTGCTCCGGGAGAATTCTTGGGCGACATCACTGGTGATTTAAGTTCAAAGCGTGCAAAGATTAATGAAATGGGAGAACGTGGCACTGCTCGTCTGGTGGATGCTGAGGTACCGCTTTCTGAAATGTTTGGATATGTGACAAAACTTCGTTCAATGACACAGGGAAGGGGATCATTTACTATGGAATTCAGCCATTATGCAGAAGTTCCGGGAAATGTCGCTCAGCTTATTATTGAAGGAAAAAAGAAATAAACACTAAATAATTTCCAAAACAACCCCGACTATTTATAAATGGTCGGGGTTTGTTATATAATCAGATGCGGAGAGGATAACTCTTGTGCTATATGAAAATTCTCAAAATTCTTCTTTTTATAGTTATATTTGGTATCCTTGTATGGGGTTTTTATCGTTTGAAAACAGAACGAGAAATATTTACGGCAGAAGTAAAGAAACTTCAAGAAACCGCGGATTCGTTGAAAAAAGAAAACGCATCATTGGTCGAAAAAATCGAATATTTTAAAAATCCGGAAAATTTAGTAAAAGAATTACGTGCACAGTTGAATTATAAAAAACAGGGGGAGAATATGATTATTGTGATCCCTCCGAAAGCAACAAGTACACAATAATAAAAGCGGGATTGGTTCAGTGGTAGAATGCGACCTTCCCAAGGTTGAGACACGGGTTCGATTCCCGTATCCCGCACAAAAATTCCTCATGCAGAAGAAACTACAAAGTAATATTTGGAAATATACTCTCTTGTTAATTGCCAATAAGAGAATTTTTGTTGCAATTTTAGGAGCTTATTATTTAACCATACCAGACGTAACGCCAAAAATAATTGGAGTTATTCTTCTCGCGGGAAGTATTTCTGGTTTTATTTTTGAGATCCCCAGTGGATATGCTTCCGATAAAATCGGACACAAATACGCGTTGATTATATCTCGAGTTTTGATGTTATTATCGACAATATTTTTTCTTGTCGCAGATGATATCATTTTCTTAATACTTGGGGCGATTTTTTTAAGTATGAGTTCGGCTTTTCATAGTGGCACGGGGAGTGCTTTTATGCATGAGACTTTACGGGGTCTCAACAGAGAAAAAGACTACACGAAAGTGATGGGGAAGATTAGTTCAATTGGTTTTGCTGTTCCTATTATATTTATGGTATTAATACCATTTTTGGTAGGTGTGAGTTATAAGACTCCATTTCTTATAGCTCTTGTAGTTGATTTGGTAGGATTATTGGCGGCCATTTCTTTAGTGATACCACCTGTGCCACAGGAGCATATTAAAGAAATTGGGGCAACAAATTTTAAGCAAGTAGTAAAAGAAGGATATCATCTCAATTACTTCAGTATTGCTCTATTTTCTGGAATTATTAGTGGAACATTATTTAGTATTGGTGGGTTCCGTGCTCCATATCAGATACTTCTTGAAATACCTGTAATTTGGTATGGAGTGTTTTTTGGTATAGGAAGAGCGTTTGCTTCACTTATACTTGCTTATAGTGGAAAAATTAAAAAATATGTTACACTACTTTCCTTTTATAAGTTCCAATTTATTGTTTATACATTTTTGATTCTTATTTTAGGGATAACATCAACTTGGTGGATAGTAGTACTTACTTTTATTGTTATAAATGCGTTTCAGTGGGGGCTAAATAAAGTTGATGAAGGCTATCAACTTGATATTATCAAATCAAGTAATTTTAAGGCCACATTATTATCAACTGGTTCACAAATTGATCAAATTGTTGCTGCAATCTCAAGTTTTGGAGTTGGGTTTATGATTGAGAAAGTGTCTTATCAGTACGGGTTTCTATATTTAGGAGTTATTCTATTTTTAGTACTTTTCCCGTTATATTTGTACATTGCGCGTAGATATAGGGCAGGTGTTTACAAAAACACTGGGGTTGTTGAAGATTAATTTAGTGTTAAAAAAAGAGTTGAGAGGATTCCATTTTTTTGTATTCCACACAAAGAAAAAAGTGCAACCATTTTGTTGCACTTTTTTTATAGATTAAATCTTTGAAGAAATTCATCAAGTTGTGATTTTGCCTTTTTCAAGGCGAGTTTTACATAAAGGTATACCTGCAATGCAAAAAATCCTTCTCTCCTTATGTTTCTTACGAGATATCCGAAATTATAGAATTTTTTCATTACACCAAATATTCCTGTTTGTAGTTCACGAGGGGTCATCTGCGCCGGCTGAAATGTCACGTTGAACATATTCATGTCTTTCCATTGTATTCCTGGGATGAGTCGATTTTGTTTTTGTATTTCTTTGTAATCAGGGGTTCCTGGGAACATAGTAAGTGCGGTACAGTGTGCGGTATCTACCTTGATGTTTCTGATATGATGTAAAGTTTTATCAAAAATAGACACATCATCGGTATCAAATCCAAGAATAAACATCCCATGAATCTTTATTCCTGCATTATGGAATGCTGCAATTGCTTTTTTCATTTCTCCTGCAGTTTGATTTTTTTTCATCGCTTCAAGTGAGGTATCGCTTGCAGATTCGAAACCAATATGCACCCGTGTACATCCTGCCCGCGCCATGAGCTTCAGTAGATTCTCGTCTTTGGCAATTTCCAATCTTACCTGCGCATTCCACGCACAATCGTTTAGCCCATTATCGATTATTGCATTACACAGATTCCTCAATCTTTTTTGATCGACTCCAATATTGTCATCGACAAAAAAGAAATTTTTAGAGAACTGTCGCATGTAACGCATTTCTTTGATGATTCTCTCGACACTTTTTGTCCTATATTTCCCTCCGAACATGATTCGTACAGAACAAAATGTGCATTTGTAAGGACATCCCCTTGAGGTAAAAATCGGTTTTATCGGAAGAAATAGGGTTTTTTCAATAATCCCTTTTTTCTTTATGCCACTTACCAATGAAAAGTCAGGTATCGGATATTCATCAAGATTCCTTATGAATGGTCTGTCTGGATTGTGATGTATATTACCCTCTGTGTCTTTATAAGAAATACCCAATATTTCGTTAATATTTTTTGGTATGTTTCTTATAAACTCGAGAACTTCCAAGACAGTATCTTCGCCCTCGTTGCGAACAACAAAATCCGAGTGTTCCAAACACTCATTGGGGCAAAGTGTGGGGTGTATACCTCCCATAACTACAGGAATTCCTTTTGATTTAATGATATCTCCAATTTCGTATGCTCGAGACGCCGATGGGGTCATACAAGAAATACCAACGACGTTGGAATTCATTACCCATTCCCAATCAACACCGCCGGACGAAGTTTCTCTGAATACTTTTACATCGTATCCGGCATTACGAAGTACTGTACCAATTAAAATTGGTCCAATAAGCTCCATATCCGTAATACCAAAGATCTGGTTATTTCCAGACGATGCTTCTATGATACTTATTTTCAATGCATTTCTCCTTTTTTATATTTTTATTTACTCGGTCCACTATAAAATAAAATTATTATTTAGTCAATAAAAAAGCGCAACAATTTTGTTGCGCTTTTTTTGTAGTTAAAATGTAGCTCTGAATATTATTTCTCCAGTAGGTATGATGCGGTCTTTTTTATCTCTTTCTCCAGCGGTCATTAATCGTGCTGAAATATCGAAGTTATTTGTTAGTGATAATTGACCGATAACACCAACTCCAAATTTTGTTTGCCCGGTTATTCCCAGTGCCCATACTTGATTTTCATCAAAGTAATATAAAATATATCCATCAGCACTTATCACTTCAGCAAAATCTAGGAATGTTCTTATTTCGATGTTTTTTGTTAATGCGATATATTCTCGTACCTTAACCCAAAAAACAACCCTTCCTTCTTCCCCGTTTTTTATTGAATACTTTGGACCGGCAGCGATATCAGTTGTTGTTGTTTTCGAGTAATAAGAAAGTCCGGCACCTACTGCCCATGAAGAATCAGAAATTGAATTGAACATCAGTAGTACTCCAACATTACCAAAGCGTTGTCGTGCATGAGAATATAATGTATAACCCTTTTTATAATCCATGCCATCATGGTTCATTTTGTCGAAATGGGACATTTGGAAACTCCAACTTGCTCCATTGCATTGTTGTCCGGGTGTTTGTGAGCAGAACAAAAGAATAAATAAAATAATTCCCAAAAGAATTAAAAATCCCTTTTTCATTGTGCATCTCCTTATAGAAAGTTAGTTAATTTGCTGGTTGTATTCTAGCATTAATTTAATAAAGTGTCAATTTCTACTTGTTATTGTTATTATTCTCTATAAAATAGAGAGTGCTTATGGAATTTGGATTTTGGAAAAAATCAAAAAAGCCATTTTTTGCGATTGCACCAATGGCGGATGTGACTGATATTGCATTTCGTGAAATTATCACAAAATACGGAAAACCGGATGTTTTTTGGACTGAGTTTGTTTCGTGTGATGGATTGTGTTCACGCGGAAAAGAGAAACTACTCATTGATCTGAAATATACAAAAAAACAGAAACCGATTGTGGCACAATTTTTTGGCGCGACACCAAAACATTTTTATGAATGTGCATTACTCGCTGGGGAACTTGGATTTGACGGTATTGATATCAATATGGGATGTCCTGATCGTGCAGTGGAAAAACAGGGTGCGGGTGCGGCACTTATGAAAAATCCGAGGCTTGCACAGGAAATTATCAAAGAAACAAAACGCGGTGCGGGAAAATTGCCGGTATCGGTAAAAACGCGTCTTGGATATAACAAAGATACGATGGAAGATTGGCTCCCGTATATTTTTGAAATGGAGCCCGCAGTTATCACCGTGCATGGAAGAACACGAAAGGAAATGTCGAAAGTTTCTGCGTGTTGGGATAGAATCGCCGATGCGGTTTCTTTACGTGATGGATATTTTTCTGATGAGAAAGAAAGACCTTTTATCGTCGGAAACGGAGATGTTTTGAGCATGGAAGATGGATTGGAAAAGGCAAAAGAATCGGGAGTTGAGGGAATAATGGTGGGAAGGGGAATATTCGGAAATCCATTTTTCTTTGCAAAAAATAAGAGAGAGATTATTTTGAGAAAACGATTATCGGCGATGCTTGAACATGCGCGTCTTTTCGAGAAATATTTTGGAAATTCAAACATCAATCGCTCTACATCACTCAAAAACTTTGATAATATGAAAAAGCATTTTAAAGCATATGTTTCCGGTTTTGATAATGCAAAAGAATTGCGAACAAAACTTATGAATACAAGAAGCGCGGATGAAGTGGAAGATGTATTAAAAAAATACAGTTACCTATAAACATGAAACGATTATTAAAACAACACTTTGGGTTCCATTCATTTCTTCCATATCAGGAGGATATTATCGCCGATATTCTTCAGAAAAAAGATGTGATTGCGGTGCTTCCGACCGGTGCGGGGAAATCACTCTGTTATCAACTTCCCGCGCTTGAATTTCCGGGGGTGACGCTTGTGGTATCCCCGCTTATTTCACTTATGAAGGATCAAGTAAATTCACTTGAGGGGAAAAATATTTCCGCGGCATATTTAAACAGTAGTCTTGGGGTAAAAGAGACAAGACAGATAAAAGATGAGGTATTGAGTGGAAGGGTGAAATTGTTGTATGTTGCGCCGGAACGTTTGGTGAAAGAGGGATTCATAGATTTTCTTCTCGATTGCGGGATTTCTCTGATTGCAATTGATGAGGCGCATTGTATTTCCGAATGGGGACATGACTTTCGTCCCGAGTATCGAAAGCTCGGCATGCTTCGTGAAAAGTTTCCCGGAGTGCCTATTGTTGCACTTACTGCGACTGCGACACGGAAGGTGAGAGATGATATTAAACTACAGTTAAAATTCAAAGAAGGAATGTATGGTGAACACCGTGCGAGTTTTAATAGAGAGAATCTTAATTATATTATCCGTCCGAAAGATAATGCATATTATTATATTCAGGCGTATTTGGAAGATCATCCCGATTATTCAGGAATTATTTATTGTCACAGCAGAAAATCGGTTGAACGTATGGCAAGTGATTTAATGATGGATGGAATTGAAGCGGCGCCCTATCATGCAGGACTTCCGCAAAAAGAACGCACGGAAAATCAGGAGAAATTTCAGAAAGGGAAATTGCGAATTATCGTTGCGACCATTGCATTTGGAATGGGGATTGATAAACCGAACGTACGTTTTGTTATTCATTACGATATTCCAAAAAATCTTGAGGGGTATTATCAGGAAACAGGACGCGCAGGAAGAGACGGATTGCCGTCCGATTGTATGTTGTTTTTTGGATATGGAGATAAGATGAAGCATGAATTTTTCATTCGGCAAAGCAAGAATGAACATCGTGCGGCAGTTGCGCAGTATCAACTGGATAAGATGGTTGAATTTTGCACGTCGGGGGATTGCCGCAGAAAAATGTTGCTCGCATATTTTGGCGAAGCATATCCTGATAAAAACTGTGGGATGTGTGATGTGTGCAACTATTAACCCTAAACTAATGTATTCTTAGGCACTATAACGCGTCATAGTGCCCCGAGTTATATTCCAATATTTTTGTATTCAGATCATTTACTCATTCGTACGAATGAGTAAATGAAGAAATTTGTCATTAGAGGAATAAGCTCATTCGTACGAATTAGCTTATAAGGAATTAAATATTTTTTATTGGTTTGTAAACTGTTCATTGGGAAAATAGGTGGTAAAATAGAAGTATGAATAAGTCACGGAAAGTAGCAAAAAAGAAACACGCAAAAAAACAGGGAAAAAAGGTTTCGGTGCGTTATCGATAATCTATGATCCAGCGCGGGATTGCCACATTTACACTTGATTATGGGAAGTGCCCAAAGTGGCTTTTTGACCGCATGGTGATGCTGGGGCGGGAGATGATGCACGTAATCGTCGCAGAAGAGGGTCCAGATGCCTTTATACGGCGTATTGGGGATCCGGTGTGGTTCCAGTCCCTGGGGACGGTTTTGGCCTTTGATTGGAACGCTTCGGGGCTTACGACAATACTCACCGCCGCACTCAAGGAGGCAATCCGAGGGGAGGAACGTAACCTCGGAATTTTTATTTGTGGAGGAAAAGGAAAGACATCTCGAAAAACACCCGACGAAATATTTACATGGGGGTCCCGATTGGCACTCAGTGAAAAAAACATACGCGCACTTTCATATAATTCGCGTATGGCCGCGAAGGTGGATAGTGCGCTTATTCAAGATGGATTTCAGATTTATCACCACACATTTTTCTTTACAAAGAATGGAGCGTGGACGGTGGTGCAACAGGGAATGAATAAAGAAAACCAAACTGCACGACGATATCATTGGCATTCGGAAACGGCAAAAGATTTAATTCGCGAACCGCATTCGGGAATTTCAAGCCAGATAAAAATTCCGAATGTGTTGAATATGACCGCGAATGAAAGCGAAAAGAATCGGGAAATAAGTGCCGATCTTACTCATCAGAGTTTTGGAGTGCTTATGAAAGATATTCAACTTCTTCGAAGATATTACTCTCCGCTTTCAAAAATGGTTTCATTGGGAAACGGGGAGGGGAAGCAATTAACACTCCTCGAGCTCGAAAATAAAGAATTCAAGACACACCCGGTGGTGATGGAAGATTTTTCAAAAAGCGCATATCTCGAGAAAATTTTGTGGAAGTTATGTGATGAACAGCCGGAGAGTTATGAAAAACTTCTTTCAACTGAAGGGGTGGGCCCAAAAACAATTCGCGCCCTCGCACTTGTCTCGGAGGTTATTTATGGCGCAAAACCGTCGTACGAAGATCCCGCACGATATTCATTTGCACATGGAGGAAAAGACGCCACACCATATCCTGTGGATAGGAAAACATATGATGTGACGATTGATACGATGAAGAAGTATGTAGAGAAAACAAAAATTCCACTTCCGGAAAAGAACAAAATACAAAAACGCCTCGCTGTTTAGTTGGTTTTATACTAATATAGGTATATGAATGCTGAGACAAAGCAATGTCAAAACTGCAAACACAACTTCACCCTCGAGAGTGAAGATTTTGAATTTTACGGGAAAATAAATGTTCCACTACCAATGTGGTGTCCTGATTGTCGGCAGATGAGGCGTTATGCATGGCGAAATGAACGTAACCTCTATCGAAGGAACTGTGATTTGTGTGGAAAATCAACAGTGACGATTTATCATCCTGACGCACCATATAAGGTGTATTGTCATACGTGTTGGTGGGGAGATACGTGGAGTCCTATGGATTTTGCAATGAAGATAGATATAAATCGCCCGTTTTTTGAACAATTTAAAGAATTACAATTAAAGGTTCCGCGGGTTGCACTTCTTGGAAAAAATTCTGTAAACAGTGAATATACCAACCATTCGGCGGACAATAAAAATGTATATCTTTCATTTGACTGTTTTAATTGTGAAAATGGATTTTATTTGAGCAATTGTTGGAATGGCACAAAAGACTCCTGTGATGTAAATCTTGCATACGAAGGGGGAGAGTTTTTATATGAATGTTTTCATTGTGATAGGGATTTTAAGTGTGAATTTTGTTTTTTTGTGCATGACAGTATTGAGTGTAAATATTGTTTTGATTGTACTAATTGTCAAAATTGTTTCTTGAGCTGGAATTTAAGGAATAAAAAATACTGTTTTTTAAATGAACAATTGACGAAAGAGGAGTACGACAAAAAATTGAAAGAATTTAATTTGGGATCATATCGAGAACGCGCGGAACTGTATAAAAAATGGATTGATATTATTCAACATAAAGGAATACACAAATATGCACAGATAGAAAAATCACAGAATGTGGTGGGGGATGAAATTCATAATTCCCGAAATATATATAATGGCTATTATGCCTACGACAGCGAGAATGTTCGTCATAGCGCAATCGTTATTGCGAAGGATTCGATGGACCTTTTGAGTGTTGGATTGGGGACAACCGAGCTTACCTATGAATCGCATGCACTTACCAATGCATCGAACGTGAGGTTTTGTCATCTCTCATATGAGAACACGTTTATAGATTATTGTGACTCATGCCATAATTCACAAAATCTTTTTGGATGTGTTGGTGTGAGAAAAGGAGAATATTGTATTTTAAATACGCAATATTCGGAAGAGGAGTATGAGCACATAAAAAGTGAGCTCGTTGAAGAAATGAAAAAGAGAGGAGAATATGGTGAATTTTTTCCTCCCGCATTATCTCCTTTCGGATATAACGAGACCCATGGAGATATCTATATGCCGATGGAGAAAGAGATTGCAATTTCTCGGGGATTTCGATGGCAGGATGACGTTCGAGTAACCCGTGGAAAGGGAACTCTTTCCCCCGATCAAATTCCCGATACTATTGTCGATGTATCAGATTCAATAACAAAAGAAGCGCTCACCTGTATTTCATGCGATCGAAATTATAATGTGGTTGATCCCGAAGTCGAGTTTTATAAGCGAATGAATATTCCGATCCCCAGAAATTGTCCAGAATGTCGCTATCGAAAGCGCATATCACTTCGTCCACCTCGAAAACTTTGGCATCGACAATGTATGTGCAAAGAATTATCTCACGGTCATAATGGACAATGTGTAAATAAATTTGAGACTTCTTATTCGTCGGAGAGGCCAGAGATCATCTACTGCGAGACGTGCTACAACGCAGAGATAATTTAGGGTAATATAGGTATATGAATTCGGAGGCAAAACAGTGTCAAAACTGCAAAAACTCGTTTACCATTGCACCGGAGGACTTTGATTTTTATGAAAAAATAAAAGTGCCCGCGCCGACCTGGTGTCCTCCCTGTCGATTTCAGCGGAGACTTTCGTTTTGTAATGAACGGCATTTGTATAAAAACACCTGCAGTTTATGCGGAAAAAATATGATTGCGATGTATCCGCCCGGAACATCTTTTCCTCTGTATTGTCTCGAATGTTATCGAAGCGATAAATGGGATCCAATTTCATACGGAAGGGAATATAATTTTGATAAACCGTTTTTTGAGCAATTTAAGGAAATGAAAATGCGGGTACCTCGCGCCTCTCTTATTCGTCAGGGAGATATTGTGGGAAGTGAATATTGTAATCGGGCAAGTTACAACAAGGATTGTTATTTACTTATTCGGGCAAATTACAATGAAAATTCCCGCTATTCATACCTCCTCTGGAATTCACGTGACTGCGCCGATTGTTTTAATGCAGATAAATCCGAACTTGCGTATCAATCCATCGATATTAATGATTGTTACAATGTTCAATATTGTCAGGAGTGTAAGCAGTGTCGCGATTCTTATTTTCTTTTCGATTGCAGAAATTGTACCAACTGCATTGCGTGCGCAGGACTTAGAAATGCGCAATATTCAATTTTAAATAAGCAATATACGAAGGAAGAGTATGAAAAAAAGATAAAAGAGTTGGATCTTGATACCGCTGCCGGATTACAAAAACTTTCCGAACGTTTTTCCGCACTTGTGGCTGGTACTATTCATCAGTCGGTAACCAATATAAACAGTACCGATGTTTCCGGGAATTGGTTAAATAATTGTAATAGGGTGAAAGACTCGTACCAGTCGAGAGAAGTCGAAAATGGAAAATATCTCCTTTCTATTTTTGAAGCGAAAGATTGTATGGATTATTCATATTGGGGGAGAGCCACCGAGCTTGTATATGAAACATCAAATTGCGGATACAATGTTTCGAATATTCGTTTTGCGAACGAGACGTGGGATTCATGTCACGACTTAACATATGTAGATAATTGTTATTCCTCTTCAAATTTATTTGGATGCATTGGATTAAAAAGTAAAGAATATTGCATTCTGAATAAACAATACACAAAAGAAGAATATGAAGCGCTTGTTCCGAAGATTATTGAGCACATGAATGCGATGCCGTATAAGGACAAACAGGGGAGGGAATATAAATTTGGAGAATTTTATCCACCCGATCTTTCCACTTCCGCATATAATACAACGGCGGCATATGATCATTTTCCTATGACAAAAGAAGAAGCTCAAAAAGTTGGATATGTATGGGAAGATCCGCAGGAAAAAGAACATGTTGCAACGAAGTCATATCAAGATCTTCCTGAACGCATCTCTTCAATTGGTGATGATATTTTGAATGAAATAATTTCATGTGAAACGTGGGAGAAGCGTGGTTCTCTGGATGTTACTGCCGAACATAATTGCACAAAAGCATTTCGCATTATTCCCGAGGAGTTAGCATTCTATCGGAGGATGAATATTCCGCTTCCACGGAAATGTCCGAATACACGTCACTTTGAACGTTTTAACAAACGCAATCCGATGAAGCTCTGGCATCGCGCTTGTCAGTGTACTGGTGAAAAATCAGAGAATGGAATATATCAAAACACTGCACAACATCAACATGGAACAGGAAGGTGCCCCAATGAATTCGAGACATCATATGCACCCGAAAGGAAAGAAATAGTCTATTGTGAACAATGTTATCAAGCGGAGGTGGTATAGGATATTTTAGATAAAAAAATTGGGACTCTTCGCATTGCGCGTAGAGTCCCTTAATCTTGTACTTCCACAAAAACCTCCTGAATTAGAAAATTTCCTGAACTTTTACCGGGACAATGAAAGATTTTAATGTTTCCATTATCTCTTTCATCTTTTTCTCTTTTTCCTCATGAAATCGTTTCATGTCGTCATATTGGAGACTGCAATATCCGACAGGAATATCACACACGATATCTCGCTTTCTCCCATCTCCAACACCCTTCAAATGAAGATATACCATTCCGTCTGTGACGCATTGCGAAACAGACGAACAGAAATCATTGGAGTTCTGAGAATTTGTGTTCGGAATGAAAAGCTCTCTGATTGTTACGGTGAAACCTCTCTTTCTTGCTTCTGCAGCAAATTGTTTGAGGCTCTCATAACTTTCAGGAAAAAGATGATAAGAAATTGCTTTTAGGATTATCTTTATCTTCTCCAGAAAAGATACTTTTTGTGTCATGACACACACTCCCTTATTTATGAATGATTAGATGTTTTTATAATAATACCATATAAATAATTATCAGTCAATTATTCCTTGTTCTTTTATGTTTCATTTTTTCAGACTTTTCTGTTTTAGTGGTAAAATTTTATGGACATGCAAAAGGGGAATCAAAAATTTGAGGAGTTGTACGCAAAACTAAACCCCGCACAAAAAGAGGCGGTGGACACGATTGAGGGGCCGGTGATGGTGGTTGCGGGACCGGGAACGGGAAAAACACAGATTTTAACACTTCGCATTGCGAATATTCTGAAAAAAACCGATGCACAACCCGAAAATATTTTGGCGCTTACCTTTACGGAATCCGGAACAACTTCAATGAGAAGGAGGTTGGTTGAAATTATTGGGAGTCCCGCATATGGAGTGGTCATTAATACGTTCCATGGATTTTGTAATGATGTGATAAAAAATTATCCGGAAGAATTTCCGCGGATTATCGGATCACAACACATTACCGAAGTGGATCAAATACATCTTGTGGAGACCATCATCGAATCGTCGCCACTTGAAGAACTAAAACCCTTTGGCGATCCGTTTTATTATTTACGGGGGATACTTTCAAACATCAACAAATTAAAACAAGAAGGGATAAATCCGGAAAGGTTTTCCGAAATCGTGAAGAAAGAAAAATTTGAATTTGAGGCAATTCCCGATCTCTATCACACAAAGGGAGCACATGCGGGGAAAATGAAGGGGGAATATCAGAAGCTTTTGAAACAAATTCGGAAGAATGAAGAACTTGCCGATGTATTTCGTATATATCAGAAAGAACTTGCACAAAGGAAATACTACGACTATAGCGATATGATTATGGAGGTATTTGAGGCACTTGAGCGCAATAATGATCTTCTTCTTATGTTACAGGAAAAGCATCAATATATGTTGGTTGATGAACATCAGGACACCAACAATGCACAAAATAAAATTTTGGAACTTCTCGCGAATTATTACGAGCATCCGAATATATTTGTGGTGGGAGACGAAAAACAGGCAATCTTCAGATTTCAGGGGGCTTCACTCGAAAACTTTCTTTATTTTAAGAAAAAATATCCCGATGCAAAATTAATCACGCTCGAGGAAAACTATCGTTCAACTCAGACCATTCTTGATTCGGCACATAGTCTTATTGAGGGAGAAAAGCGCCTCAAGACACATACTTCCCATGGGGAAAAGAAATTATCTCTGTATGCGTTTTCGCGTCCCGAAATAGAGTATTTTTTCCTTGGAAAACACATTGCCGAGCAAATAGAACACGGAGTTCATCCTCATGAAATCGCGGTGATATATCGTGATAATCGTGACGCTTTTCCTGTCGCGCATATTTTCGAGAAGTATAAAATCCCTTTTATCATTGAGTCCGATCAGGATGTGTTGGGTGATATCGACATACGAAAGTTTATTCTGTTACTCCGTGCAGTTCACGGATTCGGAAGTAATGAACTCTTTTTTGAAGCGATGCATATCGATTTTTTGAAGATAGATCCGGCAGATATCTATGTTCTTATCGATCGCGTACATCGGGAAAAAATGTCATTACTTTCAATCATACAGAGTCCCGAAATGCTTGATACTCTCGGATTGAAAAATATTTCTTCAGTAAAGAGGTTTTTCTCGGATATATCGGGATGGAAAATAAAAAGCAAAAATATCGATATTGTTTCACTTTTCGAAACAATTGTCCGTGAATCGGGATTTCTTTCGCATATTCTTTCTCTTCCCGATTCGGTCGAGAAAATGGATAAACTTATCACTCTTTTTGATCAGGTGAAATCGATGGCCGAAGTCCATCGTGGGATGAATCTTGAGCTGTTTATTTCCTATATCGATACCCTTCTCGCACACGGGGCGTCCATCAAAAAGAGCGGAGGACGGCATATCACCTCGCGGGTGCGTTGTATGACAGCGCATCGGGCAAAAGGACTTGAGTTTGAATATGTCTATATTGTGAATGCATATGACGGTCATTGGGGGAATAAAAGAAAATCCGATACCCTCCCGCTTGTCCCGCGTGTATTTTCGCTTTTTGGGAACAGTGTCCGCGGAAGCGATATTGATGATGAGCGCCGGTTGTTTTATGTTGCACTCACCCGTGCAAAAAAGGAAGTATATATTTCCTATGCTCGTACCGATGAGAGTGGAAAGGAAAAAATCTCATCACAATTTCTTTCGGAAATAAAATCGGAGTGTATTGCCGAAGAGGATGCGGGGGAGTATGAAGAAAAATATAACACCGAAAAATCTTCGATTTTTTCCGAGTCATTTCCTTCGGGAGTGGATATACGCAACAAGGATTTTATTCGCGAAATATTTATGAAAAATGGATTATCGGTTACCGGATTAAATAATTATTTGAGGTGTCCGTGGCAATATTTCTATACAAATCTTTTGCGCATTCCGAAAGCGATAGAAAAACATCAGATGTACGGAATCGCAATGCATGGTGCATTGAAAGATTTTTTTGAAAATTTGAAGGTTCGGGAAGTGGGAAAAGATTTTCTTCTTCAAAAATTCGAGTTTTATCTTAATCGTCAGCCGCTTTCCAAGAATGACTACACGGAAACCCTTGAACGAGGGAGAGAGGCGTTACGTGGATACTTTGAATTTTATAAAGGAAATTTTTATACACGCACGCTCACCGAATTTTCCATACAAGGAGCACTTTTGACTCCCGATGTTCGTCTTACGGGAATCATTGATAAAATGGAAATTTTGGATGACGAGGGGCACGTGAATGTCGTCGATTATAAAACAGGAAAGCCAAAATCTCGTGGGGTGATAGAGGGAACGACAAAATCTTCCGACGGAGATATTAAGCGTCAACTTGCGTTTTATTTTCTCCTTTTGGATCTCTATAAAGATGGAGAAAAATTTCGTATGGTTTCGGGAGATATTGATTTCGTCGAACCGGATGAGAAGGGGAGATACAAAAAAGAACGTTTCGAAATTACCAATGAAGACGTCGAGGAGTTGAAGAAACTTATTTTGAAAGTTTCTCAGGAAATACTCGATCTTTCGTTTTGGGACAGGTTTTGCGATGATCCGAAGTGTGAATTTTGCGAACTCCGAAGAATGATGTAAAAAATCCCTTACTTATTGTAAGGGATTTTTTGAAGACCTATCTCTCCATCTTTCTTCATTTTTTCTCTTCGCACGGTAATATAAGTGCCAAACCATCCGCCGATAATAATGGGGATGGTGTAGAGGAAGTTTTCAACATAACTTAACACTCCGACCGTACCGATAATATACAACATTGAACTGATTGTGGCTGCGCGTCCCGCCTTAAGACCCGTGACGGAAAGGGTGAAAGATGCATACAGCACGTCATAGATGAAATATGCGATAAATACCGCTCCCACAATGACAAAATTGAGGTCATTCCACGCCCATGTGAGTTTTTCCATTATGTATTCCATTTCTATATTCTAATATAGATTTACTTTTTTGTAAAGTGTCTCATTGACGTAAGGGTTAACTTATTTTACTGTGTACTCAGTGTAAATTAACAATTTTAGGAGGAATAGGTGGATGCATTCAGGGATATTTCTGCGGTTTTCGTCGCGGGTTGTTATCTATTTGCTTGTGTCTTTTATTCTTTTTTCGTTCACAGGAAGAAAGTAACTCCAAAACTGGCGACATGGATAATTTTTAGCGTTGCGACAGGTATTGGTGTTGCCACATTTGTCAGTAAAAACATCAAGGCATTACATTGGCAGGTTATGACGCTTCAGGCCTCTGATTTTTTCTCTTGTGTGGTTATCACAGTTATTCTCTTTCTCTATAAATATCATATTCGCCTTACAAAATTTGATAGATGGTGTCTTGTGGCTTCGGGTGTGATTCTGATTTTGTGGTGGATTTCCAAAGATGCACAGTTCTCGAATTTTCTCGTTCAGGCACTTATTTGTGTCGGATATGCTCCTACCGTAATCGATATTTTCAGAGAAAAGAAACATAACGAATCGTTTGTGTTGTGGGGATCTTATTTCATCGCAAGTGTTGTTTCATTTGTGCCGGTTTTGTTTTTTGGTGAGTTAATCTCAATTGTGTATTCAACACGATCTACACTCATGTTGCTCGGAATGATTTTTTTGTTAATAAAGTTTAAAAACAAAGAATAAACTAAGGAGAAAAGAGGATGAATATTTCAAAAGAGCAGATTCGTGAAAATATTAAAAAATTTCTTGGAGTGGAATCCACAGGATCAATTCCGTGTATCCTTTCGGAGGTATTTCTGAAATTCGCAGATGATGGATCACTTATGACTCGGAACATGGATAATGAGGTTCCTAACTCAATTGTGGAGACCTATACGGGAACAGTTGATAACATGCCGTTTTCTCTCGTAGTGTATAAAGATATGGCGTTCATAAATGTCTTGAAGGAAAAAACAGATAAGTCATCTCCGTATTCCGTTTCTTTGGCAAAAATAACACTCACACGGGCAAGTTTTCAAGTTGAGGTTTTGTTGAAGGAGGAAGGAATATGCGAATTTGAGCCGTCTATTGCGGGTTTGTTAGGGAGAATAACAAAGGAAATTGTTTCAATAAGAAAAAAGGCCTCGATATGAGGCTTTTTTACATTATGGGGTTTAAAAACCTTGACTTATTGCTATTTTAATGATATCTTACTAAACAGAAATTTCACTTATTAATAAGAGGGTCACATGTCGTCGTTCACTTCAATCGAAATTGTAAAAGTGTTTTTTAAGAACACTGGATATTCAAAAGAAGCAGAAGATGTTTTATCTCCATTCATTCTTTCTGGTCCATCTGTTATTCATGAATTTGTCTCAAAAAACGAACTGAGTCTTCAACTTATATGTGAGGCGAAGGTTGCATTTGTTGATTTTCTTCTCTCCGGAGATTTTCTTCAAAGTGTAGGGGAAGTAAAAAGAGATGATATGCGTGTTCGTTTGGAATCATTGAGAACTGAACTTCTTCAGACAATATCACAACTCAAAAAAGACAAGGTTGTCGCTACGTTCATTGAAGAATGGACATTTTGTTCTGGTAATGGATGGGTGAGACTGAATAACGAGAATGCAAAACTTTATGCCGATAATGTCTTGACACTCGTTGGATTACTTGAGACGCAGCCGGAAATATTTTTCGCTTTATAAAACAAATCCCCTGAGGTATATCGGGGGATTTTTGTTTTTATTTTTTTTCTTGTATTTTATTGAGAATCTTTTTTACCTCTTCAATTTTATCTTCATCAATAATCGAAATAGGAATGGGGGAGACTTTTATTTTCTTCAGTTCTTTTATTTTTTCTTTTAATTCCTTTTCGTCTATTAAGTCACTTTTTGTGAGAAATACATATTCCTTTTTTTCGGCAAGAGTTTTACTGAATGATGCCAACTCATTTTTGATTATTTTGTAATCACGGGGGATATCAAGGGATTCCGAAGAGATGAGGTGAAAAAGCACCTTTGTCCGTTCGATATGTCTCAAAAACTTGGTTCCCAATCCTTTTCCGGATGAAGCGCCTTCTATGAGTCCTGGAATATCGGCGAGGATAAGTTCATAATAGACCCCAAGATGAGGTTCGAGTGTGGTGAATTGATAATTTGCCACTCTGCTTTTTGCGTTCGTGAGCGCGTTTAATAAACTTGATTTTCCGGCATTCGGAAGACCAATAAGCCCAACATCTGCGATGAGTTTCAGTTCAAGTCGGATTTCAAACGATTCCCCCGGGGTTCCGTAATTAAACTCTTTTGGAGAGGTGTTTATCGATGATCGAAAATGAAAGTTTCCCTTTCCTCCTCTTCCGCCTTTTGCCACCAATATTTTTTCTCCAATTTTCGTTACTTCCTCGTCAAACCCATTACTCAGATTATGCACAATTGTTCCGACGGGAACAGGAAGCACAAGATCCTTGCCGGTCTGGCCGTCCCTGAATTGTGAACGTCCGTCTTTTCCGTTTTCCGCATTTTGTTCTTTTTTGAAGCGGTATTGGTTTAATGCGCTTAAATCACTGACTCCTTCCACATATACGTTTCCTCCATTGCCTCCATGCGTCCCAGAGGGTCCGAGACTTTTCATGTTTTTATTGAACGCAACTGCGCCATTTCCTCCGTTTCCGGCTTTTACCTTTATTTTTACATCATCAACAAGCATAGGTTCATCATACATAGATTATTGATATTTTTACAGTATTTATTGAGAAAAAGCGAAAGTGTGGTAAAGTATGGCATATATCAGATATGGATAACTTTCTCATTCTGAAAACTGAATCATCCGGTGAATATGAACTGCTCGACAGTGGAGAGGGGGAGAAATTGGAGCGATATGGAGAATTCATTCTTTCCCGCCCCGATCCGCAGGCATTATGGAAGAAGACAAAACAAGAAATGGAATGGAAAAAGGCGAGTGGAATATTTTCCCGCGATGCACGAAATGCAAAATGGATAACAAAAAATAATCTTCCCGAAAAGTGGAATATTGAAATTGATGGACTGCGTTTTTGGATTCACCTCGGGGCATTCAAGCACACGGGTGTGTTTCCCGAGCAGGCTTCCAATTGGAAATGGATTGAAGACCAGATAAAAAAATCAAAGAAAAAGGTTTCGGTATTGAATTTGTTTGGATACACGGGAGGAGCGACACTCGCGGCTGCACGCGCGGGGGCAGAGGTCTGTCATCTCGATGGATCGAAAGTAGCAATCAACTGGGCAAAGGAAAATGCGGAACTTTCGGATTTGAAAGATGCTCCAATCCGATGGATTCTTGATGATGCGGTGAAATTTTTAAAACGTGAAATAAAACGAGGAAACAAATATGATGGAATCATTATGGATCCTCCGGCGTTTGGTCATGGACCGGGAGGGGAATTATGGAAAATTGAAGACGATTTGATTCCGCTTTTCGATTTGTGTAAGGAAGTGTTATCTTCGGATCCGGTTTTCTTTTTGGTAAATGGATATGCATCCGGATATTCGGCAACCGCATATAAAAATAATCTCGCCAATATTATGGAGAAGTATGGGGGTGAGATAGAGATAGGTGAACTCACGATTGAGGAATCAAAAGCAAAACGATTACTCCCGTGCGGCATTTTTGCTCGGTGGAGTAAGTAGTATATTTTCATTGATCACGAATATTCCAACATTCTGCAGAATGTTGTTTTTTGATCTCGTTCCAAGGAGATTGACAAAGAGACCTGTTCTTTTTATATTGCGAATACAAGCCCTAAATAACTGGGCATAGTTCATTCATAAAAGAAGAGGTCTGAAATGAAAAAGAAGGAAAAATCAAGAGAAGAAATTCTCCGGGAGATTGAACTCGAACGGAACAAAGTGCTTGCGAATCGATCCATTCATGGATATTACACATACGACATGTGGATGGATGCAATAAGCAAAGCGGAAAATTATAAAGAGATTATAGGTTTGTTACATCGAGGTCTCGACGAAGATGTAAAAAGCGGAGATCTTTTTATATCTGATGCAATATGCATATATTTTGATTATGCATATGGATATGATAATTACGGATCTTTCAGAAACCCAGAGATTGATTCTCGTCACGAATATTCCGTAAGTGTATTAGATCAGAATAATATGATGCGGAATACAACCGAACAGGGGTATAAGCAGATAATTGCCAAAAAAGCGCTCACTGTCCTTTGTCAGAAATTTTTGAAGGATATACGTTCTGTGAACAAGTTTAAAGAAATTCATGATAAACCATCATGGTGGAATATGATCATGGATACGGATTCAAAGATTTTTCCGAAGGTTATTGATTTTTTTTCACTTGAAAAGAATATACAGCATAAAGTTAATTCACACACAGATGAGATTCTCATTGATTTCATGTATAAACTTTCAACAGCCGCATGGGATTGTCATTTTCTGAAATACAAAAAAATTCCTCAGAAACTCATTGAACATCGCGATGTGTTTATCAACGTGTTATACAATTTGGGTGAACTCGGTTTTCTTGTGAAAAATTGGGAATTATTGGCACGAGAAGATGTGGAGTATATCACTAAACTTGCAACGAATGTTGATGATATAGGAGAGACACTTTCACTCGAAGAAGCACTTCTCAAAAATAGAAAAATTGCTGAAGCATATGTGCTTATAAGAAAAAAAATCGAACTAAGTGAAAAAGTTCTTCCTTTACGTAAAGAAATTCTGGAAAACCAAGAAGGGGCATATTAAAAGAAAAAGGGGTGTAAAGTACACCTCTTTTTTGTTTGACTTCACGTCCTTATGGGACTATAAAGAAGTTAGAATTTTAAAACTTGAAAAAGAGGTGAAGCATGGAAATGCAGATAGCGTATGAAGATTTTGAGTTAAAGACCAAAAATCGGATTTTGGTTGGAAAGAAGGAACAGCACATAAGTCTTTCAATACGAAGCAAGGATTATCCGTATGACGAGAAAAGCGAGTTTTTATTCTCTCAATTTGGGACAATGCACATGGTAAGTGGATTGTTGCCGGAAAAAATTACTCTCGTGAATTATAAACTGGAAAAAAAGGTGAGTGATTTTATCAAGAGAATGTACAAAATATCAGGAAAACCCGCTCCGAAGATTGTTTCGCAGGGAGGAGAAATTCCCGGAATTTCTTACTTGAAAAAAGAAGTACCTTCGTTGGATGACAAAGGAGTTATTGTTCCTTTTTCGAGCGGAAAAGACAGTGTGTATCATTTTTTGAAAGCATTGAAAGATGGTCAATCTCCACATCTCGTGCACATCCAAAATCTAAATCTTTCGTGTTGTTCGGAGGAAAAAAAGTACGCGGAAAAATATGCTGAATGGAAGAAGGTGCATCTCGATACGGTGCATTTGAAAAATGGAACTCCACGAAATGGATTCGAAACAATGAAAAGCCGTGACATGTTTCTCGTCGCGCTTATGATTCCGTATGCATATCAATATGGAGCAGGAAACATTGTAATCGAGGGATTTGGCGATGAAACCGTATATGATCTCTTCAGCGGACAGGAAAAGTATATGAGGGAATTCAATCAACTCCTCTATGCACTGGGATTTTGGGTTGATGTTGTGTGGGACGATAAAAAAGAATGGGAGATACTCGAGATAATGATACGGGAATATCCGCTCGATCTCGCGCACACGAATAGTTGTTTTTCCTATCCGTTGTTGAAAGACAGAATGCAAAAGAGAATCTTTTGGTCGAAATATCCGAAATTTCCGTTTTATGAGGCTCAATGTGGCGGATGTTTCAAATGTTTTATCGTAAATCTGTCTCGCATTGCATTCGATGAAAAACTGAAATGCTCGAAAAAAGTTCTCCGAGAATATGTACTCCGTGCCGAGAAATGGCTCACCGAAAAAATCAGGAAGAAAGGATCGCATTATGAAGATCCGACATTTCTTTTTGTATTACAATTAGCACAAGAGAAAGTAAAATTGTAAAAAATAAAACCCCGCTGATAGTGGGGTTTTTGTTTGACAAACTCACCGAAATATTCCACTATTTATTTAGAAATTTAAATATGGAGGAAAAATGGAAAAGACGAAAGAGGTAAATCTACAAAAAACCATCGCTAATTTTTTACGTGAAGTACAGGAAATACCTGATCAGAATGCATTTTTAAGATTTCTCATTTCACTCTTAAAATTGAGAAAAATGAGAAATACCCCGTATGCTACAGGGGTGAGCCGTATTTTCCAGAAGTTAGAAAAGACATTCCCGAAGAATATGCCATATTGGAAGAAAAAATCATTTCATGAGTGTAAAAGTATTGCATTAGGGACATTTTCAGCGTATTCGAACGAAGAGGTAGAGTGTGCTCTTTCTACTCTCGTTTCTATGCTCCCTAGCGGATGTACGGAAATGAAGGAATCTATCGGGAGGGAATTGAAAAAGAGGGTCTCGGATGTATTTGATTTTCACGATCAAGTGCAAGATGAAAAAAAATGGATTGAAAATGCGACGAAGGATGCTATTGCAATGAATTATAAAAGCAGATTTAAAATCTTTCTTTATCAAAAAGAAAAAGATGAAATTATTTCATCTTTTCGTACTGCGATGAAAAATTATCTTTCGCGTCGCTACTTCTCGAATCTTTTTGTTGCCAACGAATGTATCACTGCCGAACGGTGGGGGAAGAAGATTGTTATTATTCCTTCAGTTGAAAAGGATTATCTTGTGGTGTCGGTCGAGGAAAATTTTGTATTTTCATAAAATAAAACGTGCTGATGAAGCACGTTTTTTCTTATGATATAATGAACGCATGACTAACGAACAAGGCGGGGGAGAAGAAAAACAAACAAAGTGCTGTGATTTGACGAAGTGTGGGTCAAAAAAATGCGGGAGTGGGTGCGCTTCCGGATGTTTTATTTATTGTTTGGGGTTTGTCGGCGCATTGGTATATTTCATACAACATTCGGAAACTTTCTGGATGGGAGTTTTAGGTGTTTTGAAAGCGATCGCGTGGCCTGCACTCGTGATACATAGGGTTTTAGAGGTTCTTCAATTTTAAGTTGGGGAGAATTGTTTTTCTTCTTGAGCACCACTATGACGCGTCATAGTGGTGCTTTTGTATTTCCAGAGGCTAGAGGTTCCTGTAGATGATATGTGGTCTGTCGTCGTTTGTTAAAATGTAGTCTTTTAGGGCGCGTGGTCTAATGTCTGTGTTTTCAAAGTTGGTGATTGGACACTCTACATAATTTGACGCTAAATCATTTATCTCTAGTTTGTGATCGATTGTATAAACAAAACAGATTTCATGAACGTGCTGATTTTCTTTTAGAGTAAAGAAATTTTCGATTATGGTTTTGAACGTCAATTCTTCAATTTTAATGCCTATTTCTTCAAAAATTTCTCTTTTTGCAGCTTCTTCTGATGTCTCATTTATTTTTACCCTCCCACCGACAAAATAAAAATATCCGTTTGGACTTTTTTCAAGAATAAAGCCATTTTTTGTTTTGACCAAAATCACAACTTTAATGTTTAAAAAAGTACCCTTTATATCTATCTCTAGGTCCATGATATTTATATTACTTGGCTGCGGGACCTGGATTCGAACCAAGATTGACGGATTCAGAGTCCGCTGTCCTACCATTAGACGATCCCGCAATGGCAAAACTATCATATCAACGAAGGGCGAAAAATTCAAATAAAGACACTTGCGCATTTGTGTGGGGGTTTTAATATAAAATCATAGAGTAGGAGTATAATCAAAATGACAGCTTATGAGTAAAGAAGAACATTTTCCACCAGAACACGCAGAAGGCAAGTTCCATTGCCCACATTGTGGTGTTTTTGCAAAGCAGCGATGGTCACACCTAAGCGCGGTAGGAGACTGTTATACAACAGCAAACAGAAACAGATACTCTGGCCAAGTTTATGATTCTAATATTAGAAATTTAACGCCGATTACTGGAAATCTTCCAGAAACGTGGACTATTTCAATATGCGAACATTGCAGTAATGTTTCAGTTTGGAAAGATTCCAGTATGATTTTTCCCAAAAAAATCGTTGTGGAAAAACCTAATTCCGATCTTTCGGAAGAAATTCAATCTGATTATTTGGAAGCTGCGAATATATTGGACGACTCTCCACGATCCGCTGCGGCGATTTTAAGATTGGCATTGCAAAAGCTCTGTATTCAACTTGGAGAAAAGGGGGAAAATATCAATGACGATATTGCAGCTTTAGTTAAAAAAGGATTAAATCCAACAATACAAAAATCTTTAGATGCACTTCGTATTACGGGGAACAATGCAGTTCATCCTGGAGAATTAGATTTAAAAGAAGATACCACGCGTGTCGTTAAGTTATTTGGCCTATTAAATTTTATCGCCGAAAAGATGATAACAGAACCAAAAGAAATAAGGGCGTTTTATGATGAATTGCCTGATGGAGCAAAACAAGCTGTTCAAAAGAGAGATACTCCCAAAACATAACTTAACTATTCGAAAATAGGTTTGATTGAATTTATTTTTTTAAAATGACTACAATTGAAGAACTTCATGCACAAATAAACTCGCTATTGGAACAGGTAAAAGTTTTACAAGATTCATTAGGAAAAGATGAGGCGCAAAATAGAATCGGAGATAGCCCTTTGAATGAGAATGAAGAAGTCATACCAAAATTAAAAATAGTTCCGGATTCTTCATGGTTAATCGCGATCTTAGATGAAAATGATACTCATTATATTGCAGCCACATCTTCTTTGGGGGCAGTTCTTCCTTATAAGCCAACTTTTTATATTCCAGCACTGGTTTATCTTGAGACAATTTCTCGTTTAATTAGAATCAATAAAATTCCTGTCAAAAAATGTGTACAAAAAATTGATAAATTTCTTTCAAAGATTGATTGTAGGCATAGTCGAACTCTTGAAATTTCACAGATAATACAAAAATACAAGAGATTTTCTCATGTAAAAATATCTAAAATGCACCCACTTGATTTTTATATTGCAACAGAGGGAGTGTTTTTAGATGCTAAAATTTTAACATGCGATCTAAAAATGTATTATTATGTTAAAAAATATTATAGAGGTATCTATTTTATGACCGACAAGGTGAGGGAGAAGGGAAGTGATTTGTCGGTTCTGATTAAAGACATACAGATGATAAAATAAAACTACTTGAAATCGCCTTATATGATTATTCACATATTAATATCTATAGCATTTTACTTTGTTCTAGTATATTTAAGCGTAAATCTATTGGGTCTTTTAGTAAGGGGTTTGTTTTCAGATCCGGAACTTAACAAAATAAAATCGGAGGGTGATGAATTTATTAAAAATCAAATTAAAGAATCTCAGCGCGCTAATAGGAGAGCTAATTTTTTTTCCCTCACATTAATTGTAGTTTATCTTTATTTACTGTTTCATTTTTGGAATATTGGCGTCATGGCAGTAGCACTAGTAATCATGATTTTAAGAATTCCAGACTTGTTGTGGGAAATAAAAAATTACAACGGTAAATTATCTTATACTAAAGCAGGATTATTACTACCAAAAAGTACCTTATCCACGATAATTGGCTTATCTTTCTTACTTGAGCTTCCTGTATTGTATTATTTTCTTTATCACTTTTAAAAACACTAAAAGCGTGTCTGTATACTATAAATAAAGTCGTGACAGGTTATCCCGCCCAAGGAGCGTCAAGTGAGTATGAAAAAAAGCATAAATGTAATCAAGGATTTAAGGATTGTACTTAAGGATTTTGAGCCAATGGTGAAAAATCCTAAATACCTATGGAACGGAAGAAGAATGGCAAATTTTAATTTGCTTCCCAGGGAAGCGTGGGCAAACTGGTTAATTTCTGTTGTGTTAAGCCATCTGCAAAATAAATTTATAACTTTTGCGGAAGATGTAATTGGAGGAGATGGTTTTATTGTCGACAGAGAAAAAGAATTATTTTTCCCAACTGAGCATGTTTGCGCTCTTGATATACCAGCAGGTAAAAATTTGCCCACTGGGGAAGATAGAGTTATTCAAGCTATAAACATAAAAATCGCCAGAGGACCTGAATATGCGCAGGATAAAATTCTGGTTGCGTTTTTCGATGGAGCTGGATGGTTTTTTAGAAACAAGATTCGAGAAGCTATTTTCAAACGGCACAATTTTGAGGCGGTATTTTGTGTCGGTCTTTTAAATTCGGGAGCAGACGGCTATTCCTATTCTGTAACGGAGTTCCGAAATTCTTTTGGAGATAAATCAATAACCCATAAAGTTGAGATTAATGGAGATTTTAGTGATTGGAAAATTTCTCAAATAACTCAATAGGAAATCATGGACGATAAAGCAAAGCAGAAATTTATAGAAGTAAAAGAACTCTTTAACCGAATGAGTCACGAGATTTTTGCTGTAGTTGAGTCGTATCATATTTGGAGAACACTTACATTCTCACGTTCGATACCAGAAGTCGGAAAAGAACAGGCCGAGAAAAATGCTGCGTTATTGAGTCTCTACAAATATTTTTTCATACCGACCGAGCAAAGTCACCTACAAACCTTCATTGTTGGTTTAATGAAGTTCTTTGACAAAGACTCGCAAGCCTTGAGCATTGTAGGATTAATAAAAAAAATTGAGAAAAACAAAAGTTTGTTCACGGCGGATATTATCAGAAGCGTATATCCAAATCTTGATAAAATTGGTGCCATAAAAGACGACTATGTGCCCATTAAACAGGAAACCATTAATCAAATCGAACAACTCCGAAAATCACATGAAGTACTTATTACAAATTTAAAAAACATCCGTGACAAACAACTCGCACACACCGACATGAAAGCTATTAATGGCACGTTCGTACCGAATGAAATTGAAGCATTAATCAAAACGATACAGCAAACATTTAACAAACTCTCTAACGACTTCGATTTATCTAGTACTATCTGGGATCATTTGGAAGACGAATCAATAAGGAGCACTCAATTTGTGTTTGAAAATTTAGAGAGAGGTGAGATTCAACGGAAAGAGGAAGTGCGTAAAAAGTATGATGTTTAGTAAAATACGTAAGTTTGAGATTCGTCGAAAAATTAGTGCTAATATAAACTATAAAATGGTTTGTTATTAGTAATACTATGGAAAAAGGTGAAAAAATGAACATTAAGGATTTTGGATACAACTCATTTTTTGAGTCGAGTAGAAATAAACTTGATCTCGGCAATTTTTCGGTTGCGCGAGTTATTTCTGAGGCCAGAGGAGTGTATAAAGTTAAAAATGCAGACGGGGAATATCTGGCGAGAGTGACGGGGAAACAGATGTTTAAAGCCTCTTTGAGAGAAGATTATCCTGCTGTGGGCGATTGGGTTGCGATTTCCGAACTTGATGGAGAACAGGCGGTTATTCGCGGAATATTGGAGAGGAAAACAATCATCAAGAGAAAATCCGGGGACAAAAACAGAATTGGGGAGAAAAACGAAACGCAGGTTATCGCAACGAATATTGATGTTGTGTTTGTGGTGGAGTCGGTTGATCGCGACTACAATTTGAATCGCTTTGAACGATATTTCGCCATCGTAAAAAACGGCGGTGCGGAACTTGTTATTATATTGAACAAAATCGACCTCCTCTCGAAGGAGGGATTGGATGAAAAGATAGTAGAGTTGAAAGACAGATTTAAGGGCGTTGATATTATTCCGACAAGCACCATCCAGAACGAAGGGCTCAAAGATTTGAAACAATATATTAAGAAGGGCAACACATATTGTTTTCTCGGCTCATCCGGTGTGGGAAAATCTTCACTCATCAATAAACTTCTCGGCGAGGAATCTATAAAAACGGGGGACATCAGCGCATATTCCGGCAGAGGAAAGCATGTCACTACAACTCGGCAGATGTATTTTCTCAAAAACGGGGGGATTGTGATTGATAATCCTGGAATACGTGAGGTCGGGATCACCGACGTTGATCAGGGAATCAATGCTACGTTCGATGAAATTACGGAATTGGCCAAAAATTGTAAATATACCAATTGCACGCATACTCAAGAACCCGGCTGTAAAGTTATTGATGCGGTGAATTCGGGAACATTGGATAAAGAAAAACATTCAAATTATATTACCCTGAAAAAAGAATCGGAATATTACGAAATGAGTGATTTTGAAAAAAGGAAAAAAGATCGGCAATTCGGAAAATTCATCAAAACAGCGAAGAGGGAATTAAAAGATTTTGGACATAAGGGCTATTAGAGGATTTTAATGTATATTTTTTACTTCTATGTATAAAAAAATAATGATTTTAGGGGGAAGTGGTTCCGGGAAATCCACACTGGCAAATAGAATCTCTCTTGCTACCGGATATCCCGTGTATCATCTGGATGCATTATTTTTGGATCCACAGTGGAAAAAGAAAGAAAAAGAAAAATTGGAGGAAGTGTGCAAGCAATTTTTATCAAAAGACGTCGGAGTGGCGGAAGGGAATTATACTAAAGTGCTGTTTCTCGAAAGAGCAATGTGGGCGGACCGCATCATTTTTATTGATATTCCGACGAGAGTGCAACTCTATCGTGTGTTGAGGCGAATGATGAGAATTGTGATTGGTCTCGAAAAAAGACACGGGCTTCCGGAAGGAGGCGGGGAAAGGTTCAGCATTCCGTTTCTTTTGTGGATATACCGATGGAATAGGGACAATAAAACGAAAATATTTTCTCTCCTAGGAGGAATGAAAGAGGAAAAAATGATTCTCATTAATGATTCCAAAAACGCCGACATTCATGAATTGTTGAATGATAAAAAATAAATTTGTGAACCATTTTGTTTATATTCTTAAATGCGCGGATAGTTCGCTCTATACGGGATACACCACCGATCTTAAAAAACGGGTGGGGCAACACAACACCTCGAAACGTGGAGCGCGATACACAAAATCTCGCCGGCCAGTGGCGCTCGTCTATTCGGAAAAATATAAGACAAAAAGCAAAGCATTAAAACGGGAAATTGAAATCAAAAGTTGGTCACGCAAGAAAAAACTTGTTTTGATAGGTTCTGGGCTATAATCAATATATGAAACGGAATTATAAGGGAATCGTCGTGTTTGGCGCCCCAGGGACCGGGAAAACCACACTGGCAAAATCACTTGTGCATCATTTTTCTCATGCGAAACACATCGAGGCATCTCATTTGGTGATATATCCCGCATCAACGTTAACGGAATTACCGAAGAAAGAAGATGGGTTTATCCGGGCGGTTGGAAAAATTTATAAGAAACCGGTTCGAAAACATTTTTCCCGTGAAGAGGCGCGAGATTTTTTCACCTATCTCAAAAATAAATATTCTTCATCGGTTATTGCAAAAACAATCATATATCTCCACAAAAAAGATTTTCCCCAAAAATTTCCCATTGTGGCGGGAATACGCGGATATCGGAATTCTTTGTATTTCAAGAAAAACGGATATTTTGTGGTGTATCTGAAAACGCCCGACACACAAACAACATACCGACTCGCAAAGAGGGAAAACTTTTCAAAGAAACTCGCGGAAAAAGAGCAAGAAATCGAGGAACGACTTTTTTCCACAAACAAAGTAGAAAAGATTGCGCATCTCTCATTCAATACTGCGGTTACCACAGAGAAGGAAATAATTTCACAGTTGAAGGCGCTGGTGGAAATACGGGAGTGTAAGCGATGTATCAACTCAAGTGCCAATTTGTCCTATGCAATAGGAAAGTCGGGTTTTTGCGAGGTATGCGAAAAGTACAAACAAAATTTTAGCAAAAAGCCACTTGAGAAAGAATTAAAGCTTTTATTGTCTTTACGAAAGAGTGGGAAGGGAAAATATGATGCGATGGTGGGTATTTCCGGAGGAAAGGACAGTACGGCGATGTTGTATGAAATCAAAAAGATGGGATTTACTCCTCTCGCGTTTTCATTGGATTCCGGCTATTACCCAAAGCACATACCCCAGAGGGCAAAACAGGTTGCTGCGCAATTGGGAGTTGATTACGAAAAAATTGATGCGAGAAAATATATCCGTCCGGCAGATCGCGCAAGTTTTCAAAAAACAGCGGATTTATACGACGAGCGCGAATCTCCCGAATTAAAAGAGAAATTTCGAAAATGGTACACGGAAGGACGGAGGCATTATTCCATAAAATGTGAACATCGCATTCCATTCATTCGAACCTGCCAATTGTGCAGGCGGGTGATTATTCGATCATATTACGGAGAAGCGGTGAAACATGGAGTGCGGGTGATTGCACTTGGCATCAATGAATGGGCGGGGCTTAGCCAAAACAGCGAATCAAAGAAATTTGTTTTTTCGTCGTTAAGAAAATTACAGCCATTTAAAAACAGACCCGCAGTGTACGTGGTGCATCTTCCATTTCTTCTTCAGAGAAAAATCGGAGATACAAAGAAAATTCTAAAAAAACTCGGATGGAAAATTCCAAGGGGAGAGGATTTGGTGGAATCGAATTCCAATTCCTGTCTTTTCGCTCGTGCCGCGGAAAGCAAAGCGCGAAGAATGCTCGGATTTCATCCTGATGCAACCCGTCTTGCGCGAGAGGTGACCGTTGGATTTATCACGAAAGATCAGGCCCGCAAAGCATTGGAGAAAAATCATCAGTATAAATATTCCGTAAGGAAAGTATTGAAAAGCGCAAAAATTATTTAAATATAACCATGCATTATTATACTTTTGTAATTGTAAATATTGACGAATCTATGCGAAAAAATGTTCCCGGGATCATTAAAGAGAATGATATGGAAATGGAACGAATGAAGAATGAAATTGAAAAAATGACATTCAATGAAAAGCTAGTTTTCTATAAGAATAGAAAACCGAATGAATATGAAAAGTTGTTGTATGTATTAAGACAAAAAGTGGAAAAACCCCTCAATGAATACGGGGGAAATGGGAATACTGAAGATGAAAACAGAAAATTTGATAGTTGGACGCTCAATGATATCTTTCTTCCCGAATACCTTCTTGGCGACTCGGAGATATTCAATGATTTATTTCCCCAGGCAATAATGAATTCGGATTGTAGTTGGGTTGAAAGGGGATGGAGTGAGAACGACGGGGAAAATGAAAAACTGTCATCGGAGTGGGAGAAATTTGTGAAAAATACCCTCGAAGAGAATAGAGAAAAAAGCGTTGTGTTGTTAGTTAATTGTGACTCCTAAGAAAGTAAATGTAAGTTAAATTAAGAATCTCCTCTTGTGTTGGGTTCTTTATGACGTCCATTGCATTTTTTGTGAGTTATGGTATAGTATATCCATGAGAAAAATGTGTCGACAACTTAATACAAACAATTGGAACACCATCACCCCGGTGGCCGATTTTGTCGTGTCATACGGACATGGATTTAATTTGTATTCAGCCGATATGTTTTTTCAACCTTTGAAACACTCCTAAGTAAGCAAAAACATTTCTTTTTTGGGACATCCCGGCTGAATAGAAGCCGGAATTTTTTTATTCAGCATAAAAATGATCTTTCACAAATAAATAAAGGAGAAAACAATGAACGCTCACGATGTATCGCGAAACGTTCGGTTCTACACCTGGTATGTGACATTTGCAGAACCGCTTTTTTGGGGACCCGTGCTCATCTCAAGTCTCATTCACCTCGGAAAGATGAATCTTTCTGGTATCTATTATCTGGAATCTATTGTGCTTATTGGTTTCATATTTCTTGAAATTCCTTCCGGGGCACTTGCCGATCTCATCGGCAGAAAAAAAACTATTGTCGCGGGTGCAATGTTTCAACTCGCGAGTAGAATTATTTTTGCCTGTATGAACTCGCCCGGTGATGTATGGACCGCAAATATCATGTGGATGATCGGCGCTTCACTCACTTCCGGTGCGGATTCCGCGTTTCTTTATGATTCACTGAAAGTATCGGGACGTGAAGACGAATACCGAAAAATAGAAGGGCGTGCAACAGGAAACTATCTTATTCTTGTTGCGTTCTGCTCTCTTGCGGTTGGATTTCTCGCCGGCATTTCACTTCGTCTTCCCGCATTTCTTTCGATTCCCGGTGCAGTGGTTTCGTTGGGAGCAACATTTTTTCTGAAGGAACCTCCCACAGAAAAAAAATACACTCCGAAGGAACAGATACACATCATGAAATCAGGATTTGCATTTGTTGCACGGAGCATGGAAGTGAAATGGATATTTGGATTCGCCACCATGATAAGTGTTGCATCAAAGATATGGTTTTTTACCTACAACCCGTATTTTGAACTCGTTTTACTCGACGTGAAATATTACGGCGTTATCTTTTTCTTTTTGAATGGTATCGCCTGGTATTTCAGCAGGAACGCCGACGGACTTGCAAAAAGAGTTGGTGAAAAAAATATTATTGTACTGCTTGTGGCACTTGTGGGGATTCCCGTATTTATTATGGGCTCGTTCGTTTCGGTTTTTGCCATTGGGATGATATTTCTGCAAAACATGGTGCGAGGGTTGTCGCGTCCGTTTTTCTCGGAATTTTTGAATCGTCACATCGATTCAAAAAACAGGGCAACCGTTCTTTCCATTCAATCGGCGATTTCGGGAGGGATGCAGTTTGTGTCACTTGGCGCATTTGGATTTTTTCTCACCACATCGGGACTTCCGCTTGCTCTCCAGGTGTTGGGGGGAACGGTTCTTGTTTTCGGAATAGTGGGGATTCTGATATATCGAAAGATATTCACATAATCAAAAGACGACTTTTTCAGTCGTCTTTTTTTTGTCCATAAGACAACGTGGATTATATAAACAAATTTGATGTAGAATATACATATGATAAAAAAATATATTGAATATTTAAAAAATAATCCGGAAGGGTATTGGTTCAAGGCAAAATGTTTTGGATGGGGATGGACACCCGTAACGTGGCAGGGGTGGGCGATTACCATTGGTTACATTGCGCTCATTGTTTTGTTTTCACTCACTATTGATGAGCAGTCGCCCAAAAATGAAATTGTTTTTACTTTTGCTCTTCCTGTCGTATTACTCACTGCTGTTTTTATCCGGATTGCATATAAGAAAGGGGAGAAACCGCATTGGAATTGGGGTTGTCCAAGTGAAAAAGATAAAGATAAAAAATAGCCTTATTATCTCACATTATTGGCATACATTGACAAACTTAAGATATTGTGCTATATTTAAAATAGTAACTTAAGTAATAATTTTTCCAATCAAAACAGGAGGGCCGAATGCCCAAAAGAAGAATTTTCGGGAACCTGCTGTTTTGGTTCCAAATTGTTTGCGCGACAATATTCTTTGCGACGCAGGCGGTAAAAATGATGAAGAGCACCGAAGGAAATCTTCTTTCGTTTTTTCTCTGTCATTTTATATTTGCGGTCATCAATTTGTGGCTCTCGGTTCTTGCATTCAAAGAATCCACAGATGGCGAAAGGACAATAAAGAAACAGAGCATATTCATTTATGCAATGTGGTCTCTGTTTATCGGAGGACATTTCTTTATTGCTTTCTTCAAAATGCCCGAAGTATGGAAACACACCGATACCGTAACTTTATTTATTGTTATCGCTGGTGTGATTCTTACTATCGCGATTGCAAAGATAAAAAAACTCCCATTATTGGATGCGTACGTGAAAGCTGGGCTTGCGGTGTTCTTTAAGTCAGTACCGCAGGTTGCACTTGCTTTCAGTATTTATCTTTATGGAGAACGTGGATTGTCCGGATGGTGGATATTGTTAGGAAATATCACCATCATTACTCGAATTGTTCATCTTGTAGTTTCAAACCATCAAGGATGGAATAGAAACACAAGAGGTTCGCTTATAAGCGAAATCTGGAACGAAGCGAGTTGGGCGGTCGCATCAATTGCGTGGATAGTATTTTAAAAAAAGACCCTGAGTATTTCGGGTCTTTTATTTTTCCTAACAGATATTTTATTGCTTCGTCTGCGGAATATGAATCTTCGGCGTTCTTCATGAGGAATGGAAGGAAGCTCACATCGTCACCAAGCGTGACTACCGGTGGTTCTTCTTCATCGCCTAACCCTCCAGTGGTGATAAGTCCATTACAGAGACAACCTCTTCCGACAGTGTCGGCTGGGTCTCCGCCTTTTCTCACGAATTGATCATCCACTGGTTCAGCTGGACATCGATAACCAACCTTTCCATCGGGGCGTTCATAGAGAGAAACAAGTTCGCTTTGGTTACAAATACGCGTTCTTGCTTCATACACTTCCGAATTTGCTATGGTGTCTTCAAGATCCACTATTTTAAATGGAAAACCGGTTGGCGATATTCGCATATCGGTTTTCACAATAAGTGTTCCTTCAAAACCACGTTTTCGGATTTTTTTGCGGATATTAGGATCCATATTTGAATCTTCAGAAAGAGCAAAAATTGAACCCGCTTGGATACCTGCTGCGCCAACCGAGAGTGCCCATTTGAGTTTTTCCGGAGATGCATACGAACCGCCAATCCAAAAAGGGACACCGAGTGAAGCAAGCGCGGGATAATCAACTACATCTTTTTCTCCATAGATTGGTTTGGGGTTTCCATGTTCATCAAAAATCGGTTTTCGTGGGGGAGCATTGTGTCCTCCTGCAGTAGGTTCCTCAACCACAAATCCAAATACACTCCCCGGAGGCAATTTTTTCATAAAGATATTTGCCAAGAGATTTGATGAAATAATCGGAATGAATCCCGGTTTTTTCATTTTTGGCAATTCACTTCCGAAGAATTTCTTTGCATCGAATGTCATTGTGTAACTCGTGATATTTTTTCCAATGACCGGTATGCGATAGGTTGCTTCTCGACCCTCCACAATATCTTCAATCAATTTCGGAATTTGAAGAGGGATACCCGCACCCATAGTGATGAAATCAACCCCCGCAAGTATTGCGCCAAAGATTGCATATACATGGGGCATTGCCACCTTTTCCAGATAATTAATACTTATCGGGTTCGGATTTTTTTCTTTTGCCAACCACACAAATGCATAGTTGGAGCAAATGGTAGTACAGATGAGAAGATGTGTTGGGTTAATAGTAAACACAGGTACCGCTTTGAATGGAGTTCCTTTTTTAATCCCGCCCTCCACATAGAATGTATCTATAACTTTTTGGGCAATAGCTGGAAATGGGAAATGTGAAAGTGCGCGTCGAATATGACCGCCCGGATCACCCATTTGGAGAATACGGGGAACGATTCGATGAAGTGCAACGCCGGAGAGGGTGCCCAATTGACCGCCTCCATATATGTATTTCTTTCCAAAAATATTGAATATCCATGCAACAAATCTCCAGAAGGATACAAAAGATTTTGGAAGTGAGACTGCACGAGCCAAACGCCAGCCGGAGATATATACCCCCATGCCACCTTGGATTATTTTCCATGACTTAGATAGGCCTTTCATAGCCACCTTCCTTTCTTTGAAATTATTATTGAACTACATAAATAATAACAGATTTTCTGGTTGTGGTATTCTTTATAGATACAACATAAATTATGAAAACAATTTTTGCGGCAATAATTTTAATGGCAGTGATTTTGGGGATATGGTTTTTCTATCCCAGTGTTTCACAACAAAAAAACGAAACGTTGGATTCAAAACGCGAAAATAATGTTTCATATGTTTGCGAAAATGCTCAAACAATTCAAGCAACGTATATAATTGGTACTCCAATTCCCGTAAAACCTGGTGAACGACCAATACCAAACGGTAGTGTTCATATTATATTGAGCGATGGACGCACACTATCTCTTCCGGAAACAATTTCGGCAAGCGGTGTTCGTTATGCGAATAATGATGAATCAATTATTTTTTGGACGAAAGGAAACGGTGCGTTTCTTCTCGAGAGTGATGAAGAAACATATGGAGGCTGTATGGCACTAGAGAAGTAATATAAAAAATCCCCGTTGGAACGGGGATTTTTTATAATGTGATTTTATCTTCCTTTTCTGAATGAACTCGAGTAGGGGCGCTTGCCGTGAAATTTCTTTTTGCGATCGCGCGGATGAAATCGTTTTTTTCGTGGATCAAATCTTTCTTCCATTTTTTCAACCTTAAACTTTGAGGGCAACGGAGGGGGGAGAAGGGGGATTTTTGAAATAGGAAGTGTTCCTCTGATGAGTCGTTCAATTGAACGCACATCCGCTTTTTGATTCGGTTGCGCAAATGAAATGGCGCGACCGGCGATTCCCGCTCGTGCGGTGCGACCGATGCGGTGTACGTAATCTTCCGCATTCTCAGGAAGATCATAATTTAATACCAATTCAATGTTGGTGACATCAATTCCTCGTGCAGCGATGTCGGTTGCAATGAGCACTCGATATCGTCCGGTTTTAAATCCTTCTAATGCATCTTTTCTTTGGCTGAGTGATCGATTGCCGTGCATTTCAACCGATTTATGTCCCAGTGCACGTACGAGTGCCGCTATTTTTTTTGCACTATATTTTGTTCGACAGAACACCAACACCGAACCGCGATAATCCTGAAGCATTTTTTCCAAGAGCCTCGGTTTTTCTTCCTGTTTCACAAAAAATAATTCCTGTGTCACGTCTTTTACCGTGGTTCCCGGTCGCGCGATTTCGACTCGTACGGGGAGTTTCATGTATGTTTTCGCAATAGAAATAATTTGTTCCGGCATAGTTGCCGAAAAGAGCATTGTTTGTCGATTTTTCGGGAGAATAAAAAGAATGCGCTGTAGTTGTGGAGCAAATCCCATGTCGAGTATTCGATCCGCTTCATCCAAAACAAAAATTCCTACCTTACTTAGTGAAAGTGTTTTTTGTTCCAAATGATCGAGAATTCTTCCTGGGGTTCCGATGATAATTTGTGGATTTCGATGAAGATCCCGGATTTGTTTCGAAATAGGTTCTCCGCCGATGATCACCGCAGTTCTCAAACTGAGTGGAGTGCCGATTTTTCGAAGTGTTTCGTCAATCTGTAGTGCGAGTTCACGTGTGGGAACCACCACAAGGCCATTTCCTACACCTTGAAGCACCCGTTGCAATAATGGAATTCCGAACGCGAGTGTTTTTCCCGTTCCTGTCTGTGCAATTCCCATTAAATCTTTTCCTTCAATCAAGATAGGGATTGAGCGTTCTTGAATTGGAGTTGGAACTTTAAAGTTGAGTTTGTTCGAAATGATATCGAGAATACCCGGGGCGATTCCTAACCCGTAAAAATCTTTTTTGCTTTCTGTCATAAGGGCTTAATTATACTATGTGATCTTATTTATGTCAATTTTTCTGCGTTTTTTTGAGAATATATGATATTCTGAATATATGAAATGGCCACATACATTAACATTTATACGACACGGGGAATCCGAATATAATGCGCTGAAATTCAAAAAACAGGATCACATTGATTATGGACGTTTTTGTGAGCTTTTTGATCGGGATTTTGCAAAAGCAAAAGATGAAAATTGGCCAAGTGAAGAATTGAGAGTACTCACAAAAAAGATGTGGCACGCAATAAATCTTCCGATGAGTGATTATAATACTCCACTCACAAAAACCGGACTTGAACAGGCAAAGAAAGTAGGAAAAAATCTGAAAAAACACATTGAATTTCCTGATGTGGTGTATGTTTCTCCTTATCTGCGTACTCGGCAAACCTTTGCAGAAATAAAAAAAGGATGGCCGGAATTAAAAAAAGTAAAAACAATTTCCGAAGAGCGAATTCGCGAACAAGAACACGGACTTTCAACGTTGTTTAATGATTGGCGTATTTATAACGTAATGAATCCACTTCAGGGACTCTTATATAAATTGGAGGGAGGATATGAATATCGTTTTTTGAATGGGGAGAGTAAATCGGATGTGCGCGATCGTGTTCGAGATTTTTTGGGAACCATTGTGAGAGAACGTGCAAACGAAAATGTATTGGTGATATCACATCATTTAACCATTCTTTCGTTCCGCGCAAACCTGGAACACTGGGATCGCGAGAAATTTATGGATGTGAATATAAACGAAACCCCAATAAATTGCGGGGTAACAGTGTATAAAGGAAATCCAAATCTCGGAAGAGAGGGGAGACTCTTGTTGGATATCTACAATAAAAAACTGTATTAACTATATTCTGAACATGGGTCCATGTTGAAAGTGTATAATAAATACATGAGTAGAAGAGTTTTTTTCATTGGCGCCGTATCGGTATTTATTTTATTTCTTATTTCTTTTGGTAGTTATTGGTATTTTTCCCAACAGAAAGATACGAATTATGCTGAAATTCTGAAACGTTTGAGAGTTCCAGGAATTTTAACAGTGGGGGGCGATATCCCATATGGAATTATGGAATTTTTAAATGATCGTGGCGAACCCGATGGATTTGATGTGGACTTTGCAAAAAACATAGCAGATCGATTGGGGGTGACATTGCAGTATAAAGACTATGATTGGGATTCATTATTTCCCGCATTAGAAAATGGGGAATTTGATTTGATAATTTCTTCGGTTTCCATTACTCCGGAAAGATCCGAGAAGTTTCTTTTTTCTACCCCTTATTTTTCTGGGGGACAAGCAGTGATAGTTCGTGGCAACTCTCAGGACATTAATTCATTCGATAATATCAACGGGAAAAAAATTGGAGTTCAAACCGATACCACCGGTTATATTGAGGCGAAAAAATATACCGATGAAAAAAATATTTTTACTTATAAAGAAATGTCCGATTCTTATGTGAAGGATGGGATAGTATCTGACTTGGATCAAGGAGTCATTGATGTGATTATTACGGACTATATTAGTGCAATTTCCATTGTTAAAAAAAATCCGACTCTTAAATTATTGGGTGATCCATTTACCGAGGAATATTATGGAGTGGTGGCAAAGAAAGAAAACAGTGAATTGATTATGGCGATAAATGAGATTATTAGGGAGATGAAGAGTGGGGGGTATTTAAATGAATTAGAAAAAAAGTGGAAATGATTTAAGTAGTTTTATATGAAAAAAAGTATCGGTTTTAAAATTTCTCTTTTTCTTTTTTTTCTTTTTGCTTTTCTTTTTTTATCCCTGTCATACCTAAATTTTGAGAACCAAAAGAAGGAATTATTGAACTCTTTTGTTGATCGTGCCAATGCGACGAGCTATTCGCTGCAAGCATGCATTGCAGGCAAGGAAGATTTTAAAGACAAAAGGCGATTTCTTAACAGTATTTACAAGTCCATGTGGCTCGATGGGGACATTAATGAAATTTCCTTAAGTCTTTTTGAAAATGGAAAATTAAACACTGTTGTTTCAAGTAATCAAGAAAGGGTGGGAAAGGGAGATTTGGCAAATCTCGATGTTTTTACCAACAAACAATCTCTTTCAAAAACCATTCAGACCAATAATGGAGAGATATTATCAGTTATTTCTCCTCTCTTTATATCAGGGCAGTTGGAGGGTACAGTTGAGATTAATTTTTCACTTGAGAAAATAGAAAGAAATATTATGATGTCTGCGATAAGATCATCTGCATACTACGGTATTCTTCTTGTTTTCTTTTTGATCCTAAATTATGTATTTTTACGTTGGCAGATTATTAAACCGATTTTAAATTTAAAATCAGCCGTGATTGAAATTAGAAGAGGGAATTACTCATTTCGTGTTAAGAATAAAATAAAAAAAGATGAAATAGGGGAACTTTCCAAATCTTTCAATGCGATGGGAGAGCAGTTGAGTGAATATACAAGAAATATGGAAGAAAAAATTGCGGAAAGAACACAAAATTTGGAAATTTCAAAAAAGAAACTCGAAGACAAAATAGACGAGTTTGATAAATTAACGCAGCTTTTAGTGGGAAGAGAATTGAAGATGATAGAACTCAAAAATGAAATAATGGAACTGGAGAAGAAAATAAAGGATTTAAGCGATAACAATACTTAGAGCTTGGAAGAAATTCGGGTGTTTGGAAAAAGATAAAAAATATTGGCAAAGATCCACAATCTTTGTCCTATTAGTCTTTTTTCGGAGTGGTGTAGGATCATGGGAGTTATTGACAATTATACATTCGTGTGCTATAATTATGACCAGAAAATTAATAGTGGAGGTATTAGATGCAAGAGTTATTCCGAAATCTCGCGGGTATCACAAGTGCCGGAATATTATTCTGGTATGCATGGCGAATCCGTTCTGGTAAAAATGAACCGCCAAATCCGGCATCATGGATTTTATGGTGGATTATCGATACAACAGTGTTGATTGTAACTTATCTTTCCGGAAAACCAATTGGTCTTCCGTTGGGATGGTCACTCGGTGCGGGATTTGTGGTTCTCATGACACTAAAGAGCGGGTCGTGGATGTGGTCCTATAAGGAAACATTATCCGCCATATCAACGGGAATTGCTGTTTTTATTTGGATTTGGCTCGGTCCTTCATCGGGGGTTATCGCTGGAGCTGCTGCAATTTTTATGAGCGGAATTCCGATCATGCTCGATATGATTCGCGTGCCAGTTCGGGACACGTTTCCTGTCTGGTTTTTCACCGCTCTTGCCGCTTTATTCACCATTCTTGGTTCCGATTGGACATTTGTCGGAACAGTAGTGGCGTGGGAAACCATCGCGTACAACGTCGCGATGTGTTTCATTGTTCGTCGCCAACGTTAATATTTATAAATAAAATTCCTCGATGTATATCGGGGAATTTTTTTATTTATAGTTAACATAATAATTTGATACACTTAAAACAGGATATAAATATTTAAAATTTAATAAAGGAGGTAAGTTATGAAAAGGCTTTATTTCAGCTTCGTTTTATTTCTTTTTTCTTCTCTTTTTATCTTGAGTGGGTGTTACACTTCTTTCAAAATTCAAGAAAGAGAACGCACATATGAATCGGTCATTCCCGATTCATCAGATGGACTATCGATTCAGGATTCTGGTAATCAATATGATGATTTCCAGTTTCAATCCAATTGGCACTTTGGGTATCGCTATCCTTATTGGTATCGCAGCGTATATTGGTATAGTCCTTGGGACAATCTTTGGTTCGGGTCCTATTGGGATGGGTATAAATTTGGAATTTGGAATCATTGGTACAGTTATCCCTATCGCTACTATATTCCTCCACCCTTCAATCCGGGCGGTTTACGAACATATCGCCGATTTGATAATAATTGGTTTATTCCATCGAGAATTAGGGATAATACCGGGGAGAGAGGATTTAACGAACGCGATAGACGCAAAGAACAGAATCCATCTAATGTAAAACCCAAGGATTCCGAAAAAAACCCTCCACGCGGAAGGACTGATGGGAGTCGAGTACGTAGTCGCGATGAAATAAAAAAAGATCCACCGCCACAGGTAGTTCCTCCAAGAAAAGATCAAAATACTGATAGACAGCGTAAGGAGCCAACTCGTGTTATTCCACAAAACAATCCAACTCGAGAAAAATCCTCAAAAGAAAATCCGAAGAAATCGAATCCCACTCGAGATCGTGGACGGGAAAAATAATGGCACATCATCAAGTAAAAATAGCTGGAAGATTCCAGCTATTTTTTTGTTAATTAAATTCTAAAACGTTATGCAGTTCATTGCTTATTGCATTTGCAGGAACATAAAAAACCGATACTGCACCCTTTGGTGGAATCCATTCTATTGGACGAGAAAACTTTTCCAGCCACTCAAATTCATATCGGAATTGACCGGCGCAAACATTGATTTTTTTTCCGTTGCCGAATTGTTTTTCGATCAGTTTTTTCTCGATTTTTGTATTTTCCCTTACCGGCAATAACTTTCCTATACCAACAAGCGTGCATTTTTCATGCGTTGCCGGATTGATGTTATGAGCACGGATTACATCATTGTTCGTTCTGCTTGAGGTGTAGAGTAATACAAATCCATCATAGTTCCATTTCCAGTCTCTTGTTTTTGCGGAGAGTTTTCCTTCGAGAAGAAGTTTGTTGAATGGAAAATGATTAGGGAGTGCCGGAAGGAGGGGAATAATGTTTTTTCCGTTGTATTCAACCTTTTTCCCGTTTTCGAGAACGACCATGAGAACATCACATTGTTTTTTATGTGAATATGTAGTGTACGATTCCTTTATTTCTCCTTTGGTAAAACTCGCGGATCTACTTGTTTTTACAAGTATTTTTCTTCCTTTTGTCAGAAAAGATACATCGCGTTTCATATTTCCTCCATTTGTTAATTGATGACATTTGCTGTATTTTTTATAGCGCTCCTCCCATTCATTGTCAATTTTTTATAAATGAAAAACCCCTGAAAATCTCAGGGTTTTTTTTAATATCCTTTTAATAGAGCAATCACATTTTCCTTTTGTCGAACAAGATCCATAATTTGATCTTGAAACGAACGTATTCGTTTTGGATTTCTTCTATGTGGATCATTCTTCTTCAGGGTAAGTTCTTTTATTTTTTCTTCAAGAAAACCAATATCAGAAATTGATACTCCCATGGCGCAACTCCTCGTCTATGTGAAATAAACTTTTTTCAGTATGGCGATGAGCTTGATATTTGTCAACGTGTATAAAAATTCCCCGATATATATCGGGGAATTTTGAACTAAAACCAAAAACTATTTTTGTGTGCTCGTAGCGTTTTGTTGTGGAATTTGGTTTATTCCGCGCATCATTCTTCTGGGACCAAAGTTGTCCCCATGCCCCGCATCATCATATCCATAGAACATCATCGGATTTCCGCGGTGAGAATTCCATCCAAAACTTCCTTTGTATCCATCTATAATACTTTTAAATTCACCGACTTTTACTCCAAGCGAAAAAACGGCAATGAGGATAATAATGCCGAATATCCAACGAAGGAGAGTGTGTTTCCCCCCACAGCACATTTTCTTACACCATCCGGTTTGACACATGTGTTCGCATAATCCAGTATGCTCTTTTTTAATTTCTTCCATATTTTTTATTATTTTGACCTTTTCCTTACACTATATACTACATCTGGGAGTAATGATTTATTTCATTATTTCAGTAAAAAACTCGCAGAGTATGCGAGTTTTTCACAAGAAAGAGCTGTGCCATTATGCTTTCGGCTCTTCGGTAGTTACCTGACCTTCCGTTGTTGGTTGTGGTGTTACAGGCGCTGCTTCTGGAGTCGCTTCAACCTTTTTCATATCAACGTTACATTTTGGGCATTTTGCTTCTACTTCAGAAACTGCCCCACACATTTCGCATTTATACATATTATTTTTTTTCACAATTTTCTACAACGGCGTTCGACTATTACCGCTTTTGGTCTGTAATAGATATAATTTGATTCTAATTTAAAAAAACGAAAAAGTAAATGTTATAATTATTTCATATGAAAAAAGAAGATGAGAAAGAAAAGGGGGAAGTTGAAGAATTGGCAGAAGAATTAAATATCAATTTACCGTCTGTAGGGTTGCCACCATCAATCAAGCTTATCGCACTATTTACCCTTATTGGTGGACTGAGTATTGTCGGAAGTTTATTTGCTGATGTTGTAAGACCGAACGCAGAAGGATTTGGATTTTATATTTTACGATTTATAGTTGGATTTTTGTCGCTCGGCACGGTACATGGAATGGCAAGAAAAAAGAGATGGGCGCTTTGGTTCTACGGGTTTATTGTGATTATTGGTATTTTTATAAATCCAATTATTTCCATTTTGCCACTTGGAATTTTGATCTATCTCTATAAAAATAGGAGTCTTTTCGAACCATCGGTATTTGATAAAATATTGACTTTTTTCGCTTTTGCCACAAAAGAAGCATTCAAATCAAAAAAATTATAGATTTTTAAAAAGAAGAGTCCGTTTTGTATGGTATAGTTATATATATGAAAAAAATTATTATTATTTTTGCTATCGTACTAATAGTATTTGTGGGGGTGGTGGTGTTTGTGAATACAAAGAAACAGTCGGGAGATTATGAATCTCAGAATATAGAGGCGGTAAATCAATCGGCTCCCACCGATCGAAGCGGAACAAGTGCAACGGAGGAGGTGAAAACCTATACGCTTACCGATGTGGGTGCACATGCGGTTGAGGGAGATTGTTGGACAGTGACACGAGGGAAGGTGTTTGATATAAGTTCATTTACCTCGAAACATCCAGGGGGTCCCGGTATTTTGAAAGGATGTGGAAAAGATTCGACGGAGATGTTTGAAAAAAGAGCGAACGGAACACCACATCCGGAAAAAGCGTGGGAAGCACTTCAGACATATTTGATAGGTGATTTGAAATAGGAGTTTAACAGAAAGCGAGCTAAGAGCTCGCTTTTTATGTCGTATAAGATTGGTTTATTCGCTATAATCTTTATATGCCTTCAATATTTATTTTTGTTTTATTGATAATTCAGATTATTCTTTTTTGTGTCCATTTTTTGATTTATAAGACAATTGAGTCGGTTTTTTTGATAAGTAACCCAACGTCGTTGTTTACATTGAAAATCGTACTAGGTATTTTTTCAGTAAGTTTTATTGTTGCTTCGATTATTGCTTCACGATATTACAACGCATTCACTCGTATGTTTTATACAGGCTCATCCGTGTGGCTTGGATTTGTTCTTTATTTATTTTTTGCGGTGTGCGTATATTGGCTTGCCGTTGCATTGATAAATTTTCCATTAGGGATGCTTAGTTCGGCATTATTGGGAAAGATACTTTTTTCACTGGCAATTATCGCTGGGGTATATGGATTGGTGCACGCCGAGATACTTGTGGTGAATTCATCAAAAATTCATGTGCCGAATATGCCGTTTGCGTGGCAGGGAAAAAAAGTGGTGTGGATCAGCGACGTTCATCTTGGGCAGATTCATGGAAGGGCGTTTTCCGAAAAAATTGTGGAGAAAGTGAATGAGTTACGTCCCGATATTATATTTATTGGGGGTGATTTATATGATGGGGAAGAAGTGGATATAAAAAATGTAACAGAGCCATTTTCAAAATTAAATGCACCGTGGGGTACTTATTTTATTACAGGAAATCACGAAGAGTTCTCTAATAACGAAAAATATTTAACTGAAGTGCGGAATGTGGGAATAACAACTTTAAATAATGAGAAAAAAGAAATTCAGGGAGTTTCTATTATTGGTGTTGATTATAAAGATTCATCGGATCGCAAAAAATTTGAAGAGATATTAAGAAGTTTAGTTGATAAAAGTAAGCCAAATATACTATTAAAACACGTGCCGTTTGACTTGGATATTGCGGAAAAAGCGGGAATAAACATACAGCTTTCTGGACACACCCATCGTGCTCAAATGTGGCCACTCAGTTTTATTACAAAACTTGTTTATAAAGGATATGATTATGGATTGAAACCCTTTGGAAACATGATGATATATACTTCCGATGGAGTGGGAACGTGGGGGCCTCCGTTGCGCGTTGGAACGAACGCGGAAATTCTATTGATTGAATTTTAATAAAATAAAAATACCCCATATGTATGGGGTATTTTATTATTCAATTCCTACTACTTTATCGAATTCGTCCGCATGCATTTGAATTAATTCATTTTTTGTAAATGCATCTATCATTGCATAAGCGAATTTTTCGGTGACTTTTACTCTTTTCATTTCTTTAAATTCGCCAATCTCTTTTAAGAGAAATGGTCGGGTATATATCCGTCCTCGATATTTTTCAATCATTATTTGTTCAGAAATAAGAACGAGGTGTCGTCGTGGGTACCATCTGACTGTTTTGTCGATTTCCTCATTTTCGCTTTTGATTTCGATTATACATGCTTCACAGCTTGCCATTTTTATACTCCAAATTGTTATGTGCTATTTTGGAATATAATATTTTTTGTTATTTTGTCAACATGATAATGAAGGTTATACTATTCTCCTATTCGCGCGAATAGGAGAATAGTATGTGGGGTGATGTTGGATGGTGTATAATATAGATATGAAAGGATACATAAACAATATAGAGAAGGAGACAAAGGAAAATACAAATTTCCGAAAGGTGTTGTATACCGCGAAAAATACGCAATTAGTCGTGATGCATTTAAATCCAGGAGAAGAAATTGGCGAAGAAACACATACGCTTGATCAATTTCTTCGAGTCGAGGAGGGAAGTGGTGTGGCAATTTTGGATGGGGTTGAAACAGCCATTGAAAGCGAATTTGCGATTATTGTTCCTGCAGGAACGAAACATAATGTGATAAACAAAGGAGTCGGACCGATGAAGCTTTACACATTATATTCACCACCGGAACATAAGGACGGAACGATTCATGTGACAAAAGCCGATGCAGTAGCTGATGAGGGAGATCACTTTGACGGAAAGACGACGGAATAAGAGCAATCAGTAACTCGCAACTAATAGTAAAGAAAAACCCCATAAAATTATGGGGTTTTTCCATGTATGGTAAATTGATGTATGATAAATATGTCGTTAGTTATTTATTATTTTTATGTTAAAAGATTTTATTGCCGATCCTTTGAAATTAGATAAGGATCTTTCCGGAATCAGTTTAAAGTCGGTTCAAGAGCATCAGAAGCTCTATGAGGGATATGTAAAGAAGGTGAATGAAATTCAAAAGAAGATTCAAGAGGCCGATAAATCGGAAGCGAATGCGGTCTATAGTTATATCGGCGAATTAAAGCGCGAGGAGACATTTGCGGTGAATGGAATGAAACTTCACGAGGCATATTTTCCACTTCTTGGCGGGGATGGGGTAGCGAAAGGAAAAATACTCGAAATGATTCAAAAAGATTTCGGGTCGTATGATGCATGGAAAGAAGATTTTATTGCGACGGGAATGTCCGCACGTGGATGGGCGATACTCACATATGACTGGAAAGATCATGGGTTACATAACTACGGAATGGATTCGCAAAATGTTGGTGCGGTGTGGAATGCAACACCACTTCTTGCAATGGATATGTATGAGCACGCATTCTTTATGGATCATGGAACAAACAAGAAAGCGTATATTGAATCATTCTTTACAACACTCAACTGGGACTTTGTGAATACTCTAGTCGAAAAATATGGGGTTGATAAATATCAATAAAAATATGGAACAAACAACACAAATAACAAAAAAACCGGAAACATCACCAAAGGATTTTTTCCTCCATTTATTGTCGATTGTGACGCTCTACGCAAGTGCGATCAGTTTTTCGACACTTGTGTTTCAGTGTATTAATTATTGGTTTCCCGATATACTTGCCGGATATTATTCTTCTTCCGCATCGTTTGAGGCAATGCGATGGGCGATTGCGATGCTTGTGGTATTCTTTCCGACACATATCGCCACGAGTATGTTTTTAAATAAGGAATATCTCGCGTCTCCGGAAAAGAAGGAATTACGTATCAGAAAATGGCTTTTATATTTTACTCTTTTTGTGACCGCACTTATTATTCTTGGCGATCTTGTTGCGCTCCTTTTAAATTTTATGCGCGGGGAGTTGACCATCCGTTTTCTTCTTAAGGTGCTCACCATTTTCTTTGTGGCAGGATCAATATTTGGATATTATCTTTGGGAGTTAAAAAATAAGGAATTCACAAAGAAGGTAAAAACATTCATATATATTGTTTCGGCGATTGCGGGAATAGCGATTATTGTGGGCTTTTTCATTGCGGGTTCTCCAAAAACAGAGCGTGCGCGACGTTTTGATGAGCAGCGAATATCCGATTTACAGATGTTGCAATCGGAAATTGTAAATTATTGGCAAAGAAAACATACCCTTCCCGAAAGTCTCAGCGCATTGAACGACTCGATAAAGGGATTCAGCGCCCCGACCGATCCGAGTACAAAAAAAGCATATGCATACATGGTGAATGGGCCTGAGGCATTTGTATTGTGCGCTACATTTGAAACCGATAGTGCAATAAATGATGCAACTGCTCCTCGTGCCCTATATGGAGGATGGGGTGGAAATTGGGAACATAAAATCGGAGAAGAATGTTTCTCGAGATCTATTGATAAAGATCTGTATCCTCCAATTGTTCCCACAAAATAAAATGATACAAGGACAACGTTCTCGAAACCTATATAATCCGAATGGATCAGATCCGTTTAAGTTGAGTCGATCGAAGATAGAATTATTTACGGAATGTCCGCGGTGTTTTTATCTCGATCGGAGACTTGGGGTGGGACGTCCCCCGGGATTTCCTTTTACATTGAATTCCGCGGTAGATACACTCCTTAAAAAAGAATTCGATATCCATCGTGCACGCGGATCAAAACATCCACTTATGGAGGTATATGGAATTGATGCGGTGCCATTTCAGCATGAGATGATGGATGAATGGCGGGAAAATTTCAAGGGAATTCAATATTTTCACCGCCCGACAAATTTTGTAATTACCGGTGCGGTTGACGATATTTGGGTAAATCCAAAAAAAGAATTGATTGTGGTTGATTACAAAGCAACATCAACGACGAGTGAGATCACCCTTGATGCAGAATATCGTGGGGGATACAAGCGACAAATGGAAATATATCAATGGTTGTTGCGAAAGAGTGATTTTAAAGTTTCCGATACCGGATATTTTGTGTATGCAAATGGAGATAAAGATAAGGAAGCATTTGATGCAAAACTTGAATTTAAGGTACAAATTATTTCATATACGGGAGATGATAAATGGATAGAGGGCACGCTTCTCGAAATAAAAAAATGTCTTGACGGCGAAACAATTCCTCATGCTGGGGATAAGTGTGAATACTGTCCGTATCGTGACGCCGCTGGTATGTACGAGAAAAAGGCTTAATACCAAATATAAAATACTATATACTCATAGTATGGCAGATAAAAAACTTCAAATTACCACATTGTTTATACTACTTGGAATAGCTATTGTGCTTGCGTTTTTTATTTTTCGCCCATACCTCTATTCGATTATCTTGGCTGCAGTTTTTGCTGTTGTGTTCGGTCCGATGCATAAAAAAATCTCTACATTTATTGGTGGAAAGGAAGGAATTGGAGCGTTGGTTACTCTCATTATTGTGTTTCTTCTTATTTTTGTTCCGCTCTTTTTCTTCGGTGCGAAAGTATTTCAAGAGAGTAAAAGTATGTATCAATATGTTTCGGAGCCGGGAAGAAATATATTTGAAGGTGAGGGAGTAGTGACATATATTCAGGGAAAAATTGTAAACTACATTCCATCGTTTTCTTCAAATGCAAATGAATATGCAAAACAAGGAATTGATTGGGTATTTAATAATTTTGGATCTATTTTTTCCGGGATTACACAGTTTGTTGTTGGGCTCATCATTATGTTTCTTTCTCTCTTTTTCTTTTTGAAAGATGGAACAAAATTTAGGGAAGCAATTCTCGCATATAGTCCACTTGAAGATAAATTTGATAGACAAATTTTAGATACCCTTGCGATTACCGCGGGTTCTGTGGTGAGGGGGACGTTGGTGATTTCCATATTACAAGGAATCTTAGCGGGAATAGGGTTTTGGATTTTTGGCATTCCCAATCCGGCGTTGTGGGGGTTGGTACTCATTTTGATTGCGCTTATTCCTGCGGTGGGAGCAATGATTGTCATTATCCCCGCAGTCGCATATCTTTTCTTTTTTGTGAATCCGCTATTTGCACTTGGGCTCTTATTATGGGGGATTTTTGTGGTGAGCATGGCCGACAATGTGTTGCGTCCCATACTTATAGAAAAAACAGTAAATATTCATCCATTTATCATCTTTCTTGGTGTCATCGGAGGAATCCAATTCTTTGGCCCAATGGGATTTATTCTTGGTCCAGTGATTATCAGTTTGTTGTTTACTCTTTTTAATATTTATCCGCAGCTTTTCAAAAAATAATTTATAATGTTTGAAATTTTACAGAACGATAAAGATTCCCGCGCTCGCGCGGGCATTATTCATACCTCAAGTGGTGATGTCGAAACGCCATCATATGCGATTGTGGGGACGCATGCAGAAGTGCGTTCGGTTTCTCCAGATCAATTATTGCAGGCAAAAACACAACTCATCATCGCGAACACATATCATTTATGGCTTACCCTTGGAGAAAAATTAGATTCATTTGAAGGAGTGCATGCGCGCATGAAACTTCCAAACACGGTGATTATGACGGACAGTGGTGGATTTCAAGTATTTAGCCTCGGATTCGGTCGTGAACATGGAGTGGGAAAGGTGTTGGGCGGAGAAAAGAAAAAGGCGAGTGAAAATCTTACGCGCATCACTGAAGAGGGGGTGTTTTTTACCGACGAAAATGGAGAGCATTTTTTGGGGCCAAAACTTTCAATGGAGATACAAAAGAAACTTGGGGCGGACATTATATTTGCATTTGATGAATGTACTTCCCCCGAACATGATTATGTATACCAAAAGGAGGCACTTGGAAGAACACATAGGTGGGCGCACATATGTTTGGAGTCGAAATCTAAAAGTGCACAGAAATTATATGGTATTGTGCAAGGAGGAATTTTTGAGGACTTAAGAAAAGAAAGTGCGAAATATATCGGTGCGCTTCCTTTTGATGGGTTTGGAATTGGGGGATCGTTTGGAGAGAAAAAAATGGGGGAAGTACTCGAGTGGGTGATTCATTATCTTCCCGAAGAAAAACCGAGACATCTTCTTGGGATCGGGAAAATCGAAGATTTATTTTTAGGAGTGGAAAAAGGAATTGATACATTTGATTGTGTGATTCCGACGCGTGAAGCTCGTCACGGTTCCGCATGGACCACACAGGGGAGAATTGATTTAAAGAAGGGGAGATACAAGGACGATGCACAAGTGATAGAACACGGATGTGGATGTGAAGCCTGCGCTTCCGGTATTCCAAAAAAACAATTGAGAGAGATGTTTAAATCAAAGGATAATGAAGCGGGAACTTTAGTGAGTATTCATAATATATTTTTCTTTAATACACTTATGGAAAAAATACGAACGTCCATAAAAGAAAATAGATTTAATGAGTTCAAAAATGAATCTTTAAAAAAGTTGACATAGTTTGAGAAAGGGCGTTATCGTGTAAATAGCTTTTGAAAACTATATTGGAGGTAGCAATGGAAATAAAAAGTGATTTTGGAGAAATGATCTTTTCTTCGATTGAGGCACTCTTTTCAATAATTCGGGGAAAGAAGCTCATCTTTACAAGTTTTCGTATAAACGTTGAAAAGAAAAATGGAAAAAGAAAGGCAAAGAGTTGGGGTATTTTGAATTTTGTATTTTTAAGAGAACGTAGATACACAAAAATACTTTGGAATTTTTCCGGTATGGCAAGAATCTCGTCATATAAAGATATTCAGCAGTGGACGCTGAGTGGAAATAATGATGGTCCATTAGAATTGACTTCCGGAATACGTTCCCCATTTTATGAAAATGCGGAAAAAATAATGAAATCCTTGAATAAGAATGCACGATCAGAAGATTATGAAGTGTCCATCTCTTGGCTCATGGGAAATCCCAAGGTTCTCGATTATCAGAACCTTACCCGATTAAATAATAAACCATCTTTTCTTTTTAAAATCGATTAATAAAAAACTGCAGGAATATCCCTGCAGTTTTTCTTTTGTGGATTAATATCTGCCATACTTGAGGTATAATAAATACACATGACGACCCTTATAAAGAACGGGCTTTTATATGTCGGCACATTGGATGCGCCACAAAAGTTGGATGTATTACTACAAAATGACCGTATTGTACGGATTGGATCACTGTCGAAAATAAAAGCGGATGAAGTTATTGATGCAACGGGTTTTATCGTATGTCCCGGATTTATTGATATAAACACACATTCGGATCATTATTTCAGTATTTTTTCGGATCCTCTCCAACGGGATTTTTTAAAAGAGGGAATTACTACCATCATCGGAGGAAATTGTGGTGAATCACTTGCGCCATTCTCTCTTGCAAGAAAAGGTGTTTCAACCGACTGGGGACATACACAAGTGTCATCCGCAAATATACATTGGCACGATATGCGTGAATTATTCCGTGTATTAAAGAATAAAAAATTTGGAGTCAATTTTGGAACATTGATCGGATACACTACAATTCGGAATTTTATAACAGGAGGGGCATTGAGAGATCTCACGGATTCCGAATATGAGATGACGGAGAATATTTTGAAGGATGCACTGAAAGAGGGTGTATTTGGTCTTTCGACTGGTTTTGAAGAGGCTCATGAAGAACATATTCCATATAAAGAGATATCGAATCTCATTAAAATAGTTGGAGAGAAAGGAGGGGTATACGCGACTCATATAAGAAATTTTGGAGATCATCTTGGATCCGCTGTCCACGATGTGTTGAGGGTTGCTAAAGAAACCGGGATAAAAATAGAGATAAGCCATTTTATACCGACGAAAGAATACAGCGATGATTATCAGGGAGCAAAAACACTTATCGAACAAGAATCGGCGATGGCAAATATAAATTTTGATATTCCCATTTCATTTGAGCGGATTATTCCTATTCATCGTTTCCTTCCCCATTGGATTCATGATGAACACATTGAAGAAACGTTCATCCACCTCCATAATCCACGTTTTAAAAAAAGAATTATGAATCATTTTTCTGATTTGGATCTGAAGAGTGTGGTGATTGCGGTTGCTCCGAAATATTTATCGTCTCTTGTCGGGAGGTCTTTAAAAGAAATATCAAAAAGTTTTGGAATGTCAGTCGGAAACACACTGTTATACCTCATGCAAATTTCCCACATGACAATACTGTGTGCGATAGAAGATGTAGATAAAAAAACCCTGAGGGACTTTATTAGTTCTCCTGTTTCCATTATTTCATCGGCGAGTGCAAGTTTTTCGAAATCCGAGTTTAGTTCAAAACCACGGCAGCCAATTTTTACATCAATGAGTGCTGTTACAAAAGAAGAAAATATTGCATTGGAGCGATTGATATCAAAACATACCTCAATTCCAGCAGTAAAATATGGAATTCGCGAGCGGGGACAGATAAAAGAAGGATATTATGCCGACATTGTTATTTTTAAAGACTCAATGGCGTTTGAGGTGTTTGTAAATGGAGTACACGTGATGAAGGAAGGGGTTATTGAAGATGTGCGGGGAGGAAAAACACTTTTGAAAGCATATTAAACAAAAATGAGAGGTTCAACATACAAAACTCATACCACTGATCTCGTTTTTATTGTTATCGTGCTCCTCCTTACAATATTTGGACTTGTTATGCTTACCAGCGCGTCATCGGATCTTTCCAAGGCGAAATTTGGTGATAGCTATTATTATCTGAAACATCAGATTATGTTTGGACTTATTCCTGGCATCGTGGGTTTTTTTCTTGCATTTTTTATTCCATTAAAATATTGGGAAAAATTTGCGCTTCCATTTCTCATCCTCAGTGTTATTTGTCTCATTCTCGTCTTTACCCCATTTGGGTTGGAAATAAAAGGATCTGAACGATGGCTTTCTTTTGGTTTTTTTTCGTTTCAACCGGGGGAATTGATGAAATTCACATTTATTTTATTTCTTGCCTCATGGGTAAGTAGAAATCAAGCCCGAAGTAAAACAGTAACCAAGGGACTTCTTCCTTTTCTCCTTTTTCTTGGAGTGGTGTTGGGGTTATTGGTGATGCAACCCTCTACTACTATAGCGGTGATTATTTTTCTTACTTCTCTTATTTCCTACATCACTGCCGGAGCTCGTGCTCGTTTTATTGCGGTCACGCTCCTTCTCGCAGTAGTAATGTTTGTGGGCCTCATTCTCGTTACTCCATATCGTATGGAACGAGTGAAAACATTTTTTGATGGGGGTTCTGATCCGCTTGGTGCGACCTACCATATTAATCAAGCACAACAGGCAATTGGATCGGGTCAACTTGATGGGGTTGGGTTTGGAAAATCGACGACAAAATTAAAATATTTACCGGAACCTATTGGTGATTCTATTTTTGCGGTTATTGCAGAAGAGTTCGGATTTATTGGTTCGATGGCAGTGTTACTTGGATTTTTGGTATTTCTTGGAAGGGGATTTATGATTGCTCGTCGTTCGCCGGATAGTTTTAGTAAGATACTTACCACTGGATTTGTTTCTCTTATTGGGATCCAGGCATTTATAAATATTGGCGCAATTTCGGGTCTCCTTCCCCTTACCGGCGTTCCATTGCCGTTTGTAAGTTATGGAGGTACCGCTCTTGCTGTTTTTTTGACGATGAGTGGCATTATTGGTAACATATCAAGGTATAGGCGTTAAGGATTTACGCTGAGTTTTCCTTATTTTTTACACTTTTATGATTAGAGTTTTACTTACCGGCGGAGGAAGTGGAGGACACATATATCCGCTCCTTGCGGTTACTGAGGAATTTGAAAATATACCCGATGTAAATATCCAACTCTCGTATGTAGGGCCACCGGGACAATTTGATGCAATTTTGGGAGAAAAAAATATTGCGGTGTATTCAATTGCGTCGAGTAAACTAAGGAGATATTTTTCTGTTGCCAACTTTATCGATATCCCAAAATTGTTTTGGAGTTTTTTCCAGTCACTCTTTTGGGTATATAAAATTATGCCCGATGTGGTGTTTTCAAAAGGAGGTCCAGGTGCATTTCCCGTAGTACTTGCCGCACGATTTTATTTTATTCCCGTTATTATTCAAGATTCGGATGCTGTTCCGGGACTTACCAACCGTCTTTGTGGTCATTTTGCTACACGTATCGCAGTATCTTTTCCTGAAGCCGTAAAATATTTTTCAAAATCAAAGACTGCAGTAGTTGGAAATCCAATACGTAAAGAGATTATGGAAGGAGCATTCAGGAAAGAACAAGCAAGAGAATATTTTAAGTTGAACTCTTCAAAACCGACTATTCTTGTTTTGGGAGGATCTCAGGGAGCGGCACAGATAAATTCATTTATTTTTAACAATTTGAAAACACTTATTGAGGATGGTATACAACTTATTCATCAAGTGGGTCCCGGAAATAAAAGAGAAGCAGATGATATAGTGAGATCATTACAACGTGAGATGGGCGAGCAACTCAATGCAAGTTATTGTTCATTTGAACTTTTGGATGTGTTGCAGTATAAAAATGCGTTTTCCGCAGCGGATATTATTCTTTCCCGTTCCGGATCAACTATTTTTGAAATTGCGTTTTTTGGAAAGGCATCGATTCTTGTGCCATTAGAAAGTGCCGCAAATGATCATCAGCGTGCAAATGCGTATAGTTACGCAAAGTCAGGAGCCGCAATTGTGTTGGAGAAGGAAAACTTTACTCCCCACATTGTTCTTTCGAAAATAAAAGAACTTCTTTCTCATGAAGATATGTTGAGGACAATGGAAGTTGCCGCAAAGAATTTTTCAAAACCAAACGCAGCAAAAGAAATTGCGGAAGAGATTATTATGTTTGGATTAAAGAAATAAATATATGCCACCAAAAGAAGGAAAAAAAGTAAAATTGAGATTTGCTCCATCGCCGACCGGGCCTCTAAATATCGGAGGGGTGCGTACCGCGTTGTTTAATTGGTTGTTTGCCCGACACGAAGGAGGATTATTTGTGCTTCGTATTGAGGATACCGATACACAGCGTTCTGAGGCGCGATATGAAGAAGATATAAAAAAGAGTTTGGAATGGTTGGGTCTTTCATGGGACGAGTTGTATCGACAGAGCGATAGACTTGAACGATACAGATTTTATCTTGAGCAGTTATTGGAGAAAAAATATGCATACTACTGTTTCTGCACTGAGAAAGAACTCGAAGATGAATATCAGGCACAATTGAGCCAGGGAATGGCACCAAAATACAGTAAAAAATGTTTGTCACTTTCCGATGAAGAAGTAAAAAAGCGCCTCGAAAAGGAAAGTGGAGTGATACGTTTTAGGGTGCCTGAAAAAGAAATCTCGTTTCACGATCTTGTTCGAGGGAAAGTAACATTCGATACGAGACTCATTGGAGATATTATTATTGCAAAAGGATTAGATGAGCCACTCTACAATTTTGCAAATGTGGTTGACGATTTTGAAATGAATATTACCCACGTAGTGCGAGGAGAAGAGCATATTTCAAACACTCCACGTCAAATTGCTCTTCAAGAAGCACTTGGATTTTCTCCGCTTGTCTACGCCCATCTTCCATTGATTCTTGGATCAAATAAGAAAAAACTTTCTAAAAGAGATCTCGCAAAGTCGATTTATGATTATAAAATCGAAGGGTATCTCCCTGAGGCAATGATAAATTTTCTTGTACTTCTCGGATGGCATCCAAAAAAAGATAGAGAAATTTTAAGTATTCAAGAGATGATTGAAGAATTCAGTTTCGAGAGGGTACAGAAAGCGGGAGGTATTTTTAATCCGGAAAAATTAGATTGGTTGAACGCGCATTACATCCGATCAAAGAGTAATGATGAATTAGTGGACGCACTCGATATATTTATTCCAGAACAATGGAAAAAAGATAAAGAGCGCATTCGAAAGGTGATTAAGGTGGAAAGAGAACGCATAAAACGTCTTGGGGAATTTGTTTCTCTTGCCGGCTTTTTCTTCGAACTTCAGGATTATGAAAAAACACTTCTTGTATGGAAAAAATCGAATGAAAAAGAAATGCTTGAAAATCTGAAGCTTATACAAAATGCGTTAATTCCTCATGAAGATTTTTCTCACACATCATTGGAAAATCTCATATATCCAATCGCTGAACTGCGGGGGAGGGGAGATGTATTGTGGCCACTTCGAGCCGCCCTTTCAGGAAAGTCCGCCTCTCCCGGACCATTTGAACTTCTTGAGATATTAGGAAAGAAAGAATCATTAGAAAGAATTTCTGTCGCGATAGCAAAACTAAGTTCGTAGTATTATTACTATGAAAAAAATTATTTTCGTTTTTAGTATTTTTCTTGTATTTGTGCTCTGTGCGCCATTTTTTTCCTATGCTCAATCCCAAACGAGCGGGGGAAGTCTTCGGGATCTTATTGCGGAAAAAAGCGAACGATTAAAAGAACTTCAGGAACAGAGAGCGGCACTAGAGAAAAATTTAGAGACCGTAGCCAAATCAAATACGAAACTTTCCAAGGAGATAAAGACTATGGATAATACCATTAGCCAACTCGACCTTTTGGTAAAATCAAACAACCTTGCTATAGAAAAAATTGAACTCGAGATTGATTCCCTCACTGGAGATATAGGAAACACAGAAAAAAACATCGCCCAAAAAAAAGAAACGATAGGGAAGCTCTTTTCTGAATTACAACAAAAGGACAATGAAAACTTTTTAACTATTTTTTTAAGAAACAAGAGTCTTGCCGAAAGCGTTGCTGAAGCACGTACTATTTCAACGCTCAATAGTAACCTCTATGAAAATCTCGAGGCATTGAAAAATCTTCAGATGGATTTAACAAAAAAAATAAGGGAGGGGGAAAATAAAAAACAAGAGAAGGCGGCTGAAAAGGTGAATTTTCAAAATAGGCAGGTGATTTTGGCTGATCAAAAAAAGGAAAAGCAGGTGGTGTTATCACAGACAAAAAATCAGGAACTCATTTATGAAAAGCAAATTGAAGAATTAACAAAACTTCAAGATGAGATTTCACTAGAAATTGAAAAAATAGAAACTGAAATGAGAAAAAATATTGATCCCAACCTTCTTCCTCTTCCGCGTCCCGGAGTTCTGTTGTGGCCGGTGCCGGAAGGAAGATTAACCCAAGGATACGGGGCCACCGCATTTGCAGCTAAAAATTATAAAAGCAAATATCATAATGGGTTGGATATGGGGAGATTTTTAGGTGCAGAAATTGTTGCAGCCGAAAAAGGGACAGTAATAAATGTGGGTGATCAGGATAAATTTTGTAGAAAAGCGGCATATGGAAAGTTCATTGTCATCAAACATGAAAACGGACTTACCACACTATATGGACATCTTTCTCACCAAATTGTTTCTGTAGGCGATAAAGTAGAGAGGGGCCAAGTTATTGGATATATGGGAAAGACCGGATGGGCTACTGGCCCACACTTACACTTTACAGTCTTTTCCTCTCAAACACTTACTCCTGCACGTGCGGGATTTCCAGAAGGAACGCAGGCATCCCGTGTGTGTGGACCGATGCCAGTTGGGGGAGATATCAATCCAACGCTTTATCTATCTAAATCGTAATGGACAGTGAATTTTTAAAAAAATAAAAACATGTTACATAAGGATATTTCATTTCTTCAATCACAGGAGTGGGAGAGATTACAAAAGCATCTTGGAAGAGATGTTTTTCGGTTGCACACAGATTCAATTTCTTCTCTTGTAATCAAATATTCATTGCCTCTGGGTCAATCATATCTCTATATTCCCCATGGATTTATCGGAGAATGGAATGAAAGAAATATAAAAAGTTTTTTGGATGAAATAAAAAAAATGGCGCGTTCTCACAATTCTTTTTTTATTCGTGTTGATCCATTTGAAAGAAAATCTGATGTACTAACTGAAATGCTTTTCACGTTTGGATTTAGAAAGGTCAACTCGGTACAACCCGAAGAAACACTTCTCCTTGATCTCACGCTTTCGAAGGACGATTTACTAAAAAAAATGGAACATGATACCCGATATTCGGTTCGTGCTGCAGAAAAAAGAGGAGTGACAGTACTATGCGCAAAAACTTTTGACGAGAAGAAAAAATATTTTGATGTATTTTGGGATTTATTTAAGGAAACAAATATACGGCATCAACTACAAGCATATCCAAAAAAATATTACGAAGAAATTTTTTCATTGGAAGGGGAGTGTCGATCGGAAGTGTTTTGTGCGATTGTGGAACAAAAGATTATTGCGATTGCTGTCGTTGTATTTTTCGGTGAACGGGCGACGTATCTTTATGCCGCATCAGAATATGGATATGGGCGCTATAATGCACCAACATTTTTATTATGGAACGCCATAACGACTGCACAAGAATACAAAATGAAAATCTTTGATTTTTGGGGAATTAGTAATACAAAAAAAGAATGGGCGGGAGTTACCGCATTTAAAAAGAGTTTTGGGGGACGTGAGATACAATATGAGGGAACGTGGGATTATGTATTACATGTGCCGAAATATATTTCGTATAACCTTTTAAAAAAAATAATATGAATATGATAAAGAAATTAATAAGAAAAATTACCCCTAAGTTTTTGATTAGTTGGTATCATCTTATTCTTGCCTATGTCGGAGCCTGTTTTTATGGTTTTCCATCAAAAAAAATGATTGTGATCGGTGTACTCGGTACGCGCGGAAAAACCACTGTCGCAAACCTTATTTGGTCGTGTTTTACGGCGGCAGGATATAAAACAGGACTTACCGGGACCGCAAATATTCGCATCGGAGATGAGGAACGAATGAATCCTTATCACATGACTATGCCGGGAAGGTTTACATTACAGAGGCTTTTGAAGGAAATGTACGATAAGGGGTGTAGATGCGTTGTGGTTGAAACACCATCAGAAGGTGTCGAACAATGGAGACATAAGGGAATCGCATATGATGCCGCAGTAATGACCACGTTATATCCTGAATATCTTGCGGTGCATAATTGGAGTTTTGAGCGATGTAAAGATATGGATGAAAAAATATTTGAAATACTTCATTTACAACCAAGAAAAAAAATAGGAGAAAAAAATATTTCAAAAGTAATTGTAGTAAATAATGAAATTGAGGAAAAGGAACGGTTTCTAAAACATAAATCAGATATAAAAGTTACTTATGCGATACACGGAGGCGCAGATATTGTCCCCGAAAAAATAAATATTTCTTCTTCTCAAGTTTCTTTTTCGATTTCGGGTGTGGTATACACACTTGGTATTTTGGGTGATTTTAATGTAGGGAACGCACTTGCGGCAATTGCAACAGTTTCTGCATATGGGGTGTCAAACGAAGCAATACAAAATGGATTGCAAAATATTCGTCTTGTTCCGGGACGTATGGAAAAAATTGATGAAGGACAAAAATTTTCTGTGTTTGTTGATTATGCCCATGACGCGGTAAGTATTGAAGCGGCGCTTTTGTCGATAAAAAATTTAAAAAAAGAAAAGGAGGGGAATGTTATTGTTCTTCTTGGTGGCCAAGGCGGAGGAAGAGACAAAAAGAAACGCCCTATTATGGGTCAGATAGCGGCACAGATGGCTGATTATGTGGTGATTACCAACGAAGATCCCTATCAAGACGATCCTGTTCAAATAATGGAAGAAGTTGCACGTGGAAGCGAGGATGCGGGGAAAATTCGGGGAAAAGATCTATTTGTGATAAATGATCGCCGGGAGGGAATAAAAAAAGCACTTTCACTCGCAACATCGGGAGATGCGGTCCTGATTGCGGGAAAAGGAGCTGAGCAAAGTATGGAGGTAAAAGAAGGGCAGATCCCATGGGATGATCGTGTGGTGGTAAAAGAAGAATTGAAACTTCTTTAGGTTTCTGGTATTTTATTATTCAGTATTTTAACCAATTACGGAGGCAGTATGGTATTGTATTTTGAAGATCGCGGTGAACAACTCATGTACGAAAAGCGAAAACGTATAAGAAATATCGTTTTTGATATGGTTGTTTCAGGACTTGTTATATCTGCCGCACTCAACCTTTTATTCGGATAATATATATAAAAACCGGCATACAAAGAGCCGGTTTTTTGTTATAATAAAGAAATGAAAAAATCTCTCATTTATTTCTTTATTGTTATACTCTCTCCACTCACGGTGTTTGCACAGTCATCTGTGCCTGTAGACACGGTGGGATCTTCACCTTCGATAAGCCTTCCCAGCCCGATTACGGATTTTATGAATTCTTTAGATAAGATAAAGCTTGACAATAGTGTTATAAAATTACCTGATAATATCCAAGGAGGGGAGAAACTTATCGGACAAAGAGTGATTAGTGAATCACAAATTGGGGAATGGTGGAATAAAATAAATTCTTGGCTTATGGAGAATCTTGGAGTCAGTTTTTCCGAGATATTGCGAGTTATCGGAAACTTTATAGTTTGGGGATTTGAGTTGGTGGTAAAACTCTTAAAGGTAGGCCTCTCATATCTGCCTGTATAATTGAGAGCAATAGTACTGTCGCAAAAGGTATATTGTGCGACAGGTACAATAGAGAAAAAGACCGGTGCAGGAGTACTCCTCTACCGGTCTTTGTGTCATATGTTATCTACTGGGTTTATCACTTTCTGCAATGAAAACTGTTTCATCAAGAAAGTCATGCGGTGAATTATATTTCTTTTTCAATCCCGATGACTTTATCACCTCTCCAATGTCTTTTGCCAACTTTTTTGCACTTTTTTCGGCTCTCTCGTCGGTTCGTTTTAATCCTCCATATGGACATGATGAGACGCCACAGGTTGTTCCCATATTTCTCCGTACCATGAGGTGAAACAAAGCAATGGGACAAATGTCATGTTTGGCGCTTTTGAGGCCGACTTTTCCCTGTGTATCAACAAATGATCGTTCGGCATGATGTTGTGCATCGGCGCGTATCTGTCGCTCCACAATTTCCGGATGTTTTAGTTCTTCTGTTACCGCTGCAATGTGTTTTTCTGCATTTTCAAAAAATACACATTTCTCGATATATGAATCGTCTGCATTCGCCGTCGGAAATACCCGCCGTATACATAAATTACCGAACGCGAGAGCATTACTCACTTTTGGGTTTACATATGTCGTCTTTTTTCCAGAATTTATTTCCACAGTTTCTTTGATAATTGCTGACATATATACCTCGTCTTTTTTATTGATTATTCAGTCACTTTTACATGAACAGATTTTTCCAGTTCAATAACTTTTTTACCAATCATTATTCGTTTTCCGGATTCATAATATTTTACCGTTGTTCCATTTGGTAATGATTCGAACATTTTCTGGTCTAATATTGAAATATCTTCTAATAGAATCGGGACGTTTCCCAATCTCATTTTTTTGATGATTTCTCCATTTTCATCAATAATATGTTCATATCCCTCTCCCCATCTTATTGAGAACTTTTGTGGTTTGGTATTCTTAATCTTTTTTAAAGTTCCCGTATAAGTTATGTTGTACTGTGTCAGTTTTTTCCCGTTTTTCATATCCATCTCCTTTTCAGTTGTGAATTTCTGCTTATAATATAGGTAATGAGAGATAAGAATACAAGTATAAAACCATTTGAAAATATAACCCCAAAGAGGGTTTATTTTATCGGTATTGGGGGCATTGGGATGAGTGCTCTTGCGCGTTGGTTCAAGTCTGAAAAATGGTCAGTTTTTGGCTCTGACATAGCTGAGGGTGAAATTATACAAGGATTAAGAAAAGACCGTATAGGGGTCAAAATAGGCCAAAAAAAGGGCATTCTAGGGCCTAAAATGGGGCTTTTTATCTACAATCATGCAATTTCCCCCACTAATCCAGAATTGGTTTCGGCAAAAAAATTGGGGGTTCCGGTCCTCTCGTATGCCGAAGCCGTGGGGGTAATCACCCGCCATTATGAAACATGTACTGTTTCCGGAGCGCATGGAAAAAGCACTACTACTTCATTGCTTTCACTTGCACTTACAGAAGGAAAATATGATCCGACAATAATTGTCGGAACAAAATTAAAAGAATTTGGCGACAGAAATTTTCGCAAAGGAAGGGGTGATTTACTTGTTCTTGAGGCAGACGAATTTCATAGTTCTTTTTTGAACTACTCCCCTACTATTGCAATAATTACGAACATTGATAAAGAACATTTGGACTGGTACAAGAATTTTTCAAACATAAAAAAAACATTTCTTTCTTTTATTGGGAAAATACAATCGTATGGAATGCTTGTGGTGAATAAAGATGATAAGAATCTATTTCTCTTAAAAAAACAAATTGAGTTAATATGCAAGAAAAAACAAATTGAAGTTTGTTGGTATTCATTAAAAGATAGAGAATCAAAAAAAATACAAAATGCGATGAAGCATATTTCGGGAATTCATATGATTTCAAATGCACTTGCCGCATATTATGTTGCAAAGTATGTTGGAGCAAAAGAAAAAGATATACTTGGGGCATTTAAAAAATATCATGGAGTATGGCGGCGAATGGAGTACAAAGGACAATTCAAAATTCAAAACTCGAAATTCAAAATTGTTGTCTATGATGATTATGGACATCACCCAACAGAAATCAAAGCGACACTTTCCGGTGCAAAGAAATTTTTCAAAAACAAGAACATTGTGTGTGTATTTGAACCACATCAAACAAAAAGACTGAAATTACTATTTAAAGAATTTACTCATGCATTTGATTCGGCCGATCACCTCTTCCTCCTCCCCATCTATAAAGTTGCAGGACGGGATGAAAATGAAAAAAAATACACATCGGAAAATCTTTCAAAAATAATTCAAAAGAGAACAAAAAATGTTTTCTATATTGAGAACAAAGAAGACTTAAAACAAGAACTCACCAAAAGATTGAAAGAAATAAATTCCGATGCAGTAGTGATTATGATGGGTGCGGGAACGATAAATGAAGAAACGAAAAAGCTATTGAAAAACTAATATATGACAATCGATGAATATAAAGAGTCTCATGGATATTCCGTTGATGGTATTTGGTACCCAAGGGTGACCAAAATAGTTGAGATAAAAGCGAAGCCGGCACTCTATCGTTTTTATGCAAAAATGGACAGTTTTGATGCAGCTGAACGCATGAAAGAGCTTTCGGCAAAAGAAGGAACATTGGTGCATGAAACCGTGGAAGCTTTTCTCATGGGAAAGTCGCCTGAAGTTGATCCGTCTATTTACCCCTCGGTGAGCGCTTTTTTGCGTTTTGAAGAAGAAAATAACATAAAAGTGAGTTCGGAGTTTGTGGAATTGCGTTTGGTAAATCGAGATGAGCGATATGCGGGAACACTCGATGCGATTGCGACGATTGGAGGAAAGACCGGCGTACTGGATATAAAAACATCACAGGAAATTTACCGTGATTATAACTTACAAACATCCGCATATGTTGCTGCATTGAAAAATGATATTCCTACTCTTGAGACACGATGGATTCTTCGTATCGATCAGGTGCAGAAATGTGTGAAGTGTGGAGCCTTACTAAGGAAGAAAGGCGGGCGGTTAAATGTAAAAACACAATTCGGAAACAGGGAGATGTGGAAGTGCAAACATGAATGGGGTGAAATGGAAGGGATTATAGAACTCAAAGAATTTCCCGAATGGAAAGCGGATTATCAGGCATTTCTCGGGGCAAAAAAACTTTGGGAATGGGAAAATGAGGAAATTTTGAAGCAAGTTGGGTATTTATAAAAAACGGCATAAATGCCGTTTTTCTTTTTTGATTTCATTCTTTATTTTCTACTTTCGCATACTTTGTGACAGCGGAGCCAAGATTTTCAAGATCTCCCGGTTTTTCAATTATTTCTATTTTGGGATTGATCGCTTTTATTTTTTTGAAACGACTTGGGTGTATCGCAGTCAGAGCGATAACAGGAATATCTGGATTTGCCGTGTCCTTTATTTTACTTATGAAAATGAGACCACGATTGAGACGTGCTTCATAATCTCCATGTAAAACCATTGGCGGAATAATACATGGCTCAAGGATTAGAAGGTCATAATTTGTTTCTTTCATTTTTTGTACTGCTTCGTCGTAGTCCTCCACTATTTCAACATTATTTTTCATGAATTTTTCGAGGTATTCGGCGTCGCCTTTGATTTGTTCTTTTAGATCACAAATGAGTATTTTCATCTCTGCTCCTCTATATTGTTTTAGGAATTTAGGAACTTGTTTTAGTGTGCTACTCCCATATTGTTTTGTCAAAGAAATAGTGGTCCCCTATTGTTCACTACATTTTTCTATAATGATGGGTGCCGGATTGTTTTGATTTCCCAATAAAAAGCCAATACCAAATGCGGTAATGAGGAGAATGAAAAAACCGATAAAAAACAGGATATAATCTTTGTTTTGTGTGATGTACCCCCTTTGTCGTTCAAACATAGATAATTGACATTTTCCCTGTATTTTCCTATTATTATACACGAAAAACAAAAACAGGCCCTGTCTATTTGTCATTAGAATTTAGGGTTTGGAATTTAGGATTTATTTAATATATGGCACATACCAAAGCTAAAGGATCTACTAAATTAGGACGCGAATCGGAATCGAAGCGTCTTGGTGTTAAAATTGCGGATGGACAATCGGTGAAGCCGGGAGAGATTATTATTCGTCAGCGAGGCACCAAATATCATATTGGTGAGCATGTAAAACAGGGTGCCGATGACACTCTCTATGCATTGAAAGGAGGAGTAGTAAAATTTACCACAAAAAGAAAAACTCGATACGACGGAAAAGTAAGAACAGTGAAATTCGTAAATGTCGTTCCTGTAAAGTAATATTTACTTAACTTTCAGACTTCACTTCGATTAAAAGTTTTATTTTGATACCACTTCCAAAATCGGCCTCCACCTCGTGAGGGCCGGTTTTTTTTATTGGTTTTTCAATAATTATTTTTGAATGCGCTATCCCCTTTTCTTGTAACTTCCCTTCAATGTCTTTTGCGCTTACCGATCCAAATACTTCTCCTTTTTCTCCCGTTTTCAATGTAAAAATCATCGGCTGTTTTTTCAATTCGTCTCCGAGTGCGACAAATTTTTGCACCAATTTTTCGTGTTTCACTTTTTGCTCTTCTGTTTCTCGTTTGAGTTTTTCCACCTCCCGTTCAATCGCCATTTTTGCAAATCCACGGGGGATGAGAAAGTTTCTTGCGTATCCGTCATTTACTTCTTTTACTTCCGATTTTTTCCCAACTCCCCTTACGTCTTTTAGAAAAATAACCTTCATAATTATTTTTTTATCATCACCTCTTTCAATAGTTCTATTGCTTTTTCGAGTTGTGGGTCTTTTTTATTTTTTATATCATCTTCAGTAATTTTTACCTCAACGTCCGGAGTAAGTCCCCTTTTATTTATTGAATGTCCATTCGGAGTAAGCCATTCGGCAATCGAAATTTTTATTGACGATCCGTCTTTTAGGGTATCAACTTCCTGTACTGTTCCCTTTCCATATGTTTTTTCCCCCACGAGTTTTGCTCCCCGTTGATCTCTTAGGGCTCCAGCAAGAATCTCTGATGCTGATGCCGATCCTTCATTTACCAATACCACTACCGGAATATTCGCCAATGATTGATTTCCGTTCGCATAGAAATTTTTTTCTTCCGAGGAATAGAACCTTTCTTTTACCGCTATTTCTCCCCGTGGAAGGAACCACCCGGAAAGGTTTGTTGCGACATCGAGAAATCCTCCGGGGTTATTCCGAAGATCAAGCACAATTCCCGTTGTTCCCGAAACAAGACTCTTTAATGCCGAATCAAAGAAAAGTGAGGGAACGTTTGCGTTGAAGTTATAAAGTCTGAAATATGCGATTCCATCGGGTTTCATTTCCCAATCAAGTGTGGGCACCACTACAACTTTTCTTGTAATCTTAAATTCCTTCGTTTCCTTCCATCCTTCTCGAAATATCATGAGACGCACTTCGGTTCCCGGTTCGCCACGGATGATTTTCACCGAATCCTCAACAGACATATTTGTAGTTACCTTATCGTCTATTTTTATTATTTTATCCCCCGCTTTAAGTCCTGCAGCTTCTGCGGGATTGTTCTTGAGAGGGGCGATAATGACTATTTCTTTTTCTTTCATTCCAATTTCTGCACCAATACCACCAAAACTTCCATTCAAATCCTCATAGAATTTTTTTGCATCTCCTGGATTGAAAAAATCGGAATATGGATCATCAAGTGATTTTACCACTCCTTCAATCGCTCCATAGAGAAGGTCTTGGTCTTTTATATTTTTTGCGTCAAAGTATTTTTCTTTTATAAGTCCTACTGTTTCCCACAAAACAGAAAGATCTGCATTTAACACTGAATTTTCGGGAGTCGCGGCAGATGCTGAAAACCTGCCATCGTTTTTTCCCACAGTTATTCCCAAAGAAAATGAAACCACAATTAAAAACAATGCGGTGGTGCACGCAACAATAACCTTTTTTGCCATTTTGGGTTCAATCATATACTCTTTGATTTTACTCTATGAGAAGTGAAACCACAAATTATATATTATTCCGTTGTAATGAAAATTCTTCTCTCGTTTTTTGGAACATTTCCGAGCCAGAACGCCCACTTTGGTTCAAGTGATGTTTGTGCGTTTTCGAGTCCTTGAATAGAATAAATAATTTGTTGCATTTCACTTCTTGTTTTTCCCCTTAGTTCGTTTTTTAATTCTTCGGTGTTTATGTCTGGAACAAATGTGGTATTTCCTGAAACGGAGAGCGTTAATTTTTCGTCGTCAAATATCGGTTGAAGAAGCGAATATGAAATATTAAAATTTTCTGCTTTCATAAGAATATCCCCGGAAATTGTTTTTCTTATTTTTTTCAAAATTGCCTCTTTTAATGTTTCTTCATTGAATGCAAATTGTTTCATTTCTCCTTCTGCGTAGAGAACAAAATTCTCAGGATCACCACTGGGATATTGAAATTCTTTTTTTGTAATTTGAAATAACATTCCCTCTTCAGGCGTCTTAAATTTATCTGAGAGAAGAACAACCATTTGAGCTTGGAGCGAGTCTTTGAGTGCTGCAGTGATTGCAATTTCAGCATTTTTTTTATCTTCATCTGTGGCTGATAAATGTTCTCCCACCGCCCCTCCGGAAATTGGTTTTGTATTTTCTCCGTAGAATGCATTATATTTTGGGGTTCCCTTTAATCCAGGCACCTTCCATCCAGAAGATGGAGGAATGTTGTATGCTTCACCCGGTTCATCGGCAACCACTTCTATATCAATAGAAGAAGGAATTACCTTGCCGTTTTGGACACGTGATCCTGGGATTGTTATTTGTTTTTCTGTTCTGAATATTTTTCCATTTGGAGATTCAAAACGGGTTTTTGCGATAAAAATCTGAGGAGTTGAACTAAATGAATTGTGCACAGTGAGAATTCCCCTTGCCCGTTCTTTCACTGCTTCTTTTCCGTTCGCCTTAAACGTCATTTGCATGTTTTGCGTTGCTCGCAAAAGTTCTCCTGGAAGTATTATTTTTCCCTGATTTTCTATTGAATAGCGAGTCGCCGCCGTTGTTACCTCAACCGTTTCATTAAAGTCGGTTGCAACTTTTTTTAAGAATAAGCTGATCTCTGCGGAAGGAAGTCTAAGGGCAACATACCATACACTCACAAAAACTATGACTATGGCAATTCCCCATATAAATATATATTTATTTCCGAGTGAAATTCTTTTGTTTTTCTTAACGGGAGGAGTAAAAACAAATGCTTCTGTTGTTTTTATATCTTCGGGCACTTCTTCTTCAATTTTTTCCTTTTCCGGTTCCTCTTCTCTCTTTTTTATTTGTATGGGGATCTCTTTCTCTACTTTTTTTCTCCCTCTTTTTTTGGGTGCAGGTTCCTCAATGACGGGGGTATCAACCACGGTTGGTTCGATTTTTGGGAATTGTACGATCTTTTTTCTGTTTGGCAGTATATCCGATACCGCGCGCTCACGAATTCGAAATACGGGATTTATTGCCTTTAATTTTGCAAGTGAGGCAATTTCGAGAATGTGGTCGTTAATGGATTCGATAATAATTTCTTTTTTCTCTTCTTCTCCCACTTTTTGTATATCCTGAAATATTTCTATTCCCTCATCCGCTATCGAGTCTTTTGAAATGTTTAAAATAATGCGATCGGCATTCGTTTCTTTTATTTCGTCCAATATTTTTTCGAGTGTATATTTTTTATCTACAAATATTTTCTTTTCCTTTTTCATATGGATATGTTATGAAATATTGGCAATAAGCCATTTTGCTCGACGGTGAAGTAATTGATTTGCAAATTCCAGTTTTTTTTGTGAGAACGGATAAAGAAAAAGCCCAATAATTGATATGTTGGTTTTTTCTTCTTCGGGGAGAATCAAAAAATCCATATGATACAATTTTTGTTCAAGTAAATTTATTGTTCCTTTTATGTTTTTATTGAGTAACCGATGAGGTTCAGTGATTGCGTTTTTGAAATTTAGATGGATGGTTGGTTTTCTTTTTTCTTTTTCTGTTTTTGATTTTTTATTTTTTGCGAGTATAGTCTCAATTCCCAAAAATAGATCAGAAACAAATCCGTTAAACTGTTCTTTGAAAAAGTGTTCCACGTGTCTCGACACTCCGTGCTGTGTGTAGTATACCACCAGTTCTTCCGCAACATCGGGGCCTACTCCAAATTTTTCCACAAGAAATGATGAGAGATGTTTCATCCCAAGAGGAATCTCGTCAATATAAGAGACTTTCCGTTCTCCAGCGAAGAAGATTTCGGTCGATTCTTCGCGGCAAAACGCGGTGACATCAATTTCGTCGCCGAGCATAAAATATGAGAGTGCTGCGCCTTCTTCGCATGTGGTCATATTTTGAGACCACATGCGGAGGGTTTCCATGAGGGGCATTATTTCACGCGGGATGAATGTACATTGAAAACAGAACGAAACTGTTTCTCCAGGAAATTCTGTTGGATTAATAACCTTATTTCCATCAAGTTCGATACTCACGATTTCTATGTGTGCGAGAATAAGATCACTTTCTTTTGTTTTCATTTTTTGGGCAATCCACGGACGATTCAAGTTTAAAAAATTCCAAAGTCCTTGAAAGATGAGGTGCTCGAGTTCGCGTTCGGTGATGTGCTCTTCTTTCTTATTTCTCTTCACCTCCACAAAATCTTTTAGTGTGGTTGCTGATTTTGAATCAAGTCCGCAAATGAGCCGATCCGCTTTGAGAAGTGGTTTTTTAAATTCCTGTATGTTCGATCCCGATATTTTGTTGAATATTTTGAGCGTTTTTCCGCCTTCTTTTATAAATCCTTCAATAATTTCCAATCCGGTTTCTGTTTTTCTGAGTACGACACAATATTCGCCACGGAGCATGGCGAGCGTTTTTCTCATAAATTCAAAAATATTTTTTTTCACTGTGATGATATTATTATATCACTAGTTTTCTTATCACGTTACTACTGCTTTTATTCTTCGTATCCCTGCTGCTACTGCTTCCTCTTTGGTAATTTTAAACTTCCCAATCTGCCCAGTATGTTCAACATGTGGCCCACCACAAATTTCTGTTGAATAGTCTCCAATGGAATATACTTTTACTTTTTCTCCGAGTGTTGCGTATTTGTTTTCAAAAAGACCAATTGCGCCCCTCTTTTTTGCTTCTTCAACGGTGAGCATCTCAAAACGCACGGGAAAGTCTTCCTGTATTTTTTCGTTCACTATTTTTTCAACTCTCAAGAGTTCTTCTGGGGTCATTTTTGCCTGATGGGAAAAATCAAATCGAAGGCGTTCCGCAGTTAAATTACTCCCCCTTTGCTCCACGTGTTCACCAAGTACTTCGCGAAGTGCTTTATGGAGTAGGTGTGTCGCGGTGTGATACTTTATGACTTCTTCGGAATGATCCGCGAGTCCTCCCTTGAATGCACCCGCAGAGGCAGTACGGGAAAGTTCTTGGTGTTTTTTAAATTCATTTTCAAATTCTTTTTTATTTATCTCCAATCCCTTTTCTTTTGATAATTCCTCAGTAAGTTCAATAGGAAAACCATATGATTGATAAAGATCAAAGGCAATTTTTCCATCTATTGAAGAGAGTTTTTCGAATTCACGAAGTCCTTTTTCAAGTGCTATCGCGAACTTTTCTTCTTCCTTTTCCATTTCTTCGGTAATTCTTCCTTTATTCTTCTCAAATTCCGGATACACGTGTTTAAATATTTGAATAACCTCTTCAGTGATTTCCTTTATAAACTTTTTTTCGATCCCGATTTTTTTTCCGTATCTCACTGTTCTTCTCACAAGTTTGCGGAGCACATATCCTTGACCTACGTTTGACGGAATAATCCCCCGTTCATCACCCGAGATAAACACCGCTGCACGTACATGGTCGGCGATAATCCGTATTGATCGTGTGATGTTTTCATCGGAACCATATTTCTTTCCCGATAATTTTTCGATTCTTTTAATAATTGGTTTAAATGTATCAATAAGATATACGTCACAATTGTTTAATACTGCCACCGTGCGTTCAAGTCCCATTCCCGTATCAACATTTTTTTGTTTCAGTGGTTCGTATATTCCATCTCTCGTTTTATTGTACTGCATGAAGACGTCATTCCAGATTTCAACCCAAAGCACATTATCATCATTAAATGATTCCGGAACTTCGTTTGGATTACCTGTCCAATAAAACATTTCCGTATCGGGTCCGCAGGGGCCAGTTTCTCCGGCAGGTCCCCACCAATTATTTTTCTTCGGAAGTTTTGCAATTCTTTTTTCTGAAATTCCCATGGACTTCCATATATCAAAAGCTTCCTGATCGAATGGTGCGTCTTCATCGCCTTGAAATACCGAAACCGCAATTTTTTCTTTATTCAAACCAAGCCATTGTTTTGAAGTTAAAAATTCGAAACTCATTTCAATCGCTTCTTTTTTCCAGTACACATTTCCCAAACTCCAGTTTCCGAGCATTTCAAAAAATGTGAGGTGTGTTGCATCTCCCACTTCATCAATATCTCCCGTACGAATACATTTTTGGCACGAAGTGATTTTATTTCCTCCCGGATGCGGTTCACCTAAAAGATATGGCACAAGTGGATGCATGCCGGCAGTGGTAAAAAGTACGGATGGATCATTTTCCGGAATTAAAGACGCCGAAGGGATTATGGTATGTCCCTTTGATTTAAAAAATTCCAGATAGAGTTTTCTTATTTCTTCCGTCGTTCTCATAAATACTGAATTATATCGATATTTTATATGATTTTGTTGTATCTTTGAACCTTGACATACTAAATAATTGGTTGTTAATATGGATTCAGCTTATTAACTTTTTTGAGGTAAATATGGTAAAGATATATGGACTTAGTATTAATTCTCATATTTCTATAAAAGAATCACTCGAATCCCTGTCCCCAGACCATGAGATTGTATCTATTATGGAAAATAATACTAAAGGAATTGAATTAGCATTGAATGAGCTCCAAGAAAAGGAAAGAGTAAAAATTATTTCGATGGTTCCTTCTCCATATTTTGGAAATTCTTGTGGTTCTCTATCCAAATCATTCCTTATTATTTGCGATGATTTAGGAAAAATTTTGGTCTAAAAATTAAAAACTCCCCAAAAAGGGAGTTTTTTTGTTTAATATCCTTCCAGTTTCTTTATCTTGTGATGATTTCTGATTTTCTCGAGCGCTTTTGCTTCAATTTGACGGATACGTTCACGAGTAACTCCGAACACCTTCCCTACTTCTTCCAGTGTGTGTGAAATGTTGTCATCAAGTCCAAAACGCATTGCGAGAATTTTTCTTTCGCGTTCGGTTAAATCAACCAATACTTCTTTAATGTAATCACGGAGCAATGCTTGATTTGCGAGCTGATCGGGGCTCAAGCTTGTTTCATCTTTGATAAAATCGGCAAGCATTGAATCTTCATCATCGTCCCCCACTGGAGCTTCAAGTGAAATAACTTCCTGTGAAATTTTCTGAATGTAATGAATCTTTTCGACATTCATTCCCATTTCGTTCGCAATTTCTTCCGGAAGCGCTTCACGTCCAAGTTCCTGCATCAACTTGCGTCGTATTTGTGTATATTTCGTGATGGTTTCAACCATGTGCACAGGAATACGGATAGTACGTGAGTAGTCAGCGAGTGCACGAGTGATTGCCTGACGGATCCACCATGTGGCATATGTCGAGAATTTAAATCCTTTGTGATAGTCGAATTTATCAACCGCACGGGAAAGTCCAATATTTCCTTCTTGTACAAGATCAAGAATACTCAAATGCGGCGAACGGTTTACATATCGCTTTGCGATGGATACCACGAGACGAAGGTTTGCCTGGATTAATTTTTTTCTCGATATTTCATCTCCTTTTTCGATTTTCTTTGCAAGTTCCTTCTCTTCTTTTGAATTTAAAAGTGGAGTTCTTCCGATTTCTTTCAAATACATTTGTACTGCGTCAGGAAGATTTTGATCGATGCGAGTTGCATCTCTGAGTTCACTCACGGTAATTTCTTCGTGTTCGGATTTGATGAGTGAGGTGGTCGGTGATTTTACTTTTATCCCTTCTTTTTCGAGACGATTATAGACGTGTTCAAGGTAGTTTACGTGTTTTTCAATATCCGGAAAGTAATTCAGTACTTCGGCATCGGTGACAAAACTTCGTGTTCGTCCGCGACGCACTAACTCCTCAAGTGACTTATTGTATTCTTCCTCTATTTCAAGAATTTTTTTGCTTACTACCGGTTTTTTTGATGAATGAACTGTTTTTTTTACTTTTTCCTTAGTTTTTTTCACCGCCTTTTTTATTTTTTTCTTCATCATATTTTTGATTTGAGTTCGTGTATTTTTTTTACTATTGAATCAAACTCCTGCAGGCATGCTTTAATTTGTTCTTCGTCGTTTTTTCGTTCGGCGAGTTTTAATTTTTTCTGTATCTCAAGTTGTTTTTGTTTCATATCTTCGAGCCGTAGATATGAAATTAAATCATCAAATTCCTTTTTTAATACCTTGGGAGATGTGTCCGAAAATTCATAGCTCCCCCGCATCTTAAAAATCGACGCTTGTTCGGAGTCCGGATTTTCCAATACGGGTCTGTATTCATGAGCAATAAGCTCTTTTTCTGACTTCACTATACCCCAGAGTTCTTCATTAGTAAATGCCAGCGCGAGAAGGCGTTCACTGATGAGTTTTACTCGCGACGGAGTGGCGGGTTCCCCTATTGGATATTTTACTTCTTTCTTTTCTTCTTTCCCTTCATTTTTTTCTTCTTGTTTCCGTTTTACTTCTTGGAGTTCGACACTCAGTATATCTTCTCGTGTTCCCGTTATTCGTGCGAGATCTTTTATGAGGATATTTTGTTCAATTCCGCTTTTTACCTTACTTACCTTTTCCAATAGATGCATGGTTATTTTTTTTGTCTCTGCAATATCATTTTGTTTTTCTTCATCCTTTCCAAAATAATGATCGAGGAGATATGAAAATGCGGGTTTTGCATGTTCTATTGCTTTTGCCAAAAATGTCGGATTTTCTTCGCATGCTTCCGCAGGATCTTTATATTTCCCCAACTGAATTGCCTTCATATGAAAATCAAATTCCGAAAATATTTCAAAACTTCGCTCAAGTGCGGTGAGGCCCGCGGCATCATTATCAAAACTTACGATAATAGTATCCGCTCCACGGCGAATTTTTTCCAAGTGCTGTCGCGTAAGCCCCGTTCCGGATACCGCAATTCCATTTTTGACTCCCGATTGCCAGGCCATCAAAAAATCCATTTGTCCTTCGACAAGAAATGCGGAATTCAATCTCGTAATCTCATGCTTTGATTTATGAAATCCGTATAACACTCGGGATTTATTAAAAATTGGGGTTTCGGGAGAATTTAAATATTTTGGTGCATCGGTACGTTCTCCCATATAGCGTCCGGTAAATGCCACCACTTTTTCTACGGTGTTGTGTATTGGGAATACAATACGTTCTTCAAATCGATCACGGAACAATCCACGGTTGTTTTTGTATATCAATCCGGATTTTGATATGTCGTTGATATCGAAATCATGCTTCAAAAGATGGAGGGTGAGTGATTCCCCTCCCATAGCGTATCCGATTTGAAATTCTTTTATGGTGTCGTCATTTAATTTTCTTTTCTTTAGGTATGCGAGTGCCTGTTCGTTTTTTTCAAGTTGTTTTTGAAAAAACTCGGTTGCGACAACATGGATGTCATATAATATTCCGTATTCTTTTTGTTGCGCCGGATTTAAATGTTGAAGTGGAATTCCCGCTTTTTCCGCAAGAAAGCGGAGTACTTCGGGAAATTCAAGGTTGTCATATTTCATGACAAATTTGATAATATCTCCTCCTTCACCACATCCAAAGCAGTGCCAAATTTGCTTTTCGGGTGACACAATGAGTGATGGGGTTTTTTCGTGATGGAAGGGGCATACTGCTTTAAAATTTCTTCCGGCAGGAGATAAGTTCAAGTACGAACGTAAAAACTCGACAATCTCGAGTTTGTTTTTTATAAGATCGGTTTCTTTTACCATAGAACGTTATTTTTCTTCCGCTTTCAGTTTTTCTATTTCAATCGAAAGCTGTTTGATACCCTGTTCTATTTTTTCGAGCGTGGTTTTTGTATGTACTTCCATTTCCTCATCATCCTGAATTTCATCAATATCTTTTGAAATTTCATCGACATCTTCCTGAATTTCATCAATATCTTTTGAAATTTCATCGACATCTTCCTGAATCTCATCAATATCTTTTGAGACCTCATCAACATCGGTGCTGATTTCTTCCACATCTTCCTGAATCTCATCAATATCTTTTTCAACCTCTTCAAGACTTTCATTTTGTCTATTTACCGACATTTGAATAAAAATTGCGAGATAAATCGCCTCAAGAGAAACGAGTGTGGTAAGAATAAGGAGAACTTCGTCCATGGGGACTATTCCGAGATATGGAAGTGCAATCGCAATTATGAAAACAATGGTGTGAACAATGAGGGATGCGGAAGTACCGATCCATTGTGTTGCCCGTATTGAAACCCCTACTGGTGGCTTATTTTTTCTTTCTTTTGCCGTCATTACGACTCAGTGTATCACGAAAAACGTCTATTGAAAATGACCATTATTCCTTATAAAATTAAAACCAGTTTTATTTAACAAAGGAGGCTTCATGGACATTGTACTTATATGTCTTTATTGTCTGCTCCCGTTTTGTTTAGGAGTACCGTCAGGAGGAATAATTTCTCGGCTTAAGAGAGTAAATATACGGTCATTAGGAAGTGGAAATCCGGGTGCAACAAACATGAGTCGAATACTTGGATGGAAGTATGGAGTGTTCACATTACTGATAGATATCTCAAAATCATTTATTGTGGTCGCATATCTTTCCGCTCTTATGTATTCAAGTTTTTTGGAATACATTCCAAATTCATATGTTTCATTTGATTTCTTCAAGTGTTTATTTGCCATTTCAGTTGTTCTTGGAAATGTATTTTCCCCGTTTTTTGGATTTACGGGAGGAAAAGGTATTGCAACTGCACTTGGGGCAATTATAGGAATGGCACCGATCGTGCTTTTGATTGGAATCCCCGCTTTTCTGATATTTCTCGTTTCTACGGAATATATGTCTGTTGCATCAATTTCCTCGATTATTTCCGTAGTGTGTGGATCACTCGTGTTGCGCTTGTTCTATGATTTACATATTTCTGTGTTTTGTTTTTCTTCCACGGTATTTCTTGTTGTGCTCTGGACGCATCGAAAAAATCTCGCACGCCTGCAAAATGGGACAGAACCAAAATTCTCGTTTAAAAAGAAAAATCCCTCTCATTGAGGGATTTTTGATTTCTTTTATCGATAAGGTATTTTAAACCAGAATACACTTCCCTCTCCTTCTTTACTTTCGCATCCAATTTTTCCCCCATGTTGTTCAACAAAACTTTTTGCAATGAATAATCCAAGACCAAATGCATCTGTTTGCATAATTGAGGCGTTTGATGCACGAAAAAAACGCGTAAATATATGGTGTTGCTCGTGCGTAGGAATTCCGACCCCGTTATCTTTCACTTCAAAGCGGATCATATCGTTTTCCATTTCAAGTTTTATGCTAATTTTTCCATCGTCCTTTGTGTAGGCAACTGCATTTTCCATTAGTTTAATGATCACCGTTCTGATCTTTTCACCATCGCCGTCAATGGCGGGAATGTCTACCGTTGGGGCAATATATCGACACGTGATATTTTTGAGTGCACATTTTTTCATCATTTCTGCCACTATCTCTCCGACGATGCTTTCAAGATTTATCTCCTCTTTTTCGAGCACCATGCGTCCTTCTTCTATATCAATAGTGATGAGCAGATCGTTAATACGTCGAGCCATCTCTACGCTTTCTTTGTGGGTAATTTGCAAAAACTTATGCGTTGTCTCATCCAATTTACCGAAATCTCCTTCGAGGATCGCTTCGAGATTCCAATTTATGGCGGTGAGAGGAGTTCTCAATTGATGGGAAATAATTGAAATAAATTTACTACGAACATCGTTGAGTTCCTTGAGATGCTCTTCTGCTTTTTTGCGTTCAGTAATGTCTTCGGAGATTCCCATTAAATATTTGGTAACTCCATCCTTCCCTCTTATGCATATTTTTTTTGTATGAAGGAGTCGCTGGCCCCTTTTGAGAGTTGTAATAGATTCTTCCGGAATATCCAAAACGTCAGACATTCCATTCATTACTTCTCGATCCTTGGCCATAAAAAAAGCTGCTTCTCGTGGGGGAAAAAAATCTGTATCATTTTTGCCAATTAAATTATCTCGGCTATATCCGAGAAGATCTTCTCCTGCACGGTTAAAGAGAACAAAATTTAGGTTTTTTGCTTCTTTTAGAAAAATCATAAGGGGAATGTGTTCTACAATCGTTTCGGTAGGGGCTTTCGATTCACGGAGCGCTTCTTCGGCTTGTTTTCGTTCTGTGATATCGCGTACGGTTGCTTGCAATATGGGCTGATTTTCAAATTTTATCGGTGTTAATAAAACTTCCGCCGGAAAATCGGTTCCGTCTACACGGCGATGCATCCATTCGAATGATTCTTTTCCGTTTTTGAATGCATTTGCAATGTGTTCATTTGCATTTTCATATGAATCGCGCCCATTTGGTTGGAATTGAGGTGAAACTTGTCCAGGGTGTTTTCCTAAAAATTCATCACGGGATTTACAACCAAACATTTTCAATGTGGCTGGGTTACAGTCAAGAAATTGATCGCTGGTAAGTAACATAATAGCATCGCTTGATGATTCAAAGAGGGCCCTATATTTTTCCTCGCTTTCCCTATACCCTAACTCCCCTATTGTTATTTTATTTTCTTCCATATTATTTTATGTCTTTTTCCAAGTCCCCGGTTTTTACCGTGTATTTTTTGTTTTTATATATTTTTGAAATCACCGTATTGATCACCCACGTCATGAATAAGAGGAGGCAGAAATAGAATATTCCAATGAAGGTAAATTGTGGAAGAGCATCTTTCCCAAGATATCCGAGAATTCCCGCAACTACCCCGATCGTAGTGACGAGCTGGAGGGAAGAAATGGTGTTTTTTGTGCTTTTTGCCTGAAGTTCGTTAAACTGTTGCACTGCGGAATCGAGATAATTCTGAGTCATCGTCCATAGATGTTTTATATATTCATGGGTATCGAGGAGTGTTTCAAATTTAAATTGAAATAGTGGTTTGAGATATTCATCTATTTTTTGGAGATCAGCGGTCTTTTGGCGCGTGCGAACATATGCGGGCATTTGTTGAATTCTTGCTCCGATGAGATTGATGGTTTTTTGATATATCGCAAGTTGATTTCTCAGCGGATCAATGTCTGTTCCTTTTATATTTCCATTTTCTTTTATTTTTTGTATCTTTTCCCACACTGCCCGATGTATAGCGAGGTATCGGTGAAGCTGTGATTTAAATTCTCTGAAAAATATCTCTGATTCAATAATTTCTCTCGCCAAATTTTCATTTTCGAGATTATTAATGACGATAAGTTCTTTTCCGCGGAACACCTCGGTTTTTTTGCTTGAGGTGGTTGAGTAAGCCTCTTCGTCCGTATGTTTAAACACATCTTTTATTTCAGTGTCTGAAAGTCCTTGTGCGGTAATAATATATGGAAGAATCGATTTTATATTAGCAAGTTCTTTTGGATTCGGTGCTCCTTTGCTGAAAATAAACGAAATGCTCTTTGAGAGTTTTTCGTCATAATATGTTTTTATTGCGGCAAAATCTTCTTCAAATGATGAAAAATCTTTTTCAAGAATTATAAGTCCGTCTTCATATATTCGGAACGTTATTCCGACTGAGGTTTTCGCGAGAATATATTCAAGTGGACCGCTTTCACGCGAAAGCTCAATGAGAGAAAGTTGTTTTCTATATGTTTCAATATCACTCGGAGAAAAATCAATCTCGGATTTTCCATTTTTGAAAAAATGCCAAAGTTCAGTCAAGTGAAGTGTAGTTCTCTGAAACCATCCCCCAATATATACTTTCTGTATCTTCATTGATTAATTATAGCAATAAAACCATATTTTATCGTCAAAAAAACCATTTTCTTAGGAGATGGTTTTTTTCTCGTTGCGGAGGGAGAGGGATTTCTTCTCCCTTATCCGCCTATAGCGGATTCCTCCGAAGCCACGGACTTTTATTTTATCTCGCCCCGCGAGCATAAAAGTTCCGTTCAAATCCCTCATCCGAAATATATAAATTAAGCGTACCATAAAGATATACTTAATTTACATTTGCGGAGGGAGAGGGATTTGAACCCTCGATGCCATTTCTGGCATACAGTCTTTCCAGGACTGCGCACTAGACCACTATGCGATCCCTCCGTATAACACGGATAAATATAGCTCAGAAAAGCAAAAAATTCAATTTTATTTGACATTTCATCAAATTTAGGTTATTTTGTTTCTAGAAAAGCTTTAATGCTTAAATAATTTAAAAAAGGAGAGTCGAGTGATAGCTCGAATAAAGAAGAAAATACAAACACAGGCGGCGAATCTTACCGCCCTCATTGTTCAGGGATTGTTCTCAAGTGCATCGACTTATGTGTATGAAGTCGTTTTTTTTAGCATTGCAGAGGGAAAATGGATTTGGATTCGTCTACTCTATAATGGGATAAAATACGCAACATTTTTTGTTCCTGCAAAACTTGACGATTATCTTAGAAGTACTTTTTTGAGAACATCACAGAATAAGTTTTATGAATTTATAGCTGACGGACTCGCGTTATCAATTCATCAAATTCCAATTTATGTCGTGAGTTCATTTATTTTTCGAATTGATATAGAAACAATAATTTTTGTTTCGGTTATCTATTTAGTGGATAACTTCATATTTGGATGGGTCTATGGATCTATTCTTAAATGGATGAGAGAAAATTTTGTAACAAAAACCGCTTGAATATAAGCGGTTTTATTTTTTATTTATGGGGCGCATAAAATTGTGTTATCATTATTTATATGATAAATCTCACCTTTAACGAATTGGGAGACGAAGAAAAAGAACTTTTAAACGAAGCGGAGAAAGCTATCACCGATGCATATAACCCGTATAATAGTCAGGCGCGTATAGGCGCCGCAGTTTGTACAAAGTCAAATAAAATTATTACAGGATCGAACATTGCAAATGTTTCTTCAACAGTAAATTTATGTGCTGAACGAGCAGCATTCGCTGCAGCAAATGCAGAAGGTCATCGTGATATTATCGCGCTTGCGATTATCGGCACTGATGAAGATGGAGTTATAGAAGATCCAATTATGCCGTGTGGAGTATGTAGACAGTTTATGGAAGAATATCTCACTATAAATGGAGAAGACATTTCAGTTATTTGTTCAAATAGTTCAAAAAGTAAAATCATAAAGACGTCTCTCAAAGAACTCCTTCCACTTCCCTACGCAGGAAGCGGTGAAAAGAAATAAAAGAAATAAAAGAAAAAAGCCGGATTTCTCCGGCTTTTTTAAGATATCTCTTTTATTTTTTCTACTAGTTCGGGGAATTCCTCCTGCGTGAAGTGTCCTCTATCTTCAAACATCATTACGTAGGCACTTGGGAGTGCTTTTTTATATTTCTCACATTGAATGGGAAGTACTGAGGTATCGTCCTTACTCTGATAAATAATGATTTTTCCACCTTGCTTCTCGAATAATTCTATTGAGGATGGTAATACAAAATCAACAAGCGATTCTTCATCTCCCTCACCATCAAACGGTGCTGAAACGAGAATGGTGGCGGTTATGGTTTTTGGGAATTTATTTTCCGAAAGATATTTTGCGAGAAATATTCCCCCAAGAGAGTGTCCCACGAGCATTACTCCATCATTTAAAAATGGAACAAGTTTATCGAACCAAATCTTCCACTCGGCATATCGCGCATCAAATGGATTCGGCATTCTTGGAAGGATGACTTCAAAATCATCTCCTAATCTTTCCTGTAATGTGGTTTTCCAACTCTTCCCTCTGAAATAATCTAGGCTATCAATTTCAAAATTTTTCAAAAAAGAAATATATTCTTCGTGTGTGTCAAAACTATCTCCACCGTGGATTACCACTACCTGTTTTTTCATAAATTTATAAACTAAGTGCAAATCTTATCTGTTTTATATGATGTTCGGAATGTGATTCGCGCCCTTCATCAAACACCCATTCCGAGTAATTGCTTTGTCGAACCTCATCTTCACCAATTTTATCAATCTCCTCATTTAAAACATCTTGCCATTCTTTTAATTCGGCTAAGAGCTGAGAAGGAGAAAAATCTTTATATTCTTCATAGATTTGTGCGTTGAAGTCATCATAGTTATCGGTATCCATAAACCATGGATCTTCACCATTTTCCCACGCCATTGGGAGTTTTTCCGCAACTTCCCGTTCCCATCCAACAAGATGAGAAAGCACATCTTTTACTTTCCACAATTTTGTGACTGGTTTATCCCAATCTCCCGGTTTTAGGCTCTCAAAAAATGAAATAGCATCCATAATGTTTATATATATATTTATATTGTAACTTGTCTTACTATTTATTTAAACCTCGGTTTTTTAATCACTTGCACCACTTTTCCGTTAATCATGAAATTATCATTTTCATGGATATAAATTGGAGGAAATTCTTTTGTGGATTCGGATATGAGAACCACATAGTTGTTTTCTTTGTCGAAATGAAATTTTTTGATGTTTGCCATTCCGTCAATAATTGAAAGTATGATATCTCCGTTTTTCACGTTTTTATCATCAACATCCACAATCACATAATCCCCATCTTCAATTCGCTTTCCGTCTATTTTCGCCCGGTTCATGCTTGGCCCCACCACTTTCAAGGCAAATAATCTCTTCTCACGAATGCGTGCGGGCATAAGGAGTGAACTCGATATCTTCAAAAACCCCTCTATATTGGTTTCAGCGAATATTTGCGCTGGACCGGCATTTACTGCCCCTAAAATCGGTATAGTAAGGAGTTTTCCATTTCCCGACATTGTTTCCCATTCCTGCCTAGTCTTCTTTATGAGCCCTCTCACTTTATCGATCTTTATAAGCCCCTTCTTTTGGAGCTGAAGAAGGTGGTGTTTCACCTTTTGAGGAGATTTTTCGTTGATGAATGACCCGATTTCTCGGAGTGTGTGTTGTCCAAGGTTTTTCGTCTGGGCGACACGAAGTAATTCTTCTTGTATTTTGTGCATGTGCTTATTATAGCATATTTTACATTCCACAACCACTCCACTATAATTCTTGACAAGATTATCCTCTTTTTATTGACACTAGTTTAATTTTGTATTTAGCTGTAGTTAGCAACTAACAATACGGAGGTAATATGATTCTCTTGATTTTTATATGGTTCCTTCTGGGATGTATACTTGCTCTCCCCTACACATATCTTGCGGGGGGTGGAGTCGACGGCATTATGAATTTTCTTTCGGTTGCTTGGATTTCACCGGTTGGCGCGATTGTGGTGTCCCTAGTGTTTATGTTCTCAAACAAGAAGGAAATTTTAAAAGCCAGCACCGTGGGAGTCTATTTTTGTCTTCCAATCATTTTCAATTGGCTTTCAAAGCTTGCGGGAATTCTCGGGTATAATGAATTGAAGTTATTTCTTTTTGATATCCGATATCCAAGCCTTGCATATGCTCTTGTTCTTGTAGTAATTGTCACAATAATCATCTTTCGTATAAGGAAATACAAAAAGAGGAAAAGACTACGGAAAAGAGTTCCTGGTAATTAATAAAAAATCCCCGACATATTTCGGGGATTTTTACTTATTGAATGATTGTTCCTTCAAAATCTTTTCCCATAAGGAGATGTTCGGTATTTTTGAGGTTTCCTGCGTTTATTACAATCGCATTTATTTTATGTGCCCGACAAAATTTTGCGGCAACCGGATCAATCGGCGCCTGTGCACCTGAACTCCATTTTTTGTTTGGCACAATCCCCCAATATTCTTTCCATGTCATTTCATCAAATCGTTTTGCGTTTGTGTGAATATCGGGATTTTTTTCATATACATGAGATGGTTTCCCGGCGACAATAATTTCCCTAGCTCCGTATATGTGTGCGAGTTCCGCGGAAACATAGTCGGTTGACCATCCAGGAGTCCAGCCCGCCCCTACGGTTATCGGTTTCCTAAGTTTCTTGAGTTTCTTTGCACCCTCTCGCGAATCGATAATTTGTGTGTCAGCAATTTTTCCGAATACGGTCTGCACGAGCTTGGCATTTGCGCGAGTTGCATAAATTCCAAGCCAATCTTTCTCTTTTGTGGAAAGCGGGCGGATTTTTTCCGCGGTTTGCTGATAATTTCGGGCAAGTTTTCCTCCCCCCATAATGATCAAAAATTTGTGTTTTTTTGAAAACCGAGTGATAAGTTTTGTGAATTCTCTTAAGAATTCCATATTGATTTCATTTGGAAACACAATCGACCCACCAAGATCCACCACTATTGTTTTTTTAAATGTATATTTCATATGTTTACAAAAAAATTCGATGCATTCTTTTTGCGGGATGCATCGAATTTATTTTATACTCCATTGTTATTTCTACAAGTGGATAATTATTTTGGAGAGTTTCTCAGTGCCTCTATGCGTTCATATACCGGGGGATGTGTCATAAATAATTTATGGAGGAGAGATATTTTTCGTTGTGTTCCTTCGTCGTCTTCTTTATCAAACGGATCATCGAACCATAAGTGAGAGGTGGTGTTATTTGCAACCGGAAGCGGGGTGGCGTCGCGTGAAATCTTTTCAAGTGCACTTGCGAGTCCTTCTGGATAACGGGTGAGAAGCGCTCCCGATGCATCGGCGAGAAATTCTCTCTTTCTTGAAATCGCGAGTTGCATAAGCATTGCCACAATCGGCGAAAGGATTGCGAGTCCTATTCCTACAAGTACCAATATGTTTCCTCCTTGCCCTCCCTCGCTATCTCTATCCCTTCCACGTGAAAAAAGTGAGGTGCGGAGAAAAAAGTCTGAAATAAGTGAGATAAATCCGACAAGAATTACCACAATGGTTGAAATAAGTGTGTCGCGATTTCCAATATGGGAAAGTTCATGTGCAAGTACTCCTTCAAGTTCATTTTTATTGAGTCGTTGTAAGAGACCACGCGTGACCGCAATAACTCCATGTTCGGGATCGCGTCCCGTAGCGAATGCATTTGGTGCATCTTCATATACCACATATAATTTTGGCATTGGAAGACCAGCAGTGATTGAAAGATTTTCCACCATATTCCACAATTGTGGTTCTTGCTCTTTGGTAACAGGAATTGCATTGGACATCTTGAGTACTATTTGATCTGAGTGCCAATAACTTATATAGCTCATGACGCTTGAAAAGAGAACCGCGAATAACAATATTCCGGGGCTTTTATATATATATGAAAATCCCCATCCGATTCCAATGATAACGATAAAAAAAACTGTAAATAACAGATATGTCTTTCTCACGTTCGAGTCTTTATGTGTATATAGTGTAGCCATTGAGTTAATTTTAGGTTTTAAATTTCAAATTTCAAATTTTTAACTTGCTCCCCCCCCACCACCACCTCCCCCTCCTCCGGCACCACCCGATCCTGCCCCACCGGCACCCCCAGTGCTTGCAAATGCACTGGTAAATGCAGACGAGAAGCTATTACTGAATGACACGGGAGAAAATGCTGTGTTAATTGATCCTGAAACTGCACCCATAACTGGAGTGGCTCCATACCATTCTGGCGGTGGCACATGCATTCCTTCGAATGTTTTTGCCCATTTTTTTTCAACTCCAAAAATCATCGCATAAGGAAGATATTTTTCAAACATATCGGGGGTAAGATTTTTTACCCGATCCTTTTCAGTAACCGAGAGAAACATTTTAAATCCAAGCAATTTTTGTCTCATTTCTATTCCCTTCTCAGAAAGCTTTGCTTCAAATTTTAGAAATCCCCACAATGCCAATGAGGCGCTGATAGCAGAAAGAAAAATAGTCCACAATTGGAGGGGGGTGTTTGATGTAAATATATTTTTCCCCACAGTCGTCCCAAATATCATAAGAAATACTGCGCCCATAAGGGAGAGAATCATATATTTTTCCTTTTGTATTCCTCCACTCAAAAAAGCCTTTGTATCTACATCAAGTTCTTTTAACGTATCATCTTTTATTTCCATCATTTCTTTCGAAAACTCTTGTTGTTTTTCCTGATCCTTTTTTAGTTCTTGAAATGAAAATTCTTTTCCATTTCCAAATATTATTTTAATATATTTCTTCTCAAAATCATGAAGATTATTATCAATCGGTTTTATAAGTTCAAGTGTATAAAGCTTCCCTTTTGTTGCGAGTAGTGCTTGAAATATAAAACCAAAAAAGAAAACGAAAACAAATTCAAAAATAATGAACCCCAGTGAAAATATGCCATCTTTTAAGAAGAGGAGTGCAAATAAAATGCCCAATATTGCCATTATTATGAATATTCTCTCCTTTTTCGTTTTTAAGATTCCTAAAAATATACCCATTTTACTCTCCCGTTCTTCGTGAATTTTTATATATCCCCGTACTGCAAGTGAAACAATGGTTGCCGCAAATCCTTTTGGAGATATATTCTCCTTCATAATTCCCTCCGCATATATAGGAGGTGTATTTTCCGGTGGTTCATATTCGGGAATAATTGTTCCCCTACCTCTTTCCTTTTTTTTACCCCTCAACCAATGGATAAACCCAATAATAATCGCAATAAGAAATATCAAAAAAGAAAACATATATCCAAATCTTAGATTAATAAAATCATTCACGAATGAACCAAAAGACGGGATGCCGGGTGTCCATCCGATATCTATGGTAAATGCCTCTCCTGTATAAAAATTAGAGGCTTGAAATTGAAATATGTGGTCGTTCGTACCGATTTCTATAGCAGACCCACCCCCACTTCTATATGAGGTCGAAATAATTTGTGTCGCATCTATTTCATTTGGAATCTTTACGGTTACTATCGAACTTCGTATCGGGACAGTATAATCGGTAAAAATATTCCAATATAATCTTGTCTGATCTTTTAGAAATTGAAGGCTTCCATGAACAGTATATCGAATAATCCATTCATGTTCTTCATCTGACGCGTTGTAATACCATTCAATAATTTGTTTCCCATTTTCTTTGAATGTGGTATATTTCCCCCAACTTGATGGGTTTTCTTTATTTAATTTTCCACGTGAGTATTCGAGCTCTTTTTGATTTTTTGAATCAAAAATACTTATATCTGAAATCTCTGAAATGCCCTTCAGTGGAATTTCGCGCCATCCCTGATGATACGTCCCAGTAAAAGAAAATTTTTGATATTCCTCAACTCTAATTGTTGAATCTTCTTTTACTTCTATATCCACATTTATGGAGGAATATTCGTACGAACGTTCTTGAGCAAATATTTTTGGTACAGAAATATTAAAAATAAGGGTGGATATTAAAACAAAAAAGCACCATTTCATAAAAAATGTCCTTTGGGTTATTGATTTAAAATTCATATGATAATTTCTAAAAAAACAGGCCCTTGTTTTATCATTCCATCTCTGCGGAAAAATTTTCTAATGATTTTACATATTTTTCTTGAAATTTAAACCATAGATCATAAACCCCCTCCTTATCGGTTTCTCCATATTCTCCCACATTGAAATCATATACAATAAAGCGAGGTGATTTATTAATATCCTTGAATTCAAACACTTTTATCTTTTTATTCATCGTTCCTCCTAACTTACTAAAACTGAGATCATTATCAAGAAATTTTTCATCTATGAATGCTAAATTGGAAAACTCACTAAATTTTTCAGCTTCTGTTTCAAACTTTTCTTCACTTAGAATAATTCTATCAACCGACCCATCACCATTATTATCTGCATAGATAATATCTTTTTCTCCATCTCTTTTTTCTAACGATGATGCAGTATATCCCCGCTGAAAATAAATTGTTTCATTAATATCCGTATTTTCAAAACTAGTCCCATCAATTCCAAATGGAATAGGATTTCTTTTTATCAGGTTTTCGTATACCCTTTTGTTTATTGTATAGGCTTTTGTTACTAATTCTTTCTCATTTTCCTTTTTGTTCTGTCCTGCATTCTGAATTTGTGCATCCAATGTTTCTGTTACACCAAAAGATATCAAAAGGGCCAAAAGGGCGCTTTTACCCAAAGACTCGATATGTTTCCAAAATTTTAAACTTTCCACCTTCTTTTCTTCGCCAAGTTCGAATTTTTTCATACTTACTTAAAACTGAACTTTTACCGGCTGTTTTTCTGCTTCATTTTCCACCTCAAAGAATTCCCTCTTCTCAAACTTGAACATTCCCGCAATAAGGTTATATGGGAATATCTCGATTTTTGTATTCAAGTCGCGAACGTTTCCATTGTAGAATCTTCGTGCCGCTTGAACTTTATTTTCGGTATCTGAAAGTTCGTCCTGTAGTTTTGTAAAACTTTCCACCGCTCGAAGTTGTGGATACGCCTCTGCAACTGCAAAAATACTTTTCAATGCCGAACTCACCATATTATCCGCAGTTTCTTTTTCTTTTACTGACTGTGCTCCTAATGCTTGTGCACGAGCTTTCGTGACATTTTCAAACGCTGTGTTTTCATGCGTCGCATACCCCTTTACTGTTTCAACGAGATTAGGAATAAGATCATACCGACGCTTTAACTGTACCTCAATATCCGACCACGCTTCTTTTGTGCGATTCACAAGTCGAACAAATCCGTTATATGCAGCAATAAGCCATACTACGATAAGTGCGACAACGATTAACACAATTGTAAGAATACTCATAATATATAAAAAATAATTGACCTTTTATGACCATATTATATATCAGAAACAACGAAATAAAAAGGGCCAATTTGTGGCCCTTTTATAAACTTCTTAAGGAGTAGTCAGTATGTTCAGTTTTATGAGTTTTTTTACAAACTCTTCGGTTTCGCGTCCATTTCCATCGAAAATAGTGTTTTTCATTTCTTCTTTTTCGGAAACAAAAAGCGGAACTGCTTCGAGTTTGTTTTTTATCCATTGGATTTCCGGAGCGGAGAATGTCACTGCATTCAGGGAATAATCTTCGAATGCTTCATAGGACAGCGGGCATAAATCTTTTACGATTTGTGCAATTGCCTCTGCATACACTCGAATTTCATGTTGTGCATGCAGATCAAGACGAAGTTTCAGAAAATGCAGAAGATTGTGCAAATCGATTTTCCAATATGCTTCCGTGTATGTGGAGAGCGGGAGATCTTTTCTCGCCTGTTCTTTTGCTATACCCGCATCAATTCTCTCTTGATACAAGTTGCTAGCAATTTTATGAAATTCTTTTTCTTTTTCTGAGAACTTGTTTCCCAACTCGGCACTCAAAAAGCCACTACTTCCCTGTTTATTATCCGGCGATTGAAGGCGCCAATTTTCGGGAGAAGTTCCTTGTTTTTCATCGATAGCGAGAGAATACCGTGTTGAGTATTCATTTACATTCGCTGTCCGATGTCGTATCCATTGACGCCAACAATCCATTGGAACCCTCACATGAAACTTGAACTCCACCATTTCAAATGGACTAGTGTGTTTATGGCGCATCAAATAACGAATTAATCCCTTATCTTCGCTGATTTTTTTTGTTCCCTTTCCGTATGAAACTCGTGCTGCTTGAACGACAGAATAATCGCCACCCATAGCATCTGCCAGACGAACAAATCCATTGTCGAGGCATTTTATGGGCGTCTTTTTCCATTTTTCTATTTCTGCGAAATTACTTTTAACCTCTTCCATTATTTACTCCTTTCTCTTGTTAATAAAACTATTTCAAGGATACCAAAAAACCGGCTACTTTTACAAGTAACCGGTTTTTAAAAAATTCTGCTTTAATATCCCATGTCCATTCCTCCCGGCATTCCTCCTCCCATGTTCTTTTCTTTCTTTTCCGGAATATCGGTTACCGCTGCACCAATCGTGAGATAATTTGCCGCAACCGAAATTGCATTTCGAAACGCTGTCTTTGAAACTTTCAATGGATCGATAATTCCTATTTCTTTTAGGTCCACCACTTTATTTGTGACTGCATTGAATCCAATCCAATCATTCTTCTTTCCTTGTAATTCTTCGATAACCGCCTTTGGAGTTTCTCCGCTATTTTCCACAATTGCACTGAGTGGCGCCTTTAATGCGGCAAGTAATATTCCCATTGCCGATTTTTTTATTTCATCTTTTTCCTCTGTATATTCTTTGATGTACCCCTGATATACGTTGAAAAGTGCAATTCCTCCTCCCGGAACAATTCCTTCTTCCATTGCTGCACGTGTCGCGTGTACTGCATCATCAACACGCTGTTTCAATTCTTTTTGTGCCGATTCGGTTGGCGCACCTACTTTTATCACTGCGACACCACCGGAGAGTTTTCCAAGCCGTTCTTGAAGTTTTTCCTTATCGAATTCAGACTCGGTTTTCTTTAACTGACTTTTGATCTGACTGATCCGATCATCAATACTCTTTTTCTCTCCCTTTCCTCCTACGATTGTTGTATTGTCTTTATTTGATACCACACGGTGTGCGTGGCCGAGTTGTTCCAATGAAACATTTTCCATTTTCTTTCCCAAATCTTCGGAAACAAATTCTGCACCGGTGACCACTGCAATATCCTGAAGCATTTCTTTCTTTCTGTCTCCAAATCCGGGAGCCTTCACGGCAACCACACTGAATATCCCCCTTAATTTATTGAGAATGAGCGTCGTGAGCGCTTCTCCATCAATATCTTCTGCAACAATAAATAATTCCTTTTTTCCGCTTTGGATGATTTTTTCAAGAAGTGGAAGTAATTCGTTGATAGACGAGATTTTTTTATCCGTCACCAACACATATGGATCATCGAGTGAAGCCTCCATTCTTTCCTGGTTTGTGATCATGTAGGGAGAAACATACCCACGATCAAATTGCATTCCCTCCACCATTTCATACGAATTTCCGATAGTATTGGAATCTTCGACGGTCACTACCCCATCTTTTCCCACTTTTGCCATTACATCGGATATCAATGCCCCAATTTCTGTATCCTTTGCGGAAAGAGTTGCAACCTCCTGTATTTTTTTATTATCGTTGATCTCTTCTTTTTGTTTTTCCAGAAGTTTAATAATTTTTTCACTTCCCTTCTTTAACTCTTCGGCGAGTTGGATAACATTGAATCCTTTCTCCCGAATTACTTTTTCTCCTTCTTCAATTAATGCGTGGGCAAGGACCACTGATGTGGTGGTACCGTCTCCTACATTATCATTTGTTTTATCCGCGGCTTGTTTAATAAATTCGGCACCGAGATTTTCGTATTTTCCTTCAAGTTCGATTTCTTTTGCAACCGTGACTCCATCAAATGTCACTTGCGGTGCCCCATATCCTTTTTCAATCACCACCGCACGGCCACGAGGACCAAGTGTCATCTTTACCGCTTCAGCAAGTGTATCAATTCCCTTTTTGAGTGCCACGCGGGCATCTTCGTTAAATTTAATCTGTTTTGCCATATATATAAATTAATATTCTCGACTATTCTACGACCGCAAGTATCTCATCTTCGGAAATAATGTAATATTTTTTTCCATTGTCCTCGAGTTTTTTCTCATCGGACCATGGCTTTGAAAAAAGAACCTTATCACCGGTTTTCACCGATAAGGAAATTCTTGTTCCATTGTCGTTTGTTTTTCCGGGACCGGTTGCGACAATTATTCCCTGCATTCGCTCCTTTTTTTGGGCATTGTCGGGGAGGACAATACCGGACTTTGTTGTTTTTTGTTCTTCTTCAATATATTCGACAAGAACATTATTTGATAAAGGTTTTATATTCATATGTTTTGGGTTAGCACTGACGACTTTTTGGTGCTAATGCATATATGATTATAGTTTTGCCCAAGAAAGTGTCAACCCTGTTCTTTCCAGTTTTGCAGACTTTTCCGTCTTATCCTATAGTCAATATATGGACACCACATGGCTTAATACATATCCAGAAGAAGGTGTCGTGCGACGCGCATTTTTGTTTGCCGAAAATGCACATAAAAATATTATGAGAGCAAGCGGAGAGCCGTATATCATTCATCCGCTTGCAGTTGCGCAATTTGTTCGTGAGTGGGGACTCGATGAAAATAGCATCGCGGCGGCATTATTACATGATGTAATTGAAGATACCTCTTATACACAAAAGGATTTGGAAAAAATATTTGGAACGGAGATCGCCGAAATTGTCGATGGAATGACAAAGTTACGCAATTTTAAGTATGGAGAAAATCCTGATGCCGAAAATATACGAAAACTTATCCTTTCTTTCGGAAAGGATTTGCGCGTTATCCTGATAAAACTTGCGGATCGATATCACAACATGATGACTCTGAAATACAAATCCCCTGAAAAACAAAAAGAAATTGCGTGGGAGACTATAGAAATATATGCCCCCATTGCCTATCGCTTGGGAATGCAGAAATTGAGCGGAGAACTTGAAGATCTTTCATTCCCCTTTCTCTATGAAGAGGAATATCGATGGCTTATTGAAAACGTAAAAGAACGCCACGAGGAACGGGTATTATATGCGGAAAGATTAAAATCCATTCTCCATAAAATTCTTGAAGAAGCACATATCACACCAATTACCATCGATTCTCGTGCAAAACGATATTATAGTCTCTACAGAAAACTGATGAGGAATGATATGGATCTGGATAAAATATACGATCTTGTTGCCGTCCGGGTCATTGTAAATACCGTTGAGGAATGTTATGGGGTATTAGGTGTTATCCATAAACACTGGTCTCCACTTCCAAGGCGTTTCAAGGATTATATCGCGGTTCCAAAATCAAATGGATACAGAAGTCTTCACACCGTTGTTTCTGCACTTGAAAATAAAATTATAGAAATACAGATAAAAACCGAAGAAATGCATCAGGAGAATGAATTCGGTATTGCGGCGCATTGGGCATACGAACAAACAAAAAAAGATCTAACGCAAAAAACAAAAGGATGGCGTGGGGTACAGAATAAAAAGGAATTGTTATGGGTGCAACAATTACAAAACTGGCAAAATAAATTTGCAGATCAACAGGATTTTCTAGAATCATTGAAAGTCGATTTCTTTAAAGAAAGAATATTTGTACTTACCCCTAAAAACGACGTCATCGATCTTCCCGCACGATCTACTCCAGTTGACTTTGCGTATCATATTCACAGCGAAATAGGAAACCAGTGTACAGGAGCAAAAGTAAACGGAAAAATTGTTCCTCTCGATTATGAACTTCATTCGGGAGATGTTATTGAGGTATCAACACAAAAAGGGAAAAAACCATCCGAAGATTGGCTCCGCTTCATTAAAAGTTCAATGGCAAAAAAATATGTGAGAAGCTCGCTTCGTACGAAAGATCGAAAGTTACAAACGAAAATCTCTGCACCAAAAGAAATTCAATTTAAAATCACAAACATTGATCGCCCCGGATATTTAAGGGAAATCACCAATGTATTTGGAGATTTAGACATCAATATTCTTTTTCTGAACAGTCAAACCGATCCGCGAAACACGTTCTCAACCGTGATTGTGAAATGTGGAATTGTTCAAAAACAAAAACTTACAAAACTACTAATGAAGATTAAGAAGATTGAGGGAACGAAAGAAATAAGTTATCACTACATTTAATTCATCTCGTCTCGGAGGAGTGAATCAATGATTGATTGCCACTCATCGCGTGAATAAAACTCAATGACAATTCTCCCCTTGTCTTTATTTTTTATTATTTTTACCGGAGCACCGAGTTTTTCTTCCAATTGTCTCTCGAGATGTAATTCTTCCGGGTTTTGATTCGATGAATGCCCCCGGGGTCCTTTTTCGCGTGAGGCCCGCGGAAGCGTCTTTCGTTCCAAGAGTTGTTCGAAAGCTTTTTGTTGTTCAGTGATATTTTCAAAAGAAAGAAGTCCTCGAGCCTGTGATTCGGTTATTTTTCCTTCCGCAAGCGCGGTTTGTATATGCGAGGGAAGATTCAAAAGTCGCAATGTATTTGCAATCACCTCTCTACTTTTTCCCATACGTACTGCAATCTCCCTCTGGGTAAGACCGAATTCATCTTGGAGACGTGCATATGCTTTTCCTGCGTCTAAAGCATTCAAATCGCTTCTTTGTATATTTTCGATAAGTGCCATTTCCAACCGTATCTTTCCGGTATCTACTTTTTTTATGATTGCAGGTATTCTTTCCAATCCTGCAATTTTTGATGCCATGAGCCTTCGTTCTCCCGCGATAAGTTGATATTCAACGTCGGCCCCTCCCGGTTTTTCTTTTACTATTTTTGATACCGTGATGGGTTGTATCACCCCAAATTCACTTATTGACTGGGCAAGTTCCTCAAGATCTTCCTTATTAAATGTTTTTCGTGGTTGATATGGATTCGATTTTATTTTTTCTATTTCTATCTGGAATACTGATTCCGGTTTTATATCGAGTTTTTGTTTTTGGCCATACTCTCTTTCCGCTACTCGTTCGACTGTTTCTTTTTCTTGAATGCGCGTATGTTCCAAAAAAACATTTTTTGTTATTGGTTTTGGAACATTTTGAGCATGTTCCTCTTTTTTTATTTCCGCATCATTTCTTTTTGGTGGGATAAGTGATTGCATCCCGTGTCCGGTAGTCATATAGATATATTGTATTACGTTTATAAAACGAATAAAAGTTACAAGTGTTTCCTTTTTTATAAAAACCAAAACAGAGGTACTTATATACGCCCTTTTGCAAAATTTTTCTTTCGTTACTAATTTCGAGGTCTAATATGTGAGTAATAAATAAAAAGACCAATTCGAAACGACGAAATATCTAGATTTTACTTGGGGAATAGATAAGATTCCTCTGTCTTAGTAAAAACGCACGTACGTTGGTCTTAATCGAACGAGAAAAATGTTCCACAGGGCTTCATACCGGCCGGATACTCCACTCCATGGTCTATCTCACGCGCGCGACAAGAACCAATAAAAATAATACTTTTCTCGGGTAGAATGTCAATAACCAATAATTTATTTATTTAAGCGTCTTTTTTGATGCGGTGGGTTTTAAAAAACCAAAATAAGAAAATAATGTAAGACGGTCTTCATCCTGATATTTTGCCAAGCGTGTCGCCGAAATACCATTATATTTCAGGTGGGCAGTGACTTCGGCGGACGGAACGAATAAAACCTTTCCTATTTTTGAAAGCGCGCAAGAGAGATACGCATCATCGGGAAGAAGATGAAGACCCAGTTCATCCTTTAACTTGATGAGTGGAGTTAACCCTCCGACTTTCCTATAGTCTTCTGCTCTACACGCAAAATTTGCTCCCCAAAAATAAAAATGATAGGTAGGGCGAAAATATCTATCGAGAAAGAAAAAACTTATACTCCATATATTTTTAATAAAACCATGAAAAAACCATACCATTCCCCCGGTTCCGGTAATTGATCTATCGTGAAGTGGTGTGGTGATATAGTCGAGCCATTTTGAAGATGCATATGAATCACCATCGATACACGCGACAATATCTCCTGTTACGAGTTCAAATCCTTTTATGCGCGCATAAATAGTTCCATCCGGTCCGGAATATTCAATCACCTTAACAAACGAAAACTCCTTTGCAATTTTTACCGTATCGTCCGAACAGTTATGCGCAATAAGCATAACCTCATCTGGTTTTTTTGTTTGATTTTTTATTGAATCAAGACACCTTTTTATATATTTTTCCTCATTGTGAGCCACAATAAGAACCGAAATAGACATATGTCAATTATTTATGTTCGGGAGAGAGTGAATCAAAAAAATCTTTAAAATCCCCCTCCTCGTGGATCATAAGCACCAATGGTTCTCTTGTATCGGACAATATTTCTTCACTTATAATTTCTTTTTTTATCTCTTCGCTTTTTGTGTCAGCGGCGGGGGTGTAGTTGCCATAATCATATTCGTATGTTTTCTCTACGTAAGGGTGTGACGAAATTGTCTCGAAAACATCTCTTTTTGGTGGAATAGCATATTCCTTTTGGTTTTCGTCTCCTCGTATAATCTCTTTTGCGAGCTCTTCATATGCGATTGCTCCGGGACTTTGTGGTGCATAGAGCATAATTGGTTTTTGAAAACGAGGTGATTCCGCAAGTGCTACCGATCGTGGTATTTCGACATCATAGACTTTATACGGAAATCTTTTTCGTATTTCTCTCGCAATATCCCGCGAAAGTTTTTCTCTTTTATCATACATTGTAAGAAGTGCTCCGCTAATTTTGAGAGGATGACCAAGATTTTCTTTAATAAGATGCACCGTATCCAAGAGTTGTTGTATCCCCTCCAAACTGTAATATTCGCACTGCACGGGAATAATCACCTCATCCGCAGCCATGAGCCCGTTCACAGTAAGGAGATTCACGGTCGGTCCAAGATCAATCAATATGAATTCATATTGACCTCTCAAACGATCAACAAATGATTTGAGAAGACGCTCCCTTCCTTCCACCTCCACCATCTCCACAAGAGCTCCTGCAAGATCCTGCGACGCGGGAACAACGTCAAGACGCGAAAGATATGTTCTTTTCACCACGCGCTCAATTTCCTGCCCCGCGAGAAGCGCGTGATAAATCGTCTCACTCGGCTCGTGAATAACACCAAGGCCAATTGTCGTGTTGTGTTGCGGATCAAAATCTATAAGAAGCGTCTTCTTTCCAAGTATGGCAAAATATCCGCTCACATTCATTGCGGTCGTCGTCTTCCCAACACCTCCTTTTTGATTAAAAACAGCGATAACACGGGCCATCTTATATGTAATTATATCATCAATATTATTTACTTAAAGCCAACTTATGACATAATAAACAAATATGGAACAAGAAAGAACGCCTTTTTCTATACACTCGGAACAAAACGACTCAGTGATTAAACCAGAATCAAAAGAAGATGCCTCCCCCACTATCTTATCGAAGCTTCGTAAAAAAACTGGCAAAATTGCAAAGGGACTTGCAATTGTCGGGATGCTTTCAACTGCTGAAATTACTGATCAACAAAATCCGCATCATCCCACTACCTATGAACAATTTCATGAACAAAAATTAAAGAAAAACCGTTTTTTAGATGAGCAATCCTACACAAAATTAGCAGAATTAAATCCACATGATGCGTTGGAAGTAGCGGACAGCTACCAATATAAACCATGGGCGTGGAAAATTATTGAAAATACAATTGATTCATTAAAATATGAAGCGCTTCAATATGCAGATAAATATAAGGATATCCCAAATTCGAAAGAAATTATAAAACGCACAGTGACAAAAGGTGTGGAAGAAGGGCATGTTTATTTTGTATTGGAGTATGCAAACAGTTTTGCTGACGAACCATATGCGAAAGAAATTATAGAAAAAATTGCAGATACAAACCCTGGTGTTGTAATTGAATTCGCAAATCATTTTGTTACACAACCCTATGCGCAAAAAATAGTTGAAAAAATTGCGACGCCCGACTGTTCCGAAATCATAAAAAGTGTAATCATCCGTCAAGCAAAGAATTTTAAGGACGTCCAATGGGGAAAAAAGATTATTGAAGAGATAGCCGAATCTCAACCACGCGATGTATTGTTATACGCCGAAGAACTTATGTCACTACCTTATGCCACTGAGTTAATTGAGCGTTCTATAAAAAAATCCCCATCGAGTATGATACGGAATGAATACACTGAATTCAGCGATATGTATGCAAATGGAGCGACACTAAAAATATTGCAAGAAAGCAATGATCCATTTATACAAACACTGTCAAAAATAAAAAAAATAAAATATGACGATTATATAAAAGAAAATATGTGCGCAATGATCGACGAAATTATTAATAATGGTCTAACATTGGAGAATGCGGCCTATATAGCGGGAGATGAAAAACAATTCTTAGAAGAACTCATAAAAATTAAGTTAAGGCCGAACCATTTTGGCGATGAGATAGTAGATTATTTTTTGACAAGAAAAAGCCTAGAGAAAGTTGAGAAAATAAATAGATTGCACGAAGAGACGGACGCTATGCGTTTTAAATCAATAGAAAACTCATCACCACAAGATCTTTACTTACTTCTTGTGTATGGTGATGAGGAAATTTTTACATCTTCATTTAATGGTATATTTAATCGACTTATTGAACGCGCAAAACAAACCAATATCACTGGAATACAGCTTCTCGAAGAGATTGGATATGTAAAATTTAGGACTTTTATCAGATCGTGTACCGAATTTAATCGTTTTGGTGATTTTTTAAATACTATGACCAAAGACCAACAAGAAGAAGTGCTCCAACGCTTCATTAAAAATTTGGATAAGACAAAAGATTCTCTTCGAGAAGCAATTTCAATTGCCGAAGCTATTGAAACAACAAATAATCCCGAGATTCTTAAAATATTGGCTGAAGAAATAAAAAAACAAATTAACAATACCCGAATTGATAGAAAAGAGATTAAAATCTTATATAAACTAATTGCTACTACACTTACAAGTAAAGAACCTGGGGACGCTTGGTTAAAAGAAATTCAAAAAGAATATCAAATCCCCTCGCTTATCGAGGTGCCCTCTAAAGAGCTTTTCAATGCGAATGGAAAAAACGTACAAAAATATTTTTTCTATGACGATGAAGATGGACGCGTCACATTCAAAAATTTCCTTGATCAATACAAAAATAATGGGGAATGGAAAATAAAAGATGCGGGAACTTATGTCGTTATAAGTGCACGGAGTAACAACCGAGAAATAGTGATATATGCAAACAAACCCGAAAAAGAATATGTTGGGCAAGAACAAATAGCAAAAGAACTTGAAAAACAAAACATACAAACACTCGTAGCGGTACATCGTGGACATAGTTATCATGCACAAAAAACCATCGAGAAAATACCACCGAGCGCAAAAATTGTTTCACTTGGTTCGTGTGGCGGATATAGAAATCTTTCGGATGTATTTAAACACGCACCCCAAGCTCATGTAATATCAACAAAAGGCACCGGTACAAAATTTGTGAATGAACCATTATTGAAGATACTTAACGAGGAAATACTCAGTGGTCGTGATATTAATTGGTCGGATTTTTGGAAAAAAGCCGAGAGAAAAATCGGAAATGATAAATTCAAAAATTATGTTGCTCCAAATAAGAATTTTGGCTTGGCGTTTATAAAAACTTATAAACAAGCTCTCGATAAAGAAATACTACATCAATAAATATTTACAGTTACTATTATGTTGTGATATCATCCATAGCGATATTGATTTATAGTGAAATTGGTTTTTGTGGTATGGGCGAGTGGCGGAACGGTAGACGCGATGGACTCAAAATCCATTGATCGTAACAGGTCGTGAGAGTTCGATTCTCTCCTCGCCCACAAAGACAAAATAGACACATAAAATAAAACCCCATCGCGTGGGGTTTTTATATAATACAGGCCGGCGTAGTATTCTTGAATTAGTCCGAACGCATTTCGCCGCCGCAGGCGGCGAGGAACCCCCCGCGAATTCGGAGCAGCTTCGCCGCGAAATTTAACAATTTCCAATTTTTCTTTGGCGGCATTCAATTAAAAATCAGATACCAAGTTC
>JBFLWN010000001.1:0-170774 GCA_040757555.1 Patescibacteria group bacterium | reverse complement strand
CCCGCGATACCAAGGCTGTTTGCTATCATAAGCGATCCAATAAGAAGTCCAGTCATTACAAGTGCATTTCCGACAATAATGAGAATTTCTGGAGTGAGCGATGCGCTGTCGTAAATCTTTGATCCGGCCGCACCGGCGAATCCCTTTCCCCAATCTCCCAGGGCTTTTGTTGATATTACCGTGAGGTAGAGAAATGAAGTAAGAATGGGAGCGTTAAACACCCACTTTAAAAAACTATTCCACCAACTTTTCCACACCGATTGTGTGTCAGGAATAACCCAAAAGAGATAAATAATAGGAGAAACAAGAAGAAGCACGGAAAGATAAATGAAACGCACCAGAAGCATAATTGCAATTCCCAATAAAGTCAGAGCGGAGATAAATGTAAATAATGCAGCGGCAAACAAACTAATAATCGCAGCTATTCCCTTTGTGATGGTTCCCTCATAACTATTCATGAGGTTTGGATCACTTCCTCCATCTTCAATTTTTTGTTGAAGAAGTTTTTGTACATTAAAACCATTTGCCAGGTTTGTTACCAAACCAAATGCATCCCCCCCGCTAGAAGATTTTGAGATAAAGAAATTGGTGAGGGTGTGCGAAAAATCAATAAAAACCGCTCCAATGGTTAAACTGAAATTTACCAAAATTGCAGCGGCAATAAGTTTTGGGAGTAGTTTTTTTGTTCCATATTCCTCGTATCGCACAATTATTGCGATTGCGATAATAATAATTGCAAGCACAAATCCAAGGTTTGCGATATCACGAACAATTCTCCACCCGAGATCGACAAGTGGCATTTCGAAAATTGCCATATTAAGTGACATGAAAAACGCAATAAGTTGTGCTCCTATCCAAAACAAGAATGCAGCGATTGCACCAACTACATATAGTAATGCCTTAACCGCAGGAACAATAACCCAATCCGTTGCAACGTTTCCAAGAAATTTTGATGGATTAAATCCTGTTATATCCTCAATAAGGTTTGGTATCATAAACGGCCCAAGTTCAATAGCAGATACATTTTTTGCAACCATAAATACGCCAGAAAAAGCGATGATAAGAAACAAGAATGATAATAGTGTTTTCTTTTTCATTTTTTTATAAACCAGGCAATCCCTTCAATATTTTTTGTAGTCCACCCACACCCGATTTTACGAGTTTGTTTACGATGGCGTCGGTAATGTTGTCCAAGAAATTCTCTATATCGTTTGCGGCAGCAAGCTGATCAAGTTCTACTTGTTGTGCTTTTTGACTCAAACCAGCGGTGACTGTACCTGGGTTTGTAATTTCGGTTTTTTGACATTGCCACTTTGATCCTTCTGGAGCCCCTGCTTGTATTGATGGTGCTTTTCCATCGTCGGTTGGTCCACGAATTTCTTCTGTCGAGGCGAAGCATTTTCCCTGAACCTGGAGAATATCCTGGTACGTGTGTTGGAGGGAATTTAATTTGCAATCGGCGGGCACATAGAGTCGCCATTCAGTACATTGTGTTTGGCTTGGAAAACCACTTCCTCTTTGTAAATCTTCTTGTGTGAGTTGTATTGCGGTTGCTTGTTGTTCCTGGATTTTTTGGTTTACCAACATGGAAGCCCCATAATAATTATTTTGTGGTTTCCACATTTCTTGATATGAAATCCATCCCCCACTTCTGAAATCGTTATAAAATGCTTCGACATTTTCTGTTACTTGATCAAGTGTACAAGTAAGCTCTTCGTAAAATGGATTTGCTTGCCGATTTGTTGTTGGAATTTCAGCAACAATAGAGAGTTGAAATGGAGTACAAAGACGTGGTGCAATTCTTGAAATTGTTCGGTCAACTGCAAGTTGTGCGGTATCTTTTATAAACTGGGTTGGGTCTTTCACAAATTGTGGCGCCTCACCACTTGTAATCCAATCAGTAATCTGCGAAGAAAACTGATACAACAAAGCGCGTTTTATTTGTTCGTTGGTATTTTTCAAAAGCTCCGCACACTTACTTCGTGTTTGCGCGATTACTTCTTGTCGTTTTTGTTCCGCAACAAGTTGTTTTGTTTGGCCCAAAAGATCTCCTTTTTCCGCAACCGGAATCGGACTTACTCCAAGAGAAATAGCATCCTCAACCGCCCCCGTCGCCTTCCCAATAAGTGAGTCTTTTATGTCGTCTATTTTTTTATTTACCTCATCTTTTAATTTATTTCCAAAAATATCATTTAGTGTGTTTGAAATAAAATTATATGCATATTGCATACCCTGTTGTTTTAAATTCACAAAATCTATGTTTATTCCCACTGTTCCCGAAAATTGTTCAGACACAAAAGAAAGTCCGCCATTTAATATGTCTGTTTGTACATGATCCAGCGCGGTCATTGCTCCAAGTCTTACCGAAAGTCTCGCTGCCTTATCACAAAGTTCGAATCCTTGGTCTTCGGCTTTATCTCCCTTTCCATCAAATACCGAAGGCGGGGTTGATGTGCTTTGGGCGTGTGCAAAAAACACAGGAGAAAAAGTAAAAGTCCCGATAAGTCCGATTACAAATATTTTTTTAAGGAATTCCATTTCTTTTATTATATCGTATTTACTAATTCCCTACAGTAACCCCTCGCTCTTTATTCGCTCCTTTATATCCGTCTTAATTGCTTCAAAACGACCCTCGCTTTCATTACCGATTCTCTGGATTGCAATCATAAATCGAAGGGGGTCTTGGCTTGCTAATGCCAAAGAAGAATAGATGTTTTTTTGAGCAGCAAAAAATCCGATAAGTTTCGCGTGGATATCAACCCACGATCGCGGAACATTCATTACTCTCAATACCTCTTCCGCGCTCGCAAACGCCGATGCGGTTTTAGAAAAATATTCAGAAATTTGTGTGCTTTTTGTTGTTTCTTGTGTGGTGTTTATTGAGACCCCATTTATTATGTTGTTAATAACAAGGAGATATACTTCCTGGGTTTCTTTTGAATCATCTTTTAACGTCTGAATTGTCTGTGGATCAACAAATTCCGATTTTAATTCGTTGTCAATTATTTCATCAATAATTTTTTGGGTTTCTTCTTTGTTTGGAATTGTTTTTGCTGTTTCGATTGTTTTTGTTCCTCTTTTTTCATTTTCTTCAATAAGTTTTTGGATTGATTGGTTAGTGAGTTCGTTGGTGAGGTTAGGAAGGTTGAATGTGTTTAAGTTTTTAAGCGTTGAGGTTCCTAGTTGTCCATTTTCTACAACCTGAAAAAGATAGTCTGGTTTTTTTTCTTCGCGTACGATAAAAAACGATATCACTAGCGCTCCAATAATAATAAGAAGAGAAAACGTTTTTTTATATTTTTTAAGAAAAGACATGATATAAAATTATAACGATGGTTTTATTGCGGTTCCCATTTTATAAATTAAATTTGTTACCGGACATGCTCCCCCAACAAAATCACAAATTGTTCCAATAATGCTTTTTAAAACTCCCGTTTTACATATATCTTTGAGAAACGGAAGTTTATCGAGAGCCTCACACGCATCACAGACGTTAATCGAAGAACCAAGTACATTTGTTCCAGGAAGTTGATATTGATTGTATGAATAAATTTTTGTTGGGGGTACCGGAAGGAGATTTACTCGAAGAATACCAAACGTTCCTCCGTTTGGTGGGGCAACAACCAGTTCCTCGACGGTCGGATTTATTGTGCCAAACGTCGCAAGAGAGACGGCGGTAGTAAATGCTATGCATCCGGGAGCTGAAGGAAGCCATGTGATCACCTTTCCTCCAAATGGTTTTATTATAGAAACTTCTGCGCGTACATCTTTCACTGGAAAAAACAGGGACACAACAATGAGAAGTGTGGATATAGAAATATAAATATTTTTTTTCATATGTTATTTGGGGTGTATAATTTGTGCGATTTTTTTTATTTCCTCAATTCTCAAATCTTGTGGTCTTCCCTCGGCATGAACACTAATTTCTTCTATTTGTTTTAACACCACCTTTTCTTGGGTATTACACCCTCTAGCCGTTCGGTATGATAGTGTTATATTATTTTTAATTGTTTTTCTCGGTTGTTTGAATAATATATTGAGTGTATTGTAATATTTTTTTTCTACTCCCCCATTGTTTTTCAGGTGTGTTTTTTTTGTATAAAGTTCAATCACCGCGGAATCGATTTTTGGTTGTGGGGAAAATTCTTTTTTTGATACGTTCATTATAATTTTTGGATCAGCCCAATATTGAACACTTGCCGCGAGTAAATTCATCTGGGGCGATTTTTTCACAATGCGTTCTGCAACTTCTTTTTGTATCATCACCACTGTACGAGTTGGTCTTTTTTTTAATTCTTGGATTGTTCGAAATAAATATCCAGTGATGTAGTAAGGAATGTTTCCAACAACGATATAATTTCCACGAATTTTTTTAACAATTTCAGGAAGTAGTAAAAGCGCATCACCGCACATAATTTTTATATTTTTATCTTTTTCAAATTTTTTCTCCAATTGTTCGGCAAGTATTTTGTCCTTTTCTATTGCAATAATTTTGCATTTTGCGTTTTGTGTCTTGAGTTTTTCGGTTAATTCTCCGTGTCCCGGGCCCACCTCAATCAGGGTTTCGTCCGCACGCGATTCAACTATCCCTGCTATTGTGTGGAGTATTTTTTTGTTTTTTAAAAAATGTTGTCCTAGTTTTTGTCCCATATAGTTATTATTTCTCAGAGAGAAGCGAATTTTTTATTATGTTTTGGGCCACAATTATTCGTATGTATGAAAGCATTTTCCGATTTTTTATCTCATCAAAAAGAAATTCCGGAAGAGGGTTTTTTCCGAGGTAGATGCTTCGTTGTAGCGATTGATATTCCGCTCGAAGAAGTTGTGTGCGAAGCCAAATGCGATTTGTGCGCTCCGATTCGGGGATATCGAATATAATCATTCTCCATTTTCCATCCCACTTTTTCGGCTGTTTTCTTTTTTCAAAAAAATCTTTTCCGAGAGAAGATAAAACATATTTATTTTCCCTTTTTTCTATCATTCCACGCTTTTCAAGTCTCCAGAGTGTGACGCGAATGTTTTCTTCTTGTACGTTGTGTTCTCTACACACATCGGAAAACAAAATCCCTCCCGTTGTCTTTGAGATGGTATTCAGAATGGTTGTAGAAAGAGAATTATTTTGGATTCGTTCCACGATGTGTTTAGTATATAACATTTATAAGTCGGTCGATAGTTATATGTTATATTTTCTGTTGATAAGTATATTTTTTCTTTTTAGTTCCCTTTTTATGGTTTTTTGCTATAATGGCCTTATAAGTACGTTTATTTCACATATAAAGCCTTTTTTAAGGGGTTTTTCAAATACGGCTACTCTCTGGTCGTTGTTTTTTCTTGTTGCCGTAGGGTGTTCCACAACCCTTTTTTTGGGAGATGGATCATGGTTTTCGGCATACAAAAAATATGATATGTGGGGAATTGGAGGGCCCGCCGGATCACTTGGTAGTGAATTGGGTACTATTTCAACTGCACAGGCGTCATATTATGAAGACGAACAAGGTGACAATGGGCTTTTTCTTTCCAAAGACGAGAGCTCTTTTTTTGGGGTACCCCCCGCACTTATTGGTGACGTTTCTGCAAGAGAGGGAATTAGAAAATATAAAATGAAAAAAGGAGACACCCTCTCGAGTGTTGCTGCTCAGTTTGGAATCACACTTGAAACACTCCAAGCCTCAAACGCACATATAAAAAAAATAAAAACAGGGCAAGAATTATTAATTCTTCCAACATCCGGGTCGTTATATGTCATACAAAAAGGAGATACACTACAACAAATTTCAGATCGCCTTGGGGCAAGTCAGGAAATTATAAAAAAGTATAACCCAGAATATACAAAACTTCTTGAAGCGCCCGGAGCAAAATTAGTTCTTCCATACACAAAAGAAGGGTCCTGGCTCGCTACACAAAAAGAAACAGAAAAGGAAAATCTTGCCACACTTACCGGTTATTTTATACTTCCTGCGAAGGGGTGGAATTGGGGGAAATTACACGAATATAATGCAGTTGATATAGCGAATACGTGCGGAAGTAGTATTTATGCAGCAGCAGATGGAGTAGTGATAGAAGAATCTTCCGATGGGTCATGGAATGGAGGATACGGAAATTATGTTCTCATAGAACATCCAAACAAAACACATACGCGTTATGCGCACACACTAAAAAATATTGTAAAAGTAGGAGATGTTGTTTCTCAGGGAAAGAACATTGCGTTTATAGGGAGCTCGGGAAACACACAAGGAACCACTGGGTGTCATCTCCATTTTGAAGTCTTGGGAGCAAAAAATCCTTTTGCCTTAAAATAATCTCACCCCTCTTTCACCCTATATTGGAACGCCTCAGCAAGGTGTTCTTTTTTTATTACCGGATAGGTCTCAATATCGGCGATGGTGCGCGCAACCTTTAAAATACGATAATATCCGCGCGGAGAGATGAATGATCGTTCAAGAATGTTTTTTAAGAAAGTTTCTGCTAGCGGATCAAGAGAGAAAAATTCATCAACTTGTTTTGACGAAAATTCTGAATTTGTGTGGGCAGAAACATGGGCATTGGTTGCGCGTTCATTCTGAATTTTCCGTGCATCGAGAATTTTTTTTCTTATTTGTTCTTCTTCTTCAATATTCCCACTCTTTTTTCTCAACTCTTCGATTGGTATTCTCGGAACCTCGAGTTGTAAATCTATTCGATCGAGAAGTGGCCCCGATATTTTTCTTTGATATCGCAATATTTCGTGTGCCGTACACTTGCACTCTTTCACGGTATCTCCAAAATATCCGCACGGACATGGGTTCATTGCGGCAACGAGCATAAATCTCGCCGGAAATATCAATGCTTTTTTTGCACGTGCAATATGCACGTGTCCATTTTCAAGTGGTTGTCGGAGTCCCTCGAGTGTATCTTTATGGAATTCTGGCATTTCATCCAGGAATAAAACCCCTCGGTGGGCAAGACTGATTTCTCCGGGTTTCGGAATTGTTCCCCCGCCGATTATTGAAATGAGTGACGCGGTATGGTGTGGCGAACGGAATGGTCTCCATTGAATGATTTGATCGTGGGTGGTAAGTCCCGCCGCGCTATAAATTTCAGTGATCTCAATCATTTCATCATGTGAGGGATATGGAAGTATTGATGCAAGTGCCTGAGCGAGCATGGTCTTTCCCGTGCCGGGTGGTCCCGACATAAGAATGTTATGCCCTCCTGCTGCCGCGATAGTGAGCGCACGCTTTGCCGATTCCTGTCCTTTCACTTCTGAGAGAGAAACAGATGTCGGGGGGCGCATTGGAATAACGCTCTTTTTTTCCTCAGAATTAAGTGGGTGGGTACCCTCAAGATGATGAATAAGTTCATTCAAGTTTTTTACTCCGAATACAGTAACCCCACCGAGCATTGCCGCTTCATTCCTATTTTCATATGGGACAAAAAGATATTGTACTCCCATTTTTTTTGCGAGTTTTGCGATATTCAACCCACCACTAATTGGACGAAGAGATCCATCAAGAGAAAGTTCTCCAACAAATATTTTATCTCTTGTTTCAAAAACTTTTACTTGTTCACTTGCGAGAAGATATGCAAGTGCGATAGGAAGATCAAATCGTGACCCTGCTTTTTTTATGTCTGCTGGAGCAAGATTAATGGTGATTCTTCTATTTTCTTTTGTTGGGGGACGTATGCCGGAATTTTTTAATGCCGAGTTTACTCTTTCTTTTGCTTCACTCACCGCCTTATCAGCAAGTCCGACAATTGAAAAAGAGTGGAGGCCGACGTTAATATCGGCCTCCACTTGAATGCATTCGGCAGTAATTCCATCGAGTTCCGCAGAGAGAATTTTAGGAACTGCACGCATACTACGGTTTACATTTTTTGTTCTATTTTGCACTCTTTACAAAGTTCGGATTCTGGATCAATAAGAAGTAGTTTTTCTTCTATTTGTTTTCCACACGACTCACATGCTCCATATTTTTTTTCATCTATTTTTTTAAGTGCTTTTTCTATTCTTTTTTTTCGTTCCCCAAGTGCTTCTTTGATTGAAAGTGTACTTCCTGCTTCTTCAAACTCATCGGCTTCTTCTTCGAATCCATCAACATCATTTCCAAAATCAGATGAGGCGCCTTTTATCCGCGATAATTCTTCGTTTATTTTTTCTTCTTCTTCGTGAAGAATACTAGCAAAGTGTTCTAGTTGTGTTTCAGAAAAGTTCATATAATTTTTTATTAATATCCGAGTCTTTTTGCTGCCTCTTCCGCTGCTTCAAGGTTTGAACTTACCAAAAGATATCGATCAAACCATGTGTAACTAATTGTTGCGCCCGGTAATGAAAATGGAGCAAGTGATGTTGGTTTATTTCTTACTTTTCCGTCTTTCCACGGACTCATTGTTCCCGGATCGGAAATAAAGATATTTTTAAGACCCGTGTCTTGTTGAAGTACATTCATACTGTTTTGTATCACTCCCACATCAACTCCATCTTTTAACTTCGTAATAAATCCAAGCCACGTCCCCTTTGTGTTTGAATATGAGAATAATGTGAAATCATCCTGAAAATTCGAAACTTTTTCGGTGGTAAAAAAATTCGGGAATATAAGGGAGGCAATCTGAGAAAATGAAAGTGGTTTATTTTCTTGTGTTTTCCACACCACCTCTTTAAAAAGAGGAACCGACGTTGTCTCAAATGCGATTGGTTTCTTCAAGTCATCTAATGTGAAAGCCGAAAGCTTTGCATCAAACACAAGATCTGCTTTTGTTTTAAAGAATGATGCATGTACATCGACAGTTGAGACCGACGGAGGAACAACGACGGGAGGTGTTGTTGTGGGGGTTTCAACCGGAGGGGTAGGAGGGATATTTACCACTTCTTCGGGTGGAGTTGTTGGTGGATTGATAACCTCTGTGGTTTTTTCCACATCACCTTTTGTGAATAATTGTGGATATACAAAAAAGTATCCGACAGCGATAAGTCCAAGTACAACAATAACAATAAGTAGGGTCCAAAAAAGGCCGCGACCACCACTCTTTTTTGCGGGTTGTGGTGCTGTTTTTGGTGCTTGTTGGTTAATTTGTGTTATTCCTCCCATCATTTGATCGGCAAAATTAACCGGGGATTGTGATGGTGGTGTTGGTTTTGAAGGTGCTGGGGTTTCCTTTGGCGCGGTAGTTTGGGCTTGTGGGGTGTAGGGCCTTGGCATTCCTCCTCCTGTTTCTTGCATCGACATCGCGTCAGAAGCCATTGTCCGAACATCAATTTTGTCGGATGGCATTTTTGCAAGAGGAACTTCTCCCTCTCCTGTTCCCAAAAACTGCGACCTCGCGGTATCCGCATTTTGATTTTGCGGGGTGGGCCATTGTTGTTGGCCAAAATTATTTTTTTCGTCCATTGCATCTATTATATCACAGAGCGCGCGGTATGGGGATTGGTCTGTGGTAAAAAAACTACTCACCAAAAAGTGAATAGTTTTTTCTTTTTTGTGTTTCCACCACCAATCCAAAGACCTTATTTATTTTCTCCCAAGCCTTTTAATGAAAGTCCTATTTTTCCTTCACTTACTTTTATAATTTTTGCTTTTACCACATCTCCCAAATGAACCACATCTTCTACTTTTTTTACAAAACCATCTTTTAATTCAGAGACGTGTATCATGCCGTCTTGTCCACCTCCAAGATCAACAATTGCTCCAAATTCGAGTATTCGCACAATAGGACCACTAATAATTTCCCCCACCGAGAACTCTCTCATTGAAGCCTTAATCGTGTTATATGCTCGTTCGACAAGTTTTATATCCACCCCCGCAACATATACCTTCCCCGTTTCCTCAATATCAATAGTGATTTTATTATCACTGTCGGCAACAATCCCGTTTATGTTTTTTCCTCCTGGTCCAATAAGTTCGCCAATACGATCTTGCGGAATCATGAGTGACATAATTTTTGGCGCATATTTTGAAACAGTTGCGCGCGGTGCAGGAAGCGCCCGTTCCATTTCTTTAATGATTGTAAACCGTCCTTCTTTTGCCTGTGCAAGAGCACGCTCAAATATTTCGGCGGTAATACCATTGATTTTTACGTCCATTTGAATTGCGGTGACCCCATCTTTTGTTCCCGCAACTTTAAAATCCATATCTCCATAATGATCTTCTGGTCCCTGAATATCGGTAAGAATTTTATATTCTTTTCCATCTGGGCTTGTCATAAGTCCCATTGCTACGCCCCCGATGTGTTTTTTTATCGGCACTCCGGCATCCATCATAGAGAGACATCCTGCGCACGTTGACGCCATTGATGATGACCCGTTTGATGAAAGTGTTTCCGCGACAATACGGATGGTGTAGGGAAACTCTTCCTTTGTGGGAATGAGCGCACGAAGTGCTTTTGCGGCAAGTGCCCCGTGTCCAATTTCTCGTCGTCCCGGTCCTCGCGACGATCGTCCAACCTCTCCTGTTGAAAAACTAGGAAAGTTATAATGGAGCATAAAACTCTTTTTCGTGGTCGATTCTATTGTTTCAACCAACTGTTCAGCAGACGAAGATGCGAGCGTAGTAATTGCGAGCACTTGTGTTTGTCCACGGACAAAAAGTCCTGACCCATGAGTAAGTTCCAAGAGGCCCACTTCCCCATATAAGGGGCGGATCTCATTTAATTTTCTTCCGTCAACTCGACGATCGTGTTTTAATATTTCTTCGTGTACGAATTTATCGGTTTCTGTTTCGAGTATTTGTTCGACGTCTTTTAATTCATCGCTAGTTTTTCCAATCGAAATAAGGTGTTGAAACAAATCATTTTTAAGATCACTGAATGTTTTATCACGAAGCGCGGGACCAATTTTTCCTTCAATAAAACTTTTTACCAACTGCTCAATTTCTTCATTTGGTTGTTTGAGCATGACGTCTAGTTTTTGTTTTCCAATTTCACTCACTATCTTTTTCTGAAACGCAATAAGTTCTTTTATTTGTTTGTGTGCAACAGTAAACGCTTCAATAGCGGCACCTTCTTGTATTTCCTTTCCTTCAAATTCAATCATATTAACGTATGCCTCTGGTCCAGCAAAAAAAGATCGATATTCTTCTTCTCCTTTTTCGTTCTTTTTTATCACCTGAATTCCAGCAATGGGCCCGCCCCATGGGATATCAGAAATTGAAAGCGCGGTAGATGCCGAAAGAAGCCCAATTACATCAGGATCATTTTTTTCGTCACACGAAAGCACCGTCACTACGATTTGTACATCTCGCCTTAGGCGCGCATCAAAAAGTGGACGAACCGTTCGATCAATAAGGCGTCCCGAAAGAATTGCTTCATCAGATGCCTTCCCTTCTCTTCGGGTAAATCTACTTCCCATAATTTTTCCCGCAGCATAAAAACGTTCTTCGTAATCAACAGTAAGTGGGAAGAAATCTCCCATTCGGTCTTCTTTACTCATGACAACCGTCGCGAGCACCACGGTATTTCCATGTTTTCCGATGACTGCCGCATTTGCCTGTCCGGCAAGATCGGACACCTCAATGGTTATTTGTTCGTTGTCTAGCTCGGTGGTAAATTTTTTTCTATGTAATTCCATATGTTATTTATTGTATTTTTTTGTTTGCGACTTTCGTATTTTTAGAAGTATTTTAGGGATTGATTCGAGTTCAATAAAACGGTCGGCGGCCTCTTTTAGTTTTCCTGATGTGGTTCGTGAAAACGCTGCGACCTCAACTTGTTTTCCTGTCCCCCATTTTAGATATTCAACAAGAGGAATAAAATCACCGTCACCAGTCACTAATATTACCACGTCCAGTGAGCTTGCCATGCGTATTGCATCAACCGCCATTCCAACATCCCAATCAGCTTTTTTTGCTCCTCCGTGGAAGATTTGTAGGTCTTTCATGCGAAGTTCAAGACCTGATTTTTTTAACGCCTCAAAAAATGGCTCTTCACGAGACTCTCCTTCATATCCTTGTACCCCATCACTTTTTACTACATACGCAACCGACCGAATGATCGTACGACCATCGGTCAAAGTTTTTATAAGCTGCTCGAAGTTTACTCGAGCGTGATAAAGATTTTTCGCCGAGTGGTAGATGTTCTGTACATCAACAAAAATTCCTATTCTTTGATTTTGATGCATATCACGTATATTGCACTTTGTGGAAGTACACTTTCATAAAGTGCAGAAGAACACCCGCGAAAAAAACTAAGCCTCAAGTTTTAATTTCTTTACAAGGCTATTGTATTTTTTTTCGTCACTTTTCTGAAGAAACTGGAGAAATCTCCTTCGCTTTCCCACCATCATCAAAAGTCCTCTTCGTGAGTGGTGATCTTTCGAATGCTTCTTTAAATGATCAGTAAGTGCCTTTATCTGACGTGTTAAAAGGGCAATCTGGTATTCTGCAGATCCCGTATCAGAGTCGTGGCGCTTATAATCGCGTGTCGCTGCTTGTTTTTTCTGTTTCGAAAGCATACACGCCCATCATACCTCAGAATTTAGACGGTGTCAAAACTTAAGTAAAAAGGGAGATATTTTGCGACAGGAGTGATAGAATAGAGAAAAGGACCACAATATGAGTGATAGAGAACGCCATTTTCGTGAATATTTAGATTATTTGGAGATAGAAAAAAATCGCTCAACAAAAACAAGGGAGAATTATGAGCGATATCTCAAATTATTTTTTGAAGAGGCCCACATTACATCGGTAAAGGAGATTACCGAAGAGCGCGTACGGTCGTTCCGTGTATTTCTTGCGCGTAAAAATATAAAAAAGAATACACAGAGTTATTATGTAATTGCAATTCGGAATTTTTTAAAGTATTTAATAAAACACGGACACAATGTGTTGTCTCCGGACGCAATTGAACTTCCAAAAGTTTCACGACGCGACATTGAGGTGCTTGATTATGGAGAACTTGAACGATTATTGAAGTCTCCGCAGGGAGACGACATTCGTTCGATTCGTGACCGCGCGATACTTGAAACGTTTTTTTCCACAGGACTTCGTCTTTCGGAATTATGTAACCTTCCACGGTATATTGATCTCGAACGAGGAGAGATTTCGGTGCGCGGAAAAGGAGATAAGTTACGCATTGTGTTTCTTTCCGATGGGGCGAAAAAATCAATCAAAGAATATATAAAAAAAAGAACCGACCCGGAGGAGTTTTTGTTTGTGAGTTTGAGTAAGTCCGGAAAAGCACTTGGAAAGATTACTCCTCGCTCCGTGGAACGTCTTATTGATCGTTATGCCCGCGCCGCAGGGATTCCTAAAAAAGTACACCCCCATCAATTACGCCATTCGTTTGCCACAGACCTTTTAATTAATGGTGCCGATCTTCGCTCGGTACAATCGCTTTTGGGCCACGCGAATGTTTCAACGACTCAAATTTATACCCACCTTACCAACAAAGAACTTCGCGAAATACATGAGGCATTTCATGGAACACGAAGGAAAAAGAGATAGATAGTTAGATAATTAGGGGCTAGGGATTAGAAAATAACAAAATCCCCATTTAAAAATGGAGATTTTTTGTGCCGAGGGTGGGACTTGAACCCACATACCTTGCGGTGCTAGCTCCTAAAGCTAGTGCGTCTGCCAATTTCGCCACCTCGGCAATCTTATTTTGTGATGATATCATGGGCGTCTTATAAAAACAAAAATCTCCAATGAAAGGAGATTTTTGTTTTTACATTGAGATGTTTTAATTTGTTACTCCAAGGAATTGTTTCATCACTTTCACTATTCCTGTTGCAAGCATCGCAACCGCAACGGCAATAATTGCATAGATTAACTGTTGTCTCGCTTCTTCTATTTTTTTTTCATCTCCACCAGCGGTTAAAAATTTGAAGCCAGCATAGATAATATAAATCACTGCAATTCCAATAAGAGCGCTATAGAACCACCCTCCTGCTTTGTCAATAAGTGCAATTACTTTTTCTGGGGTAGTGATGCTCGTTTTTGGTTGTCTTTCTTGTGCTAGTGCCAACAAGGGAAGAAAAAAAGCAATGAGGGTATAAAGATATCTTTTCATAAGAATTTCTTATTTTGATCCCAAAAATTTTCCAACAACCATCACTATTCCTGTTGCAAGTGTCGCTACCGCAATACCAACAACTCCGTAAATGATGTAATTTTTTCCATCTTTCACTTTATCTTCGTCTCCTCCCGAGGTGACATAAAGAAATCCTCCGTAGATCATAAGAATAACTGATATTGCAAGGACGGCACTATATAACCATCCCCCGGTTTTTCTCATGAGTGCCATAACACCTTCTGCACCACTGTTTGTTACTATAGATCCGGGAGGTGCATCAAGTAATGATGGAGTTGCTCCATATACAAGGGTTGGTAATAGAGCAGTAAAAGAAGAAAAAATTGTCCAAATAGTTTTTTTCATGATGTAGGTATAACCCTATTAGCCAATAAAGTTTTTCGCGAGAAGCACGATACCACGTGCGAGAAGCGCAATGGCGATACCGATGACTGCATACACAATGTAATTCTTTGCTGCTTTTGTTTTATCTTCGTCTCCTCCCGAGGTGAGATACAAGAATCCTGCATATATAATAAAGACAACCGCAAGCGCAATAATGACATAAAGAAGCCAGTTTGATGCCTTCTCTACTAACGAAATTGCTCCTCCATACGTCTGGAATTTAGGAGCTGGCAATTTCTCACCAGGGACATCAAATTGAGCCGAAACAACTACAGGAGCTAAAATAACCAATGAAAGAACTGAAACTAATCCCCACTTTTTTAAGAATGATTTCATAATAAATAAATAATTTTTTACGACTGTTTAACGATAAAAATAGATAAAAAATCGACCTTTCTTATCCTTTTACTGAAGGAGTTTTTGTATAATCAACACCACTCCTTCTGCAAGAAGAATTATACCATACCCAACCACCGCATAAAGAATCGCCTGTTTTCCTGTTTCAAATTTTTTTGGGTCTCCCCCTGCGGTGAGTATTTGAAATCCACCATAGATGATGATAATAACCGCGATTGCAGGACCAACCGCAATAACAAACCAATCAATGACCACATAGATAAGATCGGGAATTGATCCAACTTTTAGTGGATTTTGAAGCCCAATTGTTGCCGCCGCATGAGATACTTCGGCGCACAGAAGAAAGAGTGCAGAAAAAAAGAACATTGAGCTATTTTTAATTTTTTTAATCATATTCTTATTCTAACACGAAAGTTCGTTCCAAGGAGCACTTACACTTCCACTAATGAGTGTTCCTAAAATTGTATTGATAACAATCCACGCGGTGAGCGCAATAAGAAGTCCGATAACGGCACTTTTTATTATTTCCTTTGCCGAACTCACGTTTTTTTCATTTCCTCCCGCGATCATGAGGGTAAATCCACCATACGCGATAAAAACAGTTGCGAGGATAAATGCAACTTTAAACATGTCCTCAATAATATTTCGTCCCACAACAAGAGCATCACAAAATCCACATGGATTTGTTGGCCCCCCTCCACCCGCCGGTGTACACGTAGTGCCCTCCCATATATAGAACAATGTTCTTGCGGAAGCGACAAAGGGAAGAGAGATACTTATGAGTATAATCACCAAAATACCTATAGAAGCTATCGTTTTCATTTTTTTATTATATACTACTTTTTATTTATCTTCCCCCATTTAGAATGCTCGTTGACTCATGAGACGCGAAACCTCTTCTTGTGCTTTTCCGATTGCAGATTCAATGCTGTTTTGGTTTGTGGTAACAAGTTCTATCATGTCTGAAAAAATATTTCCGATCGCGAGATTATTTATCTGTGGCCACGAACGCGCAACAAGTGCTTGTCGGGCAAATACCCCAAGGTCGGGATCGTTGATGTATTCGCTTCGGATGAGATTATCCAGAGCGGGGGACTTTTTTGTTTTTGTGAGATATGATCTCACCGAAGCTTCGTCGGTAGTCATAAAAAGAACAAATTGCCACGCGACATCAGGAATTATACTTTGTCGTGATACGGTATATCCCCAATATTTTGGATATGCAATTGAACGATTTTCCGCTGATGCGGGTTGTGGGATAGGAGCAATTTTGTACTCAATAAAAGCATTTCGTTTTTGTATTTCAGGAAGCGCACTTGCATAGTTGAAAATCATAGCAACACCTTCCTGTCCGAATAAATCAAGATCGTTTGGCATTGTTTCGTTCCATGTGTAGGTCTCGTGTGTTCCATTTGAAAATTGTGTATAGAATCTGAGTGCGTCTTTTCCCTCGGGAGATGCAAATGTTGCTGACTTAAAATCATCTGAAATCATTTTTGTTCCTGTTTGAAGCATAAGGAGACTTAAAATATCTGGAGCGGTAGAAATATTTTTTTGAGATCCTCCGATCGCGGCTCCTGCACGAATTATTTTTTTTGATGGATCAATAACAGTAAGTTTTTTCACCGCTTTTTGAAAATCTTCCCATGTTTTCGGAACTTGTATGGCAGCCTGATCAATAAAGTTTCTATTATAAATAAGCGCAAGTGTATCAATGGAAAGTGGAAGTCCGTATATTGTTTTTTGTGGGAAAAAATCCTGCTCCACTATTTTGGGGAAAAGGGATCGTAGCTGGGTAAATGGAACGATGGTTTCTGGCATTGGGAAAATTTTTCCAGTGTTATTTGGAACCGCACTATTTAACACCATAAATACATCAGGTCCCTTTCCTTGTGCCATAGATTCAAGAAGAGCTCGGTTATATTCTTCTTGTGTATCAAACCCTCGATATGTTATTTCTACTTTTGGATAGAATTTTTTGAAGTTAATAATAGTTGATTCATATGCGTTTTGGTTATCTCCTATTCCCCAAAAAGTAAGTGCACCTTCAAGTTGAAGTCCGGGAGTATTACATCGTTGCATTCCTGGAATGACGCACGTTGTCATAAGTACGATAATAAAAATAACTATGGCAACAATTGCGAAGATAATGAATTTTGGTTTTGAAATATTCATCCCGTTAGAAATAAACCACGAATAGATAGTGTGGTCTATAATTAATAATTATTGTTCGACTAGTATTCATATATTAAGTTAAGTAAATTTTTTCTGGTCAGGCTTATTTGTTTTTGGCGGGGATTTCTAACGGGATAAATATATTTCTAGGTTATAAACACACTACCCCAATAAGTTCATCTCCTTTCTCTAAATCCATAATACGCACCCCCTGTGTTGCTCTACTTGCGATACGGATGTCTTTTAATTTTGTTCGAAGTGCCTGTCCTTTTTTTGAAAATGCAATAACCTCTTCAATGTCATCATTAATGATGTGTGTTGCGATTACCTTTCCTGTTTTTTCGGTAACTTTTGCTGTTTTTATTCCTGATCCCCCCCGCTTCTGTAATTTATATTCTTTGATTACTGTTTGTTTTGCGTATCCATTACCCAACACCGAGAGTAATTTAAGGTTTTTTGCATCCTTTCCTCCTTTTATTATATCAAGTCCCGCAATTTCATCTCCTTTCTTGAGATGAATTGCACGCACCCCAGCAGCGGTTCTTCCCATTTGTCGCACGTCTTTTTCCTTAAAATGTATTGCCTGACCGAGTGCCGTCGAAAGAATAATTTCATCATTTCCGGAAGAAACGTTCACCCATTTCAAATCATCTCCTTCGTTGAGTTTAATTGCGATAATTCCGCTTCTTCGTACATTTTCGAATTCTTTCAAGTGGGTCTTTTTTATGTTTCCTTCTTTTGTGATCATGACAAGACACTTGTCTTTATCTTGTGTGTCCGAATCGGGGTAAGAAACAATCGCACTTACTTTTTCGGTTGCGGGAATTTCGAGGTAATTATAAATTGATTTTCCCTTTCCAGTGCGCTGTGCGACGGGAATTTCATATACTTTTGTTTGAAACATTTTCCCGCGGTTTGTGAAGAAAAGGATATTGTCGTGTGTGTTTGTAGAGATAAATGTTTCGATAAGATCTTCTTCCTTCAATTCAAACCCAATAAGTCCCTTTCCTCCACGTTTTTGTGATTTAAAATTCGTCGGAGGCATGCGTTTGATATATCCATCTCGGCTGAGAGTAATGATCGCATCCTCGTTTGGAATGAGATCTTCTTCTCTGAATTCCTTTAGGCTCGATGCCACAATTTTTGTCCTTCGATCATCGGAAAAACTTTTCTTTATTTCTTCGAGCTCTTTATGGATAATATCAATAATCTTTTTTTGGCTTTTTAAAATTGCCTGCAATTCCGCGATAAGTTTTTTCTTTTCAGCAAGTTCTGCTTCAAGTTTGTGTCGCTCAAGCGCTGCAAGGGTCTGTAATTTCATTTCAAGAATTGCTTGCGCTTGTATGGGGGTAAGTTTAAAATTCTTTACTAAATTTATCGCCGCATCTTCCTTATCTTTTGATTTTTTAATTGTTGCGATAATTTTGTCGATCACATCAAGTGCTTTCACCAATCCCTCGAGAATGTGTGCGCGTTCTTCCGCTTTTTTCAAATCAAACTCGGTTCTTCGTCGAATCACAATTTTTCGATGATCAAGATATGCAGAGAGAATATCTTTCAATGAAAGAATTTCGGGACGGAGCCCGTCGGTGAGCGCAAGTACATTAAAATAGAAATTCTTTTGAAGTTCCGTGTATTGATAAAGTTGGTTTAATATCTTTTGTGGTGAGCTGTCTTGTTTAAGATCAATCGCAACACGGAGGCCGTCTCTGTCGGATTCATCTCGGAGATCACGGATGCCTTCGATACGTTTTTCCTGGACAAGTTCGGCAATTTTTGTGACCAATGTCGCTTTGTTGGTTTGGTATGGGATCTCGGTGATAATAATTTGAAAACTCCCTCCTTTTCGTTCTTCAACTTGCGCAACCCCACGTATGGTGACTGCACCTTTTCCTGTGGCGTATGCCTCCTCAATTGCCTTGCGATCATAAATAATTCCTCCCGTCGGAAAATCGGGTCCGGGGATGAATTTCATAAGTTCTTTTACATCGGTATCCGGATTTTCAGCGAGATGCATAATTCCATCGGCAAGTTCTCCAAGGTTGTGAGGAGGGATGCTTGTTGCCATACCTACCGCAATACCCATTGTTCCATTCAATAGGAGATGTGGAAGTTTTGCGGGAAGGTATTTTGGTTCGTTTTTTGTATTATCATAATTTCCCTGCCAATCAACAGTTTCTTTTTCAATATCATTCAGAAGTTCTTCAGAAATCTTTGATAGTTTTGCTTCGGTATAACGCATTGCTGCCGGCGAATCTCCATCGACAGATCCCCAGTTTCCCTGTCCATTGATAAGTGGGTAACGAAGTGAAAAATCTTGTGCCATGCGGGCAAGCGCGTCATAAATGGATGCATCGCCATGGGGGTGATAATGTGCCATTACTCCTCCCACCACATTTGCTGATTTTCTGAATTTTGCCGAGGCGGTAAGCCCCGATTCCCACATAGACCATAAAATTCTTCGTTGCACCGGTTTCAATCCATCGCGAATATCGGGGAGTGCGCGCGAGACAATGACTGACATTGCATAATCAAGATATGATTCTTTTAATTCGTCGGTGATTTCCCTATCTTCTACGCGGCCAATTGGTTTTGGTTTTTCTTCTGTTTCTTTTTTCATAAATTATGGAAGATGAGTTGGAGGAATTGGATCAAGGTTATCAAAAACAAAATTAATTCGTGCTCCTTGAATATACATTATATTTTTTTCCTGAACACCTCCTTTGAGTGAACCGAAACTTTTTTCTACATACATCCTAAACGTATTGTACTGTTTTTTGAAATCATTCGAAATGTTTTTAATTCCCCTCCCGAAGACATCAAATATCGATTCATTTGTTTTTTTCTCCTCAATTTGTGCATTTTTCTGTACTTCCGATATCGGGGGTTCTATTTTTGGAAAATCAATACTGACATATACTCCCCACAACAAAAGAACAAAAAATACGGATACCACAGACCCCCCGATAAACCATTTTTTTCTCCGTGCCTCGTCCGATCGTTGAATATCTCGTATAAATTTTTTTATATTGTGGTAAAAAGAGGCCGACATGGAGTGTGTTTATTTTGATTCAAGATATTTAATGGTCATGGCGCTTGGAATAAGATCTTTTTTCTTAAATACAAATTTTTCTTCCTTTTGGGGGGCTGGTTTATTTAATTCTTTAAAAAACAATTTTGGATCTGAGGTAAGTGATGGAATGATAACACTTGGTTCGGCTTGGCGTACAAATTTTGCCGCTGCTGCCTGTGAGATCCACGGTTTTCCTCCCGCAGGAACAATGAGTACGTCGGGGTGTTCAATATGTTCCCAAATATTTTGTGCCGGCTCTTTGGAAAGGTGTCCTAATACTACAATTGAAATATCTTCAAAAAGGATTCGGTAAATTGTCTTTTCGGTTTCGTCTTCATTACCCGCGCTCCACCCGTCGATGCGGATTCCTTGTACTTCGTATTCTCCTTGGTGTTCAATCCAGAAACACTCATTTTCTTTTGGCGCCTCAGTTGAAGGAGGAAGTGTGGTGTTTACCACGGCGGTTGCACCCCGAAATGATCGACCGTTTGTTGGATCAATCAATACCACTAAATCTCCCGACTGAATTTTGAAATAATTGTCTCCCTGGTATGTAATAATCATAAAAAATAAGCAGATCCACTGTTACTGCTTTAGTTTACGCCAAAGATACAATATTTTCAATTGTGTAATTTTATTGGGTTGACACATGAACACTTTTCTCATATCTTAGTAAGTACGTAATTTGTTTATGAATGTAATAAAACAAGAAGACCACACACCAAACGATTTTGTGAAAACCGAACTTGGGGCGTTAAATTTACTTCACATTGGAGACTTGGTACAAGGCACTATTATTGAAAAGGGAGTCCGTATGATGACCATTGATTTGGGTGCAAATGGTGTAGGAGCGGTCTACCGCGGAGAACTTCAAAATGCCCGCGATGTAATAAAAAATTTGAAACCGGGAGATGTGATTGGCGCAAAAGTAGTGCAGATCGATAATGAAGATGGATATATCGAACTTTCACTTACTCAAGCAGACAAACAAAAAGCATGGGAAGAGGTGCAAGACTTGAGAGATCAGGAAGAAATAGTAAAAGTAAAACTTACCACTTTTAATAAAGGAGGATTGCTCGGTGAACTTCGTGGACTTCCCGCATTTTTACCCGTCTCGCAATTAGGAAATGGTCTTGAGGGAAGAACAATAAATAATAAAGAGGAAATAGGAAAAGTGCTTCAAGAACTTGTCGGGAAAGAAGTTGATGTGCGCATCATTGATGTGAATTCTCGCACGAATAAACTTATTGTTTCCGAAAAAGCAGCGACCGAAGTAAGTACAAAAGAATTGGTACAGAATTATCAGGTGGGACAAATCATTGATGGAGTGGTTTCCGGTGTTGCCGACTTTGGAGTATTCATTCGATTTACCGACAACCCAGCACTTGAGGGATTAATCCATATATCAGAACTCGGATATCGCATTGTTGAGAATCCAAAGGAAATTGTAAAAATTGATGACGCGGTAAAAGCAAAAATTACCGACATCAGAGACGGAAAAATTTCACTGTCACTTCGAGCGCTTCGCAGCGATCCGTGGACGAACGTGGGAGAAAAATATAAAGAAGGACAAGAGCTTTCTGGGATAGTCCACAGCTTTCACCCATTTGGTGCTATTGTAAATCTCGATGGAGAAATACAAGGTCAGGTGCATGTTGCCTCATTTGGAAGTGTAGAAGAGATGAAAAAACAACTTGGAATTGGAAAAGAATATTCATTTACTGTTGAAAGTCTGGTTCCAGCAGAAAGAAAGATACTTTTGAAATTAAAATAGAAAAAGCATTATTAAAAACCCCCGTCGACGGGGGTTTTTAATAGGTCTTGCAATATTTCTTATTTTGTTTTATTATAGTACCAGTTGTTTAACTGATTTATTAACGTAATAAAAGGAGAAATACCTTGGTAATGTTTCCTAGAAATTTTCAGGACAAAATGAATTCTCTTCGTGGAAGCGTAGAAAACGCGCTTCAGAAACTTGAAAAACGTGGGAGAATTAAAGGATTCAAGATTAAGATTGTGCAAGTGCGTAAAAACACCTCAAAGGCTGTAAGTGCCGCAATAACACTTCCAACTACAAAGGAAATCTCAGTCGATTTTCTTCTCGAAGATAATTTTGATTTTAAAGCAATTGTAAAACGTTTAAATAATATAATAGACACAGGAAAATAATTTAATAAAAAGCCGTATAATAACGGCTTTTTTATTTTCATTTTACAGAAAAAGGCCGATGCGTTATGATAGTGGAAACATATGAAAAATTTAAGTAAGAATTTGATTTTTGCAATTACCCTTTTGTTATTTGTTACGGTGATTTTCTCATTTATTTTTGAGATGGAAGGAACGCCACCGAAAACAATAAACATGAGTGAACTTGCGGATAAGGTGAATACCGACGGAGTAAAAAACATTTTGATTAGTGGGAATGATTTAAAAATTACACTTTCCGATGATTCGGCCGCTATTTCGAAAAAAGAAAGTGAGAGCGGAATTGTGGAAACACTTTCAAATTATGGAGTTGATAAGGAAAAATTAAGAAAAGTGAGTATTACCATCGAAGATCCAAGTGGATTTAAATATTGGATGAGTATTTTGATTCCTACACTACTTCCAATATTCCTTATGGTCTTTTTCTTCTGGTTTATTTTTAGACAAGCGAAGGGCGGAGCAAATCAAGTAATGTCATTTGGAAAAATAAATATTCGTCTTTTTTCTCAAGATAAAGACAAAATTACATTTAAAGATGTCGCGGGTTTGAAAGAATCAAAAGAAGAGTTGGAGGAGGTGGTGGATTTTTTGAAAAATCCGAAAAAATTTTTGGATATTGGTGCAAAGATTCCTCGCGGAGTATTGCTTATGGGTCCTCCGGGAACCGGAAAGACACTGCTTGCTCGTGCAGTTGCGGGAGAAAGTAATGTTCCTTTTTTTCACCTTTCGGCATCAGAGTTTGTTGAAATGTTTGTAGGGGTTGGCGCATCGCGTGTTCGTGATTTGTTCCAAACCGCGAAGAAAGCAGCTCCCTCAATCATTTTTATTGATGAAATAGACGCGGTGGGACGTGAACGCGGAGCGGGACTTGGAGGCGGACACGATGAGCGCGAACAAACATTAAACCAGATTCTTGTGGAAATGGATGGATTTGAACGAGATACCAATGTAATTGTGATGGCAGCAACCAATCGTCCCGATATTTTGGATCAAGCGCTACTCCGTCCGGGACGTTTCGACCGACGCGTGCTCCTTGATATGCCGGATCTTCATGATCGAGAAGATATATTGAAAATTCACACAAAAGGAAAACCACTTGATGAATCGGTGAATTTGAAAGTGGTGGCAACGCGTACGCCGGGGTTTGCCGGCGCGGATCTCGCGAACCTTTTGAACGAAGCGGCAATTGTAACTGCGCGCGCAGGAAGAAAGAAGGTGACACAGGACGATATATTGAATTCAATTGAAAAAGTATTACTTGGTCCCGCACGACGTTCGCGCGTGACGATCCAGAAAGAAAGAGAAATCACTGCATATCATGAAGCGGGACACGCACTTGTTGCGGCAACACTGAAAGATAGCGATCCGGTACACAAGGTGACTATTATCAGTCGTGGAATGGCGGGAGGATATACATTAAAACTTCCTATTGAAGAACGACGATTGAAAACAAAGGCGCAATTTCTTGCTGATCTCGCGGTATCATTCGGTGGATATGCCGCAGAGTCAATTATATTTAAAGATGTAAGCACTGGGTCATCGAGTGATATTCAATATGCAACCGATCTTGCACATAAAGCAATTACACGATATGGAATGAGCGACGTGATTGGTCCGCGAACACTCGGAAAAAATCATGAACTTATGTTTTTGGGACGTGAGATTTCTTCGGAAAAAGATTATTCGGAAAAAACGGGAGAGATGATTGATTCCGAAATGAATGTGATTATGAAAAAATCACTTGAGACGGCAAAGAAAATTATCACTACAAATAAAGACACGCTTGATATTATCGCAAGAAAACTCATGGAAAACGAAACGATTGAACAGGAAGAATTTAACGAAATCATCAAAGCATCGGGAATAAAACAGATGGTAATGAAATAAAAAAATCCCCCACTAAAAAGTGGGGGATTTTTATGTGCGCGCTGAGGGGATTGAACCCCCGGCCTACTCGGTGTAAACGAGTCGCTCTACCACTGAGCTAAGCGCGCGTGCAAATTCTGTTGGTGCGCGCGCCAGGATTCGAACCTGGAACCGATCGTGTATAAGACGATTGCTCTACCATTGAGCTACGCGCGCATCACCATATCTGCTTTTCCTAGCATATCATTCAAACATCCTAATTTACAAGTCTCTTATATAAAAATTGACACCGCCAACTTATAGGTGGTATTTTGTGGGTAGTAAATGAATCTAAATTAATAATTTTATACAAGGAGATAAGTGATGAGTTTCAAATATTATCCGTATTCTGAACACATTTGCCACCACGTGTATAACAAGGGTGGATGTACGTTTTGTGCATTTCATACAATGAAGAATTGTGTGTCGCCTATTCCGGTTTCCATTTCTGAACAAATTAGTCACTTTGATGAATTTGTGAATAAAAAAGAAAACCGAGAGGATATATTCAAAAAAAAGAAAATTTTGGTTGAAACAAATGGAAGTTGGTTTGTTGAAGTACCAAAAGAGGTGCGGGATCACATTTATCGTTTTGTTGAGCTACACAATCTCGAATTACACACACAGTGTCGCGCGACACTTATGAACAAAACAAAAACACAGAAAGCGTTGGAAATAATGTTTCGCGCGCAACATAAAAGTGATTACAAAGAATTGGCAAAAATGAGGGCGGAAGAAATATTTTTTGCCATGGATACCGAATTCAAACCGTATATAGTGATGTTTACCGGCCTCGAGGTTGCGAATAATGATGACTTGAAGATCATACACAAAGAATGCACATTGAATGATTTTATTCGTTTTTCAAAGTTTGTTCGCTCGCATGGCGCAAGAGTTGGCGCAAACGTATTAATTGGTCCCCCACTTGTGGAAGATCCGGTGCGGAAGGCCCTTGAAACGGCACAATTTGCGCTCGACACCCTCGAGGTGTATGAGGTTGCGTTCTGTGCGTGTATTCCCCGTCTTGGCGCAAAGAGTCATAATTTGTGGCTTAAGGGAATATGGAACCCGGTTTCACCAACCGAGTGTTCGGAAATTTTGAGAACCACAAGAAAAAAATATCCCGAACGAGTGGTAAGTCTCTATTCCCCACGAATTCATTTTTTTCATGGAAAATATGCAAAACCGAATATCAAAACCGAAGGACAGAAAATAAGAGCAAGAAGAGCGGTAAGAAAAATTGCTCGTGAAGTATTTAGTGTATAAATTTATAAAACCCAACTGACGTTGGGTTTTTTCTAAATATTGACGAGGGGGTGGCTTCGGCATAAGGTGGAAGAATGCAGGTGTTATTCAAAAATTCATTCGGCGTGCAAATACCACTCGAAGAAGTGGTAAAAGACGTTGTTCAATATTTGAAGAATGATGTGAATAGCACGTATAAAATCATCATCGGCACCGACTCGCTGTACCTCCCGAGCAAAAACGCGGATTTTGTAACCGTGGTAGTAGTATATCGCGTGGGAAATGGCGGGCGATATTTTTGGAGGGGGTTTGAAAAAGGAAAATTTTATACATTGCGGGATAGGATTATTCAGGAAGTACTATTCTCAATCGACACCGCAAAGGAAGTGTTGGAAGAATTAAAAAAGAATTCGGATCTCCCTCATTGGGATTTTGAAATACATGCGGATATCGGCGAGGTAGGTCCCACGAAAGCATTGATTCAGGAAGTGGTAGGAATGATTCGCGCAAATAACTTTGAAGTGAAAACAAAACCCCATAGCTATGCTGCCTCGAAAGTTGCTGACCGTCACGTGCGGTAGTTGTTTGTTTTTTTTGTTTCCATTTTTGAGTAAAAAATAACGATATATGAATCAAAAAGGAGAGAATAAAAAGTTAAATCAAATCAACTCAGAAAGAATAGGTGTGCCACCAAATATAGGTGGTCCAATGTGGGTGAATGAAATGACAAGACGAATGTATCAAAACATGGGAGACGTTCCCTCATCCCGATCGTTGTTGATGAAAATAGTGATCATATGTTTTTCACTTATTCTTATAGTAATTGGTGGTTTTCTGGTATTTTTTGTCTTTAATGTTTCATTCCTAAATTTTAATATAACTAGTATCTCCGCCATTCCCCCATTTTTCCTTGGTTTGATTTTTCTCGGTGTTGGAATAAAAATCGCTTATTCAAATACCAAATCAATTTTTAAAAAATAAAATAGAGTGAGATATTTTTGACTTAATCACGAATTCTTGCAAGAATAGAACGATAAATTAATTGAGCAATGAAAGATAAAATTGTTTTTGATATTGAAACAAAGAACACATTTGCGGATGTGGGAGGAGACCAAAACATCGATAAGCTGGAAGTATCGGTGGTATGCGCATATTCATATCTGAAAGATGAATATATTTGTTTCGAGGAGCATGAATTTGAGGCGCTTGCGGATATGATGCAAAACGCGGGTCTTATCATCGGATTTGCGAGTAAACGTTTTGATGTGCCGGTTTTAAATAAATATTTTAAATATAATCTTGAAGCGGTGCCCCATTATGATATTTTGGAACAGATTGAAAACAGTTGGGGACGACGCATTAGTTTGGACTTATTGGGTGAAGCAAATTTGGGAATGAAAAAAACCGGACATGGACTTGATGCGATTGATTGGTATCGAAATGGTGAAATACAAAAGTTGAAAGATTATTGCACCCAGGATGTGCGCCTCACAAAAGAGATTTTTGATTTAATCAAAAAACAGGGATATCTCTGGATCCCCCAGCGAAACGTTCCGCAGATGGGAAAGGCGGAAATAACCTTTAGAGAAGAGGATCATGAGGCGCCTCAAGAAAGTTTGTTTTAACTTGGTATAATATCTATATATGGGAAAAAAACATAGAGTATTGGTGAGTATTGTAGTGGGAATTCTTGTTTTAGGTCTTATTATGGCCTACGTCCCGCTTTTGTTTTATTAAAATTAAAAATAGGTTTATATATAACACAATATCGCCGTTCGGCGGTATTGTGTTATGCACAGGCACAATCACGATAACAAAAACGAATCTACATGTTGAATTTGACACTTGGTAGATAAGGTGGTATAATCATTACACTCCATATTGGAGCGCAAATTAATAATTTATTAACTAATCTCCGCGCCCGACGGAAAGGGCAAGGAAAGGAGGATTAGAAAATGTTTCAGAATCAATTAGTTTCTTACGCTTTTATTTTTCTTGTTCTGCTACAAATTACTTTTTCAATTTTTACATATTTTCATCCCCTCAAAAGGAAAACAAAAAAGGATGAAAATACAAAAAAAGAAGATAGGGTTGATAAAAACCCACTTGATCTTTTTGCAAAAGAGATTGAGTCTTACTATTTTTCCAAGTTTATATGTGATGGAGATGAAGCAAGAAATCTCCATAAAGAAATTCCGAATATTTCTGATGGTGCGTTTCAGATTTTTCTTTGTCTCGAAGAAAAACAAAAAGAACTTGGACAAGATGGTTTTGTAAAACACTATCAAAAACTTTTTGATCAGGTTTTAAAAAAACGAGCCGAGGAGCTTGATCGCACATATGAATTAGAGAAGGAATTTAGAAAAGAAAACAAAGAAAAAGAGGATAAAAGAAATATTTTCACGCGCGAAGAAATCAGCGAACTACTGAAGGAACTTACAGAGATAGAAAGGAAAGAGGAAGTAGCAGAAAGGAATTTTTGGACGCTACACGATACCTTAAAATCTCTTGGTTTTGAAACGTGGGGTAATAGAAGTTATAAAATATACCTCGCGTTAAAAAAATCATATCCGTTTTAATTACAGCGCCACCGCGAAATTGCGGTGGCTTTCTGTTTTATTTTGGAGTAAATTAAAAACGTACTTGTCCCGTTAGAGGTCGCGATCGCGGGATAAGGGTTTGTTAGTGATGTTTTTATAACATACGATAGTCGAATTTTTAAAAAGTGGGTCGTGCGCTGATCGCGATCTACCTCTAACGGGATGAAAGATAAACAAATACAAAAACTTATTAAAAATGAAGAGACCTGCGAAAATGAGACGTTGAATCTTATCGCTTCAGAAAATTATGTTTCGCTAAGTGTGCGCGAGGCCCTGGCAAGTGTATTTACCAATAAATACGCTGAGGGATATCCGCGAGCGCGTTATTATGCAGGTAATAAGCACGTGGACGAACTTGAAGAGTTGGTACAATCGCGTGCATTAAAACTATTTAAAATTTCTTCAAAGACGTGGGATGTGAATGTGCAACCATATTCCGGATCCCCCGCAAATATTGCGGTGTATCACGCACTCATTCCCGTTGGTTCAAAAATTATGGCAATGGCACTCGATATGGGTGGTCATCTCACCCACGGATATCGTGCAAGTGTGACGGGAAAGCTATGGAAGCAAGTTCCCTACGGAGTGGATAAAAAAACCGAGAAGATAAATTATGATGAAGTTTTGAAAATTGCGAAAAAAGAAAAACCGGCACTTATTATCGCGGGGGGAAGTGCGTATGCGAGAATTATTGATTTCAAAAAAATGAGGAACATTGCAGATACAGTGGGGGCGATATTTATGGTGGATATGTCGCATTTTGCAGGACTTGTTGCGGGGGGCGCATATCCATCCCCGTTCAAATATGCCGATGTCGTAACCACCACCACACACAAAACACTTCGCGGTCCGCGAGCAGCACTTATTTTTTCGAAAAAAGAGTTTTCTTCACAAATTAACAAAATTGTTTTTCCGGGACTCCAGGGTGGACCACATATGAATACAATTGCGGCAATCGGAATTGCATTACGCGAGGCCGACACAAATCAATTTAAAGCATATTCAAAACAAGTAGTGAAAAATGCGAGGGCACTTGCGGAAGAACTTAAAAAACTTGGATGGAGAATTATTGCTGGTGGCACCGATTCACACCTATTTTTGGTTGATATAATGGAAAAAGGAATGAGTGGAGGCAAGGCAAGTGATTTGTTGGAAGGTGTCGGAATTATTGTGAATAAAAACACAATTCCTTACGATACACAAAAACCCACCAACCCATCAGGAATTCGTCTCGGAACTCCAGCACTTACCACTCGCGGAATGAAAGAAAGAGAAATGAGGATGATTGCGCGTTTAATTTCCTACACACTATTGAAAAAACAATCTGAGTCGATAATTCGTGGAGAAGTAAAAAAACTTTGCAAACAATTTAGAACCAAATGATTATTGATGGGAAGAAAATTGCTGAGGAGATCTTAAATAGATTAAAGGATAAGAAAACAAAAAAGTTTTTTGCAGCGTTTTTAGTGGGAGAAAATCCCGCATCGGTAAGTTTTTTAAAACAGAAAGAAAAAATTGCCCGTTCACTTGATATTGATTTCAGAGTATTTAAATTTGAAGAACAGATCACGCAAGATAAATTGCGGAAAGAAATTTTGAAAATTGCAAATCACAAAACATGTGGCGGAGTAATTGTGCAACTTCCTCTTCCTGCACACATCAATGCACAATATGTGATGAATGTAATTCCAAGAGAAAAAGATGTTGATGTGTTGGGTGAGCGTGCTCTTGGCGCGTTTTATGCAGAAAGAAATTTTATATCACCCCCCGCAGTTGGTGTGGTTGAAGAAATATTAAAAAATCAAAATATTAATTTGAACGAAAAAAAAGTTGCTGTGGTAGGGCTTGGAGCCCTTGTCGGAAAACCAATTGCAACGTGGCTCAAGGGAAAGGTCTCAGATTTATATCTTTTGGACAAAGGAAGTGATTATTCACTCCTTAAAAATGCCGATATAGTGATACTTGGCACTGGCCAACCACATCTTATTTCAAAAATGATGTTAAAAGAAAAAGTTTTGGTGATTGATTTCGGATATGGAATGAAAGATGGAAAAATTTGTGGTGATTTTAATCCCAATGAATCAAACGTCGATTTTACCCCGACGCCCGGCGGCACTGGCCCAATACTTGTGGTAAAACTTCTCGAAAATTTCTTCTTGTTAGTCGAAAAATAGTAGAAAAAATCTAGTATATTTTTGTTTCTCTATATAGGTTATTTGGCTTTTCCCTGGCTTATCCACAGTTGGTTTATGGGTACAAATAACGAGTCCCACGTATAAATATTTATGTGTGGGATAAAAATCCCTCCGTTTAAAACGGAGGGATTTTCCTATTCCTCGGAGACAATTCCTTTTTCTTCCGAGGTTTCTTTTGTCTTTTTCTTTATTGCTTCTAGTGTTTTTTTGTCGGTTTTTAATTTTTCGCGTACATTATCGAATCCAACACCAAGTTTTTCATCTCCGAAACTGTAACTCGCACCAGATTTCTTCACCACCTCATATTTTGTTGCGGTATTCAATACATCAGCTTCATACGAAATACCCTCGCCATACATAATATCAAACTCAGCGATACGAAATGGCGGTGCAACTTTATTTTTTACTACTTTTGCCTTCGTTCTGTTGCCGGTTACCTCATCACCTTTTTTTATTTGTGCAATTCTTCGTACGTCGATGCGAACCGATGAATAAAATTTTAGTGCCATGCCTCCGGGAGTTGTTTCTGGATTCCCAAACATAATTCCGATTTTCATTCGAAGTTGGTTGATGAAAATAATAATTGTTCCCGTCTTTGCGGCGATTGCGGTAAGCTTACGAAGCGCTTGCGAAAGTAATCGCGCTTGCAATCCGATGTGTGATGCGCCCATTTCTCCTTCTATTTCTGCGCGTGGGGTAAGTGCAGCGACCGAATCGACAACGACAATGCTGATGATCCCCGATCTCACAATACTTTCAAGAATATTCAAAGCTTCTTCACCATTATCGGGTTGTGAAATAATCAAATCTTTTACTTTTACTCCTATTTTTGCTGCGTATTCGGGATCAAGTGCATGTTCTGCATCAATAAATGCTGCTTTTCCCCCTCTTTTTTGAACCTCAGCAACTGTATGAAGTGCGAGTGTTGTTTTTCCCGAACTTTCCGGTCCGTATATCTCAATAATTCTTCCTTTTGGGATCCCTCCGCCAAGCGCGATATCAAGTGAGAACGATCCCGACGGAACCGTTTCTACCTTTGTGTGAAGTTGTGATCCGAGAGTCATAATTGACCCCTCGCCAAAACGACTTTGAAGCGACTCCATAAGTGAGTTCAAATCATCTCTTTTTCCGCTATCTTTTACCTCTTTTACTTTTTTATTAAATGCCATTTTCTGTAGTTGTGGTTTCTAATTGAGAAGCAGGAGTTTTTTTATCTGTTTTTTCCTCACTGCTTGTTGCGACTTTTAGAAATATTTGTTTTTTAATTATATACTCATCTCCCAAAAATTTCTTTACTTTAAAGTTAAGCGTGTTGAATCCCGGCTCAAGTGAAAGTGTTTTTTGGAAATTTCCATCGATGTCCGGATAGAGGATTTCCTCATTGAGGGTGAGTTGATCGCGTGGATCAATTTTTCCCTTGAGGTCAAACGTTTCTTGTTCGACAATCATCTCATCTTTAAAATCAGAGAGAGAAAGTGATGGTTCGCCCACATGCGATTGAATGCGCCAAAATACAAAAACAGCAATAATAATCAAAATTATGCTTCCAATAATAATATTTTTGTTTATTGGTTTTGTTTTAAACCGATTTCCCGGAAGTTCATCAGCTTGACTCGCGCGTCTTATATTCTGATTTTTTTGAAAATATTCTTCCCATAATTCCTCTCCCTCCAAACCTAGTGCACTCGCAATCGTCAATATATATCCATGAACGTATGGTGAAGAAGGAAGTTTTTTTAAGTCTCCTTCAACAATATATTTTATAAAACGATCGGAAATCCCCGTTATTTGTGCGAGTTTTTCTACAGTGAATCCCTTCACCCTCATTGCATTTGCGATAAGTTCGGAAAAGTTTTTCTCTTCAGATTCCATGGTATTTCTTAACACGTTTACTATTACACATTTTTCCGAGCCATTCAATTGTTTTGTCTAAAGAAATACGTCCCGCGGTTTTGCTCCTTCTCCAGGACCAACCACTCCCCGTTCTTCCATCATATCAATGAGACGTGCGGCACGAGCATATCCGACTTTCAGTCGTCTTTGGAGGAGCGATGCGGATGCTTTTTTCGCCGAGCGGACTATTTCAACCGCATCCTCATATAATTGATCATCATCTCCAGCGGCTTCATAATCATCAAAATTAATTTCTCCATTACTTCCGTTTTGTTCTCCCGGTTCAGCTCCCAATTTTTCCACGTTTATTTGTTCTTCGTCGAATCCTTTGTTGTTTTTCTTTATAAAACTAACCACACTTTTTATTTCTTCTTCAGTAATAAAGGCACCTTGTACGCGTTTTGGTTTTGAAAGTTCTGCCGATGAGAACAATAAGTCACCGTGTCCAAGAAGTTTTTCCGCACCGGAGGTATCGAGAATGGTGCGGGAGTCAATTTGACTTGCTACCTGGAGTGCAATTCTCGTCGTAATGTTTGCTTTAATGAGACCAGTGATGATTTCCACTGATGGGCGTTGGGTAGAGACAATAAGATGAATGCCTGTTGCACGCGCCATTTGTGCGAGACGTATAATGGAGCCCTCCACCTCTCTTCCATATGAAGTCATAAGATCAGCCAATTCGTCGATCACGATAACAATATAAGGAAGGTCATTTTTTTGTTTTTGATAACTCTTTAGATCGCGCGCCCCACACTCGAGAAGGAGTTGATATCGTCGATCCATTTCTTGTATTGCCCATCGAAGCGCTCCCATAGCTTTTTTATTTTCGGTAATGACGGGGGCAAGGAGATGGGGAATACCACCATAAATAGAGAGCTCTACGCGTTTCGGGTCGATCATAATCATCCGCAACATATCAGGAGAATTTTTAAAGAGAAGAGAAATGAGAATATCATGGATAGTGATAGATTTTCCGCTTCCTGTCGCACCTGCAACCAAAAGGTGGGGCATTTTCCCAATATCCTGGAAAATCGGTTCACCACTTACGTCGCGTCCAAGAGCAAAGGTGAGTGGATCGGCTTTTTGAAAATCGGGATAGAGGAGAATACTTCCAAGGCGCACAATTGCCGCGGATTTATTTGGGACTTCGATTCCGGCAAGAGATTTTCCCGGAATTGGAGCTTCGATACGAATGGGATGAGCTGCAAGCGCAAGCGCAAGATCCTGATTTAGTGCAGTAATTCGGGAGAGACGCATCCCCTCAGCTGGTTTTAGGGTATATCTCGTCACGGTTGGCCCCACATTTATTTCTCCCATTTCTACAGAGATTCCAAAACTTTCAAGTGTTCTTTTTATGATATTCGCGTTTGCACGGAGGTCCCCAATTGTCGGTTTTTCAATGGTTGAGGAGAGGAGAGAAAGAGGAGGCGCCACATAATTATGTATTGGTTTCATTTTATCGCTCATTTTTTTCCCGCTTTCCAGATATTCGGCTTCCCTTATCTCCATTTCTTCCTTTTTCTTTGGTTTTTCTTCCTGTGGAGGTGGTGGTATGTTTTGCACCTCGCTCATTTTTGGGGGCACAATTACTTCTTCATCTTCTTCATTTTCATCTCCATATTTTTTCCTTAAGAAGGAAATTGGTTTGTTAATAGTAACAAGGAAAGAGATGACAAGAATGGTAAATGTGATGACGAGTGCCGCGATGGTACCGAAGGGGTGTTTGAGCGACCCAACAAAGTTTCCTAAGAGTCCCCCGCTTTCTGGAGCGATAATATCGATAAATCCAAGCCCGGCACCAATAAAAAAGAATCCACTAATAAGACGAAATCCAAGCATTTGTTTCCGTTCTTCCGAAATGAAGGAAAATGCGAGTACAAAGAATAAAAAAGGAAGAAAAAAGTATCCCCATCCAAATAGTGTTTTGAGGCCGTTATAAATTCCTTCTCCCCATGGTCCTGCCTGACCAAGTCCCGCGAGAAGCGATATCACCGCAAGCGCCAAGAAGCTGACCATCCACACGCTTTTTTTTATTTCCGGATGAAGTGGGTATTGAGATTGTTTCCCCCCTTTCTCTTTTTCCAAAGTTTTTTTTCCGTCATTCGCCAAAGATTTCCTTTTTCTCTTTTTAGGCATATATACTCATTTAAACTTAAATTAAATAATTATTCAATTATAATGAATAGTATGAAAACCCCCAAAGGATTATTGAAGAGAAAAAAGATAATAATTTTTGATATTGATGGCACCATTGCGAAGAGTAAAATGCCGATTGATAAAGAGATGGCGAAACTACTTTCCGCATTATTGGTGAATAAAAAGGTTGTTTTAGTGAGTGGAGAAAAATATACATTATTCAAAAAACAGATTGTTTCAAAACTTTCAAAAACTTCATCGGTATTAAAAAATCTTGTTCTTCTTCCCACGAACGCCGCAATGTTTTATGTCTATAAAAACAGCAGGTGGGTGAGATTGTATAATCTTCGTATATCAAAAAAAGAAGAGGCGGAAATTTTGAAACAATTTTACGCCGTTTTGAAGCGAGTTGGATTTAAGAGTCCACAACATCGCCATGGAAAAATAATAGAATATCGTGGAACGGAGGTGGTATTTTCGGCACTTGGTCAAAAAGCCCCTCTTTCGGAAAAAAACGAGTGGAATAAAAAACACGATATGCGCGGAAAAATAAAAAATATTCTTGAAAGGAAGTTGCCGGGATTTGATGCAAAGGTTGCGGGTCTTACCTCCATTGATATAATTCGCGAAGGAATTGATAAGGCATATGGGCTAAAAAAAGTGAAGAAGTATTTCAATGTAAAAACAAAAGATATACTATTTGTTGGTGATATGATTATTCCTGGTGGGAACGATTATCCGGTAGTGAAGACCGGTGTAGAATATATAAAAGTAAACTCTCCAAAAGAGACAAAAAAAGTAATACAATCACTTCTTTCTTAGGAAGAAAAAATACATTTCAGTGCATATGGATTATATGCACGCCACATTATATGGAAAAAAACATTGATACTATTATCGTTTCTGATATACATATTGGTTCCGAGATTTCACGGGTAAAGGAATTTATGAAGATTTTAAAAATCGTTCCATTGAAGCGACTCATTTTGGATGGTGATATATTTGATAGTGAAAATCCGAAACGTCTTAAAAAAGACGACTGGGATTTTCTCTCGCTTCTCCAGACACTCATGAACAAAAATGTGGAGGTAATCTGGATTCAGGGAAATCATGATGGATTCGCAAAAAGTTTTTTTCAGATGATCGGGATAAAAATATGTCGCGAGCTTCAATTTATGTTTGACGGAAAAAAATGCGTGGTAATACACGGTCACCAATATGACAGGTTTCTTATAAAAAACAAAATTATGAGCGTGACAATGAATGCGTCGTATCGTATGTTACAAAAAATGGATCGAGGAAAAAGACGCACAAGCAGGTTTATGAAAAAGCAGTATAAATTTTGGTTGCGTCTTTCTCCCCGTGTCATAAAAGGTGCGGTGAAGCATGCAGTGAATAGAAAAGCACAGGTGATTATTTGCGGACACACTCATCAATATATGGATAAAATGGTGAAAGGTGTTCGATATATCAATATCGGATCGTGGACCGACTCCCCTTCTTCGTTTCTTGTGTTGGGAAAAAATGGGATGAAATTGGAAATATTTCGCTAGGCTGAATTTTTATCACTAGATTGACACATACCACCATTTGGTGGTATTTTGTTTTTAGTAACTAATTAACATTTTTAATATTGGAGATGGAATGCAGAAAATAGAATTTTTTGGAATTCTTTTCAGGTCCCAACATCATCTTGAGTGGCTTATTATTTCCCTATTTGTTTTACTTTTTTGGCTTGTGGTTATGTCTCTTTTAACTTTTAAAAAAGTAAATTTAAATCTGTTTTTATATCCATTCGGTTACCATTTTATGATATCTTTTTGTGCGGCAATACACACACGACTTGGATCAATAAATAATGGCCCAATGCTTTCCGGCGATTGCATATGGTTTAATGGATTTATGGCAGTCCTCCATCTTTACTTATTTTTTCTCTTTAGATTTCTACAGAGAACGCGTAAATTTCCTATAGTTTTTAAAAAGTCCCCAAAGTAAGGGGATTTTTTTATAATACCGAAAAAACTGATAAACCTGTTAAATCAAAAAAATCAGCTTCCTTTTTTAAGAAGCTGATAGTGCGATAAAACCTACACTTTCGGTTTTTAATCTAAGAAAATGTTTAGCGCTAAACATTTTCCTAATAACCCGATAATGCGATGAAACCTACGTTTTTGTATTTCTTAATACAAAAATGTTTAGCGCTAAACATTTCTACCACCGATAATCTCTGTCCCCTTCTTCATCCGAGCCGTCTGCGGTTTTATGAGAAACCTCCATACCCTTCACAAAGAACTTCCCAATAGGTCTGAGGAAATATCCAAAAACACAAGATCCGGCAGACAGTGAGAAAAAAATTGGGATGAAATACTTATCGCCGATGAATTTGTAAAACAAAAGCCCTACAGAAATAGAAAATAATAAGCTGAAAAATATTGTCTTTTTTATCTTCCATTTTTTCTCCTGTGCGGAAAAGAAGATAAGCATAAGGGATATTAAATATATCAAAAAAATATTCTCCACCTATCCCTCCGTCGCTATTTTTCTTTTGAGCGCATATACGGGAAATTTTTTTCCGCATTTTGTGCAAATAAGAGCTTTTCTTTTGTTTTCTAATCTTCTCACTACCCCGTCCTTATCAATCAAAAAGATCGACTCAATTGTTGTGAATGTGGGCTGATTACAACATCCAGATATTTCCGGATGTTCTTTTTTCGGATAATCGATACGGGAAAGATGTAGTGGAGTTGGCTTATCAAGCATTACATTCATTTAACTCTCCGTTGATTTTAAATTTTCTGTTCATACTCTAATACATATTTATTATACTGTCAATCATCCCATATTTTATGGGTTTATAATAAATATATGGCGAAGACGGACAAAAGAAGTCTTGGCGACGAAGGAGAAAATTTTGCGTGCGCGTATCTGAGGAAAAAGTATTGGAAAATTCTTTCGAGAAATGTGAGTGAAAAATTTGGGGAGTTGGATATTATTGCGCGGGATATCAATGGAACACTCGTGTTCGTTGAAGTAAAAACAATGAAGGGATATTTTCCCGGAGGGGTGCAACCCGAAGATCAAATGACGGGATCAAAGGTTTCGAAATTCAAAAAGATGGCGCTTTCATATGCAAATTCTCACAAAGATTTGTGGGATGATAAAAACGGGTTCCGACTTGATGTGGTGGCGCTCGTAAGGGTAGGAAATGATTTTATTGTCCACCACTATGAAAATATTTAGTATTGATTTTTTTGTCGAATATGGTACGCTTGTACTTGAAGTGATTGACCGCTCTTTCGAGCGGTGATTTATTAGAAAGGTCAGAAAAAAATAAATATATGATGGATATAAAAACACTTGCAACAGCAATCGATCAAATTGCAGGAGAAAAAGGAATTCCTGCAGATCGCGTGTTAGAGGCAGTCGAATCTGCAATCGCGGCCGCATATAAAAAAGAATATCGGAAACGATCTGAAGTGATTCACGCGAAGTTCGATGTAAAAAAAGGTGATATACGTTTTTGGCAGGTGAAAACAGTGGTTGATCCGAGTGAAGTAAGAATTGTGGTGGAGGAGGAAGAAGACGAGAAAGAGAATGAAAGAGAGAAAGATAAAAAAGATACACGAAGAGAGATAGAAAAAGAGGAAGAAGATGAGACGGTGCTTCCGCGGTATAATCCGGATCGACACATTTTTCTTGAGGAAGCGCGTGCAATAAATCCAAAAATTCAATTGGGTGAAGATATGATATTTCCACTCGAAACACATGCAGATTTCGGAAGGATTGCGGCACAGACCGCAAAACAAGTTATTCTGCAGAGTATTCGCGAAGCAGAACGAAGTTCTATTCAGCAGGAATTTGCGGGAAAAGAGGGTGAAATTGTGAGCGGAATTGTTCAGCGATTCGATCGCGGAAACGTATATGTTGATCTTGGGCGTGCCGTTGGAATTATGTTCTACAACGAAAATATTCCAGGAGAACATTATCGTATCGGTCAGCGCATGAAATTTTATGTGCTTGCGGTACAAGATGATCCACGAAGGCCGGGAATTGTGCTTTCTCGAGCGCATCCGAATTTTGTGTTAAAACTTTTTGAGTTGGAAATTCCGGAGATGGCTGATAATATTGTCGCAATAAAAAAGATTGCACGAGAAGCGGGGAGTAGGGCAAAAATTGCAGTGGCATCAAATCAAGAGGGGGTGGATCCGGTTGGTTCGGCGGTGGGTCAGCGTGGAATGCGGGTGATGGCGGTAACCAATGAATTAGGAAATGAGAAGATTGATATTATTGAGTGGTCTGAGGATCCAGAAAAGTTTATTGCGAACTCACTTTCTCCAGCGAAGGTAAAACTTGTTGAAGCATTACCAAAACGAGAAGCCCGAGTACTTGTTGCGGAGGATCAATTGAGTCTTGCAATCGGAAAAGGTGGGCAGAATGTTCGTCTCGCCGCAAAACTCACGGGATGGAAAATTGATGTACGATCTCAATCGCGTCCCGATGAAGTGCAGGAGGGAGGAATTGCAGATGCACCGGTAGGTGCGACCGAAGACGCTTCGTCTTCAGAAGAAAAAAAGGAAGAGTAAAAAAATAAACACATTATGAACTACAACATTCTATCGATTGTTGTCGCTATTTTTTCGCTTGGTGTAGCGGCATACATGGCTCTCGCAGTGTTAAAAAAACAAACGGGAACCGAAAAAATGAAAGCGGTGGCTGATGCGATTCGCGTTGGTGCAAATGCATTTTTAAAACGTCAGTACATGACGATTGGTATTATTATTGCCCTATCGGCTATTGGGCTCGTCGCGGCATATAGTGCCTCGGGGGATCTTGGAATGGGAACAAAAACCGCAATCGCGTTTGTGATTGGGGCGGTCTCTTCGGCAATAGCAGGAATTGTGGGAATGTGGATGAGTGTTCGTACAAACATTCGTTCAGCAGCAGAAGCACAAAATGGAATTCGAGGAGCATTGCTTATTGCCCTTCGTGGAGGAGCGGTCTCCGGAATTACTATTGTGTCACTTTCGCTTTTGGGCATCTCGGGATTATTCGAAATTTATACACTTCTTGGATATGAAGTGGTCAAAATTCCACATCTTATTGTTGGATATGGATTCGGCGCGAGTTTGGTAGCATTATTTGCTCAACTTGGTGGGGGAATTTACACCAAAGCAGCCGACGTGGGAGCTGATCTTGTGGGAAAAATTGAAGCGGGTATTCCCGAAGATGATCCTCGAAATCCAGCGGTTATTGCAGACCTTGTGGGAGACAATGTGGGAGATTGTGCGGGACGAGGAGCTGATCTTTTTGAATCAACCGCAGCAGAAAATATTGGAGCAATGATTCTGGGGGTTGCGCTTTATCCGGTATTTGGATTAAATGGAATTCTTTTTCCCCTTGTGGTCCGTGCATTAGGATTAATTGCATCAATTGTTGGTATTTTTGTGGTGAATCCAAAAGAAGATGAGGATCCAATGAAATCATTAGATCGAGGATATTGGGTGGCGAGTATTCTTTCGGCAATTGCATTTTATTTTGCGACAAAATATCTTCTCGGAAATATGTGGTTCTTTGCATCGGGACTCGTTGGTATTGTGATGTCGATTGCGTTTGTATATTTCACTCAATATTATACGGAATCGAAATATCGCCCAGTGAGAGAAGTTGCGGAAGCATCAAAAACAGGACACGCAACAAATATTATTCAGGGATTTGCCGTTGGACTTGAATCGGTGGGGGTTACCGTCATATCGATTGTGGTAGCACTTTTCACTTCATATAAATTTGGGGAGCTTTCGGGAATTCCAGGAGGGGGATTGTACGGAACTGCAATCGCAACCATGGGAATGCTTGCGAGTGCGGCATATATTCTCGCAATGGATACGTTTGGTCCGATTGTCGATAATGCAGGAGGAATTGTTGAGATGTCGGGCGCACCGGAATCAATAAGAAAAAATACCGACAGACTTGATTCAGCGGGAAACACCACAAAAGCACTTACGAAAGGATATGCAATTGGATCAGCAGCGCTCGCGGCATTTTTGTTGTTCTCAGCCTATCTTGAAGAAGCAAAAATTACCGTTGTCGACCTTGCAAAAGTGCCGGTATTTATCGGTGCGATGTTGGGAGCGATGCTTGTGTTTCTTTTTTCGAGTTTGGCAATTCGTGCGGTAGGGCGGGCAGCGTATTCGATCATTAATGAAGTGCGCAGACAATTTAAAGAACATCCGGGAATTATGGCAGGAACAGAAAAACCCGATTATTCGAAAGCGATCGATATCACGACAAAGAGTGCATTGAAAGAAATGGTGCTCCCTGGACTTCTTGCGATTGTACTTCCGGTAGCGGTGGGGGTTATTTTTAAAGCTGAAGCAGCTGCAGGACTTTTGATGGTGGGAACTATCGCAGGAATTCTTCTCGCAACATTTATGAATAACGCGGGAGGCGCGTGGGATAACGCAAAGAAATGGATTGAAGAGGGGAATCTCGGTGGAAAGGGATCCGATGCGCATAAAGCGGCAGTGACGGGGGACACCGTCGGTGATCCATTTAAGGATACTGCGGGCCCATCACTCCACGTGCTTATTAAACTCTTGAGCACACTCACTCTCGCACTTGCAACACTGTTTATGTAATAAATGTTTCGAAATAAACATTTTACCCCTCCTTTTCCGGAGGGGTTTTTGTTATGGGATATAACACAAAAATATCGTTCGATAATATTATGTTATATCTAAGATGTGAAAAAGTGGCACACTTATTGGTGCCACTTTTAACTATGGAAGACTAGAAATATTCTACCACTCTCAGTTTTTTAAATACCTTGTCCGAGAGTAGTTTGTTATATTTTTTTGCAGTTTTTATAATTCCTTTTTTACTCCAGTCGTCGAATCCGCCGATTCCAATCCAAGAGCCACTATATTCAATGACACATTCCGAGATTTCTTCAACTTCGGTTGGTTTTAGTTTTCGTGATAATTCCATTTGATAGTAACCATCACTGTTGTAAAACGCGAACCATTCAAACTCTTTCATTTCTTTATCAAGGCCGACACCCCAGGAAAACCCAGCGTGCTTTTCGATACATTTCTGTATGAATTTTGAGTGGGTTTGAGCAGTGGAGGTGGAAAAAGAAATTAGTGCAACAACTAAGACAAATAATAAAGAAAAGCGTTTCATAATGTACTCCCGTTTTGGTTATTATTAATTTTTAATAAAAAACAAAATAACTCGTTGTCGAAGTATTCGACATTTGGTATTTTAACACTTGCAAAGAATTGCCACTTATTTTATCTCCTTCAGCGATATCCTTTTCGGTAAAAATACGAATGATAAAATTTTTATCCGAGTCTTTCAGAAGAAAGGATTTTGCTATAGGAGATGCTTTCTCCTTCAGGACAACAGTAAATGAACGTCCTTTGTACTGTGCGCTGTCGATGGAAAGTGTCTTTTCCATTGCACTTACCGCATTTCTGTTTAACTCCTTTTCCGGGACTTTTTTGAAACATCCGGAAACTGAAAAAAGAATTACTGAGATAAAAATAAATAAAAACGCATTTTTCATTTCTGACTCCGATTACATTAGTTATTTGAAATTTCAATTATGCTTCTTAAATTATAGCACATATATTGTATATTTGTCAACTTATATCGAATAACCCGGTTTTCTGGTATTTTGTATATATGGACAAAAAGGCCCTTGTGGAGAAAGTAGTAGAAAAACTTCAAAAAGAAGTGACCGAGCTTGAAGAAAGCATGATGTCGATGAAACAAGCGGCCATTGAGGCACCCGGTGCCATGCAGTCGCATAGCGATACCACGAAGTTTCAAATGAACGCGCTAAAAGATGATGTTGAAAAGCAGTTTTCTACAAAAAATAGGGAGCTTGAAATATTGGAGAAGTTTGAAATTATGCCAATGTCATCATCACAAGAGATCAAAAGTGGAAGTGGTATAAAAATTCGGGATGGAGAAAAAGAAATAAATTATTTCTTTCTTGAGGGGGGATCGGGAATACAGGTTGAAGACGAGTCGGGGAATATATTTATAGTAGTTGGAGAAAATTCTCCTATGGGGAAAATCCTTTTTGGAAAAAAAGCAGGAGATGAAATTATTACTCGGTTTGGATCAAAAGAACGAATACTACATATTATTGAGGTATGGTAAAAAAACAATTTCAAAACAAAAAAATATTGATTGTGGGACTTGGAATACTAGGGGGAGGAATTGCCACTACAAAATGGTTTTTAAAACGTGGTGCGGAAGTTACGGTCACTGATCTGCGATCGAGAGAGGAATTGAGAAAATCCATCGCAATGCTTGGGAATGATTCAAAAAAGGTAAAATTTGTTCTTAAAAGGCACAATGAAGAGGATTTTAGAAACACCGATCTTATTGTGGTAAATCCAGCAGTAAGAATTCTTGGGAATAAGTTTTTGGAGATTGCGATAAAACTAAAAAAACCGATTGTGAATGATCTCACACTCTTTCTTGAAGATGTAAAAAATCCAGTTATCGCAGTGACGGGGACACGGGGAAAAACAACCACGACAAATTGGATTGCTCATTTTTTGAAATCAAAGTTTCCGAAAGCATGTGCAAGTGGAAACTCATCAAACGAGGCGCTTCTCGCCCTCTCTGAACGTTTTTTGAAGGACGCAAAAACTCCCGCAGTGCTTGAACTATCCTCGTTTCAACTTGAAATTGCGGATCACGCGAGCACCGCCCCAGATATTGCGGTGATTACGAATATTTATCAGGACCACATGAATCGTCATGATACGATAAAAAATTATGTGCTTGCGAAAGCGAATATATTTAAGAATCAGAAAGAGGGACAAAGTCTTGTTTTAAATTTTGACAATGAGTGGACGCAATTTTTTGTGAATCAAAAATCAAAAAGCGAAATATATTATTTTTCTCTTCACATATTACCCAAAAACAAATATGGGTTGTATGTGCATGGAAATACCATTGTGTTTCGAGACAAGAAAAAAGAAGTAGTAATATATGGTGAACAAACACTGAAATTATTGTGGGCGCGAGGGGAGCATAATTTGTATAATTTTCTTGCCGCCGCACTTGCAAGTTTTCTGAGTGGAATTTCCTGGAAAGAAATCGAAAAAAGAATTAGCACACTTCCCGATATTTTTCTTCGCCAAGAGATCATCATAAAAAAGAAGAATTTTATTGTGGTGAACGATTCGGCAGGAACTTCACCGGATGCGGCCATTGCAGCGCTCAAACGTTTCTCACGCGAGGGGAAAATTCTTTATATTACCGGGGGAACTGACAAGCAGCTTGAATTTAAGAAACTTGCGGATGAAATAAAAAATACCATTGAACCAGAAAATCTCTTTTTGTTAAATGGAAGTGCGACCCGAAAAATAGTTCGGGAACTTGAGACGCGCCACTATTTCAGAAATAAAAAGAAAAACACATTTGAGGATTTGAAGGATTTATTGGTACACGCACATAAGAGGGCGATAGCTATGTCGAGTGTCATTGTCCTTTTTTCTCCCGGTGCCGCGAGTTTTGAAAAATTTGCGAATGAGTTTGACCGGGGAGAGAAGTTCAGTTTATACTCCAAACAGATATTTAAATAACCACTAAGGAGAGAAAAATGCCGAAGAAAAGGGTGTGCCCCATCAGTGAGGCTTTTCACATCTTATTTCCAAATTATCCGCTTCATCCTATTCCGGATTATAAAAAAGCCGATATGGTGATGAGGCATCTTAATGTGCCCGCATTTGGAGAGGAACAGTCATTTCTTATATGTTGTGAAGTTATTCTTAGGGTACAATTTCCTGAGAATAAACGTGAATTTGGAAGAAGTGTGGTTTTGCGGGCGGAAAATCTATTACCCGAGATTTTGGGTACTGATCCGGATCACGAATATCACATGGATGAGGTGGAATACCTTGAGCGGAAGTATTTCAAATCGGGAATGAAATTTAATGATTTTTTTGGTATAACAGTAGGATAATTATAAAAACTCCCCATCATGGGGAGTTTTTTTAATCAAGTTTTACTTTCAGTTTTTTTGCCTTCCTCTTTGTTGATTTTGGCATAACCACCATCAATACCCCATTTTTTAATGTTGCCACAGAGCTTTCCGGATCTACTTCAACGGGAAGTATAATTGAGCGGGAAAATTTTCCCCAAAAACATTCCTGATAGAAATAATTTTTTTCTTCAATTTTTTCGGTTCTTTCCCTTTTTCCGCGGATAGTGATTGATTCGTTGGTGATATTCACTTCCAATTCATCCGGATTCACCCCCGCGACAGTCGATTGCACTACCACATTGTCTTTATCCTGATACACATCAACAGTAAGTTGTCCCTCCACTTCCTCATCGGAAATGTCATTTGAAAAATCATCTTCAGTATCTATTGCAATTGGTGCGGGTTGGCTTCGCACTTTTGCAAGTTCAACAAAAATATTATCTTTATTTATTTCTTCCATACCCCCAGTATAACACAGACTATATTGTTTCTCGAGGATATTTGTTTTTCCAAATTTCCTTCAATTTTTCGAAGTCGATAAAGATAAAAAACAGAGTGATAAGAAGGAATATACTCGGATACACAAGGAGATTTCTGTCCTGAAAATATTCAATGAGATAATTAAATGTTCCGTGAATAAGTGTCGCAAAGAGAATACCAATAAAAATGAATTTTTTCTTTTTTTGCAGTAGTTTTCCTTTTGCCCAATAAAACCCAACAAGCGCAGACGAAATACTGTGGAGGAGTGTAGCACCGATGAATCTGAGAAGGAGTGTGGTGGTGACGACCGAAAACGACGCAAGATTAATAACACTGAATGAATTACCGAGCACAAATAAATTTTCTACTGTTGCAAATCCGAGTGCGGCAACAATCATGTAAATCATAGCATCAACCGGTTCATTAAAGGCTTTATCTTTGTCTATTGCCCAATATGCCGCGATAAATTTAAATAGTTCTTCCACAAGTGCCAATCCCATGATGAGAACAATAATACTTCCCCCGAGTTCAATCACCGATTGTTGAAATATATATTGGACAACGAGTACAAAAAGACTTACAAACGCCCCCGCCCCAAATGTATAAAGGATGAGTCGTTTGGGCTCTGGACGCGCATCTTCACGCAAGAAAAAGAGAAGCCACACAATGCTCGGGATGCATGCACAGAGGAGGGTAAGAATGAGGGTTAAAAAAAGCATAAAGGCATTACCACTCTTCAATCATGAGATATTTCTTTTTATTTTCAAGTGGAATATAGGAATAGATTTCTTCTGTCACAAACGGGATAAATGGGTGAAATATTTTAAGCGACGAGAGGAGGACGTGAAGAAGTATCGTTTTTGTGTTTTCGGATAGTTTTTCGTCTTTTATCTGTTCTTTTGATGTTTCGAGGTATACATCACAAAATTCATGCCAAAAGAAATCATATGCATTGTGAAGTGGTTTTGAAAATTCAAATTCTTCGATATCTTTCTTTACGCTTTTCTTTATTTCTCCAAGTGCCCCGAGAATTTTTTTATCCGCTTCCGTAATGGGGGTGATATCTCCGGGTTTTTGTTTTAAGTGTTCAGTTTGTTGCAATACAAACCTCGATGCATTCCACAATTTATTTGCGAATTTTTTTCCTGCGGTAATTGCGGTTTCGTCCCACCGAATATCTTGTCCGTTTGCTTGCCACATAATTCCAAACCGCGTGGCATCCGCTCCATATTGGTCAATATATTTTAATGGATCGATGCCGGTACCCAAACTTTTTGACATGCGCTTTCCATCTTTGGTGAGTATGGTGCCATTGATGAATACATTCATGAACGGAAGTTCTTTTTTAAATTCTATTCCCGAATAAATCATGCGTGCTACCCAGAGATTCAAAATATCCCGCGCGGTGATAAGTGTTGTTCCCGGATAATAGTTTTTGAGATCTGATTCGGAAAGCCCCGCAAATGGCCAGAGCGCCGAAGAAAACCACGTATCCAACACATCGGGGGCTTGTTCCATATCACAGTTTTTACAAAACGGACACGTGTCTGGTTTTTCGATTGAAACAATATAATTTTCTGTGGTTTGTTGATTTGTACAAAACCAAACCGGCAGACGGTGCCCCCACCAAATCTGACGCGAAATTGTCCAATCGCGAATATTTTCGAGCCAATCGAAATATTTCTTTTCGAAGTTATTAGGAATAATTTTTACTTTTCCTGATTTGACGGCGTCGAGTGCATTTTTTGCGAGATCATTCATTTTTAAAAACCATTGAAGTGAGGGGATTGGTTCAATTACGTGCCCACACCGATAACAAATTGCCACACGATGATCATACTCCTCCTCTTTTTCGAGAAGTCCCTCTTCTTTTAATTTTTCAATAATTTTTCCCCGCGCCTCTTCCGCTTTCATCCCGTTATATATTCCCGCGCTTTCATTCATTTTCCCGCGTTCATCAATCACTTGTATTACTTCAAGTGTGTGTCGTTCCCCTATTTCAAAATCAACCATATCGTGTGCGGGGGTGACTTTTACTGCTCCCGTACCAAATTCCATATCAATCGCATCGTCGGTAATAATGGGGATTTCGCGATGCATAATCGGAAGAAGAAGTGTTTTTCCAACTAAGTTTTTATATCGTTCATCTTTTGGATTTACCGCAACCGCAGTATCACCCAACATTGTTTCCGGTCGCGTGGTAGCGACAACCACATATCCCGTTTTGTCCGTGAGGGGATATTTTATGTACCAGAGTTTTGATTTTTCATCTTTATATTCAAGCTCAAGTTCAGAGAGACTTGTGCCACATCGTGGGCACCAGTTTACCACGCGTTTTCCACGATAGAGAAACCCTTTTTCGTGATAATGCACAAACGCATTTTGAATATCTTTTGCATATGCTTCATCCATAGTGAATCGAATGCGAGACCAATCACACGAAACCCCGAGTTTTTTTAATTGGCTAATAATGGTGTTCCCATACTGGTTTTTCCATTCCCATACTTTTTCGATAAATTTTTCGCGTCCAAGTTCAAAACGGCTTATTCCTTTTTTCTTCAACTCTTTTTCGACCACATATTGTGTCGCGATACCCGCGTGATCGGTGCCGGGAAGCCAGAGTGTTCTATATCCATTCATTCGATGATAGCGAATAACGATATCCTGAATAGTGTTATTCAGTGCATGCCCCATATGGAGTGTTCCCGTTACGTTGGGGAGTGGCATGTAAACAATATAATTTTTTGCGTCTTTCTCCACAGAAAGATTGTCCGGATTAAAATACCCGGATTGTTCCCACTGTTCGTATATTTTAGATTCAGTTTCCTTCGGTTCGTATGCCCCAGTAATAAGTTCCATGTGTATTATTATAGCCCTATTGTATAGAAAAAATGAAGGGTTTTTGTGATATTGACCGCCCCTCTCTTTGGTGCTTTTCTGAATATAGGATTATTTACATTATCGTTATAGGAGGTTTTATGAAACTTTTCGGTTTTTTACTCGCCTTTTTCTTTTATGGCGCACTTTTTATTGCTGCGAACATTGTTAATTTTCCGATGCTTACTATTTTTGCCGCCTCGATACTTTGTCTTGGTTTCTTTTATAATCTTTACGTTCTCACGGGAGAATATAAAGATCAAAAGAGGGGTGAGGTGTGGATAGGAATAAGTTTCGGAACAATTGTTATTGCGGTTGTCGTGGCAGGGTGGTATGCATATTTATTTTTTGGCTAAAAAAAATTCTCCGTCGAACGCGGAGAATTTTACTTTTATAACACAACAAGGTCGAACGGCATTTTGATGTTATATCCCCATGTTTCCGTTCGCAATAAGTTTTTTGTTCTTTTTGCGGAGCATACTCATATATCCCGCAACGGCAATCATCACCGCATTGTCAGTGTTGAAGTCCATTGGAGGAGCAATAAAATTAATTTTTAATTTTGAACTTAACACTGTTAATTTTTTTCGAAGCTCCTTATTTGCCGCAACACCACCGGAAAGAAAAATTGATTTTACTCCATATTCACGTGCTGCCCGCTCGGTTTTTTTTATGAGTACATCGAGTGCCGCTTCTTGAAAACTTGCAGCCACATCTTCTTTTTTTGTTTTTGCATTATCACGAAGATAATACAGTACTGAAGTTTTAAGCCCCGAATAACTGAAGTTATAATCTTTTGAGCCGATCATTGGACGGGGGAATCGTATGGCGTTTACATTCCCTTTTTCCGCAAGGCGTTGTATTTCGGGTCCGCCAGGGTAAGGAAATCCAAGCATTTTTGCCACTTTATCAAACGATTCTCCCACCGCATCATCTTTTGTCTCCCCAAGTTTTTTCCATTTTATTGGTGACTGCATATGAAGAAGAATGGTGTGTCCACCACTTACAATAAGCGCAATTGCAGGGAAATTATTTTTAGTTTTATTTGAAAATTGAGAATTGGAAATTGATGTTTTGGTTTTTTGCGAAAGCAAAAAACTGTAGAGGTGTCCCTCGAGGTGATTTATCCCAATAAGCTTCATTTTTTTATTTTCAGTTTTCAGTTTTTTATATATTTCTTCTGCAAAAGTGATTCCCGCCCAAAGTGCTGGTTCAAGTCCGGGCCCCACAGTGACACAGATTGCATCAATTTTTAATTTTTCACCTTTAATTTTTAACTTATCAAAAATCTTTGGAAGATTTTTGATGTGCTCTCGTTTTGCGAGGTTAGGAACCACACCGCCCCACGGGCGATGCACTTCAATTTGCGATGATATGATACTTTTCAGAACTTTGAATTTTGGTGCGGACGTTGTGCCGGACGCCTCTATAAGTGCAATTGCAGTATCGTCACACGATGTTTCTATAGCGAGAATCTTCATAGAAAAAGTATTAGGTATTTGGTATGAAGTATCAAGTATATAGAGAAATTTTGACAAACAACATGGGTTCTTGTAAAAAGAATGCAGTAAATCAAAAACAGAAGAGGTGAATAATGTCTCGAACAATGTCTCCCCAAAGGGTTTTTAATGCGCTTGCAGTCGCAGAAGAGAGTCTTGAAAAGTTTATAGGAGAAACAGTTTCATTTGAAAAGAAGGATTATAAAATTTCGGGAAAGGTAAAAAAGATTGTTGTTACTAAAAATCCAAAAAAATCGAGTATATTTTTCGGTAAACTTCTATTCACTTTTTCTTTGAGGGATGGAAAAGAAGGGGTGAAAAAGAAAAAAGAAATAAAGGAAGTGAGTTTTAAAAACAAAGACTTCACGGTTTCCTACGGAGACTTGAGGAATTTTGATTGGATAACTATTTTCTAACAAACAAGGAGTATTGTAATGAAGGAGATATTTGTAGATTTCTCTGGATTTGTTTCAAAAATAGTTGAAATAAAATGCAAAGATGATTCAAGAAAAATATTTGGAAAGGTTCTTGGTGTAACCTTTGATTCTACTAAAAATGTAGTAACACTCGTTGTTGTGGAGACAAAGGGTTCAAATCAAGGACAAATCATGGTGAGGAATATAAAGCTTGGGGAAATGGGACTTTTTGTTCACCTCGAACCAAGTTGATATTTAAAACAAAATCCGGAATATTAATCCGGATTTTTGCTATACTTATATCTGTATAAAGGTCAACATACTAAATACTTACTATTAATTTATGATTCAACCACTATTTGTATTCAGCGATTGGGCATTATTTCTTCTTCGTGTTGTATTGGGCATTATTTTCATTTATCACGGGTTTCCAAAACTAAAAAACCTAAAAGCAACCATAGATAGTTTTGTCGGAATGGGATTTAAACCAGGGATTCTTTGGGCGCTTCTTGTGGGTATTATCGAGTTTATTGGAGGAATTCTTCTCATTTTTGGATTTCTTACGCAAATTGTCGCATTTCTCTTTGTTCTCGAATTTATCGTTATTATTGTGAAAGTAAAGAAATTGAAGAACTTTTCGAGTTTTGAGTTTGATCTTCTTATTCTTGTTTCATCACTTGTGCTTATGACCGTAGGAGGGGGGAGATTTGCGCTCGATCAGTTATTTGGGCTTTTTCTTTACTAAATAACACTTCACCAGTATAGTGGAGTTCGTATATGCACCAACGATTTTTTGAAATCTTGCCTGGGGCACTTGCATGGACCGCACTCATTGTGCTTATTTTGTTTTCTTGGCAACTTCCCGTAGTGGTGGTCTTTTTTATCGTGATTTACGACCTCTATTGGTTTTTAAAGACACTATATTTGTTTTTCCATCTTCGTGTTTCATTTTCTCTCATGAAAAAAAACATGAAGGAAAATTGGTTGGCACGTCTTGAAAAAGAGAAAAAGGGGGATTGGGAAAAATTATGGCATCTCATTATCCTCCCCGTATATAAGGAACCATATGAAGTGGTGGAACGGAGCCTTTTTGATATTGAAAAATCAAATTATCCGAAAGATAGATTTCTCATTGTGCTTGCAACCGAAGCGCGTGCGGGAGAAGAGGGGGTGCTTGTAGCGAAGAAAGCGGAAGAAAAATTTAAAGACACATTTGGCGCATTTTTGGTTACCACACACCCTGCGGATCTTCCGAATGAAATTCCAGGAAAAGGATCAAACGAAACATGGGCGGCAAAATTAGTAAAAGAAAAAATAATCGATGCGCGTGGGATTCCCTATGAAGATATTATTGTTTCCGTGTTTGATATCGATACGCGTCCCGGAAACGAGTATTTCTCGATTCTTTCCCATAGTTTTTTAAGCGCAAAAGATCCGCATCATTCGAGTTTTCAACCCATTCCCCTTTACACGAATAATTTTTATTCGGTGTCCCCATTTGCGCGCCTTATTGGATTCAGTTCGACGTTTTGGCAACTCATGCAACAAAGCCGTCCTGAACAACTCGTCACTTTTTCTTCGCATAGTATGCCCTTCAAGGCACTTGTGGAAATTGGATATTGGCACTTGGATGTGGTGTCCGAAGATTCAAGAATATTTTTCCAGTGTATGCTTCACCATAAGGGAAATTGGCACGTGGTTCCCTTACTTTACCCGATTTACATGGATTCCGTATCAGGAAATAACTTTTTTGAGGCATTAAAAAATCTTTATAAACAACAGCGGAGATGGGCATGGGGGGTTGAAAACTTTCCGTATGTGATGGGGGAATTTTGGAGACGAAAGGATATCCCGAAGAAAGTGAAGCGTTTCTGGACACTTCAAATTTTTGATGGATTTTTTTCCTGGTCTACAAGCTCGTTTATTATTTTTCTTTTTGGGTGGCTTCCGAATATCATCGGGGGAGATATTTTTCAGCGCACACTGTATTCATATAATCTTCCACGAATCACCGGATGGCTCATTAATCTTGCATCGGTCGGAATCATCACTTCAGCGCTCTTGAGTGTGGTATTTTTACCTCCTAAAGAGACCAAGAATTGGAAATATCAAAAACTTCTCTATCTTGCACAGTGGTTTTTAATGCCATTCACATTTATTATTTTTGGAAGTATTCCCGCACTTGAAGCACAAACGCGTCTTATGTTGGGAGGAAAATTCCGACTTGGGTTTTGGCTTACCCCAAAAAAAGTTGATGAATAGGGTGTGGATAACTTGATGTTGTGGGAGATAGTGAATGTTTTATAATAACTATGTACCTAATCAAGGTACAAAAGTTTGTTTTTCTTGTCCGGCCGCAAGAAAAAAATAAAATTCGCTCTTAACATACACTGTACACCTTACCTATCTGGTACTTCTATTCTTCTTATATTGGGGACACGACAAATTCGTGTCCCAAACTTTTTCCTTTTTTAAAAGAAGGATATTTTTTTATTCCCATATATAATGAATAACATGACTGAATTTGTTACTCGCGCATTTGTATTGGGAAAACGAGTGCGCGGAGAATTGGATCTCACAGTTGATTTGTATACGGAGTCTATGGGAAGAATTGAGGGAAGGGTCATTAGTGGTCAAAAAATCAGTTCAAGGTTTTCACCGCATCTTAATATATTTAATCTAGTCACCATTCGCATGGTGGAAAAAAATACCCTTACAGTTACCGATGTGCTTACCGTTTCAGAGTCTCCTCTTGTGAGAAATAATCCTTCTTTATATGAGGGGGTATTGTCCATCTTCTTTCTTCTTCGTGTCTCGACTCCCCCGCACGTTCCCGATCCGATATTATGGGAATATCTCACTCAATCAATGAGCTCGGGAGCTATTGAAATGAAGGAGATTTTGAAAATTCTTGGACATGATATTTCGTCAGCAACATGCGCTCAATGTAAAAAAGCATCCCCACGTTATTTTGAATATGAAGATGGTATATTTTTTTGCGAAACGTGTGGTTCAAAACAGGCTCGCGATAAGGTAGTATTAATAGTATAAATAACCACATGTCTCTCGAAGAATTGGAAAAACAATTATATAGTGCCCAGCAAAAACAACAAAAAGGAGGGGGAGGAGAAATAAAAAAAGAAGTGCCGATTGTGGAAGAAAAAAAAGAACCCACACCGACTCAGTCATCGTGGCGCGAAGAAGATATGAAAGATTTTGGTGTTGAAGGAAAGAAAAAAAATAGATTCAAAAGATTTTTCTTTGTGGGTGGCACTATTATTATTTTGATAAGTATTGTTGTGGGAGGTGGATTTTTCTTTTTAAAATATCTTTCTACACCAAAAGATGTGAGTATCGAAATTTACAGCCAGGGGAACATTCCTCGTGGAGTTCCGTTTGAAGTGACGGTGCAACTTACCAATGAAATAAATAATTTTCTCGAAGACGCAAAAGTGATACTCACACTCACCCCGGGGATTATTAGTCTTGAGGGAGGGGATGGAACAAATCGAAATATGTTAGTTGATACCGTTGGAAATATTGGGGGAGGGAGTCTCACAAAAAGAACATTCAAACTCCTTTCGGTTGGTGATGTTAACTCAGTTCAGAAAATTACTGCGGAACTTTCGTATCGCACTGGCGGAAAGGCGTTGTTTACCGTAGATACATCGAAAGATATTTCCATTGCTTCTCCCGCGATTATCCTGTCCATTAAAAAACCGGAACAAATAATTGCAGGTTCAAAATTTGATCTTGAGGTAAATTATGAGAATACATCAAGTTTTGATTTTTCGGATGTTGTGCTTGAAGCAAAATATCCCGCCTCATTTCTCTTTGATTCGGCGAGTATTCCTCCCGCTTCGCTTAACAATTATTGGCGATTGGGAGAATTAAAATCGGGATCGAAGGGGAGTATCCAGATAAAAGGGGCATTAAATAGCCTGGAAAAAGAAGCTTCAAATATTCCATTTTTGATTTCTGCGGATTTTGGAGAGAGAAATTATCTCATTGATGAACAACTTGCAACACTTTCTATTTCCCCCGCACCGATATTTGTGGAAATAACCCCAAACGGGAAGAGTGATTATATTGCGAAAATGGGAGATGAGGTTACGTATGTGATAAATTACCGGAATGACAGTGGGATTGATCTTTCCGATGTGGTGTTGAAAACACAATTTGTTGGGGATTTGTTTGATTTTACGACACTCCGTACTAATGGAGGATTTAATTCGCTTACGGGAACAGTAACGTGGACTGCGGCAAATATTCCGGGGCTTCGTGTTTTGGAAAAGAGTGCATCGGGACAAGCAGAGGTTCGTATAAAATTGAATCCATATTATCAAATCAAACGTTCGTCCGATAAAAACTTTGTACTTCGTGCAACTGCGGAAATTAATTCCCCGTCGGTTCCGCATTACATTACCGCGGAAAAAACATCGACTGTGGTGGTGAAAGAAACAAAAGTGATGGGAGTGGCTTCGGTGGATGCACAAGCGTTGTACCGTGATCCAGGAGCGGGAATTGTAAATTCCGGAACATTTCCTCCAAAAGTAAATCGTCCCACACAATTTTCGGTTCATTGGATACTCAAAAATTATTTAACCGATATAAAAGATGTTGAAGTGAGGGCTTCTCTTGGCCGCGAAGTAAAATGGGTGAGCGCGGTAAAAAGTAATATTGAATCGAGTCCCACATATAATGAACGTACGCAGGAAGTGATCTGGACTATCGATAAAATTTCTGCAGCAAGCGGAATTTTAAGTGACCCAATCGAGGCAATATTTAAGGTTGAACTTACTCCAAATGTAACCGAAGTGGGACAATATAAGGATATTTTGGGAAAAACTACACTTACTGCCACTGACGACTTTACGGGAGTGGATATGGTAAGTTATGATAATCCCCTGACGACCAATCTTACCGACGATAAAACAGTCCAACAAGAAAACGGAAGAGTGGTGCAATAAATTTATGAATATATTCGAAAAAATAACGGCACTTGCGAAACGAAGGGGATTTATTTATCAGGGGTCCGAAATATATGGAGGACTTGCGGGTACATGGGATTACGGGCCGCTTGGAGTTGAATTAAAACGGAATATAAAAAATGAATTTTGGAAATCAATGGTGCAGATGCGCGATGATGTCGTAGGGATTGATGCGGCAATTATCATGAATCCAAAAGTGTGGGAGGCATCGGGACATTTAGCATCATTTTCCGATCCGCTTGTAGAATGCAAGGCCTGTCACGCACGTTTTCGTGCAGACAATCTTGGAGTGTCCGAAGATTTATTTACAATCAATTCGGAAGACATGCCAAAATGTCCGGCGTGTGGAAAAAAAGATTGGACAGAACCGAAGCAGTTTAATTTAATGGTGGAAACATATCTTGGGGTAGTTGAGGGAGAAAAATTAAAAACATATCTTCGCGGAGAAATCACGCAGGGAGTGCACGTAAATTTTAAAAATGTAGCATCTTCGACGCGCGTGAAAATTCCATTTGGTGTTGCACAAGTGGGGAAGGCATTTCGTAATGAAATTACACCGGGAGATTTTACATTCCGTTCGCGTGAATTCGAACAAATGGAATTACAATTTTATACAAAGCCGGAGGAAAAAGAATCAATGCAATGGTTTGAATATTGGAAAAATGAACGGAGAAATTGGTACCTTTCGCTTGGTATGAGGGAAGAAAACCTTCGATTTTTTGAACATCCAAAAGACAAACTCGCACACTACGCGCGTGCGGCGTTTGATATTGAATATAATGCAGAGGGGAGTTGGAGAGAAATGGAGGGGATCCATCATAGGGGCGATTGGGATGTGAAACAGCATCAGGCGTTTTCAAAACAAGACTTGACCTATTTCGATGAGGAGAAAAAAGAGCGATATCTCCCGTGGATAGTTGAGACGTCCGGGGGTGTTGATCGCGCAACTCTCTTCTTTTTGATGGATGCATACAGAGAAGAGAAGGTAAAAGAGGGTGACGAGCGAATTGTATTGAAATTTCATCCAAAACTTGCACCATATAAAGCCGCGGTGTTTCCGCTTCTCGCGAATAAGCCTGAATTAGTGGAACTCGCAAAATCGATTCACGGAGATTTGAAAAAAGAGTTTCCTGTGATGTGGGATGAACGGGGAAATATCGGAAAACGATATCGTGCCCAGGATGAAGCAGGAACTCCATTTTGTATCACGGTTGATTTTGAAAGTTTAGAAAATAAAGATGTAACGGTGCGTGATCGAGATACAATGGAACAAGTGAGAATTCCCATCGATGCGCTCCAGGATTTTCTGGAAAGCAAGTTGAAATAAAAAAATCCCCCGAATGTTCGGGGGATTTTAAATTAACTTATTCTTCGGACGCGATTTATCTCTAATTTTTCTTTTGGTGGTAGATTTGGTTTTTCTCTGAACCACCTCTCTAATTTTTCTATGGATTCTTTACGTAAGTTATTCTCAATTTTTTGTTCTACGTATTGAGCGCCGAAATAGGCGGTAGAAAAGCTCATAAGAATAAAGAATAAAAATGAAATTCCCGAAAATACCCTTTTCTTTTCGAAGCGCATACACAAGGCGAGACTTATGAGTGCAAGACCAAAGGAAAGTGCAAAAAAGGAAAAAATGAAGACCCATATCAATGGATTCATATTATTTCTCCTGTGAGATGTTTAAAAACTAGAAACACTATACTGTGTTGGTATATATATTGTCAAAAAACTCATGTTTGCGCTTAAGGGGAACGTGCATTATTCTGTATGTATATTTATTATGAAAAAACCAATACGATTTACTTATTCAAATGGTCTTCGATGTATTCTTGTGCCGCAGAAAGATTCACTCACCGTAACGGTTGCGGTGGTTGTTGCTGCGGGTTCAAAGTATGAGACAAAAGAGATAAATGGACTTTCCCATTTTCTCGAGCATATGTGTTTTAAGGGTACAAAAAAGCGTCCGCGTCCGATTGATATTGCGGGCGAGCTTGATGGGATGGGGGCACAATATAACGCATCAACAGGACATGAGTACACCACATATTACGCAAAAGTAAGAAATAATTCATTTAAAAAAGCGCTTGATGTAGTCTCCGATCTTTATTTGAATCCGGTATTCAATAAAGAGGATATTGAAATTGAACGGGGGGTTATTATTGAAGAAATAAATATGTATGAAGATGCTCCTCCACGAAAAGTTGAAGAATTGTTTTATGAACTTGTCTATGGTGATCAGCCAGCAGGATGGAGTATTGCGGGAACGAAAGAAAATATTAAGAAACTTACCCGAGAAGACTTTATTGCGTATCGAGGAAAAAATTATTTACCGGAATCGACAGTGGTGTTTGTTGCGGGAAACTTTGATCCAACGGTGGCGCGTAAAGAAATCGGAAAATATTTTTCGAATCTTTCACGTGGTACAAAAATGAAGAAGCCAAGGGTAAAGGAATTGCAGACCAAACCAAAGGAACTTATATATAAAAAAGATGTTGAGCAAACACATCTTGTGTTGGGGGTGCGGGCGTTTGATGTGAAGGATAAACGAAGATTTGCACTTGAGGTACTTTCCGAGGTGTTGGGCGGGGGGATGAGCTCGAGATTATTCAAAAAAGTCCGAGATGAGCTTGGCGCCGCGTATTATGTGCGATCGGGAACGGATCTTTTTTCCGATCATGGGTTTCTCTCTGTGGCCGCGGGGGTGGACAATACAAAAGTTAGTATTGTCATTAGCGCGATACTTGATGAAATGAGATCGCTAAAGAATAACCTGGTTTCAGAGGCAGAACTTGAGAAGGCAAAAGAACATTTGGTGGGGGGAGTGTTTTTGAATGCTGACACCTCTGACTCAATTGGGTACTTTTACGGAATGCAGGAAATTATGGATATGCCGTTGTCATCACCAGAAGATGTAGCAAAAAAAATAAAAGCAGTGACTCCAAAACAGGTGCGGGATGTTGCACGATTATTATTTAAAAACGAAGGTCTTAATCTTGCGCTTGTCGGTCCGTTTAAGAATGAGAGTTTTCTTGGTATATTAAAGATATAGGGAAATTTATCCCGTTAGAGACCGCGATCGCGTATATATAATATTAATCTGAAAATTATGAATATTGTCGAAAATATAAAATATGAATACAAATTGCGTTTTTTGATCGCGATCTGTCTCTAACGGGATGAAAGAAACGACAAAAATAGAAATAAGTTGGCACACCCTATTAAAGGTATTTATATTCCTTCTATTGGTGTTGGGGGCATATTTTGGTCGTACGGCGTTGGGTATTTTTTTTACCGCGGTCATTCTTTCCCTTGGTATTGATCCAATTATTTCTTTTTTAGAGCAGAGAGGAGTGAAGCGACTTCTCTCCGTGCTTATTGTGTTTCTCTCCGCATTTATTCTTATCACATTAGGGATATATTTTATGATCCCAGTGTTTTCGATTGAAGCAACGGGTCTTCTCACGCAAATTCACGATGTAGTGTATTCCATTTTCGGAATTGGATTACCCGACAACCTTCTCGATACATTTACTCTTGGGAGAGATAAATTATTCGATTTTCTTTCTTCGCAAAACATTTCAGTAGCGGAGACATTGAAAAATTTTTTCACTACGAGTATCAGTATCATTTCGGTTATTTTGATTTCGTTTTATCTCTCAATAGAAAAAGATGGACCGGAACGTCTCCTTCGGGTAATTCTTCCCGACATATATGAGGGGCCGGTGCTTCGTGTATTTCATCGGTTTTCCGTAAAAATCAGAAAATGGTTTTCCACCCAAATTACACTTAGTTTTATTGTTGGGCTTATTGTGGGGGTTGGATTGTGGATTATGGGAGTGAAGTTTGCGGTAGTGCTGGGTATCCTTGCAGCGATTTTTGAACTTGTTCCGGTAATTGGGCCGATGTTAATCGGATTCATCGCATTCGTCGTGGCAATATCCGACTCATTTATTCTCGGTATCTATGCGGTTCTGTTTTTTGTCCTGGTGCAACAATTCGAAAATCAAATTCTCGTTCCGCTTGTGGTTGGAAAGACCATGAAAGTACATCCGGTGGTCGTAATTATGGCACTTCTTGCGGGAGGAGAAATTGCGGGATTTATCGGTATTGTGCTTGCCGTTCCAATCGCGGTTATTGCACAGGAAATATTTAATTATTTGGCAGAACAAAAAGAACAACGTCCGTATTTGGGAATATGACAAAAAAAAGAAGTTATATCACAACAACAATTCCATATGTAAACGCAGCGCCCCACATTGGGCATGCACTCGAATTTGTACAGGCGGATGTTATCGCGCGCTTTCGTCGCGCGAGAGGATACGAGACATATTTCCTTTCGGGAAGCGATGAAAATGCAATAAAAAATGTTCAGGCGGCAGAAAAAGAAGGAATTCCCACAGAGGCACTTGTGTTGAGAAATGCGGAAGCGTTTAAAGATTTGCTGAAAAAACTCAATATCTCGATTGATCAATTTATTCGCACGAGTGAAGAGCGCCATAAAATCGGTGCACAGGCGTTGTGGAGTGCTACAAAAAAAGAAGATTTATATAAAAAGAAATATCAGGGACTATATTGCCAAGGATGCGAGACGTTTTACAACAAAGATGAATTAAATGAAGCGGGAGAATGTAATGAACATCCAGGAAGAAAACTTGAGTTGATTGAAGAGGAAAATTATTTTTTTAAACTTTCGAATTATCAAGAATGGTTGGCGGAAGTAATAGAAAAAAATATATTGAATATAGTTCCCCAATCGAAAAAGAATGAAGTATTGGGATTCATAAAACATGGACTTGAGGATTTTTCCGTTTCTCGCCCCGTTGAACGAACAAAACATTGGGGAGTGTCCGTTCCGAATGAGCCTGAACAAACAATGTATGTGTGGTATGATGCACTCGCAAATTATATTACTGCACTTGGATATCCGGATGTGAATGCAGAATTATTCAAAACATTCTGGCTGGAAAACGATAAAAAAATACACGTATTAGGGAAGGGGGTGAGTCGTTTTCACGCGGTGTATTGGCTCGCGATGTTAAAGAGTGCGGGGCTCCCGATTCCAAATGAGGAATTTATCCATGGGTATATCACGGTAGAAGGGCAAAAAATCAGTAAGACAATCGGAAATGTAGTGGATCCGTTTGATGTGATTAATCGATTTGGCGTTGATCCGGTGCGTTATTATCTCCTTCGTGAAATTCCAGCATATGAAGACGGAGATTTTAGCGAAGAGAAGTTTAAGAGTAGATATAACGGCGATTTGGCAAATGGATTGGGAAATTTAGTGAGTCGTGTGGTAAAAATGGCGCGAAGCTACGGAGTATTATTCGATCCAAGTAGTGTGGAGGTACATGGAAAAGAACTATATGAGGAAGCAATGGATAGATATGAATTCAAAAAAGCGTTGGATGTAGTGTGGGAGCGAATTCAGATATCCGACAAGTTTGTTCAGGAAACCGAACCGTTTAAAACAATAAAGACAGATCCCGAAAAAGCGAAACGTGATGTGAAAGAACTTCTCGAAAGCGTGTGGGAAATTGGGGTGCTTCTTGAGCCACTTCTTCCGGATACAAGTAAAAAAATATTACATGTAATTGAAGATCCCTCATCTGAAATTCCGACACTTTTTCCAAGATTGGTTTAGTCTTTGTATTTTATAAATAGAAAAATCGTCCCGACATTGTGGTGGGACGATTTTTTGTTAACTTGAAATTATTGGAATAATTTCGAGGAGATTTTCAACAATATAATCAGGTTTTGCCGCGATTATTTTTTCTTTCGAGTTATAAGATCCTTTGTGTACAAACCCAAAGGTGGTAATACCGGCGCTTTTTGCAGCAGTAACTCCATCAAAACTATCGTCTATGTAGAACATAGTTTTTGGATCAGTCTCGAGGATTTTAACCACTTCTTTAAATTTTTCCATTTTATCGGAAATCCCATCGAAAACAAAATCGAAGTATTTTTCAATTCCGAATTGTTTGAGACGCGTACCTTGAAGATATCCTCTCGCTTCTCCACTCACTATCCCGATTTTAAGATCAAGACCCAAAAATAAACTAAGAAGCTCTCGTGCGCCATTGGTAAGTGTTATGCTTCCGTTGTTTTTTTTGAAATATTCTTTTCGTATTGCATTAAGAGTCTCCGATTCGGTATCTACGGGGATGCCGTGTGCTTTATAGAATTTCATAAAGTCGGCAGTGATTTCCTTTTGGTATGTTTCAAGAGAGGGGGGGGTCTTTCCAAAACTTCTGAAGATGTTTTGTACCGATCCGTAAACGAGCGGCAAATCATCAAGAAGTGTGCCGTTCCAGTCACATATTGCGACGTTCCATGGGATTCTTTTTAGCATCTGTATTCTCCTTTCTCATGTAAATAAGCTGGTTTCATGCTAAAATAGGCTCCATAGAAAAGCAAATTTTTATGGAGATAAAATATTTTGACGCACATACGCACGCTCATTTTCCGGTCTATGGAGATGATGTGAATCTAATGGTGAAACGCGCAGCGGATGCTGGTGTTGGATTTATCACAGTAGGCACGTCTAAAAGTACATCAGCCGATGCTGTTTCATTTGCCGAAAAACATGAACATGTGTGGGCGTGTATTGGGCTCTATCCGGGTCACACCGTTGATTCATCCCGCGACGAAGATGAATATGGGATTTCAGAGAAAAAAGACATAATACCCGCAGAACCGTTTGACCATGATTTTTTTAAGACACTTGCCGAGAGTAAAAAAGTTGTTGCGGTCGGCGAATGCGGACTCGATCTTTTATATGGAGAAACAGAAGAAAAAATGGAGACACAAAAGAATGAGTTTATAAAGCAAATTAAATTTTCAAACGAGATCGAAAAACCCCTCATGATACACTGCAGAGACCTCTATAAAGAACTTGCACAGTTATTGAAAATACATGGGACAAAAAAGAGTCCGATCATCCATTCGTTTCGCGGGACGGTGGAAGAGGCAAAAATCTTTTTGGAACTTGGATGTTATTTCACGTTTGGGGGGGTGATCACATTTCCTCCGAAGAAAAACGGGATTCTCTATGCGGAGGTAATTAATGAAATTCCCATTGATCATCTTCTTTCGGAAACTGATGCGCCATGGGTAGCCCCAGTTCCATATCGTGGAAAACGAAATGAATCCGCGTATGTGGTGGAGGTAGTAAAAAAACTTGCGGAGATAAAAAATGTTTCAGAGGAAGCGATGCGTGAACAGATTTTGGAAAACACAAAAAGTACTTTTGAAATAAAATTAAGTTAGAAGGAACCCCTCGCGAGAGGGGTTAATTTGTTTTATTCGCACAGAGGCGAACAATATTTTTTGCAGGTGTTACCCTGTTTTCCGGAAAAATTTTTTCCGTCGTACAGTATTGGCGTGGACGCGCACCACATATACTGTCTCATATTTTCAACGAACGCATCAGAATTTACATGATACCCCTATACTTTTTAAGTTCAAGAGAATAAAGAAAAACCCTCGAATAGGGGAGGGTTTTATATATTGTGGCGGGGCCGTAAAGTTGGTTTTACCTTAAACTACAGGCACATTTCATTATATTAGCTGACCGCCAAAAATGATCTGATTTTATTATACACCCTTTGCGGTTGTGCGGAGAATTTATTGAGATAATGGGTTTTTTGAATTACTATAAAACAATATGAAGAAATACGATCCCTCAAAAATCGAGCGAAAATGGCAGGATATATGGGAGAAAGATGGCACGTATATCGCTGATGATAAAAGTAAAAAAGAAAAAAAATATGTTCTCATAGAATTTCCCTATCCATCCGGAGAGGGATTGCACATGGGTCATTTACGTCCTTATGTTGCGGGTGATACGTATAGCAGACTTTTGAGGATGAAAGGATATGAAGTGATGTATCCGATTGGATGGGATGCATTTGGATTACCTGCGGAAAATTTTGCGATCAAAAAAGGAATACATCCATCTATCTCGACGGCAAAAAACATTGCGAACGCGAAAGTACAACTCAAGAGTTGGGGGATGGGATTTGATTGGTCCCGCGAAGTGAACACTACCGACCCGAATTACTACAAATGGACGCAGTGGATTTTTTTAAAACTTTTTAAAGCAGGATTAGCATATGAGGCGAAGGGGTTAATCAATTGGTGTCCGAGTTGTAAGACGGGTTTAGCAAATGAGGAGGTAGAAGGAGGAATATGTGAACGATGTGGAACAACGGTAGAAAAAAAAGAATTGCGGCAATGGTATCTGAAAATCACCGCATATGCGGAAAAATTACTTCAAGGATTAAAGACACTCGAGTGGGAAAATAAAATAAAAATACAGCAGGAAAATTGGATTGGTCGTTCAGAAGGAGCCGAAATAGAATTTAAAATTTTAAATTCCGAGTTCTGGTTAAAAGTATTTACCACAAGGCCCGACACATTGTTCGGTGCGACATATATGGTGGTGGCGCCGGAACACGAAATTGTCTCAAAATTAAAATCTCAAATCTCAAATTTTAGTGATGTAGAGAAATATATTACAGAGACAAAAAATAAGTCCGAAGAAGAACGAATAGAAAACAAAGAAAAGACCGGCGTGGAGTTGAAAGGAATAAAAGCGATCAATCCGGTAAACAATGAAGAAATTCCAATTTTTGCTGCGGACTATGTACTTTCAGGATATGGCACGGGGGCAATTATGGCGGTGCCCGCACATGATGAACGTGATTTTGAATTTGCAAAGAAATTTGAGTTGCCAATAAAAATTGTTATCTCGGATGGAAAAATTTCCGAACCACTCCACGAAGCATATGTGGGCGATGGTGTACTCGTGAATTCGAAGAAATTTAATGGGCTATCAATTGAGGAAGCAAAAGAAAAAATAACGGAATTTGTAAAAGGAAAAAAACAAGTTCAGTATCGTCTTCGTGATTGGGTGTTTTCGAGACAGCGCTATTGGGGAGAACCAATTCCTCTTATTCACTGCGAAAAATGCGGAATTGTCCCCGTTCCGGAAGAAGAACTTCCCGTGACACTCCCTGAGGTAAAAAAATATGAACCAACAGGAACCGGTGAATCACCGCTTGCCGCGATTGAGTCATGGGTAAATACAACATGTCCGAAATGTGGAGGTTCCGGAAAACGTGAAACAAATACAATGCCCCAGTGGGCGGGAAGTTCGTGGTATTATCTCCGTTACACTGACCCAAAGAATGAAAAAGAATTTGCAGGAGAAGAGTTATTGAAGCGATGGCTTCCGGTGGATGTATATTTCGGAGGAATGGAACACACTACCCTTCATTTACTATATTCACGGTTTTGGCACGAATTTTTATATGATGAAAAATTTGTTCCAACACCCGAGCCCTATAAAAGAAGAATTCCTCACGGAATTATTCTTGGTGCCGACGGAGAGAAGATGTCGAAGAGTCGTGGGAATGTCGCAAACCCAGACGCAATTGTAAAAGAATTCGGCGCCGACGCACTTCGTATGTATGAACTTTTCTTAGGTCCACATGAAGCAACGGTAAGTTGGAACGAGCGAGGGATTTTGGGAGTAAGTAGATTTCTTGAGCGAGTATATAAACTTTTTCAATCAAAAGAGAATGAGGGTGAGGAAGAGAGTATGGTGAGGGGTGCACTTCATGAAACAATAAAGAAAGTGGGTGAAGACATTGAAGTGTTTAAATTTAACACCGTTGTTTCAGCACTTATGATTCTTTTAAATCAAATAGAGAATAAAAAAATAAGCAGAGAAACGAAAGAAATATTTTTGAAACTTCTCGCGCCACTTACTCCGCATATCGCAGAAGAATTGTGGCACGAACTTGGAAATGAAAATTCAATTCATACTTCGGCGTGGCCCGTATTTGATGCGACCCTTGTCGAAAAAGATCTCTTTATGGTTGTAGTGCAAGTGAATGGAAAAGTACGCGGACAGATTGAGGTGGCAAAGAATATCCCACAGGAAGAAATGGAGCGTCTAGCGCTTATGAATGAAAAGGTAAAATCATATACTGAGGGAAAAACGATAAAGAAATTTATCTACGTTCCGGGAAAGATTATTAATATCGTCGTTTGATATGATTAATAGATAAGATGAAATATATTATTTATGTTATTGTTGCTCTCGTGGTAGTGGTTGGCGCGTATTTGGCGTTCACCAATACAAAAAGCGATCTTCAGTTTTCAAAGTTATTTCCGGCATTTTCAAATTCAAGTTCGACGGGGGGATTCAAGTTAAATTTGGGTTTTTCGAATCCTGCACATGAAGATGCGCAAAAAGCCCTTGAAGAGGCTCGTCAAAAAGAAGTTATTCCTCCCCAGCGCGAGCCGGAAAAACCAGTTATTGTACCTCCTACTGGATTTTCACTTTCACAACTTTCTCCCTATTACGATAAAGTTAGGCTCGAAAATGTAACGCGTGCGTATGATTCCTATTCTCAGGCACAATTCACCCTTCGCACTGATTATGCGCTCGAAGATGCGGCGAATGTGACTGATTGGAAGATAAAAGGAAATAGAGGAGCAGAAATATTTGTTCCTCGGGGAATTGCGGACTACGGAATACAAGGGTCTCCTCAGGTGTCTGATATTCTTTTGAAAAAAGGAGAATATCTTGTGGTATATAGCGGGAGGAGTCCAAATAACCAAAACTTTCGTTTGAACAAGTGTATCGGATATTTAAATAATTCATATACATTTTCTCCTGCACTTCCTAACAATTGTCCATCGGCAGATAGGACCACAATGGTTTCATTCTCGGGGAAATGTCAATCATTCATTTATTCATTAGGAACATGTCGCGAACCGTCTTCAAATGAAAAAAATCAATTCTCCTTATCCGAAGATGCGGGATGTAGTGCATATCTTAATTCGTTAAATTATGGGGGGTGTTATTCAAAATACAAAAATCAACCCGATTTCTTTTCGACTGAATGGCGCGCATGGATAGATCAGCAATTTTCTTTTGATAGAGATCACGATCGGATACTCCTTTATGACCGAAACGGACTCTTAGTGGATGAATACACATATTAAAAACTCCCTTAAGGGAGTTTTTAATAATTTTAGATTTCGAATTTTAAATCAGGGAATCTATTTTCTTTCGCCGAGTATAAGCGTGAGATTAATTTCTTTTTCATCGCGGAACACTTTTAGTTTTACGGAATCGCCCACGTTTTGGGTTTCAAGGAAATCAAGAATTGTTTTCTCGGTAGTAATTTTTTCTCCATTCCATTCGAGAATAATATCATTCTCTTTAAGTCCTGCGTCTTCTGCGGGGCTTTCGGGAATAATTGCCTTTTCCATTGGGTGTTCGCGCATCACAATCGCCCCGTAGGAAACAGGGAGACGGAGTTTTTCGGCGAGATCGTTTCCTAAAATAAGATAATGAAGTCCAAGAAGAGGACGTCTGATTTTCCCATATTTTTTTATATCCTCCAGATCTCTTATCGCGGAATTTATTGGAATAGCGAGACTGATGTTTTCGGCATCTGAAACAATTGCGGCATTAATACCGATGACGCGTCCGTAGATATCAGTGAGAGGTCCCCCTGAATTTCCTGGATTAATCGCGGCATCAGTTTGAATGAGTCCTCTCATCTCTTGTGCGGGAGCTTTTGGATCGGGGTGTGCGAGAATGGAACGTGAAAGGCCCGAAATAATTCCCATAGAAACGGTATTTTGAAATATCCCAAGCGCATTTCCAAACGCAAGCACGGTTTGTCCGATTTGTACCACTTGTGAATTACCAAACTCAAGAGTGGGAAGTTTTTTCGGAGATTCAATTTTAAGTATTGCCACATCATCAACCGGGTCGCGTGCAAGGAGTGTCGCCTTATATTCTTCGTTATTATTCATGATAACGGTGTATTCAGCACCCAAATCACTAATTACATGTTTATTAGTGAGCACAATTCCCTTTTTATCAACAATAAAACCCGAGCCTCCGTCGATTTGCACCATGCCGTGAGAGTCAATTTTATCTTTTGGAATAGAGAATACATCAATTTTATCGAGCATATTTTTTGTGCTCGCTTGTTCCGCTTTTAAATCCTTTTTTACCTCCTCAAGACTTTTTTTAATCACAATAGTTACCACCGCAGGCATGACATTTTTGATTGTTTTAATAACTCTTTTTTCGGTGTTCATATAGTTAATTGTTAACGGGATTCATACATATAATTGTAGCAGTTTTTTATATGTGCGCTAAGTGTTAGAGTGGGTGGTATAATTGAGAAAGACAATGAAAAAGAAAACCCTTATTCTGTTGATTGTGTTCTCTTGTGTGGCGGGCATATTTTTATTTCTCTATCTTTTTGAGCGTCCGTATAAAAACACCATTTCTCCCGATTTAAAATTTGGGTTTCTCCCCGCGGATGATACTGAGTATTACAAGGAATTTAAATCATTGGGAATTGATTACGTACTTATTGGAAGTTATAGCGAAGAAGATGCCATGAGGAGACTCAGTGAAGCGGAGAAAAATGGTCTTATGGTATATATCAGCGCAGGAACACTTCATCCCGATGATTTTATGAGAATGGAAAAATTTGGCGGAAATAAAGTGGTTGAGGGTTTTTTTCTCGACGAACCACACGTGCATAAAGCAAACTACAAAAATACCGATATTGAAAAATGGATCACGTGGAGTAAAGAAAAATTTCCCGATAAAAAAATATTTATTGCCACACCGAGAACGGGGACATATGAGGAACTTCTTAATATTCCCAATTTGAAAGAAATAGGATTTCAGCCCGATACCTATCCGATCATGGGGCCACTCAAAATATATGGCACACAACGCCGACTTGTGGAAAGAATGCAAAACGATGGATTTGAAATACAACCAATTGTGCAAACCCACGCCCGATTATTGTATGAGGAGGGGATGAAGGGAAAATATGTTGATATTATTTCGAGTATCGGGGGACATGGATTAATCGATTGGCCGACACCACAACAAGTGGCGATGCAGATAAAAAACGTTGCGGTGAGTGGGGTGAAGTTAATATGGTTTTATCCAGGGCAAGATATATTCATCAAGTGGACGCCCGAGCGAGCGGAATATATAAAAAATATTTTTGAGGAATTGAAGAAATAAAAAACCGCCGATAATGGCGGTTTTTTTATTGATTTGTATACCTATACTTGTTTATTGAGATAATATTCTCGGACTTGTTTTTTGAGGAGTAGGGAAAGAATTACACCGATTAAAATGAATGCGATTAGTTTTTGCCACGAAATGATGAGCGGGATGATTCCAATGAAATATTCGGGGAATTGGTTTGTTTGTAATTCTGAAAATGCGCCGGGGAGAAGAAAAAGTTCAAAGAGTGTAAAAAAATAAAGAGCGGTGAGATGAATCCACTTCTTTTGTATTTTTATGACAAAAAGAAAAATGAGGGAAAAAACAATTGGGAGGAGAAATAATAGAGAGAAAATGATTATAAAAATGGAATTAGGGGCGCCCGAATCAGCGGCACCAATAATTAAAAATCCAAGGGAAAAGAAGGCGATGAGGCTCCAATAGAGGGTAAAAATAAGAAAAAGGATTCTCAAATAAAGAATCTGTTTCGGTACGGGATTCATGTATTCAATTGTATCAGTTTTCTTTGAAACAATAAAAAACCGCCGATGTTTTGGCGATTTGTGTTTAGGAACTATTTTTGGAAAAGCAGAAATTCCAATGCACTTTGAAGTTTTTTCATTGATATTTTTGAGCCGGGGCCATTTCCGAAACTTACTGTCCATAATTCATCATTGTATTGAACAACGACAGATCTTTTCTGGGGGAGACCGAGGCGGTATTCCTTGAAGAACTTTTTGTCTTTGAACTGAGGTTTTGTTGTAATAAATTCATCGAATTTTTTCTTATCTTTTTCGATGCGTTTTACAGTTTTCACGAGATATTCATCTGTTGTGGGCATTACTTCTCCGCTAAGTTAAGTGGCTGATTGTACTATAGGGGGAGTCGGGGAGGAGTGTCAAGAAAAAAGATAACACCGCGACAAGTGCGGTGTTAGTTGGGGATTTTAAATTAATTGGGATTTAATCAAGAAGGTAAGGAAGATTAATCCTTGGTCTTGATCTACTACCAACCAGAATCTGCTCAAAAAACAGGTCCCGATCCTTAGATAATATATCGTCTAGTTTTGTCTCTATCTTGTTTGGTAAATCCACGATAGTGGAGATGTTGTATTCTCCCTCTTTATTCAATTCCTTGATTTTATTAGAAACATTTTTGTTAATATTTTGAGTTGTTATGATCAGAATTCTATCGGCTTCCATATTTTTTGCTTTTATCATGATTGAATAAAGGTCGGACATCCCAAAGGAGGTATCTTTACATTCGACAAGAAAAATCTTTTCAGCGAATACGAAGACGTTATCTAACTCATCATCTTCGTTCATTTTCCCAGCCCAACTATATTTTGTCCTTTTATGTATAATGTCGTTGAAATACTTTTCTAACCAAACACCCCCCAGACAACGCACTGCATCAGACTGCACAGAAAATACTTCTACTGGAACCAACTCATTTAATTTTCGTGGGCATCGACGCCGAGAGCAAGTGTATCTTCCTTTCTTAATTACGCTTTGTGCCTCACTAAAGTTTCTATAAGTGAAATCAGTAAATATCCAATTACAATCCTTGCACCGTAATCTATATTGTTTCGTAAATAAAAATTGGTTGTTTAGGAGATTCTCGGCGATTTTTTTATCATCTTCGCTTTCAAAACTATTAATAATATTATCTTTAACATCTGAGAGTGATGTTATCCCCAAATTTTTGACTATTTTTTTTATGATATCTTTGTTGGAGTCCTTTTCCATAACGGTAAATATTTTCTTCAACTTTGTGTTCTTAATTGTTTTTCCGTTAGGACTATCATTCTTTAACACTTCGTCGAGTTTTTGTTTCATTGCTGACTCAAAATAAGTACCCTCTTTCAGACCTCTGAAATTTTTTAATCGCCTGATTGCCGCCAAGACGGCATGATATTTTTTTTCAGAATCATAACAAAATACTATTTGCAGAAGCGTGCTTCCGAAATCACTATATTTCTCTACTATTACCAATATATGATTACCTAAAAATATCTCTGTTTCAGAATTCCCTCTCCTAAAAAAACCCGAATCAAATTTTATACCGAAACCACTCAAAGATTGTTTTGTTTCTTCCTCAAAGTCTGAGAAAATTGGATGAAGATTAAATTTTAAAAATGACTTGCGGACATCTACAGATGATATTGGAAAAATTTCTTGACGTTCGACCCTCCCATCTTTACTTCGGTTAATTTTGTAACGTGGAAAAACTTTATGAAATATGACTATATTTCGTTTTTTTGTTCTTGTATTTGTCATAGTTATTTATACTTTTCTGTTTTTCGGATGGGGTCTAATTTTGGCGGAGGCGGAAGGATTCGGCTTTGACTAAATTCTCTCTCGTCAGAGAGAATTTGTCTAGCCACCGCCTCGCGTGCAATTCTACTGAGTTGCGCATGCTCCGGCGTTCGAATCCGGACGCGAGACAAGCAGTTGTCTCGCTCCCGCATCCGCATACAAAAACAGCACATAAATGCGCTGTTTTCTTGCGGAGGCGGAAGGATTCGAACCTTCGGACCGGTTTCCCGGTCGACATCTTAGCAGGATGCCGCTTTAAACCACTCAGCCACGCCTCCAAGACTTACCAATTGAGAATAATGCAAAACAGATCTGCATTCAAGTAGATTTATTATGGTTTTTCTTGTATTTATGTGTTTTCTCTGTTACGGTTGTAAACATGGAAAAACGTCCTCCAGTCATCGCAGTTATGGGACATGTGGATCATGGAAAAACCACGCTTCTTGATTATATCCGCAAAACCACCGTGGCAGAAAAGGAGGCAGGAGGAATCACTCAGTCTATTGGGGCGTATGAGATTACTCACAAAGGAAGCAAAATTACATTTATCGATACCCCGGGACATGAGGCATTTTCGAAGATGCGAGAACACAGTGCGCGTATCGCCGATCTCGCAATTCTCGTGGTGGCTGCCGACGATGGGGTGAAACCACAAACGCAGAATGCGCTTGAATATATAAAAAAAGAAAATATCACGTGCATTGTTGCAATCAATAAAATTGATAAACCAAACGCGAATATTGAGAAGACGAAATCCGATCTCGCAAATATTGGACTGTATCTCGAGGGATTTGGAGGAGATGTGTCGTGGCATCCGATTTCAGCGAAAACCGGAGAAGGAGTAAACGATCTTTTGGATTTAGTTATCCTCGCATCGGAGATGCAGGATCTCTCATATGATCCGTCCGCAAGTCCAACGGGAGTTGTGATCACAAGTAAGCTTGATCCGCGTCGCGGAGGAATTGTGGGAGTGATTGTGAAAAACGGAACACTATCTCAAGGGGAAGTCATCGCCACAAAGAGTGCAAAGGGAAAGATAAAAATATTAAATGATTTTCTCGGGAAATCAGCAAAATCACTTGTGCCAAGTGCCCCTGCACTTATTCTTGGGTTTGAAACACTTCCTGAAGTTGGAGAGCAGTTTGTGTGCGGAGACGAAATAAAAAAACTTCATGTAGGGAATACATCGGTGCAAACCGGACTTGGAAAAAATATAAAAGAAGAAGCAACTATTTCGTTGGTGGTGAAAGCAGACGAAGCGGGATCCTTGGAGGCGGTAAGGGGAATTGCGGAACGCATTCCGAGCGATCGGCCGATTATTATCGCATCAGCAAGTGTCGGAGATATTTATGAAACCGATATAAAATTTGCGCAGAGTACACATGGAATTATTCTTGGATTTAAAGTGAGGGTAGATAAGGCAGCGCTCAATATGGCGCGAAATGAAAAAGTGATGATGATTCAGTCTGATATCATTTATGAACTTGAGAAAGAGTTGATTGAATACATAAAAAGAAGGAATCCGAAGGAAATGCCGAGTATTGAAATATTGGGAGTATTTGGAGGAAAGGGGAAGGAACGAATTGTAGGAGGAAAAGTAATTCTCGGACCAGTGAAAAATCAGGGCACTTTTGATTTATGGAGAGGAGGGAAATTAATTGGAAGTGGAAAAATTTTAAATCTTCAGTCAGGAAGAAAAGATGTCTCATCAGCAGAGACGGGAGTTGAAGCGGGACTGTTAGCGGAAAGTGATATTGATATTCGCATCGGGGATACACTTATTTTTATTTAAATTTATATGCGCCCATACCGTAACCTTAAAATGGGGAGTCTCATTGAGCAGGAACTTTCGCAAATGATTCTTGAAGACTGCGAAGTTGATAACGCACTCGTGACTATCACATCGGTTGAGGTTTCCGAAGATCTCTTGCAAGCGAAAGTAATGCTTTCTATAATTCCTTATGAAAAAGAATTAGAGGCGTTTTTTGCAATTGATTCGAAAAAGAAACAATTGGAACACCAGTTATTGAAGAAGATGAGAATTCGCGCGGTGCCCCATTTGAAATTTGAAATTGATACGCATAAGCGCGAGAATGAAGAATAAGGCCTGATAGCCAAGTGGTAAGGCAAGAGTCTGCAAAACTCTTATACGTGGGTTCGATTCCCACTCAGGCCTCCAAAAGCTCTTTTACATATTTGGTGTGGTGGTGAAGTGGTGAACGCGGCGGTCTGCAAAACCGTCATGCGCTGGTTCGAATCCAGCCCACACCTCGCTTGTCTATGAGAAGCGCTTTCGTTGAATGAAGGCGCTTGTTTTTTATTCAAAATTGAAACAGAATATAAAAGAATTAAAAAACGCCCGGGTGGTGTAATGGCAGCCACGACAGACTTAAGATCTGTTGTCCGCAAGGACGTGTCGGTTCGAGTCCGACCCCGGGCACAAACAGAAAAACAATTGTATTTAATGCAATTGTTTTTTATTTTAGCCGGCCCTGAACGGAAAAGGGGTCGGGGAAACAGGAGTTTCCCCGTGGTGGAGGTATTGGAACCGCAAGGTTTCAAAAAATTTCGTTTATGAAATTTTGTTTGAGTCCGACCCCGGGCACAAATAAAAATCCGCTTTTAAGCGGATTTTCTGTATTAAAATATGACAATTTCATCTTCAGTGAGCGATTCAACTCTTCCAGCTATTTTTCTTGATTCAAATATGTGAATTCGAAAATATTCTTGCATTAATTTTTTATCTTTGAATGCCGGATAATAATCGTATGATTTTGTGCATTCCCAAAAGATAAATTGATTGAGTTTTGCGTAGCGGAGCATGTAGTAGGTAAGTATTCTCCCGGTTCTTCCGTTGCCATCAGCAAATGGATGAATATCTTCAAAATCAAAATGGAAATCCGCAATTCTTTTCACGTTTTCTTCCGGTGAAAATGATTTGAAATTTTTCTCCCACTCCAGAACACTTTCTACCCATTCTTCCATCAATTTGGGGACAAGCCTTGGATCTGGTCCTTTTTTCAAAATTTTTTTAACCCATGTAATTCCTCCGGTTGTAAATACAGGATATTTTGAAACCACGGATACATTTCCTTCACGATATTTTCCAATTGTTTCATCTTTCATTTTCTTTGCGCCCTTCAGGTGTTGTTCGGCACAAATCAGTTTCTGGATGGTTTTTATAAAATCCTCATCAATCATCTCTTGTTTGTCTGCCTTAGAGCGAGCGAAGAGAATAGCGCCAACGTGTCCATCTTGTTTCTCGGCAATGATATCATCGCGAAGTTGTTGTCGGTTGTTAGGAATTTGTTCAATGAGATCGGATTCGAATATAAAACTCCATACAAAATATTTTTCATTTTTTTCCACGTGCCACCTCTTATATAAATAGTTCTACATACACTAAACACCAGAACGGGGTTTGGTGTCAAGGTCTTGGTTTTGAAAAACGCAAAGCAGTTTGCCTTTTTCAAATACCCTTCAAATCTCTTATCCACTCTATAAAACAATACAACGCCAAAAGCGTTGTTGTTTTGCGGAGGGGGAGAGATTTGAACTCTCGAGGGACTTTCATCCCTGCACGATTTCGAGTCGTGTGCCTTCGACCACTCAGCCACCCCTCCATATATTAGTTAGATATTATCAACTTTTTAAATGCTTCACCACCCTTAAAACTTTTTATTTGAAATTCGCGTCTATATGAATCCTGTTTCGTTAAGAATGCCTCGAAATAAATAAGTTTCCATGGAATTCCTGCTTTAGTAGATTTATTTCTTCCCGAGGTATGTCGTTTCAGTCTCGATTCGATATTTTCACAGGAACCGACATAATGTTTCCCAGTCTTTTCACTTTTTAAAATATATGTGTAATACATTTTATTCCGACCACCCGCCGCTTAAAAAGCGGGGCCCCGCCAAGGGCGGTGGTCAGCCACCCCTCCCTACGAAAATATTTTTCGTATGTGCCCCCAGAGAGAATCGAACTCCCATTTTGTCCTTAGGACGGACCTGTTCTATCCATTGAACTACGGGGGCAAATACCTTGTTTATCATTGCAAAAATAAATGACTATCGCAACCTTTTCGCTTGCGGAAATCCTTTTTTATCTGCTATTCTTAGTCCGTGGAACGAGCTAAATTTGAGTACAATAAAATCTCCGATGCGGAAGATAAAAGACTCACAAAGATGCTTGAGCGAGTAAAGAGTGAGATTCCTTATAGTTTTACCGTAGAGGAAACGACAGACACACTCATGGTGAGACGAAACGATCCAGAACGGGGAAAGGTGGGAATGGGATTTACGAAAGTTGGCGACAAAATTCCAGTAAATGGGGTAGAAGAAAATTTTTCTGATGTAGTGGAAGCGAGTATAAAATATCCCAATGAAAAAATTTCCGATGCTTTGAAAAAAATGAAAGAAGAGCGCAAGGAAAAAAATACGCGCGATTAGCTCAGCTGGTTAGAGCGTCACATTGACATTGTGAAGGCCAGAGGTTCGAGTCCTCTATCGCGCACAGAATGGAAAAGAAATTTCAGAGAAACGAAGAAAATTTTGTATGTGAGAAATGCGGAATGAATGTGTCGGGGGATGGATATACCAATCATTGTCCGCGTTGTTTGTGGAGTAAACATGTTGATAAAAATCCAGGAGACCGATTGGAAACGTGTAAAGGAATGATGGAGCCAATAAGCGTTGAGAAAAAAGGAGATGAATGGATTCTCACCCAGAAATGTGAACGATGTGGATTTAAAAGAAAAAATAAAACGAGAGAAGAAGATAATTTTGAAAAAATAATAGAGATATCAAAGAGTTGTTAGTTTGATTTTTTTTTTTAGAGTGTGTACGTTGAAGTATTCTATGGTACAATACACATATGCGCACATATCAAAGGATTGTGAAAGAAAAAGCGATTGAATTACGGAAACAGGGGAAGACATATATCGAAATAGAGTCCCTACTAAAAATACATATCCCAAAATCTACATTTTCGTTTTGGTTTCATGGACTTGAAAAAAATCCCATAATTGCGGGAATACTTAAAAAAACAAAGGAAAATTCCTTAAAAAAAGCGAGAATTGCAGCACAAGAAAAGAAAAAAAGAATAAAAAATGAAAAAAATGTTTTTTTCTTCGAGAAAAATAAAAATCTCTTTCATCTGTTGGACAATAAAAACATCGCAAAAATTGTTCTTACAACACTCTACCTGGGGGAAGGATCAAAAAATCCAAATCGTGGTTCGATAGTATTTGGAAATTCAGATCCAAAGATAATTTCATTATTTTTGGAACTATTGAGGAAAAATTATGTTATTGATGAGACTAAGTTTCGATGTACGGTGCAATGTAGGGTTGGGCAAGATATAAATACTCTGGAAAATTTTTGGGTTGGGGTAACAAAAATTCCACGCAAACAATTTTATTTAGCGCGCATTGATCCGAGAACAAGAGGAATTATATCAAAAAAACCTGACTATAAAGGAGTGTGCCGAATTGATTATTTCTCCGCAGAAGTGTTAAATGATCTATTAGGAAGTATAAAAGTAATTACAATGGGCCGTTAGCTCAATTGGTAGAGCGTTCGCATGGCATGCGAAAGGTAGCGGGTTCAAATCCCGCACGGTCCACAAAAAGTTTAAGAGCGAAGGTTTTTCCTTCGCTCTTAATTATTATAAAAATTCGTTATTTATTTCCCGACAAGTCGTCGCAGTCCTTCTGTTCCCGCATTTGTTTCTTTTTCATTTTGAGATATCCTTCCTCCCCAAGAGAAATGCGCGCATTAATATCTGAAAGAGATGTCATTTTATTGACATCCGTTTCGATTGTTGTCATCCGGGTTTCCAAACTAGTCATCCGGGTTTCCATTGTTTTTTGCCCAGTTTCAAGATTTCCAAGGCGATCAGATATCGGTTTCAATTTACCATCAATCATTGTCCCAATGGAACTTAATAGATCTCCATTTGGATTATTTGATGATGGTGCAACAACCACTGGTTTGTTTGGATTTTTTACGGCTTCCAGTTCTTTCTGCGCATCTTCTACTGCTTTCTGCGCTTTTTCTAATTTTTTTGTTTTGACAACAGAATCTTCACGGGCTTTTTCTGCACGTCTCGATTCAAGAGAGCTGTAATAAGTATTGTTTGCGATGTTTCCTGCATTTTCCGCGATGTCACTTGTGTACCCACTGATATCACCAAGCGTACTATTTGTGGTTTTAAGTGTTTCGTTTGTTACATCAACTTTTTTTCCCAAAGCATTCAGGGAACTATCAATTTTTACAGCTCCGACATTAACTGAATTAGTCATGTCGTCAGCTGTTGGTGCTTTAAACCAGTTTAATAATGAAACAGCAAGAATTAATACTAGCACTATTAAGATGCCTAAACGGGTTTTTTGATCGGTAGTCATTGGATCCTCCTGAGGATTTTTTTTATTTATTGTTATCAATTAGTAAATAATTTTTTATTACCTAATTCTGAATATATTCTAGCATGTTACACAGAATAAGTCAATACCCCTGTCAAGGCCCTATTTTTGGCTATTTTCCAGGGGATTTATCCCGTTAAAAGTAGCACGCCTAATATTCCAAATTAAGAATGAATAATGATGGATCTTTTAGTAAACAAGTGGGCTTAGTGCACCAAATGAACTTCTAACGGGATTTACCAAATAGATATCCTAGGGTACACTATTTTTGACACTGGAAGGTTGGCAGAGTGGTCGAATGCGCCGCACTTGAAATGCGGTATGCCGCAAGGCATCGGAGGTTCGAATCCTCCACCTTCCGCACTTACAATTTTTGCAGATGCGTCAAAAAATTGATTTTATAAATAAGTCAGGATACACTTTGTTTGTGTCTGGTCCCATCGTCTAACGGTTAGGACATCGCCCTTTCACGGCGGAAATAGGGGTTCGATTCCCCTTGGGACTACAAAGAATAAAAAACCTACCAGGTTTTTTATTTTGTCCCAAAGCGAAACAACTGCTTGTTTCGCGTGGTGAATCGAACGCCGGAGTGTATGTGAGTCAGTAGACGAGTACGCGAGGCGGTGCCCGGGCCAAAATGTTTCGACGGAAACATTTTGAGTCGCGGGCGATTCCCCCTAGTTGTGAATAGGGGAAGAGGATTCCCTCCGTCATAAGCGGATAAATTTGGGATTGTTGTTAAAAACATTTATACTTAAACAATGGAAAAGAAAAAAGAAATTGAAGAAAAAGGAGAGACGGGGACAAGTATAACATGGAAAGCTGCAGAATATAGTCATTCTGAGAAATCCACAAAATGGTTTGTGTGGGTTGTAGTGATAGCGGGTGGAATTTCTATTTTTTCTTTTTTGAAGGGAAATTTTTTCTTTGGAGCGTTTTCACTCATTGCGGGGGCATTGATTATTATGTTTGCACGTCGTCGCCCTCAGATATTTGAATTCACTATTTCAGATAAGGGAGTATATATCGGAAAAGTGGTTGCACTTGAATATGATCAAATTGAAAGTTTCGCAATGCGTTCACGCGAAGGATATCTGGATGAAATTATAGTGAGAAAGAAATCAATGATTAATCCTACCATTCATATCCCAATTGACTCAGAACTCGCGAAGAGAGCACGAGAAATTCTTTTGGAAAAACTTCCCGAAGAGGAGCACGATGAATCAATTATTGATATTATTTTTGATTATATTGGGTTTTAACAGTTTATTAGTTTTTTCTTGTAAGTATTTAATAATGTAGTATTATCATTTTGAAGAAAGAGAGACGACGCCCTCGTCGTTCAATGGATAGGACGCGAGATTGCGGATCTCGTAACAGAGGTTCGACTCCTCTCGAGGGCACAGAATAAAAAATATGGATTTATTCCATATTTTTTATTACAATAGAATTAAGAGAATGGAGAAAAGAAACAAGCTTATTTTGTTGGTTTTTATCCTTCTTTTGGTTGGGGTGATTATGTTTGTTTTTATCAATGATCGTGCTGAGGCGCCTGTGCAATTCAAGGGTCCTGTCGGGGATCCCTACACAAAAGGACCGACCATTCCCTCTCCCGCTGTTAAAAATTAGGAATTACGAATTGAAAATTTCAACGAATACCGATTGAGCGGGCATGGTTTAGTGGTAGAACACGACCTTGCCAAGGTTGAGACAGGAGTTCGATTCTCCTTGCCCGCACCAGTAAAAGATATTTTTTTTGATAAAATAAATAAAGTGAGTGAAGTTTTTTCTGAATAATAAAAAATGGAAAACACATTACGTATTATCATCACCATTTTCTTTGTTGGACTTATTGCTCTCGCTATTATTCTTTTTGGTGTATTTGGATTAGCTCCGTTGGGTCAGGTAGGAAAAAATAAAACTCCAAAAGTTTCAGAAGAGATTGTATTAAATGATGGAAAGTCAGAAACATCAAAAAATATTGATTTGGAAAATGAAAAAACAAAAGAGGGTCCAACCTCTTCTGTTCCTGTAATAGAAAATACTATACCTACGGAAAACAAAGTAAATCAAACTCCTCCCCCGACTCCGGTGGTGACTCCTCCTCCTGTAAAACGCGATGTGCGACTTGATGTGCCCGCTGGTTCGCCTGATGCGCCACAACAATCGGCGCCAATTTCTCCATCTTCACTTCCAACAGGCACTCCACAAATTATTGCAAAAGATGGGAAACTCACTCCGCAGTATTTTGCGGTGAGGGAAGGGGAAGAAATTACCCTTGCATTTACCTCAGGAGATAAACGCACCCACATTCTTACTTTTGATAGTGAGGTGTTAATGGCGGTAGCAATAGGAGTTGGCCCCGATGAGACGCGCACCATGAAATTTAAAGTTCCTAAAGCAGGGATGTATACATTTACTTGTTCAGTTCCTGGTCATGCGGGAGCGGGAGAAACTGGTACAATGACTGTGATAAAATAAGCCCCGCTGAATGCGGGGATTATTTTAAAAGCTTAAAAAAAGTTTTTTTGCCTACTTTTAATATTTCTCCTCCTTTTAGTGAAATAATTTCTTCTGGATTTTTTTTCACTTCACTGTCTATAGATATTGCGTTTTGTAGGACGAGACGTCGTGCTTCGCTTTTACTTTTTATACCGCTTTCCAACAAGAGATCGAGAATAGAAATGTTTTTTTTCTTGAGTTTTAATTCTGGCGCATTGTGAGGACCTTCTTTTTTTGAAAATACGGAGATCCATTCGTCTTTTGCGAGAGTTGCTTTTTCTTCCCCGTAAAACTTTTTTACAATTTCAAACGCAACGTGCATTTTTGCCTCCTTTGGTCCGGTGTTAAGAATCTCTTTGATGTCATTAAGTGGAATTCTTGTGATATTTATAAAGAGAACTTCAATCATTTCATCTGGTTGTGCCATTACTGCGCCAAACATCTCATTTGGTGGTGATGAGAGGAATACTCCAGTGCCCCTGCTTTTTGACATAAGTTCCCCTGTTTTTGGATTCGCCATAAGGTTTACCGCAACTACAAACTTTTCTTTATTTTTCAGACGCTTCATTAATGTTCGTCCTGCGAGCGCATTAAATATTTGATCGGTGCCGCACAATTCGACGTCAACATCCATTGCAACGCTGTCATACCCTTGCATAAGCGGGTACAAAAATTCATGCAAATGAATTGGAATATCGTTATTCCATCTTTTTTCGAACATATCGCGTTCAATCATTTGTTGAACCGTGAATTGTGATGCGAGCGGAATCAAATCCTTAAGTGAAAGTTTTGAAAGCCACGCGCTGTTAAAAAGTACCCGTGGAGGATTCTTTTTATCATCGAAATTCATGAGTGGCTTAATTTGAGCGATCCAATCCTTCACGTTCTTTTTTACCTCTTCTTCAGTGAGTTGTGGTCTTGCATCACTTCTTCCTGTGGGATCACCAATTTGTGCTGTAAAATCTCCAAAGAGCACAATTACTTCATGTCCAAGTTGCCTGAATTCCTCGAGAAGGATGAAATTTTTTGCGTGACTCAAATGAAGTGTGCTCGAAGTTGGATCAAACCCAATGTAGATTTTGAGTTTTTTTCCGGAGAGGAGAAGTTTTAAAAATTCATCTTTCGTGGGGAGCACTTCCGCAATCACCCCGCGAGCCACAATTTCTTCCACCCTTTTTTTGTCAGTGATAATACTCATAGAGGAGTTGTTTGTTTATTTGATTTTATAGTAACATTGCATCGATTGGAATTCCAGATGAATGATTTTTTCCCGTGTCACTCACCACACGCCGTTGTAAAAAGGGGGCCATAACAAAACCGTCACGATCGTGACGGTTTTGTTATGATATAAATTTTCTATTTCTTTGTTTTTAACACTTCGTCAACCAATCCGTAGTCTTTTGCTTCTTGCGGAGTGAGCCAATAATCTCTATCGGTATCTCGTTCTATTTTATCCATTTTCTGCCCAGTGTGTTTCACAAGGATTTGGTTCAAGCGTTCTTTTAGTTTGAGAATATGTCGTGCGGTAATCTCTATTTCGATCGCCTGTCCTTCCACCCCCCCCATAATTTGATGGAGCATGATTTCGGCGTTAGGAAGCACGTAGCGTTTTCCTTTTTGTCCCGCTGCGAGAAGCACTGCACCCATTGATGCGGCGATACCCACACAAATTGTTGAAACCGGAGCTTTCACATGTTGCATGGTGTCGTAGATGGCAAGTCCGGAAGTTACCGATCCTCCGGGAGTATTCAAATATAACTTAATGTCCTTCTTTGGATCTTCGTGATCAAGGAGAAGTAATTGGGCAATGACGCTGTTTGCGACATGATCATCAATTGGTCCGCCCAAAAAGATGATACGTTCTTTCAGGAGACGAGAGTAAATATCATATGCTCGTTCTCCGTATGGTGATTTTTCTATGACTGTAGGTATAAGGTTCATGATATTTAGATACGGGAGTATTATATAAAAAATTTCATGTTATTTCCAGAGTAGGGAGTTACTGTGGAAATATAACATTTGAATATCGATCGGTTATATAGTGTTATAAAACAAAACCCCCATTTTGGTGGGGGTCTCGATTTGTGTCTATTTGTATTCCTAATACTTCACTATCTCAATCTGCTGTGCATCAAATGATGTTTCGGTGCGGACATTCTTTTCGGTGCGAACGGTTACCGCGTCACCAACTTTTAGATCGGTCGCCTGAAGTTCGGTGATTTTTGGATTTCCTTGTACATCAATCTGAGTCGAGTCTATAGAAAGAATTTTTGTGGTGGGAGTGATTGTGGCGGTGCGTACAATTTTCTTTTGTGTGGTGCCATCGGTGTGGGGGAGATAATCGTCTGGATCACCAATTTCAAGCGAAAGTGACCCGCCGTTTATCGCAGTGATAATCCCCGAGGCCGAACGAATCATTTCGGGTGGTTTTGGAAAAACAAGATCGACAAGTCCACCAAGTTTTTCATTTTGTGTTGCCTCTCCCTTTCCTATTCCAATGTAATATCCAACAACACCTCCGACAATGAGTGCGACAACAAGAGAAAGAATAAGAATGTTTTTGTTCATAAATTCATTATACCACATAGGGATATTTGATTTATCTAGTTTTATTTTGCAAAGTTATAGCATGCAGAAGAAGAATATTGAAATCGAGTTTCGTTCGCGCTTTGATGTCAAAAAATATAAAGAACTTAAGAAGTTTCTCAGTATATATGCGAGAGATCTCGGGGAGGACGATAAGGATGTTTATTTTTTCCTGTTTCCAGACAAGCTTTTGAAGGTGGTAAATAATGTTTCAAAAAAGACGGTAAAGATAGTTTTAAAACTAACCAAAATTGGAAAAGGAAGTGATTTTGAAGAAATCGAGGTTCCTATAAATCAGAGTGACTTTGAGAAAACCGCAAAAATGTTTGTGGCGCTTCATCGGGGTGATTTTATGCATTCATTTCAAAAGAGACATAATTATTTATATAAGGGCGTTGAGCTCGCTTTAAAGTGGAGTGAATTGTGGGGATATCATCTTGAACTTGAAGTGGTGATACATGATAAAAACAAAAAACAGTTTGCGGAGAAAAAAATACTTTCCATTGCGGAAGAACTTGGGATAAAAATTATGAGCGACAAAGAACTCAGAGAATTTACGAAGAGAAAAGAGAAAGAATACAAAAATAACAAATAAGTATCGTTCGGCTAGATTGTGTTATATTCTTGCTTCAAGGAGACTTATCACTTCTCGGATATTTGGGAATGTTTTTTCTTCAGAGAGAATTTTTTTGTCTATATTCTTTTTTTGTATCTTCTTTTCGTAAATTAGGGAAAGTCCCCGAACCGCGTATTCGTTGTTGAGAATCTTTTTTCCTTTATATCCTAGTTTTTCTAACGATTTATTTTTCTTATGTGAAAAATCTATTTTTGCCGATACATTGAAGTGTGACGCAAAGAGGTGAAGTAGCTCGTGGCGAAATACTTCGATGATTTTATTTTTTTCTCCGGGTCCGATGGTGATAAACATCGTTTTATTCACTATGGGGCAATATCCGCGCCAGTATGCATCGAGTGGGTTCAGAGTTACATATATTTTTTTTATGTTGGGGGAAACGCGGAACATTTTCTCTATTTTTGAATATTCATTCTGGAGTTTGGGGATGATCTTTTTCAATTCTTTTGTGTTTTTTCTTCCGAGTGTTTCTTGTATTCTTTTGACCAGCGGTTCTTTTAGGAATCTTTTGAGATCTTCCGAAAAAGTTTTATGGAACGCATTTTTCTCTCCAAATTTGGCAATACCAAAAAGGAGCCAATAAGGATCACATTTTCGTGCTTCCCTAAGCGCCGGATATTTTTTTGCCCAGTCGTTTTTCGAAATTAATTTCCTAACAAAAATTCTTTCGGTGGACATTCCCCGCGTGCGATTCTCGTCATTATATCCAAGCCTATTTAATAATGTGAATATTCCGATAGCCAGTCTTGTGTATTTTTCGTTTACTCTTATTTTCACAGATTTATTATATAGCATTAATAAGATTGGTAAGGTGGTGACGTATCTTTTTTGATGATAATATAAACATATGCTCGCAAAAATCATTGTAAAAGAGAAAAATCCTGAAGAAATAAAACTCTTTCAGAGATTTTTAAACCATCCTGATTTTCCCCAACATAGGGAAATTATAATTCGGGCATTTCCATCTCTCGGTGTATATATAAAAAAATCAAAAAGTGAGAAGAGGGGAATTATTTTCTTTAGGGATGAGTTCTATAAAAAATATAAGAAAAAAATAAGACCCATTATTGGGAGTACAAAAAAGGAAGTTGAAAAAAAACAAGAAAAAGCTCTTGTGGCGCTTGGAGGTGCAATGGATTATCAGTGGAAAAAGCGGAAAAAATATATTGCATTTCCTACCATACTTCCTTTTTCTCCGTTTGGAAAAGATAAATTTTTCTTTTCGATACTTAATCCTCTTTTTGGGAGACATGATTTTTATCACCCACTTTCTACGGCGATACACGAGATCTCACATTTTATTTTCTTTGAAAAAGTGAGAATGATTGAGAAAAAGAAGAAAATAAAACTTTCAAAAGAGTCAGAACATTATTTAAAAGAAACACTTACGGCGGCACTTTTTAATGAAGAGCCATTAAAATCTACGCTTGGGTTGGGGGAATATATGGGTAATCCGGAGATACGAGATATTTTTATAAAAAAAGAGAAAAAGGAGGAGTTATTTTTATCTTTCGTGAGGAGGAAATATAGAAATAAAACGAATTTTGATATATTCCTCACAGAGTTGGTACTTCAGTGTCACGGCTCTGAAAAAGAGTTTATAAAGAAGAAATTACTTTGGGATAAATATGGAAAGGGGATATTTGAGAGAAAAAAAGATTTTTTTCTCTACAAAAAATCGATACATATAATGTAAAAAGCGGGAATAATCCCGCTTTTATATTAATTACGCGAAGTGATCTGTATCACACTCTTCGCAATTGAAATCACAGTCATAGCAATCACAATCGGAAAAGTTTTCTGTTCCATCTATCGATTGAACATTATCTTCGAGTATTGTTTCAAATCCGAATTTTAATTCTTCCGCGGGTTTCATATTACTCACCTCCTTTTGGCGGACGATAAGATTGTTAAATTAACGCATTCTTATTATATAACTTTTGTAGGAATGTAAAGAACGTATTCGGCATGGTAGAAAAATCATCAATTGAATATATCTTTTTTCTGTCGAGTTTTTCTAACCATCCAAACGAGTCCTTATTGAGATAACAAGAGAGACGTGTTCCCGTAAAGACAATTCCTCCAAAATCCTCCTTTCTCATCTTCACCTTTGGATTTACCCTGAATGAATTTGGCATGGGGGTATTATTCTTTTCCATTGAGAGAAGTCGCGATAGTGCATATTCCGCGTCTTCGGGAACGGCATAAGGATCGATCGCATTTATTGAACCGTTTATCATTTTTGCCTCCATGCGGCATCCTCCCCCGCAAAAAGCGAGTGCTTTACACGAGCGACAAGTTTCAGGAATAAGGCTTCCGTTTCGCCACTCTTCCATTCTATCCCAGATTGTTGTGAGGTCTTCTGTGATTAAATTTCCATAACTTTGATCAAAGTGAGAACATGGACGCACAAACCCTTCTGGAGAAATAGTCATCGAAGTAATACCGGCGAGGCATCGTCTTCCTGTGAACGCGTGATATACGTCGGCGTCTTTTATTCCACAGAGAGGATAACTTTCTAAGACACTTGTCGGTATTCCCTCTTCTTGCCCCGACACATAAAGAGTATCAAGATATTTTCTGAATTCTTCGGTAGTTAACGAGAGATCAGAAAAATCTAAACAATTCCCAGGACATCCAGCACGTGTTGAATTTACATGCCTAAACCCCAATTCTTTTGCTAGATGTACTATTTCTCGAAGATAGGAAAAATTCTTTTTTGAGATCACAATATTTGCGTCAACAGGGACACCAACATTTTGAAGAATTTTTATTCCTCGCACTGTTTCATGGAAAGAACCTTCTCTTTGGGCAATTGCATCGTGTATTTCGGCATTTGGCCCCATAAGAGAGGTGAGGACTAATGAAATTCCCATTTCCTTCATTTTTTGTGCATCGATGTTTGATATCGGAATAAGACTGGAATTAATACCAACACTTATTCCCGCGTTGTTACACTTTTCAATTCCGGAAAAAAGACTTTTCTTGTTTAAGAGGGGTTCTCCGCCGGTAAATATTATGTGAAATATTTTGCGTTGGGCGAGTTTTTCTATAATCTCTTCGGTATGTTTTTGAGAAAGATACTTTGCTTTAATTTTTTTCTCCTTTCTCCAAAAGTTATAACAGTGTAGGCAGTTGTTTGGACAACCTTCCGTGAGTTCTACCTGCACCACTAGCGGTGCGCTTAATTTCTTGTACATGGCAATATTCCCTTTTTAAGATTTCTATTTAATAGAATACAATTTTTTCTAGAAAATGTCCATATCTTCCAGTTTTATTAGAGGACTTGACAAGACGTGGTAAAACTTGATTTTTCTAGGGGAGTGTGCTATAATACAAACAGTAAAGAATTGGATACCCAATTCAATTAATAACAACAAAAACGAGGTGGAAAATGAAAGCAGTAAAGCTTTTTCTCGCAGTTCTTATTTTCTTCGTTCCACTCGTTTTGAGTGGACAGATATCAAACCAGACTGTTGGGGGATGGAAGGTTGTTGGAACTACCGGAACTGTTACAAAAGCATGTAGTAGGGTGGTAACAGATACCGCGACTCACGGAAGTCATTCTCAGTCTTTTATAGGGGTGCTAGGTAGTAATTCATCAATTACATGGGAAAAGAAATATTCTCAAACATTTCAGAAACTTTCAAGAAAAGAGGGATGGATTGATTTATACACAAAAAAAATGAGTCCAAGTGGGTATACATATGCGTTTATCTCTTTCGGAAACGAAACAGGATATTCTATTCCAACATCTGCATTGCTTATACTTGGATCTGGACAAGGATTCTTTTATCCATTCAATCTTTTCATTGATAAGGTCCCTGATTCATTTGACAGAGTAAAAATAGAGTTTGTTTTCTACGGGGCAGATAATTTTGAAATCCTTCTTGATTATTTATTTTTCCCCGCAGAAGGTCAAAATCCGCGCCTTGTGATCGACGACTTCGAAGACACTACGGTCCCCGTCGAAAAAGAACCAACTCTTCCCAATTCTTTCAAACTCTTCCAAAACTATCCAAATCCATCCAACCCCACAACAAGTATTAAGTATGAGGTATCAAGTATTATGAATGTAAAACTTGTTGTCTATGACATACTTGGAAGGGAAGTTGCAATTCTAGTGAACGAAGAAAAATTTCCTGGTAAGTATGAGATTCAATTCAATGGATCAAAACTTTCCTCCGCCCAAGGCGGACTAGCGAGTGGTACATACTTTTATGTTCTCCGAGCAGGAAACTTCTCGGAAACAAAAAAGATGCTATTAGTAAAATAAAAGAGCCTTGTAAAAACACGAGGCTCTTTTTGTTTGTTACTCCACTTCTTTTCGAAAAACTACCCACGTAACTGAATTTCACTTTAATTTCCCATTTATGTATTTGGCACAAAACTGAATGAGTTTTTTATCTGTATCTCGCATTATATTTTTTTTGCCTTTTTCCATTTTCTTTTTCACCCACCACTTATCTTTAAACATTGAATCGAGCCACTCAACTTCATCTTTTGATCCGTGAATTTTAAGAAATTTCCTCTGAGTCATGTATGCCTCCTGTTCAGCACCATTCCCCTTGTATTTTCTTTTCCAGATGTACTGCTTCATGTGTGTTCCCTCGTGTACAAAAAGCGAACCGAGATATGATTTTGAAGATTCATTTATCGTTCCGGGTTCACATACATATACCCCCTCCCTCGGAAAGAGAAGATTATTATATTTCCCCTTGGGACGCACAAGAATTGACTTGAGAAATTGTATTGGAATAAAAAATTTTTTCCCCCGTGTTCGTACAAATTGCAAAGCCTTTTTAATCCGCGCTATTTCTTCTTCATTCTTTGCTCCAATTTCTATCCCACTATATTTTCTAAAAACATAAACTTGTTTTTTCATAAAACAAAAGAGGTATTTAAAATACCTCTTTATCATATCATGTTATTTCGGCTTTGGTCCGGGTGGTTTTGGATTCGGTTTTCCCGGTCCTTTCGGTCCCGGATGGGGTCCCGGCTTATCGACATATATCGCAAACATTGTTTTCACCTCCTCGTAGTCGATTTGTTTTAAATTTGAATTAGTTATCTAATTCTTTACTGTTTGTATTATAGCACACTCCTCCCCAAAAATCAAGTTTTACCATATTTTGTCAAGCCCTTGGTGGTAACTGATAAAAAGTGACTAGAAAGTAATAATAATGCATCCACATATATTAATAACTTTAACGTGAAATATATGGGATTTTTTCTTCGCTGTTACCAATTACTGGTTACCGGTTACTAGTTGATTTGCTATAATATACTTATGAAAAAGGAACTCAAAAATAAACTTATTTTTATTTCGGGAGTCGTGTTTGCCCTCGCACTACTTTTTGTTTCGGTGCAAATAATACAAGCGGGGTGGACCGCGCCGACCGCGCCATTTCCTGGTGGAACGGTGTATCCACCGATTGATAGTGGACCGGACTTAGGGTTGAATAAGCCAGTGGTTCGATCTGGTTCGCTGCAACTTGATGGAAAAGCAATTCAGAACGGTATCGAAATCAATGGTGTTGGTAGTGTGATAAAAATTCCGGATGGAAGATGGGTTGGAACCGATACCGCGTTTATTTTACCAAAAACTGCCACTGGAAATATGAATATTTTTTCAACTGGGGCCCTCACTGTCAATACAAAAGGTTTTATTCTCCCAAAATCTGTTTCAACATCAGTAACGTCGGGAGACTCTGGAATGATTTATTATGATGAGGTTAAAAAAGGAGTGAAACTTTATGATGGGACAAGTTGGAAGGATATCGGAGGGGGTGGAGAATCACTTTGGACAAAGACGGCTGATGGTGTTCAATATGCCGATGGAAATGTGACTATTGCTCCATTTACTTCTGGATGGTTTGTGAAAACAGACGTACATCAAGCATCAAAGGAAGAACAAAAGAATTTTGCTCTTTTTACAAAAACCGTGAAAGCAGCAGAGGAAAAAAAGACATTTCCTCCTGAGAAAAGAATGGGATGTGACACGAGTACGGTTAGCCGAGATTGTCCAAAAAGCTTCTATTCAAAATTCGAGAACGAAAGTCCAAGCGTTGGAGATGTGAAATATGATGTGTCAGAGGATTATTCATACACGTGTCCCGCAAAAAGTCCTTTGGGATATAATTATTTTCTTTATGAAGATTTGTGTTGCGATGGTAAGACAATAAAAAATGGAGAAGATAGTCCTACCGGATGTATCGATGCAACACCAAAGGCGACGGTGATGATAAAAGAATTTGAATATAGGACACAACTTGTTCCAGGGGACAATACTTCAGTCCTTTCAGTGGGAATATTGAAGGTGAATAAGTTTGATTTTTCAACCACAAAATCAGTGGAGACAAGTGGTATTGTTGCTCATTTTAATATTCCGATAGTTTGTAAGGATCTTGGGGTGAAGGGTATCGCGACTTCTTTTGATGTAAACGTTGGGGGAGGGAGCAGTGGAAACGCAACGCGTTTTCAAATATCTGATAGTTTAAGTGGAATTTCTGGGAGGGATTATACGATGTTCAAACGGGATAATACCAATAGAATTGGCGTTCCAAATATGAATGTTTGTGTATATTGGCTTGGGAGTGATAGTGGAAACGCAATTGATTATATAAAGGTGAATTACATTCCCCTTCAGTAAAATAAAATTAAAAACCCCTCGCTTCGGCGGGGGTTTTTGGTGTGTGGTTTTTTCGTCCCAAATTTTACGAAGTCGGACTTCGTAAACTTGATTTAGAGATAATATAAGCATATCGTTCGGTTTAATTGTGTTATATTCAATCAACTGGTAACTCGTGACTAGTAATTGGTAACAACAGGACTTGACAAGATGTGGTAAAACTTGATTTTTCTAGGGGAGTGTGCTATAATACAAACAGTAAAGAATTGGATACCCAATTCAATTAATAACAACAAAAACGAGGTGGAAAATGAAAAAGTTGATGCTTTTTCTTGCAGTTATTATTTTCTTCGTCCCACTCGTTTTGAGTGGACAGATTGATACAAATAGAACGGTGAATGGATGGGGAGTGAAAGAAAAAAGTTCTAATATTAAAGTTGCATATTCTGAGATATCAAACAACGTTATCGGAACTGATTCTAAAAAATCCCAAAAATTTATCTTCAAAAAGAATGGATATGGCGGACAGGTGAAATTTGAAAAAACACTTACCACTCCAATTCAAAATATTCCTAGTAAGGCGACAATAATGTGGGTGTATCTTGAAAAATTTGGAAGTACTTTTCCCAATAATTCATTTTTTCATGTGTATGTTTCCTTTGTGATGGAGTCTTCTGATGTTGTTTCTGCTGGTGGAATATTTATTCCTGGGTGGGCATATACAGTATGGTATCCTATTCCCGTTGGTGGCCCGTTTGAAAATCTTGGAACTCAAAAAATTAAAAAGGTTATGTTTACTTTTGAATTTTTTGATGAGGAGGACATAGTTGTTTTGTTTGATAGGTATGGTTGGACAGACGACGCTTCGGTAGTTCCCTATCCAATTGATAATTTTGAGGACACCACGATTGTTGGCGTTGAGGACGAACCAGTCATTCCAAACTCCTTCAAATTATTCCAGAACTATCCCAATCCGTTCAACCCCACAACAAGTATTAAGTATGAAGTATCAAGTATTACAAACGTAAGACTTGCGGTATATGACATACTTGGCAGAGAGGTGGCTGTTCTCGTGAACGAAGAAAAAATTCCTGGTGAGTATGAGATCCAATTCAATGGATCACAACTCTCCAGTGGTACATACTTTTATGTTCTCCAAGCAGGAAACTTCTCGGAAACAAAAAAAATGCTATTAGTAAAATAAAAGAGCCTTGTAAAAAGTAAGGCTCTTTTTGTTTGTTGTTATTAATTACTTATTACTAGTCGTCAGTTGATTTGCTATAATAAAAACAACTCGTCCCGTTAGAAAATAACGGGTATGTGAAGGGGATAGATTAATATACCTTCTAAAATAAATGATGCTACATAAAAAACATTTTTTGTTATTTTCTAACGGGATAAAAAAGAAGTCTCTCTTTTCTGTTTTGATTGCCGCGATATTTTTTATTGGGGTGATTGGGGCGGTGAAAATTTATGCGGATAACGCTAATTTTGATTTATATGGAATCGGATGGAGCGCACAGGACAATAAAGGGCTTGGATGGATAGTGTTGAATTCCGAAAATCCAACAGGGCAACCAAGTGGCGCGTCATTTAAAGTCAGTGTAAAAAATAAAACAACACTTGAAGGACAGGGATGGGCCTCAATAAAAGATCCAAAAACGGGGAAAGATTCATATGGATGGCTTTCGTTTAATAATAGTGATCTCGGGGATTGTCCAGAAAGAGATACAAAACCTCAAAATTGTAAGGCAACACTTGATTATGACACAGGAAAGATAAGTGGATGGGCGAGATTTATTTGTGTTGCGGGGGGATGTCCCGTTGGTTCTTCGGTGGGTTCATGGGATGGATGGGTGAGTTTAAGAAATACTGATAATAATGTGAAATATGGATTATGTCTTGGAAGAACGGGAGAACGAAAATATACTATTGATACTTCAGATGGGACGGTAGTGCTTATTACCGGAGAGAATTGTGTTTGGGATGGATCAATAAATAATAATCAAGTTGAGGTAAATGGAACTGCGTGGGGAGGACCCTCAATCGGCGGGTGGATTATGTTTGGATTCACCGCTCCTGTTTCATCGTTTGGATTAACTCCTGCGGGTCCCGTGACCCTATTTCCAAAAGAAAAACAAGATTTTTCCGTTGAAAAAAGTGCAACATGGTTTGTGAATAATATTTTGGGAGGAAGTATTGGTACAGTGGGGAGTGTGTCACCACAAAATACTGTGGCAAAAGCGAAGACAACATATCAAGCACCGAACTCCGGTGGGCCATTTACCGTGAAAGCAAGTTCGACCGCATCAAACGAAACGGGGAGAGCGACCACAACGGTGAAATTTCCCTATGTGATAAATTGCGATGCAAATGGCACATCAACAATGGTACTCACCTATAATTGGTCAAAAGCTCCCGTTGATACCGGACACGAAGGGGGATATACCGGATATGCGCCACACACTATTTCAATTACCCGAAATGGCACAGCACTTCCTGCTGCGAATAAAACAATTTCTTCCATGTCGGACATTCCGGGGAGTTATTTGGATAGGGGACTTTCGACAAGCACAAAATATACTTATGTACTTACCGTAAAATATACTTCAGACGGTTATTCAACATCGACACAGGTGAGTAATTGTGGATTTATTACCGCACCACAACTAAACGACACTCCCAGTAAATTAAAAGCGTTTGGGGTTGATGCCTCGACGATTTATGTAAACTGGAAAGACAATACCACCACCACAAAGCCGTATAAATTTAGCGTACAACGGATAAAACTTACCCCCGCATCAAGCACCGATATAAAAGTGTTGGGCGCCACTGATTCAAGTATTAATCTCGAATGGAAAAACAGAACCACTTCAACTCCCTACTTCAATTGGATTGAACGGAGCACAAGTACCTCAAATAGATTTTTAAATAATCTTCCACCGAATGACGCGGGGAATGATAAGGCAATGATAAAACTCGAGTCCACAGGAAGTACTTCTCCGTCGGACGGGTTAAAGACATATTCATATTTTGATGGAGGGCTCCAAGACGCGACCACGTATTATTATCGCGTGAAGGCATGTTCAACATATAAAGATTCAACACTCGATGAGTCATATACAAAAGAACCGCCAGATCTTATTGCGGGAAAAGTGGACAGACCAAATCCAGTGTGTGGAAAATATGCGCCGTCCCCAGAACTTGCAATGGTGCCACCGAACTTAAATGGAGGGGGAACTCCTGCGGTTGCGACCACCACACCCCCAATGACACCAACACGCGCTACCTCTACTGCTGCATATAGTAAATCGACCGGAGTGCATAGTATCACGCTTCGATGGAATGATAATTCAAAACGTGAGAGTGGATATCAGATTTGGAGAGAGGGAATACTTATTCATGAGCAGAGTTACAACAGTAATGCAACCGCAACGCTTACCCATGTTGATACCCCGTCTTCAAATAATAAAAATAATTCCGCATTGAGTCCGGGAACAAACTATTCATATGAAATAAGAGGATATTATGTGATTCCCGCAGAAAACGGGGGAAATGGAATTGCACGAGTATATTCAGACTCGACATACACAAATACTGATACTTACTACCAAGTTGATCTTGCGACAAGTGGAGGAGGGAGTGTAACGGGTTCCGGTGATTTGGCGAGTTGTCCGGGAAGTTGTACTGCATTTTTCCCATGGACCACAAATCCAAATACGGTAACTGTTTCGGCAACCGCAGATTCAGATTATACGTTTACCGGATGGACTGGTGTTTCATGTATTTGTAGTCCTTATGATCCAAACTGTAATAAACGAACTTCATGCACATTTGGTCCAGGGAATTCAAGTGTGACAGGAAACTTCAGACAAATCGTGTTTACCCTTTCTGCATTTGTTACCGGAAATGGAAATATTTCGGGTTCGGGTATTAATTGTGGAAACGGAAAGAGCCAGTGTAGCACTTCAATTGAAGAGGGTTCATCAGTTTCATTGGTAGCAACCCCCGGATCAACAAGTACGGTATTTAAATCATGGTGGGGAGATTGCAGTGGAACAAATCCATCGTGTTCGTTCACTATGCCCTCTCGAGATGCAAATGTGAGTGCGACATTTGAACTAAAAAGTACAAGCACTCCACCGATTGTATACAAAGGATCGTTCTTTGCTGATTTGTGGAGTAACGCGAAGTATATGTGGAAAGGATTATTTGTCGATCATAGTCAAGAAAGAGTGTCGACACTTTCGGCAAGTCTTTCACGTATTGTAAAAGGATTTGAAGAAGGATGGGGAAACATTACTTCGCTATTTTCCGAAATGATGAAACAAGCGGAAGAGGCGGCGATAAAACTCGCGCAAGAAAACGCAAAAGTAGCTGAGGGGCAATCGGCGGGAAATCCTCTTGATATATATTTCAAATCAGTTGCAACCACTACTGCGCCGGTCTACGTTGATAAAAATCTTGAGGTGGACACTGTGTATCTCTACCGTGTGCGCGTCATTTATGAAGATGGATCGAATAGAATAACAGAGTGGAGTAATTCCGGGGCGACAAAAACATTACGAGACAATAGTGGTGGATCGGTAGCGAAGAGAGGGGTGTGTACGAGAAATAGTTACTGTGATTTTTCGGTGAACTCGTATAATTCTTCAAATGATCCAAATGCAAAAGTGAAGATGGAAAATACCGAGCAACAATGTAGTTCAAATATCGATTGTAAGGAAGTGGGAAGATATGGGCAGTCGTTCCAAGAAAGATAGGTAATTAGTTTATAAAGTAAGAAGGCCTATAAGATACATTTCTTTATAGGCCTTTTGTTTTTTTTTGATTTTTTATTTCTATGTTTTTGCAAATGTAAGCGCAAAAATATGTTTTGCACCACATTGTTTTAACACTCGCGTTGCTTCCCCGATAGTTGCGCCCGTTGTGTGTACATCGTCAATCAAAATAATATTTTTTTGTTCAATAAGTTCTTTATTAGAGATAGAAAAACATCCCAAAACATTTTTTCTTCTTTCTTGTATGTTATGACACTCTGTTTGGGAGAGTGTATGAGCATCTCGGATGAGTATATTTTTATATATGTTCGGAGACATCATTCCATGTGCCTCAAAAATTTTTTTTAATTCTTGCGCAATAAGAAATGATTGATTGTATCCGCGTGCCCTCTCTCTTTTTCTGTGAAGGGGGATAGGAATGATGAGATAATCAGAAAAATTGAGTAACGAGAGGGGAAGTGCGCGTTTTAAATATTCGAATATGATATGAGCAATAAGTATCGCTCCTTCTTTTGTTTCGTCGTATTTTAATGCGTGCACAAGGTCGCGTACTGTTTTTTGTTCATATGATGTTGCGGCAGCGAGGGTATATCCAGCATTAGGATGACAAATTTTTTCTCCTGGAGGAATTCGCGCGCTACACACGGGACAGAATAAAGAATCATAAAGAATAATACTTTTTGTGCAGGGAACACAGAGTACTATCTCTTCGTTTTTTATCCTCCGTGTGCATGAAACACACACAGGAGGAAATATCATCGAATAAAAAGTTTTTAGAAACCCGTCCATAGTTGTGTCTTAACGGTTTTTTCTTACCTATGATAAAATAAAGATATGAGGCTTGGTATTTTTGATTTTATCACAGATATACAAAATTTCTTCAAAGGAGGAAGGGTGTTGGGAACCGACATAGGAACTGCATCCATAAAAGTAGTAGAACTTTCAAAACGGGGAGATTCTTTCGTATTGTCGAATTACGGGATATTGGAAACAAAGAAATATCTTGATTACCCAAACCAGGCGATACAAACAAGTTCACTGCGTATTATAGAGAAGGATGCGACGCATTTATTGAAAACACTCCTTTCGGAAATGAAAACGCGCTCACATCTCGCAATTACTTCAATTCCGCTTTTTGCGACATTTGTAACCGTTTTTGAAATGCCAAAATTTTCAAAGGAAGAAACTCATAAAGTAGTGATGTTTCAAGCACAACAGTATATTCCTATGCCACTCGACCAGGTGTCGGTTGAATGGTTTGTGATAGAAGAGTTTGATGCTGATAATGGACAAAGATATCAACGTATCCTTCTCATCGGTATTCCGAATGACGTTATTATAAAATACAAAAAAATACATAAAGATGCGGGACTTAAACTTGTTTCTATGGAGGTAGATGTGTTTGCTATCGTACGCGCACTCGATAAATTTCTTACGGATGTTCCCACCCTTGTTGTTGATATCGGGGCCCAATCGACGAATATTATGGTGCTGGATAAGAAACTAATTCGCGATGCGAGTCAGACCGATTATAGTGGAATTTATCTCACCCAGGCTATTGCGAAGAGTCTTGATGTGAGTATGGTTCGTGCTGAAGAATTGAAGCGAAGAAAGGGACTTTCTGGGGAAGGGGTTGATTCGGAGTTATCAACACTACTCCTTCCGTTTTTAGATGTTATAATACAAGAAGTAAGGCACGCCAAGGATGTGTATGAGCGTCGGTATGCAAAAAAGGTAGAAAAAATAATGCTTATCGGAGGTGGCGCAAACCTTATTGGTATTGAGAAGTATTTTTCAAATCAAATAGGACTCACTATCGCTCATCAGTCATTACTTATGGGAATTCAGTATCCCGACACACTCCATCCTATTGAGAAAAACCTTGATAATGAATTCGTAGTGAGTTTCGGGCTTGCAAAGCGTTACTTTTTATAACACATGACAAGCAATATCTCTCCAAATCTTAAAAATAACTTTTCTGAAGAATCAACATATACCCCAACATCAATTGGATTGCCGTGGCGCATATTATTGTTTGCCGGGATTTTGTTTGTATTTTCTCTTTTTATCTTTTTGGGATTAAAGTTTGGATATAATTCGTATATTGATAGTAAGGATAAGAGTTTGGATCAAAAAATTGATGATCTTGCGACAAAAATAAGTCAGGATCAACAGAAGACACTTATCTCTTTTTACTCTCAACTAAATAACCTGAAGGATGTATTAGGAAAACACAGGTTCAGCGTTCGAGTATTTGATTTACTCGAAAAATATACAATTCCATCTGTGTATTTTAATGGTGCATCAATAAATATCGAAACAAATAAGGTACAGTTATCAGGTGTTGCAAGAAGCACAGAGGATTTAGTGGAACAACTCGGGGTATTCGATAAGTCTACGGAATTTTCGGGTTCGGTACTACAACAGATGAATTTTGTTCCCCAAGGAGTCGGATTCACTATTATTCTTTCTCCGAAAGCAGATGCGCTTTCAAAATTATAATTATGAAAGGATCAACAAAAAGAATTTTAAGTATTGGGTTTTCTGCTATATTTTTTATCGCGGCGCTTGCGGTATATGGGAATTTTATTACTCCGGAAATGGATGCTATTCAGGAGAAGAGATCAAAGGTAAACGCAAAACAAACATTATTTGAATCTCAGCAGATTGCGGTGAGTCAGGTGGAACAAGTTATTTCGACATTTCAAAATGCAAATAAATTTAAAGAAACTGTATCTCTCGCAATACCAGAACATCCAGGGGTAACAAATGCCCTCGGTCAGTTGCAAGCAATCGCGAGAAATAATCAGGTGCAATTTATAAAATTTTCTATAAAACAAAACCCTCCTCTTGCTTCCCAGGGGTTACTAGTACAAAGTCTCAACACACTTTCACTTGATATTGGGGTAAAAGGAACGTACCAGGGAGTAAAGGGGTTTCTGAGGGGTCTTGAAACAAATGTGCGTGTGGCAAATACAAAAACCGTATCACTTGCTCCCGCAAAAGACTTACAAGGGTCGGAAGAATTTTATGAATTAAATCTAGGCGTCGATATTTTTTACCAATAAATTATGGCTATTATCGTTGAGGAAGAAAAAAAATCGGTAAATTGGTTTATGGTGGTGGTAGTACTTGTCATTGTGGTGGTGGTATTTTCCGGTGCATACTTTTTATTTTTTAAGAGACCCGACGTGATCGAAATGGCAACCCCTGGAAAACTCGACCAGATAAATAAACTTTCAAAGATCTCGTTTAAACCAGAAGATGTAGTAAATTCACCTTCGTTTAAATCGCTTCGCCAATATGGATCAAGTACTACTTCGACGCAGATACCTGGAAGAGAAAATCCGTTTAAGCCGTTCTAAATGGAGAGGCGGGTCTCATTTTTTCTCTTTTCTATCGCTCTCCATCGAAGTAGTGACATATTTTATTTTATATGACCGATCAAGAACTATTTAAAGAACTCGTAGACAAAAAAGTTATTTCGCAAAGTGTTTCCGATCAGATAATGAAGGAAGCAACGCTTTCGGCGTCCTCGGCAGAAGAATTATTGTACGAGCGCAGAGTTGCCGATGAGATTGCGGTAGCAAAAGTAAAAAGCGCACTCTTTGGTGCGCCCTATAAAAAAATTGATCCCACTTCAATTTCTACCGAATTATTACAAATTATCCCAAAAGATACATCACAAAACTATCGAATTATTCCCGTTGAAAAAAGAGATGGTATGTTGGTGGTCGGAATGCTTCGTCCTGATGACGTGCGGGCGCAAGAGGCGTTGCGTTTTATTGCGAAACGGGAGCGGGTAAGTTTGGGAGTGTATGTAGTTACTCCGACAGATCTTTCTCTTGTATGGAGGCGGTATGTGCCCTATCGGGATGAAGTAGAATCTGCGGTGAAGGAAATGAATTTACGAAAAGATACCGGTGATGAAAATCGTCTTGTCATGCTTGAAGAAGGTGCGCGATCATCAGAGGATGCACCAATCATTAAAATTGTTGCCGCAACACTCCGACACGCGATTGAAAGTGGGTCGTCTGATATTCATGTTGAGCCACAGAGAAAATATCTTCGTATTCGATTTCGATTAGATGGAGAACTAAAAGAAGTGGCGACACTCCCTGCGGTATTGAGTCAGCCAGTTATTTCCCGTATTAAAGTGCTTTCAAATTTGAAACTTGATGAGACGCGTGTTCCACAAGATGGAAGATTTCGAACAATGATTAGTGGGAGAGAAATTGATTTTCGTGTAGCGACATTTCCAACTCCAGCGGGAGAAAAGGTTGCACTCCGTGTTCTTGATTCAGTGACGGGATTGAAAGGATTAAAAGAAATTGGATTAAACGATTATAATCTTGCGATACTTGAGCGTGCAATAAATGCGCCATTCGGAATGATTCTCATTTCGGGTCCTACGGGATCAGGGAAGAGTACAACGCTCTATGCAATTATGCAGACAGTAAATTCCGAAGGAATTAATGTGGTAACCCTTGAAGATCCTGTGGAATATTTTATGAATGGAATTAACCAGTCACAAGTGAAACCGGAAATTGGATATACATTTGCTTCTGGATTGCGTCAGATTCTCCGCCAGGATCCCGATGTAATTATGGTGGGAGAAATCAGAGATTCAGAAACAGCAGCACTTGCGGTGAATGCGGCGCTCACAGGACATCGCATGCTTTCAACAATTCATACAAATAATTCAGTGGGGGTTATTCCACGTCTTATTGATTTGGGAGTTCCACAATTTCTTCTTCCCTCTGCGTTAAATGTGATGCTTGCACAACGTCTTGTAGGACGGTTATGTAGTGAATGTAAGAAACAAATTGAATTATCGGATGAGTTAAAAAAGGAGGTGCAAAATGAGATAGATAAATTACCGGAGAAATTAAAAGCAGAAGTAAAACAAAAATATGGCGCAAAACCTGGACAAGCATGGAAAATAGAGCCAAATCCGGAATGCAAGGTGTGTAAAGGAAAGGGAATTTCGGGGCGTGTCGCATTATTCGAAATATTTGAAATGACAAAGCAACTTGGGGCAATTGTGGCGGGAGGATTTACTGAAGCAAAACTATGGGAGGAAGCGATACGACAAGGAATGCTCACCCTTCGCCAGGACGGTATCTTGAAGGCGCTTGAGGGATTGGTGGGACTTGAGGATATACTTCGCGAGACATCGGACGATTAATCATTTATAATAAAAGAAATACCACTCATATGAATTATCAAGAAAAGTTAAACGAATTATTACTCCTTACCGCAAAACAAAATGCATCTGACTTACATATTGCGGTTGGACGAAGGCCAACTATTCGTGTTGATAGTGTTCTCATTCCTCTCACCAAAGAAACAGTACTTACAAAAGAAGATGCAGAAGGGTTAATTATGGCGCTTCTCACCGAAGAGCAGAAAAAAGTGTTTTTTGAAAAGAAACAAGTTGATTTTTCATATAATTACGAGGATAAAGCCCGATTTCGTGTAAATGTGTTTTTTCAAAGAGGGTTTATGGCTGCAGCGCTTCGTTTAATTCCCGCACAAATTCGTACCATTGAAGAATTGATGCTTCCCCCCATTCTCCATGATTTCACTCATTTGAATCAGGGATTCATTTTGATTGTGGGACCCGCAGGACATGGGAAATCAACAACTCTTGCATCGATACTCGATGAAATAAATCACACACGAAACGATCATATTATTACTATTGAGGATCCGATTGAATATCTTTTTTCTCAAGATAGAGCAATTATCTCTCAAAGAGAGGTGGGGCAGGATACGATTTCTTTTGAAAGTGGTCTTCGTTCAATTCTCCGCCAGGACCCCGATGTTATCATGATTGGGGAAATTCGCGATCCCGAAACAATGGCGATTTCAATGACTTCCGCTGAAACCGGACATTTGGTTTTTTCCACATTACATACAAATTCTGCATCACAGACCATTGATCGTATTATTGATAGTTTTCCTCCAAATCAACAGGGACAAATTATTTCTCAACTTGCTTCAACGCTTGTTGCAATTATCTCTCAACGTCTTGTTCCCCGAGTGGGGGGGGGACGAGTTCCCGCAACTGAGATTATGTTGGTAAATCCCGCGATCAGAAATCTTATTCGGGAGAAAAAAATCTATCAAGTAGATCTTGTTATTGAGACAAGTGTACAGGAAGGAATGATGTCTTTAAATCGATCATTGGTAAATCTTATTAAAAAGAAAGAAATATCAATTGAACAAGCAGAAAGTTATTCATTGAATCCTTCCGAACTAAGAATTCTTCTTGAACGGTCATAGAAAGTAAAATTTTAAATCTCAAATCTCAAAAATTCAGATGGTTAAAACAAGAGGTTTATAAATTCAATGAAATTTAATTATAAAGCACGAACAAAAGAAGGAGAGCTTCAAGTGGGTAATGTGGAGGCAACAAACCGAGATACTGCACTCAATATTTTGTTGAGTCATGGGCTTTTTATTTTGAATTTGGAAGAGATGAGGGGGGATCAATGGTATGACCGTATACTTGGATTTTTGAAGCGCATAAAAACATCGGATGTTATGGTGTTTACCCGTCAATTTGCAACGCTTATTGCTTCTCAAGTGTCTCTTTCGGATAGTTTGACGAACCTATATAAACAAACAACAAACCCGATTTTAAAAGAAACAATTTATGATGTGGGAAATGATGTGAATGCGGGGTTTTCGCTTTCACAAGCACTCGAAAAACATCCGGGGATTTTTTCTGATTTTTATGTGAACATGGTGAGATCAGCAGAGGTTACGGGGCGATTGGGAGAGGTATTGGATTTCTTGGCTGACTATCTCGAAAAACAGGCCATCCTTAAGTCGAAGGTCAAAAACGCACTCTTTTACCCCGCGTTTGTCATTGTGCTGTTTTTTATAGTAATCCTTGTTATGGTGACGTTTGTTATTCCTCAAATTATGCCGATTTTTGAGGAAGCAAAGGTTGAGCTCCCATTCTATACAAAGATGTTGGTGAGTTTTGGCGCGTTTGTGAGCACATGGTGGTGGGCAACACTTATTATGTTCGGGGTATTTGTGTTTGTTCTCATTGATTATTTTCAAAGTAAAGAGGGAAAAATTGTATTTGATGAATTGAGTTTAAGACTCCCTATTATTGGAAAATTATTTCAGAAAATGTATATTGCCCGCTTTGCGGAGTCGACACGCGTGCTGATTAAGGGGGGGCTTACTATTCCACAAGCAATTGAAATTTCTTCGCGAACAATCGGGAATGTGGTATATCAAAATCTTCTACAAAATGCGTCTTCGGAAATTCGAAAAGGAAAGTTACTATCAAAAATCCTTGAGGGAATTGAGGAATTTCCTCCTCTTGTTCCACAACTTATCAGTATTGGAGAATCGACGGGACGACTCGAAGATTTGCTTAAAAAAATAAATGATTTTTATACGCGTGAAATTGAAGACATGGTGGATAATTTAGTTACGCTCATCCAGCCGGCGCTCATGGTATTGATTGGAGGTGGAGTTGCACTCCTTTTTGCCTCAATTCTTCTTCCACTTTACAGCCTCACACAAAGTTTCTAAATTTGGTATAATAAATACAATACATAAGGTCGAGCAAATTTTGATTTTATATGAAAAATAATAAAGGTTTTACACTTATCGAAATGTTGGTTGTGGTTGCAATCATTGGTATTTTATCAGCTACGGTATTGGTCGCACTCGGTCCATCACGAGACAAAGCAAGAGACTCAAGGATTATGGGTGCAGTTCAGCAAGCAAGAGCACTCTATGAAGCGAGTTATGATGCTACCAAGGGAACTTACGAATTAAGTGCAGAGACGACGACAAAATTAGGTCAACTTGAAGATGATGTGACCGCACAAGACAGTACACTTACCCACACCGGGGACGCCACGAATGAATATGTAATTTCGGCGCCGCTCAAGAGCGATGCTACAAAAACTTTTTGTGCCGATAGTACTGGATTCAGTGGTATGGGAACAGCAAGTGGAAGCGCGTGTACTCCAGCCCCGTAATTATGTCTTCAAAAACACCCCGTGTGAGGGGTGTTTTTTTATATCTATGATATAATTTTTTTATGACATCAGTTGTTTTTGTTTGTTTATTTCTCTTTGGTCTCGCAATCGGAAGTTTTTTAAATGTACTTATTCTCCGTTATTCTCCCGAGGGGAGATTTTTTGATATAAAAAAGATATCAGGACGATCGCATTGTATGTCATGTCAAAAAACACTTGAAGTAAAAGAACTTATCCCTCTCTTCAGTTTTTTATTTCTTCGGGGGAAATGTTCTTCGTGTGGAGAAAAAATTTCTTTTCAATACCCGATTGTTGAATTTTTAAGTGGTGCTACCTTTGTTCTTGTTCCGCTTTTTTTGAATTCATTTTTTGGAGTACAAAATACCCTCTTCGTTTCTCTCTTAGCTCCAGGAGTCTATTATCTTTTCATTTTTGTTTGGATTCTCATATTTCTTTCTCTTCTTCTTATTTTTGTTATTGATTTACACCATTACATTATTCCCGACGGATTGAATATTTTTATTTTCATATTGGGAATACTACTTATATTCCTTTTTGTGGCAAATACAGCCCACATTCTTCCTTTTCGTGAATCGTTTATGAGAAATTATGCGCTCATATTTTCACCATTTCAAAATATATATTATAACCACATTCTTGGGTTTTTTGGTGCGGGACTTTTTTTCCTCTTTCTCTTTCTCGTAAGTAATGGCAGGGGAATGGGAATGGGTGATGTAAAACTCGCATTTGCCTCTGGAATCGTGTTGGGGTGGCCCGACGTCATATTGACGAGCATGATCGCCTTTATTTTCGGGGGGGTATGGGCTGCGGCGCTCTATTTTTCAAAAAAAAAGACAATGAAAGACAAACTTCCTTTTGGACCGTTTTTTGTTGTTGCATTTGTAATTACCATATTTTTTGGTTTTGATCTCATCAAAGGATATTTCTCTCTTTTTAATCTATAGAGAGGAACGGTTTTTTTTGCTAGAATAAAGGGTAATGAAGAAGAACGGAGGATTTACATTGGTGGAAACTCTCGTGGTTATTGGTATTTTGATGGTGCTTACCACTACCCTAATTGCCTATACACGATCTTCGGGAAAGCAGATTACGCTCTATACCGAACAGGCAAAATTAATTGGAATTTTAAATAGAGCAAAATCACTTGCACTACAGAGAAATATGGCAGAAACCGTCTGTGCATATGGGGTGCGGTTTACCGGATCCAATACATATGAAATTATACAAGTTCCAAATATTCAAGTAAGTGGCCAGCCGTATGCAACGTGTGATGAGACTCAAGCGATATCATATGGAGAGATGTTTACTATGAACACCCCAATAGTTATTGCAAATTCCCCCGGACAAATCACATTTGAGGGCCCATATATAAAAGTACTTGAAGGAGGGAAGACGGTTGAATTGCACGTAAGTGGATCATCCCCGATATTAAAAGCGGATGTGGTGGTAAGTAGTGTGGGGGGGATTTCAACACAATAATATGTATTCACTGATAAAAAATAAAAAAGGGAGTTTAATGGTTGAACTTATGGTAACCGCCACACTTATTATGGTTGGGCTTATCGGTATTTTTTCACTCCTTATCCATTCGACAAGTATGAATAAGAATGTAGTACATCGATTTGAAGCGACATATCTCGCGGCGGAGGGGATAGAGATTATGAAACATATTATTGATACCGATGTGGCAATTCCTGAAAGTGTTTTTTTTAATTCAACACTCGACCATAATCAAAACTATGAGGTTCAATATGATACCGATAAAGACCTCGGATTAACTGAAATATTTGGTTCTTCAACAACAGCGCTATGGCTCAATGAAGTAACTGGGCTCTATGGATATAATGCAGCGGGAAAGGAAACGCCCTACAAACGTACAGTGACGGTGGGAAGCGGAGGAAACGAGATGACAATAAAATCCGAGGTTGAGTGGGTAATAAATGGAGAAAGAAGCGTCGTAAACCTTGAAGAAATATTCCAAAATTGGAGGGAAAAATAAGCGAACGATGGATATAAAAAATAACAAAAAAGGATTTACACTTGTTGAACTATTGGTTGCAATGGCAGTGTTTGGAATTCTTATGTCACTTGCGATTGGGGTCTTTGTAAGTGGAATAAAGGCACAGAGAGATCTCACTGATCTCATGTCGGTGAACAACAATTTGAATCTCATCCTTGAACAGATGGCTCGAGAGATACGTATGGGATATTTTGATATCTCTCAATATGAAGCATTACTACCTCAAATAAATACCGAACCATGTCTTTCTTCTATTTCATTTCGAACAATGCAGACAAACGATCCGAGTGTCGACGGGGAGACAGTAACATATTCATACGCGAACAAGGCGATACAAAAAAATGGAGAGAATATCACCGGAAAGAATGTATCAGTGGAGACACTTTGTTTTCGAGTACAACAATACAAAAAATCCACGAATCCATCAGCACATCCCGACTATAATTGTAATCCGTGGAGAATTGGGGTGGCGCTTTCGGTGAAACCAAAAGACTCAAAATCTGATACACGAACATACATTGAGACGGCGGTAAGTATGAGAATTCTTCCAATAGAAATAAGTACTGATCCGTATCAATGTAGAAGATCTCAATAAATATATGAGTCCCGTTAGAAACCGCGGTCACATATAATTTTAATTTAAAAACTATGAACATTATCGTCGAACATAAGCAATATAAGTACAAATCGTGTTTTTTGATCGCGATCTGTTTTTAACGGGATGGACCAAATGAAGAAAAACTCAGGACAAACAATGATACTCACCGCAATTATTACGGGGGGAATAGTGTTGAGCGCCTCGGTGATTGCGGGGATGATGACGTTTTATCAATTACGTGAAGTAAACGACACCGTGAAGTCGAGTATGGCTCTTTTTGCCGCAGATAGTGGAGTTGAGGCGACATTAAATTGTTATTTTAAGGAACAGGGGGCGGAAAATTTGGATTACAGCCAGAAATGTAAACTTTCGGGAGGATTATCAAATGGAACTTCATATACTACAGAACTTTCATGTGTGGATGCAAGTAAATTTCAAATTGTGAACTGTTTGGATTTAAATAAAGAAGATTCGGTAGTGTATGGAATTCGTATTAAATCAATTGGGAAAAAAGATACGGTTGAGCGCGTGGTGGATTCACTGTTCTCGACTCGTTTCAATTAATCCCTCTACGCCACGATGAAACACGATGAGATACGAGAGCGAATTATAAAATTACAAAAACTTATTGAGTATCATCGGATGCTCTATTATACATTTGATACGCCGGAAATTTCTGATGCGGCCTTTGATGCATTAAACAACGAATTGAAAACTTTTGAAAAGACACATCCCGAGCTCATAAAAGACAATTTAGTAACACAAAGGGTGGGAGGAAGTATACTCGAAAAGTTTGAAAAGGTATCACACGAGACCCCCATGCTTTCGTTTAACGATGCATTTTCCGAAGAAGAAATGTATGAATGGCAGGAACGGGTAAAAAATTATCTTGCCTCACGTGGAGAAAAAGAGGGGGATAAGGGGTTCTATTGTGAATTGAAGATTGATGGGTTGGCGATTGAGTTGCAGTATCAGGGGGGCATTTTAATACAAGGATCAACCCGAGGAGATGGATATATTGGTGAGGATATCACGGAAAATATAAAAACAATTCCTACTATTCCCAAAACTCTTACCCAACTCGGAAAATGGCCAATTCCACAAAACCTGACCGTACGGGGAGAAATTTTTATTACGAAAAAAGAATTACTTCGGATTAATAAAGAGCAGGAAAAAAAAGGATTGAAACCATTTGTGAACACCAGAAATCTTGCGGCGGGTTCTGTGCGACAACTCGATTCGTCAATCACTGCATTGCGGAAATTAAACTCGTTTCAATATGATATTGCAACAAAAACTGATTTTCCGATTGTCACACACGAAGAAAAACATAAAATACTTGCATCATGGGGATTTGTGATAAATCCACATGACAAAAAGGTAAAATCACTTGAGGAGGTGTTTCGTTTTCGAAATATGTGGGAAAAAAAACGTGATGGACTCGAATACGAAATTGATGGAATTGTGGTTATTGAGAATAACAATATTGTTTTTGAACGTGGGGGGGTTGTGGGAAAAGCACCCCGTGCGGCAATTGCCTATAAATTTTCTCCTCGAGAGGCTACGACAATTGTTGAGGAAATTAAGATTCAGGTTGGACGTACGGGAGTACTTACTCCTGTTGCCGAACTAAGGCCGGTGTTTGTCGGGGGAGTTACCATCACACACGCAACGCTACATAATTATGATGAAATTCGACGACTAGGGGTAAAAATTGGGGATACGGTTATTGTGAATCGTGCCGGCGACGTCATTCCAAAAATTGTCCGCGTGCTTCCTGAATTGAGGACAGGAAGAGAAAAGATATTCAAGATGCCGACGCGTTGTCCTGCAGACGGAGGAAAAATAATCGAGGAGGGTGCACTGTATCGATGTGCAAATACAACATGTGGCGCGCGTCACAAGGAACAGCTTTATCACTTTGTTTCTCGTGGGGCGTTTGATATTCGTGGTCTTGGTCAAAAGGTTGTTGATCGATTTTTAGATGAGGGATTAATTTCTGATGCGTCAGATATTTTTGTTTTGAAAAAAGGGGATATTGCGGTGCTCGAAAGATTCGGAGAAAAATCAGCCGACAATATTATACGAGAGATAGAAACAAAGAAGCATATTACCATTCCACGTTTTTTATATAGTCTCGGGATTTTACATGTGGGAGAAGAAACAGCTCGGTTACTTGCAGAAAAAACATGTGAAGGAAGGGGTGTACAATCACCAAAAGATATATTTTCGGTTATTTCGAAACTATCAAAAGATTCATTACAACAAATTCCCGACATCGGTCCTAAGGTCGCGGAAAGTATTTTTTCTTGGTTTTCTCAAGAAAAAAACAAGAAACTGATTGAAAAATTTGATACCATAGGAATACGTTTTATAAAAGAAAAAAAGAATAAGGAGAAAAAACTTTTCGGAAAAACGTTTGTCTTTACCGGAACACTTAGCTCTCTCGAAAGAGAAGAGGCAAAAGAGCGGGTGCGATCATTAGGAGGAGAGGCATCGGAAACGGTATCATCAAAAACTAGTTTCGTAGTGGCAGGAGAGCATCCTGGTTCAAAAATAGAAAAAGCAAAAAAACTTGGCGTCAAGATATTGAATGAAAAAGAATTTCTTGCACTTCTTTTGTGACGTGATAAGGTAAAATATATTTATGAGTGAAAAAATAAACGAAAAAACAATAGAGCATCTTGCGACCCTCGCTCGCATTGAATTGGAAAAAGACGCAGAAAAGAATAAAAAACTACACACGGACCTTTCTTCAATTCTCAATTATTTTGAGAGCCTCAAGGACGTCGACACCACCAATGTTTCTCCCACAATTGGAAGTGCGTTGGAAAAGAATGTGTATCGGGAGGATAAAGAAGAAGATGTTTCTGATATTTCTCTTTTGAAAGAACAATTTCCAAAGTCGGAAAATGGATATTTAAAAACTCCACCAGTGTTCGATTAATACATATGGATTTACATACATTTACTATACGCTCTCTTGGAGAGGGATTTCGGAAAAAAGAATTCTCAGTAACCGAAGTTACAAAGTATTTTTTTGATGAGATAAAAAAGAAAGACAAAGATATAGGCTCATATCTTTCCCTTATGGATGAACAAGCCCTCGTTGAAGCAAAATATGCCGATGAATTGTTTCGTGAAGGGAAGGCGTCATCCATTACCGGTATTCCACTCGCAATTAAAGATAATTTTCTTATTGAGGGAACAAAAACTACCGCAGCATCCAAGATCTTGGAACACTATGTTGCGAGCTATGATGCGACGGTCATCAGGAAATTAAAGGATGAACATGTAGTGTTTCTTGGGAAAACAAATATGGATGAATTTGCGATGGGTTCATCGACTGAAAATTCCGCGTTTCACGTAACCAAAAATCCTTACGATATAACGAGAGTGCCAGGAGGCTCTTCCGGAGGCTCTGCGGCTGCTGTTTCCGCAGGATTGGCCGTTGGAGCGCTCGGATCAGATACTGCGGGGTCTATACGCCAGCCGGCCGCATTTTGCGGTGTGGTAGGCCTGAAACCCACCTATGGATCGGTGTCTCGCTTTGGGTTGATCGCAATGGCCTCGAGTTTCGATCACGTTGGGCCAATTACAAAGACAGTTGAAGATGCGGCAATACTATATGATGCGATAAAGGGATATGATCGATTTGATGCAACAAGTATTTCAGGAGAACAACCATCAACCACTGAAATGGATGTTGATTATATCAAAAAACTTGTGATAGGAATTCCAAAAGAATGTTTTGAATTTGAACTAGAAAAAGAGGTGAGAGAGGGGATTGAAATGGCAATTGAGAAGTTTAAAAAACTTGGATTTACTCTGAAGGAAGTAAGTCTCCCCCATATAAAATATTCTGTTCCCGCATATTATATCATTACTCCCGCTGAGGTAAGTGCAAATCTTGCACGATTTGATGGAATTCGATATGGAAATATTTCTGATTTAAAATCTGAAATTTCAAACCTCAGAGAATTATACGAAAAAAGCAGGGGAGTTGGGTTTGGTCCCGAAACAAAACGAAGAATTCTTTTGGGAACATTCGTTCTTTCCGCCGGATATTATGACGCATATTACGGGAAGGCAAAAAAGATCCAGGAATGTATTGTCGAGAATTTTAACGCGGTGTTTGATAAAAAAGAAGATGGGGTTGATGTGGTATTTATGCCGACCACACCGACACGGGCGTTTAAGATTGGTGAGAAAACGGGAGATCCAGTATCTATGTATCTTTCAGATATTTTCACTGTTCCGACAAATTTTGCCGGAGTGCCATCGCTTTCCCTTCCTGTAAAAAAATACGATAGAGAAAAAAAAGAACTTCCCATTGGATTTCAACTTATAGGGAAGAAAATGTACGAAAAAGATATCCTTGGACTTGGGATGTATTACGAAAAAAACTAATTTTCTTTTTCTCGAAGTATTTCTTCAGCTTTTAAAATATCTTCTGGTGTTGCAACGGGAAACCAGAAGTTTCCGATAACTGCTTTTATGTTGTGTTCTTTTGCCATGTTATGCACGGCGACAGAGAGATAAAACTCACCATTTGCATGGGGCTCTGGAGGATATAAAAATATTTTTTTGTTAAGTACCATCCCATTTGTTACTGCAAGACGTGATTTTGGGTGTTCGGGTTTTTCTTCTATTTCTTTGATGTGCATATGTTCATCGGTAATTGCAACACCAAATTTCCTTGGGTCCTCTATGGTGTGTACTGCAACCGAAAGCTCATGAGCGAGAAGATCTTCAATTGTTTTTTTATCAATAAGATCATCCGCGAAAAAAATACAAAATGATTCATCTTCATTAAGATATGGTTCACACAACTTCAATGCGTGAAAATTACCCAATCGTTCTGTTTGTGTAACATAAGTAACTTTTTTTCCGAGATATTCATCTCCTATTATTTCTTTTATTTTGTCTCCGAGATACCCAACAACAAGAATAATTTCATTTATATGAGGGGGAAATTTTTCAATAAGGTGATGAAGCAATGAAATTCCGCCAACAGTTACAAGTGGTTTTGGTGTAGTGAGGGTGAGTGGACGCATGCGAGCTCCCTCTCCCGCCGCTAGAATAATTGCCTTCATATTTCTGACTTTACTCGATTTTTGATATTTTTCAAATAAAACTGCCCATTTAGGACAGTTCTATATTTGCTTGCGCGGGCGAGGACATTTCACATCGCGATATTGAATAATATCACTCTCATGAACCTAGCGGTTCATGTGCTCCACCACGGGAAAACTTCCGTTTTCCCGACCCCTTTCCCGTTCAAGTCCAGTCGTACAGAATAAATATAAAACTGCCCATTTAGGACAGTTCTATATTTGCTTGCGCGGGCGACCGGACTTGAACCGGCGACCTTCCGCGTGACAGGCGGACGCTCTAACCAGCTGAGCTACACCCGCAAGCTTCATTTAGTGTATCAATCAGTATATTTTTTTGCAATTTGGATTACTCCGTAGCGGAGGTGGGAATTGAACCCACGGCCTAACGCTTATGAAGCGCTCGCTCTAACCACTGAGCTACTCCGCCATAAGGAGGAATATTTCCTCCTATCTTATTTTTTTATGTACAAATTATTAATTTCTTCTTGTTTCTTCTTAAGGAGTTCCTTCCTTTCGTTTTCATCCATATTTTTCCACTGCTCGTTTGTGATAAAATATTTTGCTTTTATTCCGGCAATTTTTTTTCCAGTTTTTCCCTCAATGAAGTTTTTATTTTTGGAAATTAACTCGTCTGATGTCTCGCCTCCGTCCTCTTCACCCTCTTCAATGAGGTTATCCATTGCCTCGTTTACTTCATCCGGAGTTTGGTCAGAATAATGTGCATCAAGTTGATTTCCCGAAACCCTTAATTCCTTTCTTTGTGCAAATGCTCCAAATTGATCTTTATTGTGTTTTTCAACCGAAATTTCGTATAATCCATCATTTTCTCCTTCGGTTTTTTCTTTTTCCACCACATCATTTTCTTCTAATACATCGGTGTCCTCTATTTTTTCGTAAGACATGTTATATATTGTTTTTTACAAAATGACCTTTATATTATTTTTTGTTGCGGGGGCAGGAATTGAACCTACTACCTCAAGGTTATGAGCCTTGCGAGCAACCGTTACTCTTCCCCGCGGAACCATAATAACAGAAAAAGACTCCTTTTTGCAATGAGTATGGAGATAGCAAACAAAGTTTGATTCTCCGAGATGAATTGTGTATACTATTTCTACAATGAAAAAAGTCGCAAAGAAATTCTTTAGATTTTTCTTTACTTAGCCCATAAGGGGGTTCTTTTCTCATTCTTATTAGTAATTTGAACCCCTTGTACAAAGAGGGTTTTTATTTATATGGAATTCTACGAAAATTTACCAAAACTTCGTTTAAATATAACTTCGCCCGAGGAAGCGCGGTTACGTGAGGAGCTCAAAAAAAAGGATGATGCGGATAGTATGCGTTTAACACGCTTTCTTGCACTTTCCGATCAAACACGCGCCCAAGGACACCCGATATGTGAAGTTGCAACGCGTATTTTTGGTATCCCCGAATTTAAAAATTTTGATCATATTCAGGTTCCCGAAATTGTCCGCGCGGATCAAAGTTTCGATTTGTTTAATTTTCCTCCCGAACATCCGGCTCGGAGCGCATCGGACACCTATTTTGTGAATGATGAATATATTCTCCGCACTCACACGACTATCATGTGGTATTACTACGTGAAATCAAAAGAGATACAGGAGAGGATAAAAAACAATCAACCACTCGGTTCGCTGTCGTACGGGAAGGTGTATCGCAAGGACGAAATCGATCGATTTCATTTGAATGTCTTTCATCAAATCGACGGATGGTATTTACATCCCACAAGCGACAAAATAGTGCCGTTTGATGAATTAAAAAATATTCTTGGAAAAATCGCAAAAGCAATCTTTGGAGAAGATATTAAATTCCGTTTTAATGAGGATACATTTCCCTATACGGATCCGAGTGTCGAAATGGAAATCGAAAGAAATGGGCAGTGGATTGAGGTGTTGGGAGGGGGGATGGTGCGTCCCGTGGTGCTCGAGAAACTCGGGGTTGATCCGAAACAATATTCGGGATGGGCGTTTGGATTTGGTGCGGAACGACTCGCAATTGTGAGTATGGAACTTCCTGATATTCGTTTGTTGCGTTCGGAGGATCCACGCGTGATAAAACAGTTGGTGCTCGGAAATAAATATAAAGAGGTGAGTAAGTTTCCTCCGATCACAAGAGATATTTCATTCGTTGTCGGAAAAGATTTTTTTGTGAATCAATATTATGACGTGATTCGGGATATTGGAGGCGATCTTGTTGAGGAGGTTCAATTACTCGATAAATATGAAGATGAAAAAAAATTTGGACCGAATCGTGTAAGCTACACATTTCGTGCGGTGTATCGCGCGAGCGATCGCACATTAGTGTCCGAAGAAGTTGATAAAATTCAGGATACGCTTTATAAAGAAACCGCATCTCAATTTGGCGCAGAGCTGAGGTAAGACTAAAAACGGAAGACAAAAAGATTTTCTTGCAGTTTTCTCTTTTTTTTGCGAAAGTTAGAGATGTGCTGCCCCGATAGTTCAATGGATAGAACAGGGCTCTTCTAAGGCCTTAATGTGGGTTCGATTCCTGCTCGGGGTACAAAAAACAATAAACACCGCATTCTTGCGGTGTTTATTGTTTTCCCCTTTTGTTTGGAGTATAGTTTTTTCAGAATTATCAATAATAAAAAGGAGGTATCAATGGCAGAGAGCATTGTACTTACCGGAAAAATCGCCGAATTGGTAACAAATCTTGCGAATGAAGATGAAATACCTATTGAGGAATTTCTCACAAAACTTATTGAAAGAGAACATAATAAGCGCCACACGGGTGTTCCGTACAGAGGAAAAGAGGAATTTAAATGCACAAGAAAGAAGTGTTTTGTAAAAAAAGAAAGACCCCAAGAATCAGAAGATTAAAAGAATAAAATACCCTACAGAAAAGTAAGGGTATTTTTTTATTTTCTTATTCCGAAGAGACTTATCAAAAAGAAGAATGTACTAATAAGGACAGTGGCAACACCGGGATTCATTGATTGGGTGAAGTGTGAAATGATTATTCCTCCGATGAGTGATAGAGTTGCGATAAACATACTCCACCATATATACATCTTGAGATTTCTTGAGAGATTCCGCGCAGTAACGGCAGGAATGATTGAAAGTGCGCTCATAAGGAGCACTCCCACGAAACCAATTCCAATCGAAATGGTGAGTGCAATGAGAACAAGGAGAAGGAGTTCTAGTTTTGTTCGCGATATTTTTTCGGAGTAGGTGAGATCGGGAGCGATAGAAACGAGCATAAGTGACTTGAAATTCTTTGCGACAATACCAATAATCCCAATTGCGATAATTGTTTGAATAAGGAGTTGTAGAGGAGAAATATCTTCGACATTTCCAAAAAACGCTTCGAGAAGTTCTGTTTCACTGATGAGTATTGAACCTACCGCAAGTGCAGTCACAAAAAGAACGCCGGTAATCGATTCGGTGGCGAGTTTTGTCTTGTTTTCTATTCCCCAGATGAGAATAATCGAGAGGAAGAGGAATAAGAGGCCTCCGATGATTGGTTCAAACTTGAAAATTACTCCGAGCGCGATACCGGGAAGCGCGACGTGTGAAAGTGCGTCGCTCATAAGCGTCATTTTTTTTAACACAAGAAACGAACCAATAAGTCCGCTCGCAATAGCGACAAATGCACCGGAGATAAGCGTGTAAATAAAATAGTCAGTCATAAATTAGTGGGTATGATGGAAAAGTGTATGGGTGTCGAATAGTTCTTTTATCCTTTTTTCGGTAAGTTCATCATGTGGTGCCCCGTAGCAGAGCATTTTTTGGTTGAGACAAAGCACTTGGTCGGCATAGCGATACACGAGATTTAAATCATGTGAAACGATAACAAGGGCGACATGGAGCGTCTCCTGGAGTTCATAAAGAAGACGATAAATCGATTCTTGCCCAGCAATATCGACATTTTCCATCGGTTCATCAAAAAGAAGTATCTCTGGTTTATCAATAACCGCCCATGCGAGAAGTATTTTTTGCAATTGTCCACTTGAAAGATGGGCGAGATTTTTCGTGCGCCACCCCTTTTCTATTTTTACAAGTGAAAAAACTTCACTTAGTGAATATTCAGGATTTTTTTTGAGCGATAGAAATTCTTCTATAGTCATCGGGAGATAATGATCGACTTGAAATCGTTGAGGAAGATATCCAACTTTCGTATTGGGCGCCCACGTGATGGTTCCTGATGTTGGGGTGCGGATACCCACAAGAGTTTTGAGAAGCATAGATTTTCCGGATCCGTTGGGTCCGATAATGGCGAGTACTTCTTCCGGGATTATAGAAAATGAAATATCCTTCAGTATTTTCTTTCCGTCGATCACAAGGGAGAGATCTTCTACCGTGAGAACGGGTTGTTTGTTTTTTTGTTCCATGATCTATAACCTGTATTGTTTTTTAAGTATAACATTAATTGTTGCACTAAATAAATGAATTTTCGTCGGTAATTGAAAAACAAAAATGTGTATGGTATTCTCGAATATGTAGAAATTGACAATTGAAATGCCGCGGTAGCTCAGTGGTAGAGCGCAGCCCTGAAGAGGCTGGCGTCGGGTGTTCGATTCACCCCCGCGGCACAAAAGAATCCGCCATTCGGCGGATTTTGTTTTGTCGGGGAGCACACAAACTGCTTTGTGTGTGTGTGGTAAATCGAACACCGGAGCGTTGTGTAATGAGCACATTACACCGCGAGGTGGTGCCCAGACCAAATACGAGCGACGGCGAGTATTTGAGTCGCGGGCGATTCACCCCCGCGGCACAAAAGAATCCGCCATTCGGCGGATTTTCTGTTAGTAATAAGTGTTTAATACTTAATACAATATGATCTATACTAATTCCATGGATCTATTAAACAAAAAATGTGTGCCATGCGAGGGGGGAATAAAACCTATGACGAAAGAGGAGTCGCAGAAATATTTGGCTGAGGTATTGGGATGGAATATGGTTGAAGAAGGGAAAAAGATTTCAAAAGAATTTACACTTCCCGATTTTTTACAGGCGATACAATTTGTAAATAATATTGCGGAAATTGCAGAAAAAGAAGGACACCATCCGGATCTCCATGTTTTCTACAATAAGGTGCAGATTGAGCTTTGGACACATGCGATTGGAGGGCTTTCGGAAAATGATTTTATACTTGCAGCGAAGATAAATAACATACGGAGTTAACTTGTATTCATTGGGTGTTTTTATTACTCTGAAAGTAGAAAATTAACTTTCAAAGGAGAAATAATGATGGCACCGAATACACGAGGAATGCCGAAATATCTTTTCGTGTTCGTTTTGTGTTTTATTCTTTTTTTGGTTATAGACACAAAAGTTGAGAACAACAAGCGATACGGAGATGTATATGCTCAGATTCAAAGTATTAAATCACCGCTTCCTGTTCCAGATTTTCCCTATATTCCCGATACGGTTTACTTTTTTGGCGGGCGAGTCCCATTTGAGGTATTTGGCGTTTGGGAAGATACCGATGAATGGATACGGTTTTTTACCAACACAAAAAACAGATGGAGAATAGTTTCATATCTCGGTCTTCTTAAGGAGTATTCACCAATTATTGATCCAATATTTAAAGAAGAAGGAGTGCCGACTGATATGAAATTTGTGGGCATCGGAGAATCCGGATTCAATTCAAATGCCGTTTCGTCAAAGGGTGCAACGGGGTTTTGGCAATTTATACGGAGCACTGCGATTCATAATGGATTGAAGGTGGATAATAATATTGATGAAAGACGACAACTCGAGAGCGCGACACGTGCATCGTGTAGTGAGATGAAAACCCTTTATCAAGAATTTCGAAAGACATTCAGTGAAGAGGAAAGTTGGTGGTTTGCACTCGCAAGTTATAATGCGGGTCCAGGAAGGATATGGAAGGCAATACACACCGACGGCGAAAAGTCATATTTCAAATTATTTTCACTTCCCCGTGAGACCGAGCGATATATTCCATGTATGATTGCCTTGAAGCTCATACTTGAAAATCCAGAACACTATGGATTTGTAGAGGGAGTAACTTATGGGGGGCCCAAGATGGTGGTGATTGAAAAGTATTTTTCGAAGTTTACCCCATGGAAAGTTTTCTTGTCGGAATTACGAAACAATGGACATGATATTTCGCTCAAAGAACTTACCCGAGCAAACACTCATATCAAGAACAAAAGTGGAATTCCAAAAGGAAATTTTCTCTTGAGAATTCCCGATCGTAAAAAATAAAAAAATCCCCAGAAATTCTGGGGATTTTTTGTTTTATTATCCTTTTTCTTCGAATTTTTCTTCGACTGATTCTCCGATAAGTTCCGCTTTTTCCTCAATCGAAGTGTATTTTTTGAAGAGTTTGCTCAAAATATGTTCCCCCGCAAAAATAAGCACAAAAATCACTACAATTCCGATTTCAGCCTGTTTAAATACCTTTGTGGAGCTTAAGTAGTGGAGTCCCGACATAAGGAAATAGGCAACAACAGTCATGCTCAAAAACCACACTAAAAGACTTTTTATATATGAAGGAAAAAAATCTTTAAATTTCGTTCTTGTCCATCCAATAAGGCTCATAATCATAAGATTCGTTGCGGGGATAAATTTTGTAATAATTAGTAGTTTTGTCATATTTTGTTTCAGATAGTAGGTGTACGTTTGCACTCTTTTATTTCCTTTCATTTTTTTTGAAAGTCTCCATCCGAATCGGGTATTGCGGATATTCTTTCCGATAAGATAAATAAATACCTCAGCGAACATAATTGCGCCGAGGGTTGGTACAACAAACTGAAGCCACGTTATTTTGCCACTAATTGCCAAATACATAGCAAGGAGAATGGTAAGTTCTCCTTGAATAATCATGCTTATGCCTAAAATTGCATCGGTCCACGTTGGATTTTGTAAAATCCACGAACCCACAATCTCCATTAAATTGTCCACGTACCCATTATACCGTATAATTTTTATATTGGAAGTTTTTAGCAATATGTTTGTAAATAATGAAAATATAAAAATAAAAACATCACGATCAAGTGGTCCCGGTGGACAAAACGTAAATAAACGATCAACGCGCATACAGGCATGGGTGAATATCAATGATCTGGATATCTCGGAAGCGAAAAAAAAGAAAATAAGAATTAAACTTGCGAATAAGATAAACGAACGAGACGAACTTGAGACAGAAAGTGATGAAGAGCGGGCGCAAGAACAAAATAGAGATCGGGCAATTGAAAAATTAAATGAGTTGATTGAAGAGGCGCTTCACGAAGAGAAACCTCGTATTCCCACGGGGCCCCATCAAGGCTCGATAGAGGAGCGTCTCCATCGTAAACGTCTTCGTTATCAAAAAAAGAAGTCTCGAAGAGATGCAAAAACATCTAAGGTTGAATAAAAGTAGAAAAAATTGTATTCTGAATTTGTCTTATTTTTCATTTATAATTTTAAAATTAGACGTTAGAAATTCTCTGCCGTAGGCAGAACGCATGGTGCCTGTAGCTCAGTGGTAGAGCGCTCGCCTGTGGAGCGAGATGTCGCGGGTTCGACCCCCGTCAGGCACCCAGAGAGGAGTTTAATATAACCTCCGAAAACATAAGAGAATTCCCAGATAATTGGGGATTTTCTTTTTTGAGGTATATCTGTTTTTCCTTCAAAAGTTCACGAACAAGTAGGGAAGGAACGGATTTTATTATAACCCCGTCAAGAACTTCGAATCTTTCCCAGAAGAACGCCAGATAATGACGTTTTAATGTCGGAGAGGCACTTTCATAGGCGGATCGAATATCTCGCATAAATTGCATGATTTCTTGGCAAATATCAACTTGTATTTCGTAACGCTCCGCTAATTCTGAAAGCGATCCTTCTATGATATCGATTTCCTTATTTATCTCTTTTCGTATTCTTGAAAAATCTTCATCCGATATAATATTTTCAAAGAGTTTATTTTCTGCGGATGTTCGTTTTGCTTCAAGTGCGGTTTTTCTGTTTATAAATCCCTGTCGTTGTCGTTCATATTCCTTTTTGCTCCGGTAAAATATTCTTTTTGTTTTTTCAGTAACTATTTCTATAAATTCATCTGTGAATTGTATGTCGTTGAATTTATCTGATACCATTTCCTCCATTTTCGACGCTTCTATATATCGTCCACATCCGTGTTTGTTACTACAGTGATAATATGCGAGTTTTTTGTCGAGGTGCCATTCGGCGGTAAATCTCCTTCCGTGATCTGGACAAAATAGGAAACCATTAAGAAGCCACGAGTATTTTCTTCGTCTACACGCATGGTGTGAATGACTTGAGAGCATACTTTGAACTGCAGAAAACGTTCCCTCATCAATGAGTGGCGGATGTTTTCCATCTTTTATATGCATACCACCCCAGACAATTTCCCCAAGATAAACGCGGTTTTTCAGCATATCGTACAAACGACTTGGAGCAATCTTTTCTCCGCGTTTGGTCCGTAGCCCCTTTTTATAGAGAAGATCGCCAAGATCATAAACATTAAAATTTCCTGTTGCATAGAGTTTGAATAGTTCGGTAACAAGTGGAGCCATCTCGTCTGGAGTGATAATGTTTACCCCAAGACGTTCTTTTGCACTCTTGTCTTGTGTGTTTTTATATCCTATTGGCGCAAGTGTAGGGAAATATCCCGCTTCAGCTTTTGCCTTCATCGTGCTTTTTACTTTTTCAGAAGTAGCCATACGTTGAAATTCATTGAATGAAGCCAATATCGTGTCCATTGTTCGAGAGATTGCACTATCATCAAGAGGTTGATTTAGATATATGAGTTGAACATCATTTTTTCTGAACATATCTCTCAATAGGAGATGATCTGCTGTGTTTCTTGTTAATCTGTCACTACTTATTACATATATAGCGTCAATTTTCTTTGCGATGGAGAGTCGCATAATTTCTTCCATTCCCGATCGTTTCAAACTTCCAGCACTTTTTCCTTCGTCCCTTATTACCTTTAAAAGACACATGTTGTTTTCTTTTATCGCTCGTACACAATTTTCTTCTTGTACATCAAGCGAGAGACCTTTGTTTGCCTGTTCCTCGGTGCTTACTCGGCAGTAAGCAACCGCTACTTTTTTTTCCATAATTTTTTTGATTATTTTTCCTTCGACGTTTTTATTTTTGGATCCTTTGACGAAAATTCCAACCCCTGGTTATTCTTCCTCTTAGAGGAGAAGAAATAAGTAATGTGGTATTTTCGCAGAAAGTACCACTTTATATTTATTATTTCTTTTATATTTTTATTTATATTATTGTATAAAGATTCTTTATACTCAGACATAAAAGTTCTTTATAGTAGCAATTAAAAGATTTTATAAAAGATTTATTTTTTTAATGTTCATTTTTCATGTTTTTTATTTTCTCTTTCTCTTCTTCAATGCATTCTTTATATCGTTCTGTAAGGACAAGTTTTGATGTTTTATATTTTGAATACCCGTGTTTTTCCAAGAGATCCATCTTTTGGAGTTTTTTTATCATTTTGAATATTGTCACTTTTGATAAACCCATGATTTCCGCAAGACGTTCTTTTGATGCAAAACACACCCCCTCGTTTCTTGATAGTGAATCTACAAGCGCAAGAAATGCTGCTTCTGTGTGGGTTATACCGAAACTTGGTATAGTTTCCCAATATATCCGCGAATATCCTCTCATATCACTTTATCCATCTATCTCCGAAAAGTATGAAGACAATTAATCTTATTCCGATCCAAGCGAGTTTTACTTCTGAATTAATATGATTTTTCATTTTTTCATTTTTTTGACTTATTCGACGTTTTGATTTGTTTTTCATATATTTGTTCGAAGAAAATAAGCGCGAGACGTTCCGCAGTTTTTTCAATTTTTTCGCTTTTTTTCTTGATTTTTCGCATGAAACTTTTGAGCTTAATGCGAGTATATCAAGGATCTGGTATGTTTTAGATTCGTTTATCTTTTTAATGTCGAAAAATATAACTACATAAATAAAAAACAGCTTTTATATAAGCTGTTAATAAACAGATAGCAATATTACTATGATGTTTTTATATTGTTAAACACCAACCCATCTCCTTTTTTTCCTAATTCAATAAGTTTTCTACCATCTGGTGTGTTTTTGTTTATCCTTTCCCCGTTTATTGTTGTGTACCTAAAGAAGCCATTATTCAGCGCGTTTCTTATTCTATCCCGAATTTTCTTTGGGTCGGTGATTATTTTGTGTCCCTTTTTCATAAGTTCGGCATTGATTTTTCCGTATTCTATAAAACCATCAGTTCTTTCGTTAGATAGTAATATATTAAGGATGTCTCGATAATAATTTCTGTTATTTGGCATTTTCATGAGTATTCCGTCATAAAAGAATTCACCACTCTTTCTTGTTATCAATTTTTGGATTCCTATTGTTTTTTTTGGATTTATATTTGGGAAATGCGCAAGGATTTTTTTACTACAAAAAAATACCTTTGCATATATCCTTTTTTCGGGAGAAAAGTTTTCTTTATAATCAATCCAACTTTCAGGATCTCTTTCTATCTCTAATTCATCCCATTCTTCAAACTGATCTACTTTCTCAACTTCTTTAAATTTTGTTATAACCCCACTTTTTTTAAGTGATTCTAAGAAGCCAACCCTTTCGATATAAGACGGTCCTACCTCATCAATATCGGAGAGATATAAAAAAGTTTTATTTTCGTTTCTCTTGGCGGATCTTAGTAGGGTATCAATAATCTCTTTTTTGAGTTCCTCTCTTATTTTTTCACCGTTCTTTGTCATTGGTTTTATTTTAATTTTTTTACACTTATAATGAAAGCACAACTAAATAGCCATTAGGCAGGACCTAAACCGAGTAATCGGCATGGTTTAGAAAACGGTTCAACGTATTAAGCTCCTAGTCAGAGCACGTTGAACCGTCATATGGGGAAACCTGTATGGGTCCGCAAGGATCGCTGGCTGGGAGCTTTGTGTTCCTAGCGGCACGTTAAGGGTCAAAAATATGAAAGATAAAAAAATTATTTTTTCTATCATTGGTGGGATTGTCGCTATACTACTTTTTATTTTTGTTATACCAACAGTATTCAAAAAAGATGAGTGGTCATTGATTGTATGTAAATCTAAAGTGAATAATTCTGAGTGTTATGAAAACAGTTATACAATACCAGGATTTTCTTCTGCTCAAGAATGTCTATCAATCGGGAAACAGAAGTTTATGAACGAGGGATTTGAGTGTGTAAAAGATTGCAAGACAGATGAGTATGGACTAAATGTATGTGATGAGATTTGTAATGTTTCCGGATGTATAGATTAGGGTTATATAGAATTAGGAAGAGCCAATGAAATCCAATCTCTTTATTTTTCCATTTTTTCTAAAAAGTCAGTGAGAATGTATTTATTCCCAACTTCCCTAAAAATAGTTTATTTGAATATTTCTTCGAATAATTCATGAAGAATTTTTTTATCGAACACAAGAAAATCATTATCTTTGAATTTGTAATTTTTTGTATCGCAATCGCTTTTCAACTTTTCTTCGTGAAAGAAAATAAACTATTAGATCAAAATATTGGATGCGCATATTTTGAATGTGAGATAGTTTCTTCAACCATACACGCATCAATCCTTTTAAGTGGATATTCCACATCTTCGTATGTGTTTAATTTTCCGAAAGCGGAACAATTTGATGTGAACGGAATAGAGGCTGATATAGATAGTGATGGAGAACGAGAGCAGATATTGAACATCTGTGAAAATGGGTCAAATCATTGTCCTCAATATGGGGTGATAGTAAAGAGTGGGAGAGTAATCTTTTCGACCGAGAACGTTGGAATTTCGCGTATTAAACCGGCAGATAATGGAGGGTTCTATGTGGAGTGGATAGATCTAGACCGCCAAATGCCGAGTTTCTGCTGTCCTACTGGGCACAACTCGACAAAATTTGAGATAGGGAGCGGTGTTTTTATGCCAATACAAGAAATAGAAGTGTTTTACACAAGACTTAACATTAATTAGTGGAGTGGTATTATTCTTATGTAGTTTATTTTGAATTGGAAAAAAATACATCAAAAAAATTTTTTGCAGTGATGGAACAGGTCGCACCCCATGTAAATGTAAAAAGATTGGTTGATAATATTCGCCAAACAAACGTGTATACACCCTTGGTGGAAGCTATCTCTAACTCCGTAGATGCGGTGGAGATGTCGGGGGAAAATAAAAGAGAAATAGAGGTTGTTTTATTGAGAAGGGATAAAAAATTACCAATAGACGAAGACGGACTTTCTTCTGTGACTGGTATTGTAATATCTGACACTGGTATTGGATTTGACGATGAAAATTTAAATTCCTTTAACACCTTGTATAGTGATCAAAAAATTAAACAAGGAGGGAAAGGATTTGGTAGGTTCGCTTTTTTGAAATATTTTAACAACGTTAGAATCGAGAGTATCTACAAGGAGGGTGGGAAGTATTTTGAGAGAAAATTTGAATTTGTTGGAGATGAAAATTTTATCAAAAATGAATCCAAGAAACTTGCAAATACCGAAAACACTCGAACATCAGTTATCTTAGAAAATTTAAAAGACGAACATGTTGATAAGCTTGATAAAAAATTAGAAACAGTAGCAAGAAAATTATTGGAAAAACTATTACTTTATTTTGCTATAGACGGTTTTTCATGTCCGAAGATTACAGTAAAAGAAGAAGATAATAAAAATTCTATTACTCTTAACGACTATCTAGGGAGGGGGGAATTGATACAAGAAATTGAAAATAAAGAATTTGTCTTAGAGACAGGAGATAAGAAAGACAAAGAAGAATTTAAAATTAAGATTTTCAAGATTTTCTATGGAGGAGGTCGGAGCTCAATTAGTTTGGTAGCCGACAAAAGACAGGTTACAGAAGAGGCTCTTTATGAGTACATACCAGAATTCAAAGATGATTTTTACGACACCATAACAGATGAGAAGGATAAGATGACCCACAGAAACTACATTATAAAAACTTATGTATTTGGAAATTATCTGAATTCAAATGTTTTGACTGAACGTGATGGTTTTCAATTTCAAAAAGAGAATGATATCCTTCATCCCTTTTCCCAAAAAGAAATAGAAAGACGCGCCGCGGAACTCACAAGAGATGTTTTTAAAGCAGAGGTTCAACCTAGACAAGAAAGAAAGGAATCGAAAGTAAGAGATTATGTAAATTCGAAGGCTCCGTGGTACAGACCGTACTTAAGTGACATTTCTTTTTCTTCTCTTCCTTATGATATTACTGAGGCGGGGATTGAGACAGAACTTCAGAAAATTAAATTTTCGAGGGAGCAGTCTACTAAAAAAGAAATAGAGGAAGCATTATCTGATAACACTACAAAATTTACTGAGAAACTAGAAGAGCTTATTAATAAAATTACAGAAATTGGAAAAAGTGATTTAGCACACTATGTTTCCAACAGAAAAGTGGTATTAGAATTTTTAAAAAAATTACTTGAGAGAAACGACGATGGATCCACTAAATACGAGAATGAGATTCATAGTGTGATTTTTCCAATGGGGAAAGATTCAACTTGTGTTAATTATGAGGATCACAATCTTTGGTTACTAGATGAGAGATTAGTTTTCTCTGAATTTATTGCTTCTGATAAGAAAATAAACAAGAAACAGTCCCCAAAAGAGCCCGATCTAGTTGTTTTTGATAAAAAGAGAGCATTTAGAAGTGGTGATAATGAATTCAGTAATCCTCTAACTATTTTTGAATTCAAGCGTCCTAAAAGAGAAGATTACAAAGACGAAGACGATCCAATTAATCAAATAGGAAAATATCTAGAGGAAATCAGAGCTGGAAAATATGAAACACCAAAAGGCGTGGAAAAGGTAAGGGTTAATGGTAATACACCAGTTTATGGATATATTATTTGCGATGTAGTGGATAGGATAAGAGAGTTTGCTAAACGGCACCAATTGACCGAGAGTCCCGATGATCAAGGATACTTTGGGTATCACGGTGGGTTTCGTATGTATATTGAAATAATCAGTTTTTCAAAGCTTCTAAAGGATGCAAATATTAGAAATAAAATATTTTTTAAGAAATTACAAATAGAGTAATTTTAATATAATTCCCATTGATGCATGGTAAATGATATAAAGGAAAAATTACGTTTTGAGTTAATGGTGCCGATAACCGGAGAACCACAAGTTGTTTACATACTTTCGAGGGTGCGGAAAATTTTGGACATCGATCATAAAGGAGATGGAAAATATGGGATATTAAGATTTTATTGCAATTGGGCACTACACACCGAAATAGAAGATACAAAAGCTATAAAAGATCTTTTACAAAAAATTAAATTACCACCCAAATCAAAAGAACATTTAGAAGCTCTTTATGATTTTGGACTTTTTAGATCATTTGATCGTGAATTCAGACTTTTTCTGAAGGAGTATGGTTTTATAACGACGATTTATAAAAAAAAAGAGGAAACTATTCTTTTTAAAAAAATACTCCGACAAATTTATTCTGATACTGCCTTGATTATAAAAACAATTAAGAAAACAAAGATCACTCTGACTAGTGGTGACGTAGAAAATCCATATTATTCTTTTGGGGTTAATTGCACTGAAGAATAGAGTTTTTGCTATTTCTCCAACCTTATCATCTCCTTTAAAAAACAGAATTTTCTATATAACTCTTCCATGTAATTTCTATCCGATAACACGGTTATAATACTGTTATGTTCTGGACCCTGAAAAAAACGATAGATAAACCCTATCGTTTTTTATATACCCTGACGGGAGTTTCGAACTGGGATATTATTAACACATGGTAATGCATAAAGAAAAAGTTGAGAGAGTGGTTAATTTTTTGAAAAAACGCAAAGAAGTAACGCCGGTTTCTTTTAAGAAAAAAAGTGTTTCTCATCAAGTGCCCAAAACAAATGATAAAACGTATTTTGATGAAAAAATTGACCTTAGTGAATTAAATAAAATTATTGATATCGATACAGAACAATTGACTTGTACCGCAGAGCCAGGAGTAACTTTTGTAGACTTGGTACACGAAACGCTTAAATATAATCTTGTTCCTTTCACGGTCCCAGAGTTGAAAACCATTACTATAGGAGGAGCGGTTGCTGGGGCGTCATTAGAATCAATGTCTTATAAATATGGGGGATTTCATGATAGTTGTATTGAATACGAGGTTATCACTGCGAAAGGTGAAGTTTTAATTTGTACTCCAGAAAATGAAAATAAATCGGTATTTCAGATGGTACACGGAACGTTCGGTACTATTGGAATTATTTCTCAATTGAAATTCAAATTATTACCCGCAAAACAATTTGTGAAGGTTGTGTATGAAAAATATGACAATCTGGAGGGGTATAAAAAAGCCACGCTCGAACATTACCACAACAAAGACGTTGATTTTATGGATGGGATTATACATTCTCCGACGGAGTGTGTGCTTTCGGTCGGTAATTTTGTAGATACTGCGCCATATACTCATCGATATGATTGGATGAAAATTTACTATGTAAGTACCAAAAAGAGAAAAGAGGACTATCTTAAAACAGCTGATTATTTTTTTAGATATGAAAAGGGGGTGACGAACGTATCTCCAAAATCTTTTCTCGGTAGACTATTTTTTGGAAAGTTTATTAATTCAACAAGGACTCTTTGGTTTGTGGAAAAATTCCATTCACTTATTCCCGATAATAAAATTCCCATTACCATTGACCTTTTTATCCCATTTTCACGACTTAACGATTTTTTTGAGTGGTACAAAAAAGAAATAGATCATTTTCCTTTGTGGTATGTTCCATACAAAATTGTGAGGCAATATGAATGGATAAATCCGGAAATTTTCAGTAAAAATAACGATGAACTATTTTTGGATATTGCGATATACGGAATGGAGAAGAGAGGAAATAAAAATTATTATCGAATGATGGAAGAAGAACTTATGTCTATCGGTGGAATTAAAACATTAATTTCAAATAACTATTATTCTGAAGAAGAATTTTGGAAAACCTGGAATAAAAAGAATTATGATGAGGTAAAACTAAGAACGGATCCAAATAATATTTTTCGTAATTTATATACTAAAACTTGCAAAACGGTGAGGGGATTAGATTAATTTAAATACAATTTTAGTTCCTACATCTTCTTATATAACATCCAGTTTTTACCATGTACGAAGTGATATAATAAGCACATGGATAAAAAACTTTCGGAAGAGCAGAAAAAATTTGAGGCGATTTATCAACACTCACATGACGCGATTATGCTTCTCACCGAGAAGGGTTTTTTTGATTGTAATCGGCGCACTTTGGAGATGTTTGGGTTTAAAACGGTAGAAGATTTTTCAAAAGTGCATCCTGCGGATATTTCTCCTTCCCACCAACCCGATGGGAGAGAATCGTTTCCCGCCGCAATGGGACATATAAAAATTGCGCTCAAAAACGGACACGATCATTTTGAATGGGTACATAAAAAAACAAACGGAGAAAATTTTTACGCCGATGTCCTCCTTTCTTCGTTCCCTTATGAAGGCGAAAATGTGCTTCAGGCGACAGTGCGCGATATTACCCAACATAAAATGCGCGAACAAGAGCTTCTAAAACTTAGAAAGGCAGTTGAGGCATCGGGCGAAATTATTTTTACTACGGATAGAGATGGAATTATTACATATATTAATCCTGAATTTACCCATATGTATGGGCACAATGAAGGAGAGGTGATAGGGAAGGTGACTCCGCGGATTCTAAAAAGTGGAAAGTTAAAAAAGGAAGATTATAAGTACGTGTGGGACACTATCACACAAGGGAAGGTATTTAAGAGCAGTGAAATAATAAATAAAACAAAAGACGGACGCTTTCTTACCATAGAGGGTTCAATTAATCCAATTACTGATGAGAATGGGGTCATAAATGGATTTCTCGCCATACAACGCGATATTACGAATCATAAAAGTGAAGAGGAGGTTATGAAAAAAGAAAAAGAACAAGATCAGGTTCTTTTGGATTCCGTGCCAGCATGGATTTTTTTCAAAGACAAAGAAAATAGATTTGTACAGGTAAATAAAAGTTTTTGTGAGGCAGTATCAAAAACAAAAGAGGAACTAGAAGGGAAATCTCTTTTTGATCTTTATCCAAAAGAACAAGCAGAAATGTATTGGAAAGACGATAAAGAGGTGATGGCCTCTGGAAGGGCAAAGATGAATATTATCGAATCCATAACCACTCCGAAGGGATTGTTGTGGGTTCAAACCGACAAAATTCCATTTCGTAATACCGAGGGAGATATTGTTGGAATTATTGGATTTAGTATCGATATTACGGCACAAAAAAAAGCAGAGGAAGAAACAAAGAAAAAAAATGAAGAAATGGAGCGGGTGAATACATTGATGGTGGGACGCGAATTGAAGATGATTGAATTAAAAAAGAAAATAACCGCACTAGAAGAAAAAATTAATAAACTGGAAAAATAGAAATTTTAATTTGAGTTGACAAATACCATCAAACAATGGTATTTTGCTACTAGCATTATTCATAAATAAAAGAGGTGACAGAGATGAGAGTTATCGAATTAATGGTAAAATATTTGCTCTTTATTGTGCTTATATTTTCCTCATTTTTTATTCTTTTTGTACAACTTGTGAACATTCCTGATAAATTAATCAGTTATGTTCCGGCGGTAAATGAGTATATAAACGGATACACGCTTTTAGTTTGTGTTCTTATTTCTGCGGCGTTCAGTTTTATTTCCCCAATGTGGGATGTTGGAAAACATCTCAATATCCAAAACGTTGAGGAAATAAATAAAATTAAAAGAAGGGAACAACAAGAATTCGCAATATTAGTATTTGGATTTATTGGATGTATTTGTTTGTGTGGCAAACTTGATTCATTTATTTGGGTGATTGGAATATTTTTACTGGTCTATGTCTATTTTCGAATAATTTTATTGAAAGTACGGAGGAACTTATGAAAAAATGTATAGAAAAAGGATGCAATGGAAACATTGACCCTTCAAAGGTATTTCTCCTTCAAACCGGATGTCATCATCATACGCATTGTCCTACATGTGATGTGTGCGGTGCCGTGTATTATCCGGACGGAGGGCGCATGTATCAGCGCGGGTGGACAAAAAAACCTTTTTATAAGGATGGAAAGTTTTCACTTAAACCGACGGATGAAGAAGAGGTGAGGTCTGTGAGGGTTGATGATGCAATTTCTATCCTCAAAGAAGATGGGTATCCAGACGACGTAAAGGAAAGTGCGTTGAATGAACTCAGGGCTGTTGTGCTCCGTGAACACACGAAAGATTGTCATCTGCAAAAAGGAATTGGTGCATGTACGTGTGGTATCTCATTTGCAAAGGAATATTTGGAAAAGATAAGAGTTAATTAAATAAAAACCCCGAAATATATCGGGGTTTTTTATTTTTTCGTTCTCTGATAGAATAACGAGATGAATACGCAAATGAAAATTATTCTCTCGCTTATCTTATTCTTTTTGATCATTATTGGTATCGTGTTTTTTGTTTCTCAAAAAGAGGAATCAACTATTTCTGAAGAATATGTACAAACAGTAAGTGAAATCCCCGCAACCTCGACGCCGATTGTGGGAGGAGATAAGGATGTGTATGGATGTATTGGATCCGCGGGGTACACGTGGTGTGAAATAAAACAAAAGTGTTTACGAGTGTGGGAAGAAAAATGTGAAATCGCAAGTATTCCGGTGAAAAAGGACGAAACGGTAAATTGGAAGACATACAAAAACACTCAGTATGGATTTGAAGTGAAATATCCGGAAACAGCAACTGTGGTCGAGAGCGGAGAGACATATATTTCATTTCCCTCAAGTGATGTAAAACTTTATATCTCTGTCGGAAAAACCACGTCAGTTCCGCTTATGGGGGTGTTTGGAGGACGTTTCGAATATAGTGGGGACGAGCGGCCAGATTTTATGCTTCTCTCGGAAATAGGGGGAGCATTTACAAAAGATTATTTTGCAGTGAGTATGGACGGAAAAACGTGGGATCGGGTGATTAATGCACATAAGGAAAAAGAGGGAAATTATTTTCTATTTTCGATGTATAACGTGACGCATGATACGGCAAGGGGCAGCACCGCGAGTGTATTTTTGAGTGAGATGCGTAGTAAAGAAAATGTTGATGTTGGGGTGTTTAATAAAATCCTTTCAACGTTTAAGTTTTTATAAAAAAAGAAAAACCCGAGGATATATCTCGGGTTTATTTTTAAAAAATTTGTTTTCTACTTCTTTTTTCTCGTCCGTACAGGAATTACATCAATAGTGACGCGCGTGCTCGACATGTGTCGGCTCACTGTTTTTACCCGGAGTTTTTCACCACCCATTATCCTCACCTCTATTATTTTCCCTTTTGCGGGAATACATTTGAATTGTTGAGGGGAGAGTATTTCGGGAATATTCTGTCTTTCTTCTTTGGTGACAGAATTGGCGAGAGAAACGGATAAAGTCATCATATAGCACCTTCGGCTGTTAGCGATTGATTATGTGAAACGTCCATTTGGAATTTTGACCCGTTTGTGCAGAAAAGTCAACCGGGTAGTAGTCTGCTCATTAGTGGATCACTACTTGGTAACATGTACGTTTCTCAAGGTCTATTCGTTATAATATATGTATACACGAAAAGTGTGGTCGAAGAGTAGTTAAAAATATATATTATGAAAATAACAAAATTAGTTTTTTTATCAGTCGTCACCTTGTGTGTGGCGAATGTTCCGTTTGTGTTTGCCCAAATTGAAACACCAACAAATGCCCCAAGGCCGATTCAAGGAGTTCGTGTTGAGTTTCAAAATGGCATACAGAATATTCGTGAGGGAATGCAAGAGGGAGTGAAGGAAATGAGAGAGGGAGCAAGAGAAACCACGAAAGAAGTTCGTGAACAAGTTCGGGAAAATGTGCAAAATATTCGTGTCGAAACTCGACAAAAAACCGAGGAAATTCGAGGTACTGTTCGTGAAGAAGTGCGCAATATAAAAGAGGCAATTCCAAATCCTTCGGCAGTGAGTAAAGAGGAATTTATGCAGGCGCGAGAGAAGGCGATTGAAACGGCAAAAAAAATCCAAGAAGAAAGTAAGGAAAAAATACAGTTACTTCGCGAAGATCAAACAACGGTAGTGATGGAAAAAAGAGAGGAGTTGAAAAAACAAATTGAGACACAGCGTGAAGAATTTAAAAAGCAAGTTGAAGAGAAAAGAGAGGAATTGAAAAAACAAATTGAGACGAAAAAAGTTGAATTTGAGGCAAGGGTTGCACAGTTAAAAGATGAGAAAAAGAAAGAAGTGATGACACGTATTGGACAGAATTTGAATGAAGCAAATAAGCGTGCATTGGAGAATTTTTCGAATATAGTCGAGCGCCTTGAAAAGGTTCTCTTAAACATTAATTCGCGCGCCGATAAGGCGAGTGCTGCAGGAAAAGATGTGTCCGGGATAAAATCCGCTGTAGGAGAAGCGAATACTGCAATTGTTGCTGCTCGCGTAGCGATTCAAGAACAGATGGGAAAAGTGTATGCAATAACAATAAACACCGAGGAAACGTTGAAAAACGATGCGAGTGCAGCACGTGATACATTGAAAAATGATCTGGAAAAAGTGAAAGTCGCGGTGCAGAAAATTAAAGAGACCTTACAAAAAGCAGCGCTTTCATTGGCACAAATCCCAGAAATCAATCTTATCGAAACAAATAATCAAATATCTTCATCAACAGCGTCGTCGACTGTTCCTGTAGAACAAAATACACAACAATAATATTTATGGAACAAACAACACAACAAACAAATATGCCTTCGCCGAAAAATAGGAATATCGTTGTCGTAATTGCGCTTATTATCGTGATTCTTTTGGTGCTTGCGTGGTGGTGGCAGATGAAAAATGCAATGGTAGTTGAAGAACCGAAGGTAGATGTACAAAGTGGAGAACTCACTCCAACTCCTACACCACTTGAAGATACCACTCCAGTGATTCAGCAGGATTTACAGGGAATAAACGATATAAATCTTGATAAAGAACTCGAGAGTATCAATGCCGACTTGAATAATTTATAGAACAGTCAAGGGTCTCCGATCCGGTATGTGCGGGTCGGAGATTTTTTGTATAAAATAGATATATGCCAAATACACTATTTTTTACGAGAAATGGAGATGATGGAAAAAGTGTGATAGGGAAGAAAAATATTCCAAAAAGCGACTCATTATTTGCATTACTTGGCGCACTTGATGAATTGAATTCGTGGATTGGGTTTTGTGTGGCGTGTGATAAGGAAAAATCTGCGCACACTATTGATGTAGAAAAAATTTTATTTCGTCTTCAGGAGATGCTTTTTATTGCGCAAGCTGAAATTGGAGCAATCGGATTCGGAACAAAAAATCCGACAATCGCTATCGCCGAACACCACATCCGTGAAATAGAAAAAATAATTTTTGATATTGATGCTGTTGTTCCCCCGATAAAACACTTTGTGCTCCCTGGAGGGACAATGTGTGCCGCATCACTTGATATTGCACGGGTGGTTGCACGAAAAACGGAGCGTATTGCGGTAAAATTTTCAAAAAAGAAAAAAATTTCTCCCGAATTTTTACAATTTTTAAATCGTTTTTCAAGTATACTTTTTGCCCTCGCCCGATATATAAATTTTATTTCCGGGAAAAAAGAAGCGCGTCCAAGTTATCAGTAGAGACATTTAAAACTTTAAATCCTATACTATATATATGCTTACATTAGAACAAATGATTATTCGATTGGTGATCGCAATTATCCTTGGGGCGATTATCGGAATTGAGCGGGAACTTGCGGGAAAAGAGGCGGGGCTTCGCACCGACATTATGGTAGCGGCGGGTGCGGCAATTTTCTCGATGGTGAGTATTGTGCTTCCCTATATCATCGCGCTTTCTCCAGAAAATCTCGCCGAAGTGATTGCACGAAATAGTGGATTTTTGGGAGTAATCGCAAACGTGGTGGTGGGGGTGGGATTTTTGGGCGCGGGAATTATCGTGAAACATGGAACTCATGTGATTGGACTGACCACAGCGGCGACGGTGTGGCTTGTAGCAGCGATTGGGATACTCTGTGGGATTGGACTTATCAACTTTGCGGTTATCTCGGCAGTGGGTCTCACTATTCTTCTCGCTATTCTCAGAAAATTTGATGTGAATACCCTTCAGAAAAGGGGAGAGAGGAATGAATAGGAGATGACTAATAACAATTAACCTTTAACTAGTAACAAAAGGGAAGGGAATCATTCGCGCGAATGAGCGAATGAGAAAAAGAAAGAACCCCGCAGTTGTATGCGGGGTTTTTTGAATGGATTTTCGGTGGGGGGATCGAGGATGAAAAAATTATTCTTCTTCAGTGGCTTCCAGGTATTCCTGGAGGGCTTTTGCATGATTTCCGACGAGTTGTCGCATGGAGATCATTTCTTGCAATTGCTTTCTGGAAACGAATTTCATTTCTTCAACCTCGTCTCCTTTCCGGAGTTCAGTAAAAGAAACTTCTGGAATGTCGACGACGTAAAAGAGGATCGAATAATTTCCTCTCTCTACATCGACTACTGTGAATTCTTCGAATTTATTTCGAGGAAGCTTTTTCTTTGTTTCTTCTTCAAACTCTCTTTTTATTCCCTCCAACTCTATTTCAACGTCGTCCTCTGTAGGTTTTTCTAACCTTCCTCCGACGTTTTTCCATAACACTGGCGGTCTGGTATTTGCTTCATGGATGAGTACAAATCCCTCGTTTACAATTGTTATTGCAAATACTGCACTGATTGGAAATCTCGATTTTAACATCGCGACTCCTCCCTTTTCTAATTTTTAATATGGCTGCTTTTTAGCCTCTGGTGTAATTATATCACCAAAATATGGATTTGTCAAATCAGAAAAATGGGCTTATAATGCAGTGAAAATGATAAAAAAAGAGCCTATTTCTAAGAGAATATACCTTGATTATGCGGCAACTACTCCAGTAGACACAGAGGTGTTTAATGCCATGAAACCATTCTTTGGTGAAGGTTTAATATTCGGAAATCCGAATTCACTGCATAGCTTTGGACGTGAATCGCTCAAGTATATTGATGAGGCGCGGGCAAAAATCGCACAATCGATCGGCGCGGATTTTAATGAGATTATTTTTACCGGATCAGCGACAGAGGCAAATAGTTTGGCATTGAGAGGGGTTCTAAAAAACTACCACCATCAATCGAATAAAATTACATCACGCCCGAAAATAATTATTTCTGCGATTGAACATGAATCAGTTTATGAAACCGCAAAAGATTTAGAAAAAGAAGGGGTCGAGACGGTAATTATTCCAGTGAATAAAAATGGAATAATTGATGTAAAAAAAATTGAAAAGGAATTAGATGAACGAACAATTTTGATTTCAATAATGTACGCGAATAATGAAATTGGAACCATTCAGCCGATTTTTGAAATTTCAAAAATCATTGAAAATTGGAAATCAAAAACTGGAAACTATGAGACAACACATCCATTGTTTCATACCGACGCTGTCCAGGCGTTCCAATTTCTCGATTGTAATGTGAAAAAACTTGGCGTGGATTTGATGACGTTCTCCGCACATAAAATATATGGGCCAAAAGGTGTTGGTGTGTTGTATGTGAAAAAGAATAAAACTTATCCGCTTTCTTCGATTATAACCGGAGGGGGACAGGAGTTTGGATTGCGCAGCGGAACACAGAATATCGCAGGGATTGTTGGATGTGCAAAGGCGTGTGAACTTGCTGATAAGAATCGTAATAAAGAAACAAAAAGGATAGCAAAATTAAGAGAAGAGTTGTGGACTTCAATTAAAAAAGTATATCCCAAAGCTGAAACAAATGGGTCTCTTGAAAATACACTTCCGAATATATTGAATGTGTATTTTCCTGATATTTCGTCCGAATTATTTCTTATAAAACTTGATATGGAGGGTATTGCGGTGTCATCTGGATCGGCGTGTCATGCGCGTTCGCAGGAACCGTCGCGTATAATTCAAGATATATGGGGAGAAACGCGTGCGCGGGAGAGTATTCGCTTTAGTCTTGGGAAATATACTACCAAGGAGGAAATTGAGTATGTTGGAGGAGTCTTAAAAAGGGTTTTAGAAAATATAAAATAGTCTGTTATAATGAGAACACAAAACGTCGTAAGAATAAAAAAATTAGTATAAAAATATGGAACAAAAAATAAAGAATTATGTGGGATGGGCAATTATATTTGCTCTTGTTGTCGTGTCGGTGTCCGCGTGGATGTATGTGGGGTCATATGCAAAGCAAATTGATCCGGCATCGATGAGGACATTTTCGGTTTCGGCGGACGGAAAAGTGGTGTCGATTCCCGATGTGGCAACATTCACATTCAGTGTGATTACCGAGGGAGGAAAGAATCTTGGTGATTTACAGAAACAGAATGTGGAAAAGGTGAATAAGGCGATTGCGTTTGTAAAAGAAAATAAAGTTGAAGAGAAAGATATAAAGACGGAGCAGTATAGCGTTGAGCCAAGGTATCAATACGCAAATTGTGGGATGTATGGAGGAAGCACATGTCCACCCCCAACAATTGTTGGATACACGGTGCGACAGTCGGTATTGGTGAAGGTGCGTGATTTCGAAAAGGCAGGCGATATTATCGGGGGAGTAGTGGAACAGGGAGCAAATTCGGTTTCACAATTACAATTCACTATTGATGATCCGACAAAAATATTGGCAGATGCGCGAGAACAGGCGATAGAAAAAGCAAAAGAAAAGGCGGAACAGATTGCGGATGCGGCAGGATTTTCTGTGGGGAAACTTATTTCGATTGACGAGGGAGGATATTATCCGACACCAATGTACCGAAATATGAAAGTATCAAGTGAAGTATATGGAATGGGAGGGGGCGATATGGCGGCTGCTCCTTCAATTGAACCAGGATCACAGGAGGTGACTACTTCAGTGACCCTCCGATATGAAATAAAATAGTCGTTTTATTCGTACTACATAGACTATGGATAAGAAGAGAATTTCTATTATTATTGCAATTCTTTTCGTGGGAATCGTCGCAAGCTCGGCGATTTTCCCGCGTTTAGCGAGTGCTGGATTTTTTGACGAGGTGTGGGGATTTTTGAAGGGTGGGTTTTCTCCCCCCACAACTTCGACAGTTGAGAAAAATGAAGGTGAGACGAAAGATATTCCATTGTATAAACCCGCAATTGATTATGAGAATGCAGTGGTTCAAGCAGTCGAACAAGCGTCACCGAGTGTGGTTTCAATTGTTATCTCAAAAGACTTACCTATTATTGAACAGTGTCCGGGAAATAATCCCTTCAGTGACCTTCCTCCAGAATTTCAGGATTTTTTTGGTGGAGGATTTGATTTTTCGGTTCCTTGTCAAAAAGGAACAAGGAATCAGGAGGTTGGGGGAGGGAGTGGATTTATTGTTTCCGAAGATGGACTTATTGTGACGAATAAACACGTGGTCTTGGACACAAAAGCTGAATATACCGTACTTACGAATGACGGAAAAAAATATAAGGCTAAAGTATTAGCGCGTGACAATACAAAAGATCTTGCAGTCATAAAAATAGATGCGAAGGGATTGAAACCCGCGAAATTGGGAGATTCCGATGGAATAAAACTTGGACAGACCGCAATTGCAATTGGAAATGCGCTTGGAGAATTTCGAAATACCGTTTCTGTCGGGGTTATCTCCGGTCTTTCTCGAAGTATTACTGCATCGGGAGGGGGCGGATTTGTGGAAAAAATCGAAGGACTCATACAAACCGATGCGGCAATCAATCAGGGAAATTCTGGAGGACCGCTTTTGAATCTAAAAGGTGAAGTGGTTGGGATTAATACCGCAGTGGCATCGGGAGCACAAAATATTGGATTTACCATTCCAATCAATCAAGTGAAGCGCGCGATTCAATCGGTGAAAGACACAGGAAGTATTAAATCGCCATATATCGGGGTGAGATATTTAATGCTTACCGAAGAAATTGCAAAAAAACAAAAACTTTCCATTGAGGAGGGGGCATTGGTGCGAGGAACCGAGGATGGTCCCGCAGTGGTTCCCGAGTCTCCTGCAGATGTAGCGGGAATTAAGGCGGAAGATATTATTACTGAGGTGAACGGAGAAAAATTAACCACTGAAAAAACATTGGGGAGTGTGATACAGAAATATAATATAGGGGAGACGGTGACGTTAAAAGTGTATCGCGGGAAAGACGCAATGGAGTTTTCGGTGACGTTGAAAGAAAGACCGCAGGAATAATCTTAGATTGATAATATTTGACATTTTATTAATACTGTGCTATGATTAGCACAGCATTAAATTAACAATTTTTCAATTAAGAGCGAGGATTTATATGCAATCGGTTCCCTCACATGTTTTTTTTCTACAAACAGTAGCGTTCATTTTTATTTCTATTGCTGGAATTGGATTTTCGAAAAAATACAGGAATCCATATCTATCAATCGTTCTTTTCTTCCCCGTGTTATATCAATGGGGAAAGGTGATGCAAATTTATCTTATCGGTCCGTCATGGGTTAGGTGGTACGTTGCGGACTTCGGGTTTGTGGGAATGGGAGTTTTTATGGCAATTATGCATACAAACTTTGCTGTGCCCCACAAAAAAAGAAGTTTCGATAGGTTGATAAAGAAGATGATGAGATTTGCTGTAATTGCGTTTATGATCGCGATGATTACAGAATTAATGCAGATGGCAGCGGATAGTATTCCAAATCATCCGAAATATCCAACCGCAGGGGATCCGATAGATATAGCAATGTATATCTATTCCTTTCTCCTCATCACATGGTTAATTTTAAAAGCCGCTTTATATGAACAGCGGCTTTTTAGTTTATCTTATGATTTTTCTATACCCTAACTTACTAATCCCTAACCTCTACCTAATCAGCACTCGGCAGTTGACCTTGCTGATTTTGATTGATTGGTATAAAATAGCGTATGATATATAAGGTTGAGCGAAAGGAACGAATTATTTAATTAAAAAATACCATGCCACAATTTCATCGATTTACTATACGAGCACAGGAGGCACTACAAAACGCGCAGGAACTTGTGATGCGCTCAAATCAGGGAGAGTTAAAGGCGATTCATTTGCTTTACACATTATTGAGCGACGAACAAACATTAGTGCGTCCCATACTTATGGAAGCGAATGTGAATATCGAAACACTCGAGAAAGAACTTGAAGTGCATATTCACCAAATGCCGAAAATTTTTATGGGGGCAGGGCAAGTGGGGCAACAGTTATATTTGTCACAGGAACTTATGAAAATCCTTGATCGTGCGGGTGAAATTGCGCGCAAGGAGAAAGATGAATTTATTTCATGTGAACATATTTTAATTGCGATCGCGGACGTACAATCATACGCGCAAGAAATTCTTTTGCGTTTTGGTGCAAAAAAAGATGAATTATTAAAACAGTTTCAAACATTGCGCGGATCAACACGGGTGACGGATGAAACACCAGAAACAAAATTTCAGGTATTCGAAAAATATGCGATCAATCTCACCAAGAAAGCACGAGAGGGAAAACTTGATCCGGTGATCGGACGTGAGGATGAATTACGTCGTGTGATGCAAATTCTTTCCCGAAGGACAAAAAATAATCCGGTGCTTATCGGAGAACCAGGAGTGGGAAAGACCGCAATTGTTGAAGGACTTGCACAGAAGATTTTATCGGGGGACGTTCCCGAATCGCTCAAGGGAAAAGAAGTGCTTTCGCTCGATTTAGGATCACTTGTTGCAGGAACAAAATTTAGAGGCGAATTTGAGGATCGATTGAAAGCATTCTTACGCGAACTTGAGAAGAGTGCGGGGAAGTATATTTTATTTATTGACGAAATTCACATGATTGTGGGAGCAGGTGCAGCAGAGGGTGCAATTGATGCATCGAATATGTTGAAACCGGCACTTGCCCGTGGAGAATTGCATGCAATCGGAGCAACAACACTCAAGGAATATCAAAAACACATCGAAAAAGACGCGGCACTCGAACGAAGATTTCAGCCGATTATTGTTGAAGAGCCGACGATAGAAGATTCCATTTCGATTTTACGGGGGCTCAAAGAAAAATATGAAATGCATCATGGGCTTAAAATTTCGGATGAGGCAATTATATCGGCGGTGAATTTGAGTGCGCGATATATTACCGACAGATTTTTACCGGACAAAGCGGTTGATCTTATCGATGAAGCGGCTGCATCGCGACGACTCGAGAGTGATAGTGTTCCTCGTGATATTGAAAGTATTCGAAAAGAGATTACTCGACTTGAAATTGAACGATCGGCGTTGTTGCAGGAAAAGGGATCGAAAAAAACTGCGCGCATGAAAGAGATTGAAAAATCACTTGCACAACTGAAAGAAGAAAATGACGCGCTTTCGGGGGAATGGAAAAAAGAAAAAGATTCTTCCCAGGATGTGCATACGGTGCGACAAAAAATCGATACATTACGTCATGAAGCGGAAGTTGCCGAACGAGAGGGGAATTTTGAACGCGTAGCGAAAATTCTTTATGGAGAACTTCCTGCGGCGGAAAAAGAACATGCATCACTTGAACGAAAACGTGCGAAAGCATCGCGTGAAAAAGACAAAAAGTTTATGAAAGAAACTATTGATGAAGAGGATATCGCATCGGTAGTGTCCCGATGGACGGGGATTCCGATCACGCGTATGCTCGAGTCCGAAATGGGGAAATTGGCACGTATTGAAGAAGATCTTGAGACGCGGGTGATTGGCCAGAAAGAAGCGATTAACTCAATTGCGCGAGCACTTCGAAGATCACGTACCGGACTTTCGGATGAAAATCGTCCCGCAGGATCGTTTATGTTTCTTGGTCCAACAGGGGTAGGGAAAACAGAACTTGCACGAGCGGTCGCCGAGTTTATGTTTAATGACGAAAAAGCGCTCGTGAGAATTGATATGTCCGAGTATATGGAAAAACATGCGGTATCGAGACTTATCGGTTCTCCTCCAGGATATGTGGGACATGACGATGGGGGGCAACTTACGGAGATTGTGAGACACCGACCATACAGCTTGGTGCTCTTTGATGAAATTGAAAAAGCACATCCTGAAGTATTTAATATTCTCCTTCAAATTCTCGATAACGGACGACTCACCGATGGAAAGGGAAAGACAGTAAACTTTAAAAACACCGTGATTATCATGACCTCGAATGTGGGAAGTGAATATTTCAGACAAATTTCATCAATCGGATTTGATATCGATGAAGAAAAAGAAAAAGAAGGAAAAAAATCGGAAGAAAAATTCAGAGAGCGGGTGATGGAAGCGCTCCACGATACATTCAAGCCGGAATTTTTGAATCGACTGGATGAGGTTATTATTTTCAATGCATTGTCCCATGCGGATATTCGAAAAATTGTTGATATTCAACTTCGTGAAGTGGAAAACCGTCTCAAGACAAAAGAAATTACTCTTTCGGTTACCCCTGCAGTGCGGGAATATCTCGGAAAAAATGGATTTGATCCGAATTATGGTGCGCGTCCTATTAAACGACTCATTCAAAAAATTATTGTCGATGCACTTGCGGATAAAATAGTCCGAAAAGGAATAACCCATGGAAAGAAAATTTCGGTTACCCTCAATAAGTCAGGAGTTGTTGAGGTTGGTATCTAAAACGCTTATTGTTTCCATATTTTTATGGATTGTACTTGCTACCGATTTTCGGTGGTGGTCTATTATACTGTTTTTTGGATCGGTGTTAGTGGTTTATATCACTCAAATTGCCGAACGAAACCTTCTTCGTTCCTCATTTTGGTTCTTCCCCCTCATCACGGTCATTGGATTTTGGGTTATCACACGGAATATTGCCTTTTCCCTCTCATCTCCCTACATCTCAATGTTTTTTATTGGATTGTTTTTACTCTTTTTCTTCGCATTTTTTCTTTTAATAGGAATTTCCCACTTTTTTTTCAAAGATCGATTCATTATATATGGAGTATTTAATACTGCGGTACTCCTCGCCTCATTTGTGGTGTTCTTCATTCTCTTTGAGAGATCGCTTTTTTGGATATTTCCGTTCTTTGTTATTGTGTTATTACTGTTTCGCGAATCGCTCTACTTCTTTGACGTACAGTTTAAACGGAGAATTGGGGTGACGAGTGCGGTGGTCGCCTTTCTTACTTCAGAACTCTTATTGGTCACAAAGTTTATGCCCCTCGGGATATTGAATGGAAGTATCTTTCTTGCTCTCTTCTTTTTACTCCTTCGGGATAGTCTTATCGCCCATTTTCAGGGGAATTTGACCAAAAAACTCCTCCTTCGGCAGGTTACTATTTTTGTGCTTCTCACCCTTATCATTTTTGCCGTCTCAAAATGGTCTTTGTAAGGTCCTTTTATACGTAACATCTTTGAATAGATTTCGTTATATTTACAGACGCGAGATGTGGGAAGATTTGCCTGTAGATATGAGTGAAAATGAGTGCGTTTTGCATTTTTAAAACAATTTGGTATAATAAGGCTACTAGTATTTTAGATAGGGGTATCCGAAATTCTAGGGAGAACAGAAATGTTCTAGTGACTTGGAGTGAGGCTAAGTCGCAAGATCTACTCGTTAAGAACTCAAAGCAGAGAATTTTTCTCGTAGTGCGTTTGGGTTTTGCGCAGTAGTATTGTGATCTCGCTCCGAACAAGCGAGTTTTTTATTATTTTCTGAAAAATAATATCCAGCTCTTTCTCAAACTTGAGATTTACTTTCAGAATCTCAATGTACATCATTATCAACCACCATTTCTTTATTGTTTCCTCGTTTGAGTCTGTGGAAGAGGGCTTGCCCACTGAAGCAGGAGCGAAGGAGGGTCGAAAACAGAACAAATGGTGTCCCGAAACTTTTGAAAGGTCGACGGTTCTAAGATTTTTTAAACTTCTGTTTAAAATATCAAAGAGTCGAAATTACACTCTTCAATGAGTGTTACACAATATAGAAAATTAAATTAAATTAGAAAAAAATGAGTAGATTAAGAAAATTCGGAACAGTCGCGATTGCGCTCGTTGTAGCGTTGTCGATGACTGGAACCCCAGCAAGCGCACAGAGCGTTGATATCAATGCTTTGCTTGCACAAATTGCACAATTACAAGCTCAGGTAGCATCCATGCAAACTGGAACTCCAGCAGCATCGTCATCATATACTTTCACAAAGGACCTCACCCTTGGTGCAAAAGGAGCTGACGTATCTGCCCTCCAGCAGATTCTTATCAATGGTGGTTACTTGAAAATTGCCGCTCCGACTTCATACTTTGGCCCAGCGACCAAGGCAGCTCTTGTTGCCTGGCAAAAAGCTGCTGGCGTAACTCCAGCATCTGGATACTTTGGACCAAAAACAAGGACGGCAATGGCAGGAACTCCAGGAACCCCTGGAACTCCAGTAGTACTTCCAACATCAGCATTTCTCAAAGTGGAAGCAGCAGGACCTGCAGCAACCACGATTCCTGATGGTTCTCTCTATAACAAAGTGTTAAAACTTAAGTTTACAGCAGGATCACAGGCAGAGAATGTAACTGCAGTGACCGTGACTCGCGGTGGGTACACAGCGAACACGAACATCACTGGTGTAAGCGTTTGGGATGACAATGGCAATCGTTATGGAAACATAATCAGTGCCTTGACTGCAGATGGAAAGGCGACGGTTTCCTTCCCAGGAACCCCGTTTGTCGTGCCAGCAGGACAGACCAAATACTTGACCGTTGCAGTGAACTTGAGTTCAGACGCAAACAGCGGCTCACTCAGCTTCGCAGTAAATGCAGTGACGGATATTACCGTAGCGACTGGTTCTTCACAGCCATCAGGAGCATTTCCTCTCATGGGGGGAATCTTCACGACTGTTGATGGATCAACATCACTTGGTAATGTTTACCTCGATGATCAGTCAGTAGCCGGATTGACCTATTCGACAATTTCATCAAACGATGGAAATGTTGAAGTGGGAGACACCCAAAAGGAAGTCTTCAAACTCCGCGTAGTACAGAATAACTCGAAAGAAGGTGTAAACCTTGAGAAAGTTGTTCTCTATGTAGAAGGCACAATCCAGGAAGCAAAGGATGTGAAGAACTGGAAATTATATTCTCCAGAAGGAAATGTCCTTGCAACCGCATCAGCCCCAGTGGATCGCTATGTATCATTTGTACTTGCGACCCCTTACATGGTTGATAAAGGTTTGACGAAGGATTTCTCCGTCAAAGCTGACATCATGGATGGATCAAACAACTACTTCCGTGTCTACGTGATGAATGACTATGATGTCGTTGCTCGCGGTGTGACCACGGGTGGTGCAATCCAGGTACTCGATTCAGCAGGTGCAGCACTTACTGGATCTGATACACAGAACACCAATGGTGGATTCAAGATTAAGCAGGGAGCACTCACCGTCTCGAAAGCGTCGGGAAGTGCGACTGGAAGCGTTGCGCCTTCAGCGCAGAACGTATCTCTCGCGAAATTCGATTTGAAGGCCGCGGGTGAAACACTTGAAATCCGCAAATTAGGTATCCAAGTACAGTATCCAACTTATGGATTGGCATTAACCGGAACGATCTCCGTCAAGGATGCAACGTCCGGCGAAACCTACTTGTCAATCTCAGCCGATACTTCAAACTTGCAAGCGATTTCAGTAACTGATCCAGGAGCTTACCAGAGAGATCTTTCGTCTTACATCACTATTCCAAGTGGCCAGACAAAGACTATCGAAGTAACCGGAACAGTTTCAGCAAACGCAACTTCTTCATCGAACTACACAGTATCGGTGGGTAAGTTCTACACGAAGCGTTACTCAACAAATGATTACACCGATTTGGCAACCAGTGAGCGTGAAGCAAACAACATTACTGTTGGCGATGTTTCTCTCACGGTGACAAAGAATACGTCATTTGCGAGCACCAATCGTGCAGCGGGTGCAACCAATGTAAAAGTTGGAGAATTCGTATTCCAAGCGTCAAGTGCGGATGATGTTCGCGTGAACTCGATCAACTTCACCATTGCAACCAGCTCATACCTCCAGAACTTAAAACTTATGGATGGTACGACCCAGCTTGGTTCGACAATTGGTTCACCATCAGCATCTTCAAACACATTCACCACCAATCTTACGGTTGCAAAATCATCGAGCAAGGTGTTGAGTCTCTATGCGGATGTGTTGTCTTCAGCAGTAGCTGACCAGACAATTATCATCTCAGTAGGAGATGCAGGAGTAAGTGGATATGGTGTAGCGTCTGGAAAGAGCTTGAGCTCAACTCCAAGCGGTGCAAAAGAAGGACAGACCATAACAGTCAAGAGTGCAACACTCACGATTGCTGCGGATGCTGCCACTCCACTTGCGAAAGTTTTGATCGCAGGCCAGACAGGTGTTGAAATCTCAAAGATTAAATTTGAGTCTGCGAACGAGGATTTGACTCTTAAGAGAGTGACCTTCTCATTCGAATCTGCATCAACCACTGAATGGGCTGCCGCAACTGCAATCCAACAGAACTTCAGCAAAGTGTACCTCTATGATGGTTCAACCTTGTTGAATACGGGCGGAACGGTTCCTCAGAGCGGAGATGTTTTGATGGATGGTTTGACCTTCTCGTTGCCCGCAGGCACCCCGAAAGTCTTGACCGTGAAAGCTGACATCACCGATCAGGAGACCATCAGTCCAAAGGCTGTGGGAAGAGTTGTGGTGAAGAGCACTTCGACAACCGATATGAAAGTATCATCAAGCCAGGGCGACATGTCGACCGGTTTGACTCTTACTTCAAATGCGGCATCGAACTACATGCTTGTAACCGCAGCGGCTCCTGTTATTGCGAATGCATACACGGGAACCTTGACCCCAGCAGGAAGTGCGTCTGAGGAAGTAGCACGATTCACAATTTCCAACCCAGGAACACGTGACATCACATTGTCGTCAACCACAATCAATGTGGCATTGACTCCAAACGGTGCGACGTCAACTCTTGATACATGGAAACTTTATGAATCAGGTGATTTGACGAACTCGATTGATACTGATAACACTTCGTTATCATCGGCATCAGCGACTTCAACCAACATCACTTTTGGCTCATTCTCACCCGCGCAGACAATTTCTGCAAATGGATCAAAGACGTATGTGGTGAAAGCGAACACCGCTTCAGCATGTACAAAGAACTCAACCTTCACGGGTAGCTGTAAAGTGACTGTGAAAGTAAATGGTTCAAAGGGATACAGTGCATCTGAAGTAGGAACAAAAGCAATAACCGCAGAAGAATACTACTGGGCGGATGGCGTAGTTTCATACAGCTACACCACAACCGGTTCAGCGGGAGCGACCTATTCAAACTTGAATGTGTCGGATTCCGGCGAAGTTCTCGGTGCAACCTTGACCTACTAGTTCTTAGAGTTTGGTTTTTAGGTAGCGTAAAACCTAGTCAAAAAGCCCCTTCGGGGGCTTTTTGATTCGCTAATAATAATGTACACTAAAATCTGTAATTAGATTGCTAAGTATAAGTTATGAATTTTTCATTTTTTAAGACATCAAAATTTCTTCTCCTTCTTCCTATGATAGGAGTGGTTCTAGTAACCACATCAACGCTTTTTCCGTTTATTGTGGGAAAATATGTATGGTTTCGAAGTTTAGTGTTTTTGGCACTGATTTTCTTTCTTATCGGACTTCTGTTTGAGGATCATGTGGAGGTTATGTGGAAAAGGTTAATCGAAATATTTCGACGCCCCCTCACGATTGCGGTAAGTATCTTTGTTCTTATATTTCTTCTTGCAGGATTTTTTGGTATTGATCCGCTAAATTCTTTTTGGTCCAATTTTGAGCGGGGAGAGGGGGGGTTACAAATGCTTTGTTTCTACATTTATTTTGTGTTACTCGTAACACTTTTCAAAGAAGAAAAAGATTGGTTTCGTTTATTTCAATGGGGAATTGCAGGGGGACTTCTCATGTCTTTATATGGACTTCTTGCTGCCTCGGGAGTGAATAATTTTATAGGTGCACAATTTGGCCCTGGATTTCGATTTCAGGGATCAATAGGAAATCCTGCATATGTTGCAACATATGCAATTTTTCTCATGTTTTATGTCGCATATCTTTTCATAAAAAAATATAGCGCAAAAATTAAATCCGCAGGGGGGATATTCATGGGAGTATTATTTCTCATTTTTCTTGTGGTATTTTTTGCCGCTGCGACACGTGGAGGATTTGTTGGACTTGCTATTTCGCTCATAGGATTTCTTGGATATGTCGGATTTACGAGTAAAAAATGGCGAAAAAAGTTTATTATTGCAACCGTGGTTCTTATTGTTCTTTTTGGGGGAATAATAGGAGTAAGCAATTCTCCGCTTGCGAAAGATCTTCCCGGATCACGTCTTTTTGATCTTTCGGTACGTGCACAAACGTTTGAACATCGTACTATCATGTGGAAAATCGCGTGGGATGGATTTAAAGAGCGACCACTTTTGGGATGGGGTCCTGAAAATTATCTCCAGATTTTCGATACAAATTTCAACACAAAATATTTCGTTCCCGGTCAGCAATTTGGCGCGTGGTTCGATAGGGCACATAGTATTTATTTTGATTATCTCGCTGAAACCGGCATCCTTGGTTTCTTAAGTTATTTTGGTATTTTTATTACTTTTTTTGTTCTTATTTTCAAAAAATCCGGCTTATTTAAAAATAAAATTGGAAATTCGAAATTCGAAATTGGAAATTCTCCATCACAAAAAGATTTAGTAAAAGAAAAAAAACAAGAAGTGCGAGACGGTTCTTTTGTGATGGAAGATGCCCTTCTTTTTGCCCTTCCATTGTCATATCTCGTTCAAGGTCTTGTTCTTTTTGATGTCTCTATTATTTACCTTAATTTATTTGTGTTTTTCGCACTTGCGACATATCGGCTTACTGATGTAAAATCTCAAATCTCAAATCTCAAAAGTACAGTTAAAAAATAAAAAATATATGACAGGTAATGAATACAAAAACGAATTATATAGGAGGATTTATTTATATGGATTAAAAATTATACAGATGATAGAGAGGCTCCCAAAAGACAGAACGTCGGATGTTATTGGAAAACAATTATTAAGAAGTGGCACCTCAGTGAGTGCAAACGTGATTGAGGCAAAATCTGCGAGTTCTAAAAAAGACTATATCAATTTTTATCATTACGCATTAAAATCAGCCAATGAATCAAAATTATGGATTTGTTATTTGAGAGATAGTAAGAAATTAAACGAAAAAGAAAGCAATGATATTTTAAAAGAAACCGAAGAAATATCTAAAATATTAGCCGCAAGTATTATAACAATGAAAAATAAAAATAAGATTTAAATTTTGAATTTCATTTTTGAGATTTGAGATTTTACCTTTAAATTATCTCTATGAATATTTTTGTAAAACAACTTCTTATCATTGTATTAATAATTCTTTCCGTTATTGGAATTTATTTTGGCGCTTATGCACCCTGGGCAAAAGCGCAGGCATATATTGATGCGTTAAAAACAGTAAGTGGGGGAAAGGTGCAGTCGCTTGGTGATTATTTCAATGCGTACGATAAAGCGGTCAAACTATATTCTCCAATTGGCGAAGAAGAAGTAACGAAATTTTTGTCGAACGATATTATGAATATTATAGTAAAACAAAATCAATCGGAAGAAGTAACTCGTGCGCTTGTGGATTATGCGGAACCACTCCTGTTTAAAAATAATGTTCGTCATCTTCTTGCGGGGGGGCAAATGCATTTTGTATTATGGAGGCGATTTAACAAAGAAGAAGACTATCAAAGAGCGGAAGGGTATTATGTTGCCGCTCGCACCATTGGTCCAAAGCTTCCCCCTGTGCTCTATGAACTTTTGAATCTGTACAAAGAAAAGGGAGAGATTATAAAAGCAAGGGAGGTGGCAGAAACTATTCTTTCTCTCTGGCCGGATGACACTGAAATTCGCGCATTTCTTTCGCAGCCATAGTTATGCTGAAGAAAAATTTTTCCATATATCTCCTTATCGCGATTTTTGTCGTGTTTCTTTTTGTGAGATTTCTGAATCTTACTTCGTTTCCTATATTCAGTGATGAGAGTATCTATCTTCAATACTCACAACTCATTCACGAAGATTTTGCGAAATATAAATACATTTCTATGGATAATGTATTTAATGATTGGAAGGCTCCGCTCCAGTATTGGATTGGGTCTGTATTTATGCCTATTTCCGAAGATCCTGTTGCGGCAGGGAGGACCGCATCCGTTATATTCTCTATTATAGGGCTCATTGGGGTATATTATGGCGTAAAACGATTGTATGACGAAAAAACAGCGATTATTGCGGCTTTCACATTCGCACTTCTCCCCGCGTCTCTCTATGTGGGAATACGATATATGGCGGATATCTTCGTACTTTCATCCGCAGCGCTCCTGCTTTTTGGATTTGTAAAAATTCTTACTGCTCCCGCAGAAAAAATTCCATGGGGTGATATTGGGGGAGCACTTCTTGCCGGTATAATGCTTTTGCTTTCAAAGCAGAGTGGCGTTCTCTATTTTTATGTTTTTATATTTCTTCCGTTTTTCTTTTTCTTCGAAATGAGAAAGGAATGGAAAAAGAAACAAGGGGAAGAAGAAATATCAAAAAAAGAACGGAATATTCGAATAGAAAAGAAAAAAGCATGGCAGAGGAATATCGGTATATTTGTGGGAGTATGGGTTTTTTCATTTCTACTCTATAAAATAATTCTTCCCGCGCGTATTTTTGCACGTGATATATATACGGGACAATGGACATTTTCGATAAAAGAATTGTTTGGATTTCCCCTCGATATATGGAAAGAAAACTTCAATATTGTGTATGGAGTGTTCGCACATTATTATGGGTTGCCCGCAGTGATTGCACTTGTAGGATTTTTTATCTTTATGATTTGGAAAAAAAATTGGCGAGATATCGCAATTGGATTTTTATTTATTCTTTCGTCCTGCGGAGTCATATTTGGACTTAAGTGGTTTAATGAACATATTTATATTTCCCTTACGGTGATTTTTACGGTATATATGATCGCACGCTTTGCCTTTCTTTCGTTTTTTTCGGATAAAAAATGGATAAAGGGATGTGGAATAATAATCATTGCTACAATGGTTTTGTGGTCCGGATATCAAATAGTAATGATGAAAAGTGCACCAATGAAATATCTCGAACAGGGGACGGGACAGATGAAACAAGATCTCTTCAATTGGACAAACGGATGGAATATTCGTGAGGCGGTGAATATGTTAAAGACAGCTCCCAGCCCAAGTGTATTGTTTTTTGATCCTCAATGGGGAAATCCGGGTACGGCACTCGTGGTATATAGAAATCAGTTTCCACAAGTGCAGATATTTCCCATTTCAAGTGACCTCTTTAAACCCGAGGTACAGGCTGAAATCACTAAATTGGGATTTAAAAATAAAATAGCGATTTATTCGAAAACGGGAAACGCGCAGGATTCAAGGAATACGTGGCAAATTCCACTTGAACAAACAATCTGTCGTCCCGAAAATAGGAAAGAAATAACATCATACGAAAATCAGACTCCACTTATCTTCTGTGAATGGCAGTGAAATGGTTTTGAATTTTGAGATTTCTGCCCGCCGACAGGCGTGGTTAGTTTGTTAATTTTGAGTTTTGAGTTTTTAGTTTTTCCGCCCGAGGCGGATCCGCCTTTGGCGGAAAGATTTTTATATCTCCCACTTTATACTTTCTCTTTGTCGCTTTATACTTAATCCATGTGTGGGATTAGTGGAATAGTGTCTTTTGAGAAAAAAGAACAAAAAGAAATTGAACACGCTATTGAAAGAATGGATGAATCTCAAGCGTTGCGCGGACCCGATGATCGGGGAGTGTTTTTGTTTTCAAATGGAGGGTTTGGTCATCGAAGACTTTCAATTATTGACCTTTCAAAAGATGGACATCAGCCAATGGAGTGGAGAAATGTGAGTGGTGCAAAAATCTCTGTCACCTTTAATGGGGAGATATATAATTTTCGGGAACTAAAAAAAGAATTAGAAAATTTAGGAATATCGTTTCATACCAATTCTGATACCGAGGTAATCCTTGCGGGATATGAAAAATGGGGAATTAAGATGGTAAAAAAACTTCGAGGGATGTTTGCGTTTGGTTTGTGGGACGAAGAAAGACAAAAGCTTTTTCTTGTGCGTGACCGGTATGGAATAAAGCCGCTCTACTACTATTTTGACAAAGAGAAAGTTGTATTTGCCTCAACAGTGAAGGCGATTGAAAAAAGCGGGGAAATTAATATAGAGAAAAATAATGAGGCGTCTATTGGTTTTTTGCTTTTCGGATCTGTCCCGCTTCCCCACACCACATTAAAGAATGTCTATGCGGTTCCCGCGAGCAATTATATTGAAGTTGATGCATCGGGAAATAAAAAAATAGCTCAATATTATAATCCTCTCGATTTTTATATAAACAAAAGTTCCGATACTGATCCAATTGTTATATCTAAGAAAATAAGAACACTTCTTGAAGATTCAATACGGGGACACCTTATTAGCGATGCCCCGATTGGGGTATTTCTGAGTGGTGGATTGGACTCCTCTGCTCTTACCGCACTTGCCAGTAGTGAATTGAATCAGCATTCATCAGCTAAAATCAGTATTGATCAGCGTGAGAGCGTAAAAACGCTCTCGGTACATTTTGAAGAAGAAGAATTTTCAGAAAAAAGATATCAAGATATGGTGGCAAAAAAAATTGGAAGTGCGCACAGGGAAATTCTTATCACAAAAGAAGGTTTTTATAAGACACTCGATGAATTTTGGAAATCAATGGATCAACCAAGTATCGATGGGATAAATTCATATATGATCTCAGAAGCCGCAAGGCAGGCGGGACTCACTGTTGTGCTTTCGGGATTGGGAAGTGATGAGATTTTTCTCGGGTATACAAATTTTAGAAAAGCAGGATTTATCCGAAAAATACAAAAATTGCCAAAAGTAGTAAAACTTCCATTATTATTTTTGGGATCAATATTCGGGGGGAAATACAGAAAACTTTCATATTTGCGTTCGGAGAGCATTCTTGAATTTTATCTCTTGTTTCGTGGTATTTTTCTTCCTTCAGAAGTCGCAAAAGTTTTAGGTATTTCCGAAAAAAGCGTGTGGAGTTTTATCAAAAAACTAGAAAACGAATTATTAGTTACTAATTACAATTTACTAGTTACCCTTTCTCCGGCTGACCTCCTCTCCTATCTCGATTTTACTCTCTATATGCAGAATCAGTTATTAAAAGATACCGATGTGATGTCGATGGCGCATTCTATTGAGGTTCGTGTTCCATTTCTCGATCATCCGCTTGTTGAATATATATCTTCTCTTCCAGCAGAACTAAAACTTTCCGGGGAATATCAGAAGCAATTTTTGATAGATGCGACAAAAGATATTATTCCTTCTGAGGTGTGGGATCGTCCAAAGATGGGTTTTACGTTTCCACTTCAAAAATGGCTCACGGGACGGTTACTAGTTACCGATTATAAATTGCCGGTTACTAAGTTTCACTGGTCACAAAATTGGGCAATAGAGGTATTAAAGAAATTTTCTTAATTCAGATGAAAATACTTTTTATCAGTTCAGACATAAATCAAATTGGTGGGATAGAGAAATACAATCGTATTTTTTTGTCCTCATTGAGAGAACAGGGGGGTGATGTATTTCTCATTGAAAGAAAAGAGGGGAGATTTTTTTCTAAATTGCTTTTTGCAATTAAGGTTTTATTTTTTGCGATCTTCAAAAATCCAGATTTTATTATTTGTACACACCTTCATTTTTCTCCGTTATGTTATTTTTTAAAGAAATTCTTTGGCATTCAGTTTAGTATAAGTGTATATGGCATAGAGACCGTAAAGATAAAAGAGTCATTTAAAAAATCCTTACGACTTGCGGATGTAATTATCTATTTATTTGAAGCGACTGCAGAGAACATATTAGATCAAGTTAGAGGTGTTAAAGAAAGGCTTTTTAAATTACCAAACTCCGTAGATGAGAACCATTTTAAAATTTTGGAAAGATCTAAAGATTTGTTGTCACGGTATGGATTAAGTGGTTCAAAAGTTATTTTGACCATAGGAAGAATGTCTGTTCTCGATGGGGATAACAAGGGATATAAGAGAGTAATTAAAGCCATGCCAGTGGTAGTAAAAAGTATCCCAGAAGCAAAGTATCTTTTAGTGGGGGGCGGAGATGATGTTTCTAATGTGAGACAACTTATTCATGAGCTACATCTGGAGGGAAGTGTAATTCTAGGCGATTCGCCAAAAAATGAGGAATTAGTAGATTATTATAATCTTGCTGATGTGTTTGTGTTACCCTCAAAAAACGAAGGATTTCCCGCCATAGTCCTTCTTGAGGCTCTGTCGTGTGGGGTTCCGGTCATAGGAGGAAATCAGAAAGGTGCGGAAACAGCTCTTTTAAATGGCGCACTCGGATTAATTGTTTTATCGGACGATATTAATTCAATTAGTGACGCAATTACCAAAGTTTTAAAACGTGATGTATCACCTGAGCTTTTAGATAGAAATGTATTACGTAGTCGAACTATTGGAGCGTATGGCACGGAGGCATATCAAAATCAGATAAAGAAATTATTGGATTTTATAAAAATTAAAGTTGAAGAAAAAAAATAACATGAATCCCGTTAATAATCTTTTGACAACAAATGAGGGAATGTGTTTAACGTGTATTAAAATAAAAAAGGACGTGCTAAATATGAAAAAGATGTACGGGAATATAAATATTTCCTATTATTAACGGGATGAAAAAGAAATTAGCAATAATTATGTCCCACGCCATTCAATACCAGACGCCATTATTGAGAAGACTTGCGGTGTCTGAGGATATTGATCTTATGGTTTATTTTAATTGGGATTTCGGAATAAAAGAGACCCATGATCCGGAGCTCAATGTGAGTGTGAAGTGGGATATTCCTATACTTGAAGGATATCCGTATAAATTTTTAAAGAATTTTTCCCCAAAACCATCAAGTAATTTTTTTGGGCAACTTAATTTTGGCATTGTGAGGGAACTTGTAAAAAATCGCTACGATGCCGTGTTGATTTATGGGTGGAATTCGTTTGTAAATTGGCTTGTGTTAATCGTGGCGCCAATAATTGGTACACACATATTATTGCACGGGGAAAGTCCGTTGAATCAAGAGTTACAAAAGTCAAAATTAAAACAGTTTCTAAAAAAAATTTTCTTTAGGACATTACTCAAAAGAGTTTCAGCATTTTTATATATTGGAGAACAAAATAAGAAATTTTATGAATATTATGGTGTTTCAAAAGAAAAGTTATTTTTTGTCCCTTATGCGGTGGACAATGAGCGGTTTGTGAAGGCCGCCGAAGAATTAAAACCAAAACGTAAAGAGTTAAGAAAAAAGCTTTTAGGAATTGAAGATGATCGTCCTATAATCCTTTTTGGTGGAAAATTAATTGAAAAAAAACGACCAATGGATCTTCTCCGCGCATATGAGTTACTAGTTACTAATTACAAATTACCGATTACTCCAGCTCTTATTTTCCTTGGTGATGGTGCCCTCCGTTCAGAACTCGAAATATATGCGAGTAAACATAACTTGAAAGATGTACATTTTGTGGGGTTCAAAAACCAAACAGAATCTCCGGCGTTTTATGTCATTTCCGACGTATTTGTGCTTCCTTCTGGTATGGGAGAAACGTGGGGACTTATGGTAAATGAGGCAATGTGTTTTGACCTTCCAGTGATTGTTTCTGACGTGGTAGGGTGTGGATATGATTTAGTAAAACGGGGCGAAAATGGATTTGTATTTCCCTTAGGAGATGTAGAAAAATTCACCGAATGTTTATTTTTAACTCTTTCGGGAAATTACAAAAAAAAGTCTTTAGAGATTATAAAAAATTATTCACACGAAAAAGACGTTGAGGGGATTAGACGGGTATTAAAAATATGATCAATTTTTCAAAAATATCAAACAGGGGTTTTGCAGGAAAGATATTGCGTAAAGTACTAAACATATTCCCAAAACCTGAGATTATAAGAATTTTTCAAGGGCCATTACGAGGAAAAAAATGGATAGTAAATTCGGGGGTAAGTGGATATTGGCTTGGAACATACGAGCGCGAACACCAACAAATTTTGGAAAAAGTTTTGAAAGAGGGCGATGTTTTTTTCGATATTGGTGCCCATGTCGGTATTTTTACAATTCTTGCTTCACAACTTGTTGGAAAAAGTGGAAGGATTTTTGCTTTTGAGCCATTAAAAAGGAATGTTAGTTTTTTAAATAAACATATTGCTTTAAATGGATGTAATAATGTAGTTGTCATTGAAGCCGCAGTTTCTGATAGTGAGGGAGATGCATCGTTTGATGAGGGCGAAAATAGTTTTATGGGTAAATTGAGTAGTAAGGGAGCGTATCCTATAAAGATGGTAACAATTGATCGATTGGTAGATGACAAACTTATTTTGCCGCCATCGGTGATAAAAATAGATGTTGAGGGTTTTCAGGAAGGGGTTTTGACCGGAGCAATGATAACACTTCAAAAATATCATCCAAAAATCATACTAGAGGCTTCGTATAAGAAGGGAGATCCAGAAAATTTTTATTCGATACTTACGTCGCTTGGATATATTATTGAGCCAATTGGAGAAGAGTCGCTTGAAAGTGCGGGAGATTTTTTTGCATATAAAAAATAAAAAAACTATGGAAAAGACTTTTAGTATATTATTTGTCGGAGACTTAAACGAAGGGGGGAGAAGTCTTCAGCGGTGCGAAACACTCGAAATACTTGGTCATAACGTTTCGCGTGTTTCCTCAGTTCCCGTCCCGTTTATTGCAGGAATCGATCATCCATCGTTTATATCCCGTGTTTTTTGGAAATTAAAACTTCCTCTTAACGCAAATAACGAAAATTGCGTTATTAAAAAAACAGTAGATCAGAAAGGATTTGACATTATCTGGATAGATAAGGGCGTTACTATTTATCCGAAAATATTGCGATATATAAAAAAGAAAACACAAAAATGTATTCTTGTTTCGTGCTCAGAAGATGATATGTATGCAAAGCATAATCGATCGTGGTGGTATGTCTGGGGACTTAAATACTATGACGTTGTCTTTACCACAAAAGTATATAATCTTTCTGAGTTAAAAATGCTTGGTGCGCGGAAAACAGAGCTTTTTTTGGATTCATATGATGAAAGATTACATAGGCCACTTATACTTACAGATGACGATCAGAGAAATTTCGCTTGCGATGTTAGTTTTATAGGTACATTTGAAAACGATAGAGCAGAGCAAATGTTATATCTTGCGGAGCATGGAGTAACGGTAACAGTGTGGGGAAATGGATGGAGTGGTTGGAGGGATAAACATAAAAACCTTATTATAAAAAACAAAGCGGCTTATGGAGAGGATTATGTAAAAGCGATGAATGCGACAAAAATAAATTTGTGTTTTTTGCGTAAGATAAACCGGGACGAAGTGACAAGTCGCAGTGTTGAAATTCCTGCATGCGGTGGATTTATGCTTGGTGAAAGAACAAAGCGACATTTGGATTTTTTTGAGGAAGGAAAGGAAGCGGAGTTTTTTGATTCGAATGAGGAAATGCTTCAAAAAGTGAGATTTTATCTTGAAAATGATGAGAAGAGAAGAGAGATTGCTCGTGCTGGGAGAGAGAGGTGTTTGAAGAGTGGGTATAGTCAGAGAGAGCAATTGTCAAAAATGCTTGCAATATCAATCTCGCTTCAATAAAGTGTAGTAATGCGTTTAGTTTCATTAAACATTTGGGGAGGGACGGTTTTTGACGACGTTATTGGATTCATAAAAAGAGAGTCAGAGAAAGTAGATATATTTTGTTTACAAGAAGTATTTTCGTCTCAACTTTCTGAGTCGGAATTACCTGAGAGAAGATATAATATTTTTCAGGAAATTGAAAAACAATTGCCGAATTTTTCTGGTTATTTTTCACCGATGCAGGATGGGTATGATTATAAAAATAGGATAGACAATCGTATTTCCTTTGGTTTAGCAACATTTGTTCGAAAAGGAATTCAAGTGGAATCATTTGAAGATTTTTTTATTTTTGGAGAGCGAAACGGTATGGAAGGAAATAATGAGAAGACGCTTCCGTATAACGCACAGTATATAAAACTTTTTGGAGATAAAGAGAAGGAATTAATCGTTTGTAATATACATGGAGTTCCTTTGTGGCCAAAGACAGATACACCGGAGAGATTGAGACAATCGGAGATTATTATAGACTTTTTAAAAAATAAAAACACCGCGAAAATATTATGTGGAGATTTTAATTTATTTCCGGAGACAAAGAGTCTGAAAATGCTTGAAAATGGAATGAAAAGTCTTATAAAAGAATTTAATATTAAAAATACTCGGAGTATCATGCACAAATTGGATGAACACGTTTCTGATTATGTAATTACTTCTCCAGATGTTATGGTTCAAAAATTTTATCTTCCGAATATTGCCGTTTCGGATCACCTCCCCCTTGTATTAGATTTTTCTTTGTAATCTTCCAATTTTTAGGGGCAAGGGATATAATTTTCTTATGAATAAAAAAGCTCTTATTACAGGGATTACTGGTCAAGATGGTTCATATCTCGCTGAATTTTTGTTAGAAAAGGGGTATGAGGTTCACGGGATTATCCGACGAACGAGTACATTTAATCGTCAACGAATCAGTCATCTTTTTCCTGATATACACAACAAGGAAAATAAGATTATTCTTCACTACGGAGACCTAGGAGATGCAAGTTCTCTTCATAGAATTATGCGAGATATTCGTCCAGACGAAGTGTATCATCTTGGTGCACAATCGCATGTTCGCATCAGTTTCGATATTCCCGAGTTTACCGGTGATGTAACGGGTATTTCAACAACTCGTCTTTTGGAAGCGATTTGGCATGACAGTCCGAAAACGAAATTTTATCAGGCATCGAGTTCGGAGATGTTTGGTATGGTACAGGAAAATCCACAGAAAGAAACAACACCATTTCATCCGCGAAGTCCATATGGAGTTGCGAAGGTATATGCATATTGGATGGCGGTAAATTATCGTGAAAGTTATGGAATGTTTGCGTGTAATGGAATTCTTTTTAATCATGAGAGTCCGAGACGGGGAGAAAATTTTGTTTCAAAAAAAATTACAGCGGGAATTGCAAGTTATATGCAAAGAGGGGGAGAGGCTCTTTTTCTTGGAAACTTGGAGGCAAAGCGAGATTGGGGATATGCAAAAGATTATGTGGAGGGAATGTGGATGATGATGCAACAGGAAAAACCGGATGACTATATTCTCGCAACGGGCGAAACACACACCGTTCGTGAGTTTGTTGAAGAAACGTGTAAACTTGCGGGCATTGATTTGGTATGGGAGGGAAGTGGATTAGATGAAAAGGGAATTGATAAAAAAACTGGGAAAACTGTTATTGCGATAGATCCTATGTATTTCCGTCCCGCAGAGGTCGACGTACTTCTCGGTGACTACTCAAAGGCAAAAAAAGCATTCGGATGGGAACCAAAGACAAAATTCAAGGAACTTGTAAAAATGATGTATGAGAGTGATCTGGGTTTATAAAAATCGATGATTATGAGCGAAAAGAACAATTTGAAATATAAGCTTGATGCTCGCCTTACAGCAAGGGTGAAGGTATTGTCCTCGAAGAATACATTTGAGAACGTAGATGAACGTCGCTCTATTGTTGGTTTGGTGAATAATTTAAAATTTCCATTTCCAATAAAACAGATAAAAATAATTGATTTTTCAAGAGAGGCGGTTTCAAAAAAATTAATTGTAGGGAATCACGGGCACCCTAAAGATTCGGGTCAATGGGAAATCGTTCTTATATTTGGGGATAAAAAAAAGAAATATTTTAGGTTCAGATATAAGGATAGGAATGATAAAAAAATTTATGAAAAAATGCTTTTTGGTGGGGATGTGGCAATAATTCCACCGGGATGCATACTCGCATTTATGGCAGTTTCTGAAAAAGCTCGGCTTATTGAGATATCAAACAAAGAATATAACCCAAATAATTACCTCAAAGATTTTTTATTTTAATAGTTATGAATATTCCAGTTTCAAAACCACTTTTTTCTGGAAAAGAAAACGAATATGTTTCGCGAGCAATTAGACGCACTGAAATTTCTGGTACCGCAGGAGAGTTTATTTCCCGCTTTGAAAACGATTTTGCTTCTTATTGTGAGTGTAAATATGGAGTTGCGACAACAAATGGCACTACCGCTATCCATCTTGCGCTTGCAACACTCGGAATTAGTGATGGAGATGAGGTTCTTGTCTCAACATTTACAAATATGGCGACGTTTTTTGCCGTACTTTATCAGAGGGCAAAACCGATTCCAGTTGATATTGAGGAAGATACGTGGAATTTGAACCCAGCTCTATTGGAAGAAAGGATTACCTCGAAGACAAAAGCTATTATTGTGGTGCATATTTATGGTCATCCAGTGGACATGGATCCTGTTTTTGAAATTGCGAAGAGATATAATTTATTTGTTATAGAAGATGCGGCTGAGGCACATGGGGCACTATATAAAGGAAAAAAAATCGGTTCGTTAAGCGACATTGCGTGTTTTAGTTTCTATGCAAATAAAATTTTAACGACTGGAGAGGGGGGTATGATCACCACAAATAATAAGGAATTGGCGAAGAAGGCAAGAGTCTTACAATCTCTTGCGTATGGAGATAAGGAAAGTCGATTTATGCATGTAGCAGTTGGGTTTAACTACAGGATGACAAATTTCCAAGCGGCAGTCGGATGCGCCCAACTTGAAAATATTGAAAAAGTTATAGAACTGAAAAGAAATATAGCCGCATTTTACCAAAAGAAATTTGGGGGAATTAAGGATTTACAACCCCCAGTTGAGAAACAATATGCAAAAAATGTGTATTGGATGTATTTGGTGGTTTTAAGAGGGTCTCTTGAGGGAAAAAGAAAGTTGATTATGAATGAGCTTGAACAAAGAGGTATACAAACACGGGAGGCGTTTACTCCAGCTAATATGCAGAGGATTTTTATAGAAAAAGGATTGATGAATAAAGATATGTGTCCGATTGCAAACAGAATAGGAGAGAATGGATTTTATCTTCCGAGTGGTCCAGAAATCTCAGAAGAGGAGTTATTATATGTGACATCACAATTGGATGAGATACTTATGAAGTGATGTATTTGCATTAATTCTAAGTATTTTTTGTTTTTGTGTTTTCTATAGAAAAACCACCTCGCATATTATGAGGTGGTTTATATTTATAACTTTGGCCTTATGGCTCTTGCAAGAAGCGCGGTGATCTTCTCTTCATCTCCATCAACTTCCAGTTTTTTGACAAGAATTTCAAATGATTGAGAGACGAGAAATGCGGCCCCCCCCTTGTATGGAGCTTTCGTAATTTCAATGTCAAATCCAACCTTTCTCCACACTTTTTGTGGTGGGAGATTAGAAGCTAATCCAAAGCCAAACACAGAATAATAAGGAGGATTTTTTTTGAGTTCATGAATCATAGCTTGTGCTAACAAGACTCCGAGACCTCTTCCTGTTTTGAATGCCCTGATATGGAGTACCTCTACATTTTCTCCGGTACCACGTCTCCATGCGACATACCCTTCTTCGGGGACAAAGATGTAGTCCATGTCCAAATAAGGTTTCACATAATGTCCATAAAATTCTTCGAAATTCATTTCTTTATCGATATCCAACCTTTCAGTTGGCGATATTTTTTCTTTCATAGCTTCCATCCTTTTTTGTTGAGTAGCTAGGACTATTTTAAGATGCAGTTACTATGTTGTCAACCCTGCGTAATGGTTCAATGGCTTGGAGTATCTTTCAATACATTTCATGTTATTGGATTTTGTTTGATTATTAATTAAATTTGCAATATTAATCGGATCGACTTACACTATGGTTAGTTTTTTAAAACCACATTATATAGGAGATTTATATGACAACCAATTCATTAACGATTAAAAATATCAATGTTCGGATAACTGGGGTTGGAGGCTATGTCCCCCCACGCATTCTCACAAACATTGATGTTATAGAGAGAGGGGAACTCGATTCAACCGATGAGTGGATTATAAAACACGTAGGTACTAAGGAACGCAGAGTGTTGGATGATCATTTTGGAAATTCAACAATGGCCCTTGAGGCAGCAAAGAGAGCCCTTATGGAAGCAGGTAAAACTGCAGGAGATCTGGATTTAATTGTTGTTGGAACACAAACGGCGGAATATAGGTTACCCGCAATAGGGGCATTTATTCGAGAGTCATTGGGTGCATCAGATAGAACACCTGCTTTTGATATAAATGCGGCATGTGCCTCTTTTTCAGCGGCATTAATAAATGCAGCTCTTTTACTTCATAATAGTCGGGACGCAAAAACCGCATTAATAATTGGCTCTGATACGATGTTTCGAATTCAAAACCCAAAAGATCGCGATACGGTAATTATTTTTGGAGATGGAGCGGGGGCGGTAGTATTAGAAAAATCCGAATTACCTGATTGTTTAGAAATAACATTAGCGGGTAGTTATGGTGCCTCAGAGATTTTCGCTCTTAAATCTGATTATTTTGTAATGAATAGAAAATTAGCTAAAAACAGAGCCACAGAGTTATTAATTGAACAAGTTAATTCTCTCGAAAGAAAATATGATTACTATATATTTCATCAGGCGAGCCTGGGAGTTCTGTCACGGGTGATGGAAAAAACTGGAATTCAAAACAATCAGACGCATATGACACTTGATAAATATGGTAATACTGGAGCTGCTTCCGTTCCACTTACCTTAGATGATGCTTTGAGTAGTGGAAAAATAAAAAAAGGTGATGCAGTAGTTTTATCTGCTCTCGGTGCTGGTTGGGAGTGTATACAGATTGTAGTCAGGTGGCAATATACAAGGAAATTCTCCGTGTAAATATTTCAAAAACCCGCTTAAAAGGCGGGTTTTTTAATTTTTCACGTTTTCTATTATACTATTTGATATGAGTGAGGCTCTTATAAGTATTTGTATACCGACCTATAATCGTCCAAGAGAGTTTGAACGCATGTTTCGGGGGTTGTTGCCACAAATTACAAGTGAAGTTGAGTTAGTGATAAGAGATGATGGTTTAAATCTTGAGACAAAAGAAATTTTTGAAAAATTGATTTCAGGGAAGGAAATTAATTTTCGGTATTTTAAAGGAGAAAAAATTGGAATTGATGCGGCAAATTTGTTTTTAATAGAGAATGCTCGAGGTAAATATGTATGGTGGTTTAGTGATGATGATGAAATTATGCCGAATGCTGTTACTCACGTTCTCGAGTTATTGAAAAAAAATCCGGAGATTACTTTTGTTTGGGCAAATTTTGGTTTTCAAGATCTGAATAATCTGGCAATAAGGCGCGATGACGGTTTTTTTAAAGACGGAAATGAAGTTCTTGAGGTACTCGGAACAAATATCGGTCTCTTATCAACACTAGTCTTTAGTAGAAATGAAGCGGCAAATTCTTTAGTACAAGCCAGAAGACATATTGTTGGTTTTTCTTTTGCTGGTCTGGTTCCGATTTTACATGTTCTCAGTGGTTCGGGGAGATTTTATTTTTTGCGTGGCCCGTATGTTCTTTGTCATCCGACAACAATTGATGAAGTAAAGAAAATAACTACAAAAACCGGGAAGATAAAAAACGAAGGATTCAATGTGTATGGCATAGATTTTTACAATATTGTGAAAGAGTTTGAGAGTAAATTCAAAAAAAGTTCCATTAAAAAAATTTTAGCGGTAAATTTTGCATCGCTTTGGCGAGGGATGTTAGTTGGATGGGTTGGGGGGTGGGATACGCCAAAAGGAAAACGGTGGAAAATGTTTAAATTATATTGGAGTTTCCCCGAATTTTGGATTGCAATAATACCATTTCTAATACCACTTTGGATAAATAAGGGGTTATATAAAATCTATAAATTATTTTTTAGCCACCGCCGCTTTCGGTTTAGGGGAATAAGTGGGTAGTAAAAAAATTTATAGACGGGGCATTTTTTTCCTGTTATTATAGAGATTATTATGAAAGCTGAGATTGTGCGCATTATCGACTCATGTCGGGTATGTAACTCAAAAGAGTTGGTTCCGATTTTATCGTTGGGGGATCTTTTTGTTTCTGATTTTTTGGATTTAAAAGATAATACCGCCGATGATGCAAGGGCGCCCCTTGAGCTTGTTTTTTGTGATCCAACGAAGGGAGGGTGTGGACTTTTACAAACAAAGCACACTGTTTCCCATGAAGCGATGTATCGGAATTATTGGTATCGTTCCGGCATCAATAAAACGATGAATGATGAACTCACTGATGTGGTGAATAAAGTTGAGTCCATTATCCCACTTGCGTCTGGAGACTATGTTATTGATATAGGATCAAATGATAGTACGCTTTTAAGGTTTTATAAGAACAAGGAAATAAAAACAATTGGATTTGAACCCGCAAAAAATCTTGTAGAAAAATATGGATTGGAGGGGGTCACTAAAGTAATTACTGATTTTTTCAATTATGAGGCGTGGCAGAAAGAATATGGAAAGAAAAAGGCAAAAGTGATCACTGCAATTGCAATGTTTTACGACCTAGACGGTCCAAACTCATTTGTCGCCGACATGGTGAAGTGTCTTGATGAGGATGGACTTATTATTATCCAGATGCTCTATCTGCCGTCATTTTTGGAACGAAATGCGTTTGATGGAATTTGCCACGAACATTTAGAGTATTATTCAATGTTTTCACTTGAAAATTTACTCGCTCGTCATGATCTTGAGGTTTTTGATGCCGAATACCGTCCGATAAATGAAGGTAGTTTGCGTTTCTATATTCGCAGAAAGGGAAGAGGGGAGGATTTTCATATAGACAAGAAAATGGAAGAGAGGGTTAGGGATTTTAGAGAACAAGAGAAGCAGATAGGGGTAAATAATCGTGCCTCATATGATGCGTTTGTGGAGAGGATAAATGTGATACGCGACAAAGTAAAGAAGTTTGTGAATCAGGAAATTGAAAACGGAAAGAAGATTTATGGATATGGGGCCTCAACAAAGGGGAACACGCTCTTGCAGTATTTTGATCTCGATCATACAAAAATTGTCGCAATAGCCGATCGCAATCCCGACAAGTGGGGAAAAAAGACAGTTGGGACAAATATTCCTATTATCTCTGAAGAGCAAGCGCGGAGCGAAAAACCCGATTATTTTTTGGTTCTCCCGTGGCATTTTATTAATGAATTTAAAGATCGAGAGGTGGAATATTTAAAAAAAGGAGGTAAATTTATTGTTCCTCTTCCGGAGTTTGATATTATTGAGAGTTGATTTTATATGAACGGATCTAAAACTATTCTTTTTGGGGGAAGCGGTTTCTTAGGCCCAATTATTTTAGAAAAATATCCAGAAATTATTTCTGTTGGACGAAACGTTCCACCCTCGTATATAAAAAATAAGCACATTCAACTTAATTCTCTCGATGAATTAAGTATTTTAGATTCAGTTGATTTTGACAAGGTTATTTTCCTTATTGGGAGCTCTAACCATCATCTTATAAATAATCACCCCACAATGGGTTTTGATTATAACGTCATTCCTCTTAAAAAGGCATTTTCGTATTTTGCAAAAAGAAAGTTAAAAAAAGTTGTTTGTTTTACGACCATTCTTTTATATGACGAAGACAAAATGAAACTCCCAGTAGATGAATCACAGCCGATTAATCCGTATATAAATGATTACGTATTTAGTAAATATCTTTCAGAGGAGATTGTTAAATTTTATAAAGATAAAATTCCTTCAATTATAGTTAGATTTACGAATATTTATGGTCCAACAAAATTGGTTCGTCCCGATCTTGTCCCCACACTTATTCAGAATCTTCTTTCTCCAAATGAAGTTTCAGTATGGAGTAAAAAGCCGATAAGAGATTTTCTTTATCTCGACGATGCGGCTGAAGCAATTGTGAGACTAATGGAAACCGACTATGTGGGGCCAGTAAATCTTGGGACGGGGGAGGCGGTAAGTATTGGAGAAATTACTAAGATTTTAGAAGAAATTTCAGGTAAGGAGGTGAAAGATTTAGAAAAGAATGTTTCCGGACCAATGAATTTTAGGTGTGATATTTCATTAATTAGTAGGCTTACCGGGTGGAAGCCAACCCACTCTTTAAAGGAGGGACTTACTTTGACTTATAAACAAATGGAGAAATGGGCGCCAGAATGTCGATGGTGGGAAGAGAAAAAATAATCAATGAAGAAAGCATTAATTACGGGAATTTCCGGTCAAGATGGGTCATATTTAGCAGAATTTCTCCTTGAAAAAGGATATGAAGTGCACGGTATTATTCAATATGAAGAAAATAATGATAAATTATGGCGTATTCAACATATCCTAGACCAAATTGTTTTACACTCAGGAAAAATTGATGAATGTGAATCAATTGAAAAAATAATCTTTGAGGTTAATCCTGAAGAAATATATCATTTAGCTTCACAACATGAGGTCAAAAATACACGTGAGAACTATAAATCGATTTTTAGTACAAATGTGGATAGCCTATATTACACCCTCTCATGTATAAAGGATAATAAATTAAAAACTCGCTTGTTTTTTGCGAGTTCAAGTAGGGTTTTTGTTGGGGGAATAGAAACCCCACAAAACGAATTAACGCCAATGTATCCCACTTCGCTTTATGGGATAACAAAAACAGCGGGTGTAAATCTTGTGCGAATGTTTCGTGAGCAGGAGGGGTTGTTCGCGTGTTCGGGGTTTTTGTTTAATCATGAATCACCACGGCGCGACGTAGAATTTTTAACCAGAAAGATTTCTAAGGCAGTTGCAGAAATAAAGAAGGGTTCCTTGCAAGAATTAAGACTTGGAGATTTAGATGCTCGACGTGATTGGGGGTTTGCCAGAGATTATGTAGGGGCGATGTGGATGATGCTGCAACAGGAAAAACCAGAAGATTATATTATTGGAACTGGAGAAACACATTCTGTTCGGGATTTTCTAGATTTTGCATTTGGTTTTGTTGGTTTAAATTGGAAAGAATATATAAAAATTGATCCAGATTTTGTACGTCCCAAGGAGTTGGAATTGTGTGCTGATATAAATAAAGCGAAGAAACAATTAGGATGGGTTCCAAAAGTGAGATTTAAGGAATTAGTTGAGATGATGGTGGAAGAAGACTTAAGGTTAATATAAAAAAACCAATGATTAATAAATTGAAATTTCTTGGAAAGAATTTGTTATTTTTTCCTCAAATACTAATTATGTTATTATTTGGAAACAAGATAAAAAATTGGAAAGACTATCAGATGTATATATCTTTTTTTAGGTATTTTCCTTTTGGGTGGATAGATAAAGGTGGAATTACCACTATCAAATGTAAGGGAAAAAAAATAAAAATGAATTGTAGCACAGAACATTCATTGGTTCTATCTGAGGTATTTGCGAGGGATGCATATTCAAAGTTAAACATTGAGGGGAAAGATGTGATTGATATAGGAACAGCTCTTGGTGACACTACTGTGTATTTTGGACTTTTTGGAGCAAGAAATGTTTACGGATATGAAATAAACAAGAGGTATTATGATATGTGTGTAGAAAACATTGAACTTAATAATTTAAAAAATAAGTGTAAGGTAGAATTATGTGGGGTAGGAAAAACCGAACCTGTTAAATTTGGCGGATTAGGCGCCTTAATGTCAATAGAAGATCAAAGAGAATTGGGAAAAATTCCAATGAAATCGTTGGAGAAAATCATTAATGAACACAAGATTTTTGGGGGCATACTAAAGGTAGATGTGGATGGATATGAATATGAAATTTTTGAAAATGCTGATATGGGTACCATTTCTGTATTTGATGAAATATTTATTGAGTACCATTACGGAACAAGAGATTTAGTTGAGAAGTTAGTAGGTGCGGGATTTAAGGTAAATATTTGCGAAAATATTTCTAAATATATAGATAATCATCCAGAGGGTTGGAAACAAATGGAACAAGGATATATTGTTGCAAGGAAATAAAAAGTTTTTAATTTTATGGATCTTAAAAATAAAAAAATAGTTTTGACGGGTGGGGCTGGGTTTTTAGGTAAGGAAGTTTATAAGAAATTAATTGGACGCGGAGTTTTACCTGAAAATATTTTTATACCTCGTTCGAATGAATATGATTTAAGAAAGAAAGAAGTTTGTGATTATGTGGTTAAGGGGCAAGATGTAGTAATTCATCTTGCGGCAAAAGTTGGGGGGTTGTGGTATCACGTTGGACGACAAGCTGAGTTTTTTTATGAGAATGCGATAATGGGTCTTAATCTAATTGATTCAGCTTATAGAGCCGGTGTTAGTAAATTTGTTGGATCTGGGAGTGTGTGTGAATATCCTGATTCGGCTCCAATCCCATTCAATGAGAAAGATTTATGGAATGGATATCCGTCAGAGATTACAGCGCCCTATGGTCTTTCTAAAAGAATGATGTTGGTTGCATCTCAAGCGTATGCCGCTCAGTATAAATTTAATGCGATACATTTTTTAATGATCAATCTTTATGGTCCAGGAGATGATTTTGATCCAAAGTCTTCACACGCGATCCCAGCTCTCATAAGGAGGGTGTATGAAGCAAAAAAAGAAGGAAAGAATTTTATAGAGGTGTGGGGCGATGGAACTGCAAGTAGAGAATTTTTGTATGTTGAGGACGCGGCGGAAGGAATAGTGTTTGCTACTGAAAAATATGATAAATCGGAACCAGTAAATCTTGGGGCGGGACGTGAAATTCCAATAAAGGAGTTGGCAACAATGATTTGTCGCCTTATGAATTTTAATGGAGAAATACGATGGGATATAACAAAGATTGGGGGACAACATCGACGTATGTTGGATATAAGTAAGGCAGAGAGAGAATTTGGATTTAAGGCAAAAACAACCTTTGAAGAAGGTTTAAAAAACACAATTGATTGGTTTATTAATAATCAAAAAATAATTGAAAATTGAGGTTTTTTTTGGTAGTGTAGGACTACATGGCAAAAGACTTTATACCCAATTATCAGATAGGTTCTGCGGGATTTCATTTTGGTAACAGGGAGAGAAAGTATATTGGTGAGGTATTAAAAAGTCACCGGCTTTCTTATGGTCCGTGGAGTAAGAAATTTGAAGATATTTTTGCAAAAGAACACGATTCAAAATTTGCGGTCTTTTCGAATAGTGGGACAAGTGCCCTCCATATGGCGCTTGCAGCGATGAAAGAAAAATATGGATGGAAAGATGGAGATGAAGTAATAGTTCCTGCGGTAACTTTTGTTGCAACTTCAAATATAGTTCTTTTTAACAATATGAAGCCCGTGTTCGTTGATGTAGACCCAAAGACGTACAATATCGACCCATCAAAAATAGAAGCGGCGATTACTAAGCGCACGAGAGTAATTCTTCCGGTGCATCTTTTTGGAATGCCCGCGGATATGGATCCAATAATGAAAATTGCTCGTAAGCACAATTTAAGGGTTATTGAAGATTCATGCGAGTGCATGTTTGCGAAATATAGGGGAAAAAAAGTTGGTTCATTTGGTGACATTGGTTGTTTCTCCACATACATCGCTCATTTTTTGGTTACGGGTGTTGGTGGACTTGCATTGACCAATGACCCTGAGTTAGCAATCCTTATGCGCAGTTTTATGAATCATGGGAGGGATTCAATATATCTAAATATAGACGCTGATAAAGGCTTGTCATCTAGAAAACTAGAGATGGTTGTTTCGAAGAGATTTTCGTTTGTACGACTTGGACACAGTATGAGGGGAACGGAACTCGAGGCAGCGCTGGGTGTTGCTCAATTTGAGGGCCGAAAAGAAAATATACAAAAGCGGAGAAAAATAGCAGCCTACTATACAAAACACTTGAGTGATCTTAAGGATTATATTCAATTACCCTCTATTTTATCTGATAGAGATAATAATTTTATGATGTATCCGATCGTGTTAAAAAATATACCAAAAAAGAATTTGGTGAATTTTCTCGAATCGAGAAATATTGAGACCCGTGAAATGGTCCCACTTATTAATCAGCCAATATACAAAAAGCTTTTTGATAAGAATTTGGAGTTGCATTTTCCAGTGGCTCGTTGGATAAATAAAAACGGTTTTTATATTGGAAGTCATCCATATTTAAAAACAAAAGAAATTCGTTACATCGTTAAAACGATTCATGAGTTTTTTGAAAAGAGGAAAAAATAAAGAATGAATAACGATCCAATCTTAAGTATTTGTTTGCCGACGTATAACCAGCCGAATTCTGTTCGGGCTTTTTTCGAAAGTATAATCAAACAACTTACTTCTGATATAGAAATAATTATTCGCGATGACAGTTCAAACAATGAGACCGAGAATATTGTAAAAGAGTATATAAACCGTCTTCCTATTTCAGTTCGCTATTTTAAGGGAGAAAAAAGTAAAACTGGGGGGTATGATAAGGCTCTTCTCTTTTTAACGGAAGAGGCAAGAGGAAAATATATTTGGTGGTACGGAGATGATATTATGGCAAATGATGCTGTAGCGCGTGTGATTTCTTACATAAGAAAATATCCAGCACTTTCTTTTATTTGGTTAAATTCACAAAATATCACAAATGAAAAAGATTTAGGATTAAATTTAGGCGGTGATAAATTTTTTAAAAATGGTAGTGAAATATTTGAAATAAACGTTGGGCTTCTTGGTTTTCCGTCGGCGACCATCTTGAAAAGAGAAGATACAATAAAAGGCATTGGTGAGGCTAAAAAGTTTATAGGAACAACCCTCACGGGATATTATTTAGTCTTATATGTGATTTCTCAAAATAAAGAAGCTTGCTTTGTTCAAAAAGCGTGTCTTCTTAGTTATTCTAAACCCCCAGGAGAAGTGCGGTGGTATGATTCTTTTGAAGTACATGCAATAAATTATCGTATTATTGCTCAAGAGTTTAGAGACAAATTTAACCATAAATCTTTTCGGAGAGGATTAGCTGATCAATTTGGGCGTATTTGGAGGGCTGTCATTGTGGAACGCTCATTAGGTCTTAAAACTGGTTTTGCAAATTATTCCCCAAAAATATGGAAGATGACTAGATTATATTGGAGTTACCCCGAATTTTGGATTGCGCTTCCACTTTTTTTAGTACCTCGACCACTATTAAGGGTATTATATAAAGCATATAAGTTTATAAGAGCATAATATTGGTTGTGAAATATGATAAATAAACTCAAGGAAATATTTTTTGCGAGTGGGAGTGTAAAAAAAGTGGTTTTTAAGAACTTTATGTGGCTTGGAGTGAGTCAGATGGGAAGCAGAATTATCCGTGCCGCGATCACCATTTATTCAGCTCGTGCACTTGGTGCGGAGGGGTATGGCATTTTTTCATATGCACTTGGGTTGGCCGGTTTTTTTATTATGTTTAAAAATATTGGTGTGGATTCGATTATGACTCGTGATATTGCAAAAAATTCAAAATCACGAGACCAGATTTTTTCTACTGGGTTTTGGATAGAGATTTGTTTATTAATAGTAACCGCAACCCTACTTTTATTTGTCGCTCCATTATTTAGTAAGATAAGTGCGGCGATTACACTTCTTCCAATCATTGCAATAATGTTAATTGCTGATGATTTACGGGACTTCTTTATAGCTTTTTTCAGAGGAGTAGAAAAAATGGAGTGGGAGGCATTGATTGTTACAGTGGCGAATGTGTTGGTCACGATTTTCGGTTTTGTTGCACTTACATATTCGAGAACACCGATTTCTCTCGCTATTTCTTACACATCTGCGTCATTATTAGTGACCATAATTACCGGATCAATTATTTTTTGGAGGTATGGATTCGGGGTAATTAAAAATTTCACTGGCAAGTTAGTAAAACCAATTTTGATATCGGCGTGGCCAATCGCAGTGTCTGGATTGCTCAGTATCTTTTTATTTAATATAGATCTCATTATGCTTGGATGGTGGAGAACTGTTTCTGAGGTTGGTATTTATTCTGCTGCACAAAAAATAATTGGTATCCTCACTATTTTTTCGGGACTTATCGGAACAAGTACATTTCCGGTATTTTCCAGATTTGCACATCAGGAAGATAAAGAAAAAATAAGGGTTTTAGTGGAGGGTGCATTTAAAATAATGTTTGCATTTTGTATTCCCATCGTTATGGGGGGTGTAATCTTGGGTTCATCACTTCTTCCATATATTTTTGGAGGTGGGTATTCATCTGGGGGAGTGGCATTTATAATTTTATTATTTTCAATCTTAGCAATATATCCATTGGTTATTCTTTCAAATTATGTTTTTGCACATGATAAACAACGAAAGACCGTATTATTTCCATTTGTAGGTGCTATTTCTAATGTTATTTTAAATTTTCTTTTGGTTCCTCCCTATGGAATGATAGGTGCATCTTGTGCGACGGTTTTTTCATTTTTCATTTATACGTTTTTAATGTATAAATTTGCAAAAACAATGGGGTATTTTAAATTTTTTCCAAACCCACAGAAAATACTTTTGGCCACCCTTATCATGTGTGTTGGTGTGGTGATAATGAAGATGTTTGATATTCATCTTATTGTGAATATTGTTATTTCGGCTGGTATATACACTACCTCTCTGTTCCTTCTTAAAGAAGAGGCTGTTTTTGAAGTGTCGGGACTTTTCAAAAAATAAGCATGAAAATTCTTCACATTACTCCAAGTTATATTCCCGCCTATAGTCATGGGGGCCCTGTGGTGAGCGTGCACATCTTGAATAAATGGTTAGTGAGGCTTGGTATCGATGTCACGGTGTACACAACGAATATAGATGGGGATAAAAAATTAGATGTTTCCTTGAATAAAGAGATTAATATTGATGGAGTAAAAGTATTTTATTTTCCCCTTACATTTCGTGCATGGGAATACTCAAGTGCAATGCTTTATGCATTAAAGAAAAACATTCAGAATTTTGATCTTATCCATATTACTTCAGTATTTCTTTCCGCATCGTTGCTTGGCGCGTATTATGCAAAAAAACATAAGAAACCGTTCATTGTTTCTCCTCGGGGAAATTTTATGAAACAGACGTATGGAAGTAAGTCCTTGAAGAAAATAATATATACGCATTTTATTGAAAAATTTGTATTAAAAAATGCATCGACGATTCATTTTACGAGTGAAGCCGAGAAGCGTGATTATATAGAAACGAAGCTTCCATTCAAAGGGGCGTTAGTTATTCCAAATCCCTTTGAAAGCGAAAATCTCGATCCAGTGGAAAATAATTTATTCCGTAATAAATGGGGAATCAAAGAGGACTCGGAGATAGTATTATTTGTTGGGAGACTAAACTGGGTAAAGGGATTTGATACGCTCATTCCTGCGTTCGCGGACGTTTTGAAAAAAAGATCAAATGCCATGCTAGTCATTGCTGGTCCGGATGAGGCAGGATACATAGCAAAAATTAAATCTCAAATCTCAAATCTCAAGATTAATAAGAAAGTTATTTTCACTGGACTTATCTCGGGAGAAGAGAAGAAAGCTGTACTCCATGAAAGTAATGTCTTTGTACTCCCATCGTTTTCGGAGAGTTTTAGTATGGCTACAATTGAGGCAATGGCCGTGGGACTTCCGGTGGTTATCACAAAGGGAGTGGCAATATCGGAAGAGATACAAAATGCGGGAGCAGGAATTGTGATTGAAAAAGATATAAAGCTTCTCGCAGACGTGGTGGTTGATTTACTGGAAAATAAAGACAAAGCGGAGAAGATAGGTCAACGTGGGAAAGAATTTGTGTACAACAATTTTTCTGCGGAATCAGTTGCGAGACGATTTATTGAGGCATACAATGAAATAACACATTCATACCATGTCTAAAAAAACAAAACACTTGATCATTGGACGAGGGGAGATAGGAAACGCGCTTTTTAATATTTTAAAGAAAAAATTTGATGTCTCTATTCGGGATAAAAATGACTATATTGTAGGCAAATTTGATGTACTTCATATTGCATATCCGCCGATAAAGAATTTTGTTGGAGTGACAAAAAAGTACATAAAAGAATATAAACCGAGTCTTGTTATTATTCATTCGACTATTGCAGTGGGTATAACAAAAAAAATAGGAACCATTGCGGTCCATAGTCCTGTAAGGGGGATACACCCTCATTTGGAAAGGGGGATGAGGACATTTGTAAAATATTTTGGAGGCCCAAAAGCAAAAATCGCGGAAAAATACTTTAGGGAGGTTGGAATTCCGACAGAATCTTTTTCCAAAGCAGAAACGACTGAGTTATTGAAAATTCTCGATACCACATACTATGGGTGGAATATTATATATACAAAAGAAACAAAGCGTATTTGTGATAAATATAAAGTTGACTTTGATGTGGTTTATACAAGGGCAAATAAAGAATACAATAGAGGATACAAAAAATTAGGGATGCCCCATGTAGTACGCCCAGTGTTGAAATTTATGCCCGGTAAAATCGGAGGACATTGTGTAATTCCAAACACAAAACTTTTACACGACTGGCTCACTAATACACTAAAAAAGAGAAATAACACCTATTAACAACATTCCAATCCGCCAATTGGCGGATTGGAATGTTGTTGGAAAAAATATGAAGAAAAATATAGATACAAAAACAAAA